>QWPT01000021.1:0-14839 GCA_003671075.1 Planctomycetota bacterium
ATGGCCTTGCCAGCGGAGCCTTCCGTTGGTTCGATCTTGATCGGGGCGGTTGCGTCGAGTTTGATAATGCGAGACACGAAAGTCCTTTGGATAGTGGGGATTCAGAACTCGAGATCAGCCTCACCGAACAGGCGAAAGCCCTTTCGGCGGAGGATCTGGCCTGCGAGCGTGTTGTCGTCGGTTGAAAGTACGACGGTCGGATGACCATCGGGCCGCGGCATGGTGGGATAGGCGAAACGGATGTTGAGTTCGGCGCCGAGCAGGAACTTGCACAGATGGTGCAACTCGTGATCCTTGCCCAGTTCGGCGACAAGCACATCGGTCTGACAGGCGGGATAGCCGTGGCGATCGAGAAACCGACTCGCGATTTCGGGCTTATCGAAGATGAGGCGAATCACGGCGTAGTCGGAACTGTCCATGATCGAGATCGCGCGCACCGACACGCCGCTCTCTTCGCTGAGGTCGCCGAGAAGTTCGCGCAACTTGCCGACGCGGTTGTCGAGGAAAATACTGAAGTGGCGCACCATCGGTGGGGCGTAGCCAAGTTCGGTCTCCTGCGGCACCATGCTCATGGGTTCGATGCTACCCGAAGTGCGGCTTAGGAAATTTGCTCGTGCGCTCGCGTTGTTCATCGCCCCACGCGCTGAGCCGACTTCGAGATCGATGGACCGCACCGATCGGTTCGCCGAGTGACTGCGGGTCGAAGGCCGGCAGCGTTCGGGCCGAGGAACGCGGGCATCGACTTCCGTTACTCTGAACCGCCATGTGCCCGCAACGCGCCACCGTCTCTCCATTGCCACTGGCATCGTTACGGGCATTGCTCATGGCATCGATCCTGGCATTTGGGGCTTTTCCCGCGGAGGCGGCGCCGATACGCGCTGCTCAAGACCAAGCTCCGCAGAGCCACTCGACCGCCGCCGAGGAAAGTTCTCCTTCGCAGCGATTCGCCCAACTGATCGCGGCCCACGATGAGTGGCGGCTCACCGTGTTTCCCGAGTATGCGTTGCGCCGAGGCATCGACACCCGCGCCGGCGAACTCACCGACTCCTCCCTCGCTGGCGCGTACAAGCGCAACGCCTGGATCGAAAACTTCATGATCGAGGTGCGCGCGCTCGATGCAAGCACACTTTCCGCCGCCGATGCGGGCGACTACTTTCTGCTGCGCCGCGACCTCGAACTCTCCCTCGAAGGATTCCGCTTCGGCGCTTGGATGATGCCGGTCAGCGGTCGCAACGGTCCGCACCAGGACATCGCGCAGATGGGCGATCTGGCGACCTTCACCGATCTCAAAGACTACGACGCGTACATCAATCGCTTGCTCGGCGTGCCCGGATCGCTGCTGGGCACGATGGAAGTCATGCGCGCGGGGATCGAGGCGGGATTGCTGCCGCCCAAGGTCACGGTTGAGCAGGTTCCGCTGCAAATCCGCGCCGCGCGCACCAGCCTGCCCGACGCGCTGCGCAAGCCGTTCAACACGATGCCCAAGACCATCGCGCCTGCGGATCGCGAGCGGCTACTGCGCGACTTCGAGCGCACGCTCGAGCCGATCGACATCGTGCTCACCGAGTTCGAGGCGTTCTTCATCAACGACTATCTGCCCAAGTGCCGCGCGTCGATCGCAGCGAGCGACATGCAAAATGGCGCTGCCTTTTACGCGCATCAACTCAAGGTGCACACCACCACCGCGTTGAGCGCGCAGGAGATTCACGCGACCGGGCTGTCCGAGGTCGCGCGCATCCGCGCCGAGATGATGACCGTCATCGCCAAGACCGATTGGTACAGCGCCGATCCCGCGCGCGCGAAATTGCCTGAGGACGAGCGGTTTGCTGCGTTCGTGCGGTTTCTTCGCAGCGATCCCCGCTTCTACTGCAAGACTTCCGCCGAACTGCTCGCGCGCTACCGCGATGTGTGCAAGCGCATCGACCCCAAGTTGCCCGCGCTGTTCGCCACTTGCCCGCGGCTGACCTACGGCGTGCGCGAGATCCCCCGCTTCATGGCGCCCGCGCAAACAACCGCGTACTACCAGCCCGGAAGCCCGCAGCTGGGCGAGCCTGGCTATTTCTACGCGAATACCTATGCGCTCGACCAGAGGCCGACCTACGAGTTCATCCCGCTGACGCTGCACGAAGCGGTGCCCGGCCACCACTTTCAAATCGCACTCGCGCAGGAACTCACCAGCGCGCGCGCGTTTCGCAAAGACCTTGATTCGACGGCGTTCACCGAAGGTTGGGCGCTTTACGCTGAGCGACTCGGAATCGAGATGGGCTTCTTCGAGGATCCCTACGACGATTTCGGCCGGCTGCTTTACGAGATGTGGCGCGCGTGCCGATTGGTGGTCGATCCGGGCATGCACACCTTGGGCTGGTCGCGCGAGCGTGCGATTGATTTCCTCAAGCAGAACACGGCCCTCAGCGAACTCAACATCGTGAATGAGGTCGATCGCTACATCGGCTGGCCCGGTCAAGCCTGCGGCTACAAGATCGGCGAGCTCACCATTCGTCGGTTGCGCGCGGCGGCGGAAAAAACGCTCGGGGCAAAGTTCGACCTCCGCCGTTTCCACGATGCCGTGTTGCTCGACGGACCAGTTCCGCTGGATCTGCTCGAGCGCAACATCAACGGGTGGATTGCTGCGGAAGAGCGTCGCATCGCTGCACAAGGATGATTTCGCGGTCAGAATCGCGCGCATGCCGACGAAAACGCTGACGAGAGACATGCCAGGATTCATCACAAGAACCACGCCCGGATTCATCATGGGAATCATGCCGCCACCGATCCACGACAACACCCAAGCCTCTCGGCTTCCCGCACTGCTCAAGCAGGTGTTCGGCTACGACGAATTCCGGCCGCTGCAGCGCGAGATCATGGAGACATCGCTCGCCGGGCGCGACACGGTGGCCATTCTGCCGACGGGCGCGGGCAAGAGCCTGTGCTACCAGTTGCCGGCGTTGGTGCGCGACGGGCTTACGGTGGTGGTGTCGCCGCTCATTGCGTTGATGAAGGATCAAGTCGATCAATTGCAGGCTGCGGGCGTAGCGGCAACGGCGATCAACTCTTCGCTCGATGATGGTGAGGCGCGGCGCAGGCTGGCTGGTCTTGAAAATGGACGCACCAAGATTTTGTTCGTTGCGCCCGAACGACTGCTGATGCCGGACTTTCTTGCGCGCGTCGTGCGTTGGAATGTCTCGGCGCTGGCCGTCGACGAAGCGCATTGCATCAGCGAGTGGGGTCATGACTTTCGCCCCGAGTACCGCCGACTGCTCTCGGTGCGGCAGGCGTTACCCGGAGTGCCGACGCTTGCGCTGACGGCGACGGCGACGCCGCGTGTGCGCACCGACATCATTGCGCAGCTCAAGCTCGACGCGCCTGAAGTCTTCATCGCGAGTTTCAACCGACCAAATCTCATGTACCGCGTGGTGGCGAAAGACGGGGCCGCGGCGCAAACCGTTGAGTTCCTGCGCGGGCGCGCCCAAGAATCGGGCAAGCATGATTCGGGCAAGGGCGTCGGCAAAAAGGACAGCAAGGGCGCTGGCAAAAACGACGACGCCGGCATCGTCTACTGCCAGTCGCGCAAGTCGACCGAGGCGATGGCGGCGGCGCTGATGCGGGCGGGCGTGTCGGCGGCGGCCTACCACGCTGGGCTCGATGCCGAAACGCGCGCGCGCAATCAGGATGCGTTTCTGCGCGACGAAATTCGCGTGGTCTGCGCGACGGTCGCTTTCGGCATGGGCATCAACAAGCCCAATGTGCGCTTCGTCATCCACGCCGATCTTCCCAAGAATGTCGAGGGCTACTACCAGGAGACTGGCCGCGCGGGCCGCGACGGTTTGCCCAGCGAGTGCCTGCTGCTCTACTCGCGCGGCGATGTCGCCAAGTACATCGGATTCATCAGCGAGATCGAGGACGAGGATGCGCGGCGGACGGCGCGCACCCAGCTCGACCGCATGGCGGCGTTCGCCGACAGCGCCAAATGCCGACGCGTTGAGTTGCTGCGCTATTTCGGCGAAAACTGGACCAACGAGGAGGGTGGTGAGCGCTGCGATGGCTGCGACAACTGCCTCGAACCACGCGAGAGTTACGACGCCACGCTTGAGAGCCAGAAGTTCATCAGCTGCGTGCTGCGCATCGCCCAAGTGTCGCGCTTCGGCGTCGGGCTTCAGCATGTTGCCGATGTGCTGGCGGGCGCCGACACCGAGAAGATCCGACGCTGGGCGCACGACAAGTTGCCGACCTACGGCATCGGCAAGGACCGCCCGCGCACGGCGTGGGTTTCGCTCGGGCGCCAGCTTGTGCAGTCAGGACACCTGGCGATGAGCGAAGGACAGTTTCCCACCCTCGAGGTCAGCCAGCTGGCCGTCGATGCGTTGCGCCAACGCGCGCCGATCATGTTGGTAAAGCCGGTGGTGAAGGCGACCGACGACGCGCAGGATGACATGGACCTGAGCGGCGGATTGGACGGCGGGTTGGAAGGCGCAGCCGACGGTCGGTCAGGCGGACGCGCGGGGACCAAGCCCAAGGCTGGCGCCATCGAATGCGACGAGGAACTGTTCACGCGATTGCGTGAAGTGCGCAAGACGCTGGCGCAGGCGCGCGGCGTTGCGCCCTATGTCGTATTCAACGACGCCACCTTGCGCCTCATGGCGCGTTCATACCCAACCAACGACGAGGAACTTCTGCGCATCACCGGCGTGGGCGAGAAGAAGCTCGCGGACTTCGGACTTGAGTTCTCCACCGCGATCAGTGCGTGGCTCGATCAACATCCCAAGCAGATTTTTGCCGATCGCCCCCCTGCCGCCGCGGTTGCGGTTGCGCGCAAGACCGCCAAATCCAGCGTACTCAATGAGACGACGCTGCAGACGCTCACGCTGCTCCGCGCGGGCAACTCAATTGAGCAAGTGGCGCAAGTGCGCGGATTGGTGACCTCGACCATCGAGGGCCATCTTCTGGCCGCGCTGGAATCGGGCGAGCAGATCGATCGCGCGCAATTGATGTCCGATGAAGTGGCGAGCGAGATTCAGTCGGCGTTTGCCTCGGAACGCGGCGCGGGGCTGAGGGCGATCTTCGATCGACTCGAAGGTCGCGTGAGCTACGGACTGCTGCGCCTCTACCTAGCCGTCACGGCCAAGTAGGCGCGGTAGCCGAGTAGACGCGGCAGCCGAGTAGGCGCGGCAGCCGAGTAGGCGCTTTGCTTTGTTTTTGTGAGGACAACGACCCAGACCTCCATCGCCGCCAACTTCTAGCCGCGGAAGTTTGCGCCAGCCTTTTTGCCAACCAAGGCGGCGGCGGCGGCGAGAGCGATGGCGAGGAATGCCATCGCCCAAACTCCCAGCGCGCTCGCAACTCCTGGCCCGTCGCCAAGCCGCTCGGCCAGCGAGAAGATCGCCTTGGTGATCGGATAGTCGCTCTCGCGCTGCGCGAGAATCAAGCTGTCAGAAACCTCGAGCATGGCGAAGCAGAAAGCAAGGATTGCGCCGGCGGCGATGTTGGCCGCCAGCAGCGGCAGCACGATCTTGCGGGTCACGCGCCAACGCGATGCGCCAAGGTTGTAGCCCGCCTCCTCGAGCGCGACCGAGGTCTGCTCAAGTCCCGCCGCAGCCGAGCGCACCACATACGGCAGTCGCCGCACCGCATAGGCAAGAATGAGAAACGGCACCGGATTGGGCGTGGGGCCGAGGATGTCGCCGACAAAGTGCAGCGGGCCGCCCTCGTTGAACGGCCAACGCAGACTCGCCGCCACCAGGCCGAACGCGAATACTAGTCCCGGCACCGCCAACGGAAGCATGACCAACGCATCGAGCAGCCCGCGCCCGCGCACGGTGCCGCGCACCAATAGCCGCGCAACGAAGAGCCCGACCACGACATCGATGACGGTGGCGATTCCCGCAAAGATGATCGAGTTGCGCACGCTGCCTGCGGCGAGCGGATGGGTGAGCGCCTGAACGAAGTGATCGTCGGTGAGGCTTGCAGGGAGAAGCGTCTGGTACCAGCGACCATTGGCGGCCAGCGCGGTTCCGATGACACCAAAGTGCGGCAGCATTGCAACGAAGGCGACCGACGCGAACGCAAGCGCGGCAAGTCGACCAGAAGTGCCGCTGAGCTTCTTCATCCCGCCGCCGGCGCTGGCCTTGGCGAGCATGGCGTGGCCCTTGCCGCCGAGGATCAGACGACCGACGGTGTACGACAGAATCGTTGCGCAAAGCATCACCGCCGTCAGAGCGTAAGGCTGGCGCGACGCCTCCATCTCCTTGATCCCGTTGAAGATTTGCACCGGCGTTGTCTTGGTGAACTCGAGCATGAGCGGCGTGCCCAGTTCGGTAAAGCTCCAGACGAAGACGATGGTGCCGCCGGCGAACAGGCCCGGACGAATGAGCGGCAAAGTCACGCGAAAAAAGCGCTTCCAACTGCCGGCCCCGAGGTTGGTGGCCGCTTCCTCCATCGCCGGATCGAGGTTGGCGATCGCGGCGTAGAGGTTGAGATACAGGATGGGGAAGAGCGCGATCGCCTCGAGCAGCACGATCAGTGCGAAGCCGCCTTGGCCGATGAAGTCGATCGGATTTACGATTGCATGGAGGTCGATGAGCAGCGCGTTGACCGCGCCTTCACGGCCGAGCAGTTGGCGCATGCCGATCGCGCCGACGAAGGGCGGCAGGATGAGTGGCGCGAGAATGAGCGTCGAAAGCAGCGGCTTGCCGACGAAAGTTGTGCGCGCGGAAAGCAGCGCCAGCGGAAGCGCGATGACGACGGCGATGGTGGTGGTCGCGCTGGCGATCAGAAACGCATTGATCAGGCCTTCGCGCAAGACCGGGTCGTTGAAGACATTCAGAACATGGAAGAGCGTGAACGAACCGTCGTCGGTGACGAACGCGCTGGCCACGCCAAGCCAGATGGGATAGACAAGCGGCACGCCTACAAGGAGGAAGAGCACCGCAAGCCAAATGCGCTGAGTCGTCGGACGCATGGGCGCGGATGGTAGTGGAAAGCCTGCGCCGCACCGATGAGTTCGGCTCTACTTCACCGCGACTTAGATCGGTCCCCACGCGCTCAGCAGAATGGCCAAGTCGGCGGCGTTGACGATGTTGTCCGCGTTGAGATCCGCGCTCCCAGCGGTGCTCCACTGGTTGAGCATCGACGCGAGATCCTGCGCACCCACGACTCCATCGCCATCGAGGTCAGGCGAGGCGACGGTGTTGGGGATGTACCACCCGACCACCACCGGCATGGCCGTTTGCGTGCCAGTGTTGCGCTTGAGCTCGAGGACATAATCGCCCGCGGCGAGGTTGCGCATGTAGAGCAGCTCGGTGTTCTCGGTTGCGCTCTTGCTTTCGCAGTTTCCGCTGGCAAACGCCGTCGCGCCCGCATCGCCCGAGATCGAAACCAAGGCGCCGCCGACAAGCTTCCACAGGCGCAGATCGAAGTCCTGCACATTGAAACTACTGAAGTTGGTTGCCACCTGACGGTGCCAAGTTGCGGCAACGCTGGCCTCGCTCACGCCCTGATGGACGCGAAACGACCAGTAGGTGCTGGTGTTGGACAGCGCGGTCGGAATGTAATCCCAACCTTGGTGGCGAAGAAAGACGCTCGACTGCGGCGTGGCGAATCCGTTGGCCTCGCCGCTGGTGAAGATCAGATGGGCGCGATCGATGTTGAGCAAGTCCGCGCCGTAAACGGTGTCAAGCGGCGCGGTGCTGATGCCGCGAGACGCTCCGCTGGTCGGGGCGCCGTTGGACCAAGTAGGTCGATGGGTTGTGCCCGCCATAAGCACCGACTTGATGGTGAGCGCCTTGTTGGCGTTGGCGTTGGTGGCGATGGCCGGATGACTGTCGGCGGCATCAAAGAGAAGCGCCGCCGCCGCGCCGACAACCGGAGTGCTGAAGCTGGTGAACCCGCCGGGCGCAACCAAGTCGGGCTTGCGGCGGGTAGGACCGTCGATGCCCGCAGGCGTGAGCGCGTTGGCGTGATTGCCATCGGCGAGTCCGACGGTCACGCCGTTGAAGGCGTAGGAGAGCAACGACTGCGCGGCACTTCCGGCGCCGTTGTTGGTTCCGACGGCGACAAAGATGTTGTCGCGCGTTACCGAAAAGTCGAGCCGACGCAGCGCGTCATTATCGTTGATGGAACTGCCGAATGAGCCGATCCACGAATGGTTGAACACCTTCACGCCAGCAGGAGGCGCCGAGGGAACCACCGCGCCGCCCTGGCCGGTGCGCAAGAAGTCGCTGGTGAGCCACTGGTTCACATTCCACGAGTTGATGCTGGTCACGCCTTTGGCGATCGACACCGTGTTGCCGTAGAGATTGCGCGCGACTTCGGTAGCGTGGCCGCTGGCCGCAAGACCGGTGGCCGACATCAGCGTGATGGTCTTTCCGACGAACTCTGGGTTGGCGACATCGGGCGCGTACGAACCCGCGGCGTTCTCCGGCGCCTCGACCTGCCCGATGCCGATGCCTGCACCCGTCGGCACCGAGGCGCCGAGGCGGGTGACGAGGTCGGTGTACTTGATGTCAGTGAACACATCGGCGTGCGCGCCGGCGGTGCACAGCGCTAGTGCGAGCGTAATGGCGGTCGGAAGTCTGTTCGGCATGGTGGTCTCGGAACCCTTGTTCCATAGAAAACTACCACGCCGACAGGCCTCTTCAAGCACGAACATCGGAATTGCATCTGCAGGATGCGCGGATAAATCAGTCTGCGCGGCGTCCGGCCGGCGAAGGCGCGGCCATGGAGCGGATCGGTTCCCTCGGGGGCGCCGATTTGTCGAGCACCTCGATCTCGACGCGCTGATTGTGCGCGTCGGTGCTGGCGCCAGATGGAAACGGTTCAACGCGGTCGCCGTCGCCAGCGCCGCGGATGCGGATGCGCCAGAAATCGAGTCCACCAGCGACCAATCGCTTGGAAACGATCATCGCCCGATCAATCGACAACCGCATGGCTCGCTCGGGATCGCCGACGATCTCGCCCGCGCCAACATGTCCGTAGACCTCGACCAGCGTGTTCTGCCCATCGATGCGCTTGGCGAGCTCGTCAATGGTCTTCTGCGCGGCGTTGGACAAGTTTGCCGATCCGGAACCGAACATGACATTCGTTCCGCGAGCGCTGCGTTCGCCAGGACGAACGGTGGTGACATTCTTGTCTTTGCCCGCGGTGCCAGCGTCGCGGCTCTCGCCAGCTCCGCCTTGCTCGCTGGCCTTCATGCGCTCGCGAAGCCGAGCATCATCGGGATCCATGCCCATAGGATCGACAGGATTGTTGAAGGCGCGCCGCAGCGCGATCACATAGTCCAATTGCGCAGGCGAAAGAGCAACGCCTTCAGCCTCTTCGCCAGCGCCGCCAGGATTGCCGCCCTTGGGCTGCACATTCAGCGCGAAGAGGATCACGAAGAATCCCATCATCAACATCACCATGTCGGCGAAGGAGATGAGCCACTCGGGCGCGCCCTCGTGCTCTTCGTGCGGGGCGCCATGTCCGCCGCCGCCGCCATGACCACCATGCTTCTTCTTGCCAGAACCTTCGTCGCCGTGACCGCCCTTGCCGCCAGCGCCCGAGGAGCCGTGGCCGGCGTCCTTCTTTCCGTGCTGATCATGCTTGGCGTCACTCATGGCGTAACTACTCGTTTCAGCGGAAAATCAAGCGGCAAGCTTCATGTTGCGCCGCGCAGTATTCGGGACAAACGCCAACATCTTCTCTTGGGTGGCGCGCGGGTTGTCGCCAGCCTGGATGGAAAGAATGCCTTGCAGCATCATCTCCTTGGAGAGAATCTCCTCACCCGAACGCAGCGCCAGTTTGTCACCCATCGGACCGGCAACGGCGTTGGCCAGGACGGTTCCGTACATGGTGGCAACGACGGCGATGGCGAGCATGTGCCCGAGCACCTCGATGCCGCCGTTGAGATTTCCGAACATACCGACCTGTCCGATCAGCGTCGCGACCAGACCGTAGCCAGGCGCGTAGAGCTTGATGAGGTCGAAGAACTTTTTGCCGGCGGCGTGGCGCTGTTGGATGGCCATGACTTCGAGGCGAAGGGTCGTCTCGATGATCTCCTCGTCAGTGCCGTCGACGGCCATACGCAGGCCCTTGGCGAGGAATGGATCCTCGATCTTCTCGATCTCGTTCTCGAGGGCGAGAATACCGTCGCGGCGAGCCTTGTCCGAGAGCGTGCTCATCAGCTTGACGGTCTCGATCGTTGAGATTCCCTTGTTAAAGAGGAATCGCTTGATGTAGCCAGGCACGCACTTGATGTTCTCGATCGGCATCGCCATCAGCAGCACCGAAATGGTTCCGCCGAAGACCATGATGAGGCCCTTCTCGGAATAGAACATCATGAAATGGCCATGCGAGGCCATGTACATGACCGTGACGCAGGCGATGACACCGATGATGCTTCCAACGACACTGGCCTTGTCCATGACGCTCGCCTCCGGCGCGGCAGTGATGACGCGCGATGAGCCCTTTCCGTCTTTCTCAGGAGCGTGGAAAGGGACCCGCCTCGTGATCGGCCGATCGGGGTGATGCCATCGGTGCGGGCAGTGCGATCCCTACCGTTTGGGGTGGTCTGTAGGATTTCGGTGGGTGAGGTCCGCGCCCAGCGCCGTTCTCGGACGGCGTCCGTCGAGGTTTGCGCCTATCCTCGCCATCTCGCACGCCCATGCCAAAGCCAAACACCACCGATTTTAAGACGCCGCTTGCGGTTGTCACCGAACATCTTTCCGACGAGGCGACCCAGTGGCTCGCCGAGCGCTGCGAGGTCCTGCACGCGGGCACCGACGACCCGCGCTTCCTCGACGCTGCCGGCGCCATCGAGGCGCTGGTGGTGCGCACCTACACCATCGTCGATGCGAAACTGCTTGCGCTGCTGCCCAACCTGAAAGTCGTCGGCCGCGCGGGCGTTGGCATCGACAATATCGATCTCGCCGCCTGCAAGGCTCGCGGCGTGGAAGTCGTGTCGACGCCTGATGCCAACACGCAAGCGGTGGTTGAATATGTCGTGTGCCTGCTCTGCGACACACTGCGGCCGCGGCTGCTGCTCGACACCGCGGTCTCCAAGAATGAATGGGACGAGTTGCGCCAGGATGTCGTGGGAATCTGGCAGATGAACGAGCTGGTTCTGGGCGTGCTCGGACTTGGCCGCATCGGCAGGCGCGTTGCTGAAGTCGCGCGCGCGATCGGGTTCTCGGTGATCTATCACGACATCGCTGAGATTCCTGAACCGCTGCGAAACGGCGCCGAACCGGTTTCGTTGGCGATGCTCTTCGCCGAGAGCGATGTGATCACGCTTCACATCGATGGACGGCCGAGCAACAACAAGTTCGTCGACAGCGCCCTCATCTCGTCGTTGCGGCCCGACGCCATCCTCATCAACACCTCGCGCGGTTGCGTGATCGACGAAGGCGCGCTCGCGCACTGGCTGGGCGCCAACCCCGCCGCCGCCGCGGTGCTCGATGTCCACAACCCCGAGCCCTTCACCGACAGCAATCCCCTGCTCGGGCTGCCCAACGCCCATCTCGCCCCTCACCTCGCCAGCCGAACCATGACGGCGATGGACAACATGAGCTGGGTGGTGCGCGATGTGGTCGAAGTGCTCGAAGGACGCAAGCCGAAGTATCCGGCCTGGTGAGCGCGGCGAGCGCGGTAAGCATGGTGCGCGGCGAGCATGGTCCGCGGTCAGCATGGCGCGCGGCCCGGGCTTACCTGCGCTTGCCCAACACCGCCGTCGGGCCCAACTCTTGCGCGATCCTCAGCAGCTGGTTGTACTTCGCGGTGCGATCGGAGCGACATGGAGCGCCGGTCTTGATCTGGCCGCAGTTGGTGGCGACGGCGATGTCGGCGATGGTCGAATCTTCGGTCTCGCCAGAGCGGTGCGAGAGAATCGCGCGATAGCCGTTGCGGTGCGCGAGGCTCACGGCGGCGAAAGTCTCGCTCAGCGTGCCGATCTGATTGACCTTCACCAGGATCGCGTTGGCGCAGCGCTGGTCGATGCCCTTCTGCAGGAACTTGGGGTTGGTGACGAAGAGGTCGTCGCCGACAAGTTGCGTGGTCTTGCCCAGCCGATCGGTGAGCTTTTTCCAACCCGCCCAGTCGTCTTCGGCGAGACCGTCCTCGATCGAATAGATGGGGAACTTCGCGCACCAGCTGGCCCAGAGGTCGATGATCTCGTCGCTGGTTGCCACATAATCGGGCCGCGACTTGAAGAAGCGGTAACCGACCTTGCCGATGGCCTTGGCCTCGTTGGCCAGTTCGCTCATCGCTGGGTCGAGCGCAATGAAGACCTGCTCGCCGAGCTTGTAGCCCGACTTCTCCACCGCAGTGGCGATGAGTTCGAGCGCCTCGTCGTTGGACTTGAGGTTGGGCGCGAAGCCACCTTCGTCGCCGACGGCCGTGGACAGATGCTTGTCGTGCAGGACCTTCTTTAGGCCGTGGTAGCACTCAACGCCGCAGCGAAGCGCTTCCTCGAAAGTGTCGAAACCCCAGGGCTGGATCATGAACTCCTGGAAGTCAACGGTGTTGTCCGAATGCTTGCCGCCGTTGAGGATGTTCAGCATCGGCACGGGCAGCGTCTTGGCCGCCACTCCGCCGAGATAGCGATAGAGCGGCTGACCGGTCGCCGCCGCCGCCGCGTGAGCAACCGCCATCGACACCGCCAGTGTCGCGTTGGCACCAAGGCGCGATTTGTTTTCGGTGGCGTCGAGGGCAAGGAGAATCGCATCGATCCCCTCTTGATCAGTCGCATCAAGACCGAAGACCGCTTCGGCGATCTCGCCGTTCACATTCTCAACCGCCTTCGACACGCCCTTGCCAAGCCAACGGCTCTTGTCGCCATCGCGCAGCTCGACCGCCTCGTTCTCGCCAGTCGACGCGCCCGACGGAACCGCCGCGCGTCCGGCCGACCCGTCCTCGAGAACGACCTCGGCTTCGAGTGTCGGATTGCCGCGTGAATCAAGGATCTGACGAGCGTGAACGGATTCAATGGAGAAGGACATGCGTGAAACTCCTAAGAGGCGCGAAGTCTACCGACTTCATCCGTCCCAAGAGGAGGCTCCAACGCGCAGCGGCTGATCACGCGTACGAATGCAATCCCGTGATTACAAAGTTGATCACGATCCAGTTGAACAGCATCACCGCCGCGCCCACCACCGACAAGACCGCCGTCCACAGGCCCTTGTCCTTGACCTTGAGGCGGACATGGACGAGCACCGCGAACACGATGAAGGTGTTGAGTGCGAACACTTCCTTTGGGTCCCAGCCCCAAGGGCGACCCCAGGAGTGATCGGCCCAGATTGCGCCCATGACGAGTCCGGCCCAGAGCAGGATGAACGACAACTCCATCAGCACCATGGTCACCCCGTCGAGCACCTCGCCGAATCCCGCCCGTGCGCCGGTGATCGACTCCTTGCCCTGCGGGCCGGCCAGAATCAGGCTGCCTCCCCCGCCCACGCGCGCGAACGCCGCCGCGCCGCCGAGCGCGCGATGCACCAGGTAAAGCACGCCCGACACCGAGGCCATGAAGATCAACACATAGCTAAAGATGATCACATTGGTGTGGATGTACAGCCACACATCGTGGAGCACCGGCATCATGTTGTTGATATTCGGATTGAGCTGCACGGTGAGGAAGTGCGCGGCCATGAGCGCGACCATCGCCGTGACGGCGGCGCCGAGCGCAAAGAGGCTGCGCATGCTCGAGCGGCCGGCGATGCGGTAAACAACGCACTCGATGACCACTGCGCCGATACAGCCGAACCACGCCGATGTCGTGACCGCTTCGAACATGTTCGAGTTGGGCCAGCGGCCGGCGATGTACCAGCGCAGTCCGACCGCCGCGGTATGCAACGCAAGGGCAACGGCAAACACCACCAGCCCGGCGGTGCGCGCGTGCGGCCATTTCCACACGAATCCCATCAGCAGCAGGATCGACGCCGCCATGTAGACCAACCAAGTCTTGGTCATGTGGTCGTTGGCGAAGTACCAGTGTTCCCACGCCAATCGTTGACGGTCGGGATACGCCGTGGGATCGATGCGCGGCAGCTCGTCGGCCAGCTTCTGCGCGGCGGCGTTCACCGCGGCGGCATCGGCCCTCAGCCAACCATTGACCAGCGCCTTAAATGCGTCGGCCACCGCCACGCGCGTCTCGGGCGGCAAGTCGGTCGGCGGCTCGTTCTTCTCGGCCAGCAGAAGCATCGCGCCAGGCACGGGCTCCTTGCCGTCGGCAAACATCACCTCGGCGATTCCATGCCACGGCTTCTGCGCGTTGCCATCGCCGCGCGGAACGATGCGCAGGCGAGACAACAGAAAGCGCGGATCCTTCACATTGAGTGCACTCTCGATGGCATCGACGGTCTTAGCGGTGCGCAGAAGATCGCTCTGCATCTCGCGCAGCACCACGACCACCTCGGGCCGCGACAGCAGAGTGGCCGAGATCAGGCCAGTCGAGCGGAACGCGATCATGCGCTCACTGATGTCGGGCAGGAGATTCTCCGCGAGCACCGCGTCGGCGATACGGGCGCGCGGCCCCGCGCCCTTCACAAAGATCACATCGGCATCGCGGTAGGCGTCAGGACGCAACAGCATGTCGAGATAGGTAAAGAGTGGCTGCTGCCCGACGATCTTGTTTGGACCGGAGACAAAGCCCATCGTCTCGCTGGCAAAGCTGGAGAAGCTCTTGAGTCGGCCGTCGGACTGCACGGCGATGGTGGCGAGCGGCGACAAATCAACCCGCTGCGAGAAAGGCAGATCGCCATCAGCGGCAAGCCCGACCCGCGCAAACAGCAGAAGCAGAGCGAGTGCGATCGGACGAACGAGTTTGGTGGCGCTGATGGCACGAGTCATAACTCGCATCATGGGACGCATCATG
>QWPT01000021.1:14878-43435 GCA_003671075.1 Planctomycetota bacterium
CGCATCATGATTCGCATCGTGAACCGCATCATGGATTCCCCTTCTTTCCCGCAGATGCGCCGCGTTGCTCAAGACTGGCGAGCACCTCGGCTTGGCGACGGCGCTTGATCACGGGTTTGACATAGAACGCGTAGAGCATTCCCGAAACCGCGATGCAGCAGCCGAGCAGCTGGATGTGCACGCCCTCGCGATTGCCCACGCCCAGCACGGTGTAGTTGAGTCCGGCGCTCATGGCCTGGCCGTCGCGCGGCCGGTTGTCCGGCGGATCCCACTGCGCCTGGAAGTACCAAAGCCCCGCGTGTTCGACCGGGCTGTTCACGCTGACATCGACTGGCTCGCTCCATCGCGCGGCCTCGCTCAACGGCGCGGCCATGCCCAACGGCGCGGCCACGTTTGCGACACCTGAACTCGTGTCGGCGCGAAATCGCAGTCGACTTCGATAGTCGCGGATCGACCCATTCTCGCCGGTGTAGCCACCGACATGCGAAGTCAGCACGAACTCCTCAAGCGCCACATCGGCGTGGAGTGAACGGCGCTGGCGCGAGAAGAGCAGCTCGACTTCGCGGCCATCGGCAAGCCGAACCACGCGCGGCTCGAAGGGCGCGCGCCGCAGCGCATCGCTCGCGCTGTCGAAGACCCAACGGGTAAACGGAAGCCAAAGCGGCTCGAAACCCGCGTCCGCCCCCGCGCCCGACACGCCAATGCGCACCTGTGCGAAAGTCTCCATCGCGTCGCGGCTGCGCTGTGCGCGCGGCACGATCAGCGGCTTGGTTTCAAAGATGCCTCGCGCGAAAAACTGCCCGATCTCGACGGTGCCGCCTCTACCGATCGGCGCCAAGTCGCCTTGCTTGACCTCGCGCACCGTCGCCTCTTTGGCGAGCGTGGAAATCAAGCGCAGTCGCCCCTCTTCTGGACCATGGGCGAGCACGACCAGCGCCAGCCCGTTGCCTGGGTCGAAGCTGACATCGATCGAGTTGTCGATGAGTTGAGCCGGACCGTGCGCATCGGCAGCGTCGGGTTGAGTGACATCGCGGGTGAGCAGCGGATTATCGAAAACCCAGCGGCGAAACAGCCCTTTCGGCGTGCGCAACTCAAGGATCGCCAACGCAACCGTCCCACCGCCAACCGGCAGCGCGTCCTGCACATTCATCACTCGATACGCATAGGCGGCGCTGTTTCCATCAGATCCCGTGCTTTCAGTTCCACGAATCTCCACGAACGGCGCGTCCGGATTCGCCGCCGCCACATCGCGGATCTCTTCGCGCACTTCGATGTTCTTCGAAGGGATCCGCACCACGATCGAAGGCTGGCGCGTGAAACGCTCGAACTGCTGCTCGTTGTCTAGGTTCACGAAGCGAAGCAGCCCCTCGTCGGCCTTCGATTCCTTGGGGTCGCGCGCGACCAAGCGATACGCCCCCCTCTGCCCGCGATCACTCGCGACCTCGATCAGCGCGATCGGATTGAGCGGCGCACTCGGCCCGCCATCGGCCACTCGGCTGCGCGGGATCGCGTAACGCAAGTAACCAGTGGCGCGAAACACTACATCTTTGAACGGATCGTCGGCGGCAGTCGGCCCAACGGCGATGTCGATCGGATCGATCGGTAACTGATCGTCGCCGCCGGACTGAAAGACATGATCGCGATTGGCGATGTAGTCGTTGTAGAGCGGCATCCCGTCGATCGGTCGCTCGGTCCACTGCTTCGCGCCCTTGGGCCGCACATACAGCGCCCAAGACTTGGCGAGATCGTTGCGCAGATAGAACCACTCCTGCGCCATGTACTCGAGGCTCATCGCCATCGCGTCGTCATAGATCGGCTTGCCCGTCGCCTTCACCGATCGTTGGACCGGCTGCTTCTGATCGTCGGTGAAGATGAGATCTTCGGTGAGCGCGGGATATCCCGCGAGCAACTGACGCATGTAGCGCTTGCCCTCGCGCTCAACGTCAACCGTCACGCTGTACGCGCGCTTGCCCTTGTCGAGGCCAGTCAGCAGCTCCCACGACGGATCGACGCCGCGCACCTCGAGCATCGTGCGCGCCGCCCCTTCGCCCACCTCAACGCGCTGCCCGGGCGACGCGACAAACTCGATCCGCTCGCGCTTACGCGAGCCGTCCGCCTGCGCCACCTCAAACTCAGCAACCACCTTGCGCCGCGCAACCGGAGTGTCGCCCTCGACCTTCATGCCGAAGTAGATGAACGAGCCGATCACCAGCACGATGATGCCGGTGTGGATCATCCACACGCCGAGGTTCACCGCCTTGAAGGGAATGCGGCGCAGCGTGGTCACGATGATGTTGGCCGAGATCAAGACCATCAGCAGTTGAAACGGCCACCAGTGGAACCACTCGAATTCGGTCATCTCCAACCCGCGCCATTGCCGCAGTTGGTCGTGCGCCCAGTTGTCGGTGGAGAAGATGTTCCAACCCTCGGGGTACATCACGCCGGCAGAACCGATGGACGAGTAGACAAACAGGATTGCCAACAGGCAGATTCCGAACCTGACATTCGAGAAGAGGTCGAACACCGCCCCAGCGACGCCACGGCGCCACCAGGGTCCAAGTTGGGATGTCGATCCGGCGCTCGGCGCTGATTCGGCTGAAGTGGTCATGAGAGTCGGAGGGTGGCTGTGCAAATCGCGCGATGGGGCGCGCCTGACGATCTCGGCGAATTTCGGATGCTACGCGGGCGCAAGGAATGGCGTACCCACCGAGCCGCGTCGGGTTCCATCCTTCGACAGACTTCTCGCGCTTCCCGATGCTGAAGGAAGCAACCGAAACCTTGCGAAGGGCTATCATCGGCTCCACTTTCCAGGACCTCATCACCATGCTGACTTCGAAGATTCTCGCCACCACCGTCCTTCTCTTCCTCGCACCGCTCGCCTCCGCGCAGGACACCACCACCGCGCCGAGGCCAGAATCCACCGACACCACCGCCGCCGTTCCTGCGGTTGCAGCGGAGTTCGCCGTCTTCCACACCAACAAGGGCGACATCGTCATTGAGTTCAACCGCGCCAAGGCTCCGATTTCCGTCGAGAACTTCGTCGGCTACATCAAGGACGGCTTCTTCGACAACACGCTCTTCCATCGCGTCGTCGCCGGCTTCGTGATTCAGGGCGGCGGATTCGATACCGCCAACAAGCAGAAGACGACCAAGGCCCCGATCGCCAACGAGTGGGAGAACGGTCTCAAGAACAACCGTGGAACGCTGTCGATGGCGCGCACCTCCGATCCCAACAGCGCCACCAGCCAGTTCTTCATCAACCTCAAGGACAACGCCGCGCTCGACACACCCCGTGGCGGCGCTGCCTACGCGGTGTTCGGAAAGGTCGTCGTGGGCATGAATGTGGTTGACCAAATCGCGGCGGTCAAGTGCACGCGCCAAGGCGGCAACCCCGAAGCGAGTACGCCCACCGAGCCGCTCATCACCACCAAGGCCGAGATGATCAGCATGGAGGCGGCGGCGAAGTTGATGTCCGCTCAACCAGCTGCTGCGACTACGCCTGCCACCGCCACACCCGGCAAGCCCGTGACCCCTGCCGCGCCCGGCAAGCCCGTGACCCCAGTTACGCCTGACGCACCGGGAACGCCAAAGACCAAGCCGGGAACGCCAGCAACGCCGACGCCGTAAATCGATCGCGCGCGCCGAGTTTTGCGCACCATGAGTGCGGACAGCTTCGGTGCTCGCAGTTTCAACCGACGACTATGAACAAGGAGCCAGGCAATGCCTGGCTCCTTATTTTCTTGGATTCGTTCGACGCCATCTTTCGTGGCGCGATCAAATCTCGAACTTGATTCCCTGCGCCAGCGGAAGTTCCTTCGACCAGTTGATCGTGCACGTTTGACGGCGCATGTACTGCCTCCAACTGTCCGAGCCTGACTCGCGGCCGCCGCCGGTGTCCTTCTCGCCGCCGAACGCGCCACCGATCTCGGCGCCCGAAGTGCCGATGTTCACATTGGCGATGCCGCAGTCCGAACCTTCCGTCGAAAGGAAACGCTCCGCCGAGCGCATGTTCAGCGTGAAGATCGCGCTGGACAATCCTTGGTCGACTGAGTTCTGAATCTCAATCGCCTCGTCGAGGCTCGACACCGAATACACATAAAGAATCGGCGCGAAAGTTTCCTCGCAGCAGATGTTCGGCCGAGCGCCCTTGGGCACGCGGTAGAGCGTTGGTTCGACGAAGTTGCCGGGGTTGGACTTCATGCGCTCGATGCCCGCGACTCCGCCGGCAAGCAGCGTGCAGCCTTCCTTCTCGGCTTCGACGCACGCGCGGCGCATGCTCTCGACGGCCTGCTTGTTCACCAGCGGCCCCATGAGCGTGCCCGCGGCGAGTGGGTCGCCGATCGGCACGACCTTGTAAGCCTTGGCCAGTCGCTCGCACAATCCATCGACGACCTTCTCGTGCACCAGCAGGCGCCTCGTCGAAGTGCAGCGCTGGCCGGCGGTGCCGACGGCGCCGAAGACGACCGCGCGGGTGACCAGATCCATGTCGGCGTCGTCCATCACGATGATTGCGTTGTTGCCGCCGAGTTCAAGCAAGCAGCGGCCGAGGCGCTTGGCCACGACTTCGCCCACGCGTCGGCCCATGCGGCACGAGCCCGTTGCCGAAATGAGCGGCAGGCGGCGATCGGCGATCATCGGCTCGCCGACCTCAGCGTCAGTTCCGATGATGAGCGGGAAGATGTCGGCGGGATCGACGCCAGCCGGGGCAATCCACACGGTCTGCTCGCGCAGAACCTTCCAACAGATTTCGCTGGTGGCGATGGCGGTGAGCGGCGTGATCAGCGAGGGCTTCCAAATGCAGGCGTCGCCGCACACGGCCGCGAGCATGGCGTTCCACGCCCACACTGCGTTGGGAAAGTTGAACGCGGTGATGATGCCGATGGTCCCCAGCGGCTGCCACTGCTCGTACATGCGGTGGCCGGGGCGCTCGGAGTGCATGGTGAGGCCGTAGAGTTGGCGGGCGAGGCCGACGGCGAAGTCGGCGATGTCAACCGACTCCTGCACTTCGCCCAGTCCCTCGGCTCTGATCTTGCCCATCTCAAGCGCAACGAGCTCGCCGAGCGGTTCCTTCATCTCGCGCAACGCGTTGCCCATCAGACGCACGATTTCGCCGCGCTTGGGCGCAGGAACCTGACGCCAGGAGGCCTGCGCTTTCACGGCACGCGTTACGGCGGACTCGTAGTCGCTGCGCGATTCCAACTTCACCGCGGCTATCGGTCGCCCGGTCGCGGGCTCGTCACTCGTCACCGAGTTGGCCGTGCCTGGGGCGCAAAGGCGGGAATTGTTGGCAAGACCGAGACGAGTGAGGACAGGATGCATGGGAGGCGCAGGATAGCGGCGGCTTCGCACCATTTCTTATGCCAAGTCAAGGGGCGGAGTGTCGTATCATTCCCCCCCTATGCCACTCGACCGCAATCAGATCGCCCAGCGCGCTGCGCTGGAACTCCGTGACGGGTTCTACGTCAATCTCGGCATCGGTATGCCGACCCTCGTTGCCAACTATGTGCCCGCGGGCATGCAGGTGTGGCTCCAGTCAGAGAACGGCCTCCTCGGCATGGGCGCCTTCCCCGACGACGACGCGGTCGATCCCGACCTCATCAACGCAGGCAAGCAAACGGTCACTGGCGTTCCTGGCCACTCGTTCTTCTCGAGCGCCGACAGCTTCGCCATGATTCGCGGCGGTCACATCGACCTCGCCATTCTCGGCGCGATGGAGATTTCGCAAGAAGGCGATATCGCCAATTGGATGATCCCCGGCAAGCTCGTCAAGGGCATGGGCGGCGCGATGGATCTGGTGGCGGGAGTCAAGCGCGTGGTGGTGATGATGGAGCATGTGAACAAGAAGGGCGAGTCGAAGATCATCCCTCAGTGCACGCTGCCGTTGACGGGAAGGCGATGCATCGATCTGGTCATCACCGAACTCTGCGTGTTGGAGATGGACAAGGATCGGCGCCGCTATGCGCTGAAGGAATTGGCGCCGGGAGTCAGCGTCGAGGAAGTCCTCGCCAAGACCACCGCTGAGATCCTCGTCCCCGCGACAGTCGGGACGGTCTCGTGCTGCTGACCGCCACCAATCTGGCCAAATCCCACGGTCTGCGCGAACTCTTCAGTGGAGTATGCATTTCCATCGAGGACGGCGAGCGCATCGGCATGATCGGGCCCAACGGCGCGGGCAAGTCCACGCTTCTACGCATGCTCGCTTCGCGCGAGGAGCCTGACGACGGCACCATCCGCACGCCGCGCGGCACCGTCACCGTTTATGTTCCGCAGTCCGACGACTTCCCCGCCGGCATCACCGCGCTCGAGGCCGCAACCGCCTCGGCGATGAAGTGCGCGGCCACGCACGGCGATCAGCACGAGGCCGAGGTGCTCGCGACTGTCATCCTCGGCAAGATCGGCTTCGACGATGCGCGCATGGCCTTCGCCGCCGACCATCTCTCGGGCGGATGGCGCAAGCGACTCTCGGTCGCCTGCGCGCTGGCCAGCGCTGGCGGCACGCCTGACCTTCTCTATCTCGACGAGCCAACCAACCACCTCGATGTCGAGGGCCTGCAGTGGATGGAGAACTTTCTCCTCTACGCCAGCCACGACCTCTGCGCGCGCGCGGTGATCTTTGTCACCCACGACCGCGTGTTCCTGGAGAACTGCGCAACCCGCATCATCGAGCTTTCACGCGCCTATCCCGAAGGCACGCTTTCGGTCGATGGAAACTATTCGGAGTTTCGCCGCCGCAAGGCCGAGTTCCTGCAAATGCAGTCGCGCGCGCAGGAAACCCTGGCAAACACCGTGCGCGAAGATGATCGCTGGCTCGGGCGCGGCGCCAAGGCGCGGCGCACCAAGGCGCAGTCGCGCATCAGCGAAAGCGCCGAACGCCGCACCGAACTCGCCGGTCTGTCCGAGCGCAACAACGCCGCTGCGGGCGGCAGCGCTGGCATCGATTTCTCCGCAAGCGGACGCAAGACCCGCAAGCTCATCTCCGCCGAGGGCATCTCCAAATCGATGGGCGGCAAGTTGCTCTTCGCCAACCTCGATCTCGAGGTTGTTCCCGGCGAATGCATCGGCCTCATGGGCCCCAACGGCGCTGGCAAGACCACGCTCTTGCGCGTTCTCATCGGTGAACTCCTCGCCGACGCGGGCAATGTTCGTCTCGCCGACCCAAAGCCGCGCATCGTCACCATGTCGCAGACCCGCGCGGATTTCCCCAAGGGCGCGCTGTTGCAAGATGCGATCTCACCGTTCGGCGAGAAGGTTCGCTTCCGCGACATTGAGATGCATGTGAAGAGTTGGTCGCGGCGGTTTCTGTTCCGCGATGAACAACTTCTCCAAGCGGTGTCGATGCTCTCGGGCGGCGAACTCGCGCGCGCGCATGTTGCACGCATGATGCTCGAGACCGCCGATGTTCTCGTGCTCGACGAGCCAACCAACGATCTCGACATTCCCACGCTCGAAGTGCTCGAAGAGGCGATCGCGACTTTTTCGGGCGCAACGCTGTTGGTGACCCACGATCGCTCGATGCTTGCCACTCTCGCCGACAGAATCGTCGTGCTCGGCGCGCCTGATCGCACGCCGCGCGTTGTCACCAGTTTGGCGCAGGCGTTGCGCGCGCTCGGCGAATTCGAAAGCGCTGAACTCGCTGCCGAATCAGCCGCACGCACGACCGCGCGCACCGCGGCACGCACCGCCGCGCGCGCCGCCGTTCCGTCAGGCAACGCCAACCAATCGCAAACTTCGAAGCCGACATCGCCGACCGCACCTTTGAATCCACCGACTGAAGCGAAGAAGTCCGAGTTTCCAAAGTCACAGGCTCCAAAGTCGGATGCGCAGAAACCTGCGAGTTCCACCGCAGGTTCTGCATCAGTTCCTCCCAAGGGCAAGCTCTCGTACAACGAGCAGCGCGAACACGGCGGAATCGAAGCAGCAATCGCCGCCGCCGAGAGAAATGCGTCGGCGGCCGATGCTCAGGTGAATGATCCGAAGCTGATCGCGGATCATGTCGCCTATGCAAAGGCGTGCGATGCGCTCAGCGCCGCGCAGAACGAGATCGCGCGCCTTTATGCGCGCTGGGCTGAACTCGACGCCAAACGAGGCTAACGCATGCAAGATCATCCGACCAACCGCGCCGAACAACAGACTTCGGCGCGGATACTTGCCATTGAACTCAACAACCGCGCGTGGGAGTTGATCGAACGCCAGACGCGCACCCTCAGCGAAGTCATCGAAATGCTCGACGCCGCACATGGCTCGCGGGCCTTGTGGTTTCTCGTTTGCGAACACGCCGATTCAATCGAGCGATTGCGCGCCCATCATGTTGTCGCTTGCGCATGCGCTCGAGCGCATCTGGGCGACCAAGCGATTCAAGCCGCGCGCATGGCGGTCGAGTTTGAGCGCGCGCACGAGCGCGATCACGGTGGCGCCGTCGGTCACTTCGATCAGGCGATGACGCTGGTCTCCATGCAACTTGCATCGCTCAAGCTCCCCGGCGCGCCCCGCGTCGAGCCGCTCATGGGCTGGATGGCGACCTTGCGTACAACCCTCCATCCCGACGAACTCGCCGTACTGTCGCGGCTGCTCCCCTGGCCGCAGTGGCATTTTCAGCCGACTCCGCAAATGGCGCAAGGCGCGGCCTGAGCACATGGGCGCGGCCTGAGCACATGGGCGCGGCCTGAGCACATGGGCGCGGCCTGAGCACATGGGCGCGGCCTGAGCGATGGGGCGCATCGGCAACCGCAATGTCGGCGCGGACCGCACGAGTTTGCTGCGTCGTCCCTCCGCCTACTGCGATCGCGGCGCGTCTTGCGCTACTCTGCGCCGATGCTGATGCACCTTCTCACCCGTGCCGCACTCGCGGCGACCTTCTGCACCATTTCGCTCAATGCGGCCGCTGCCGATGGCCTCGAAACCAGCCTTTTCAACGGCAAAGATCTCACCGGTTGGATCAATGTCAACACCGCGCCGTCGACCTTCACCGTGTCGAAAGATGAGAGCGGCGCACCGATCATCCGCTGCAGCGGCAATCCGACTGGCATCCTTCGCACTGCCAAGGCCTACGAAAATTTCGTCCTCGAATTCGACTGGAAGCACCTGAGCGAGCCGGGCAATGCGGGGCTCTTCGTCTGGAGCGACCCCTACTGCTCGACGGGCGTGCCCTTCTCGCGCTCGATCGAAGTGCAGATCATGCTCACCCCTGACAACATCGACGCCAAGGGTCGCACCATGTACACCGGCCAGGGCGACATCTTCTCCATCTGGGGATCGAAGATGACTCCGGATCGCCCGCATCCGGGTGGTTGGGAACGCTGTCTACCGAGCGCGCGCATGACCAAGGGCGCCGGCGAGTGGAACCATTACAAAGTGACTTGCGACAAGGGCGTCATCAAGCTTGCGATCAACGGAACCGAGGTCTCGGGCTGCAAGGACACCACGCCGCGCAAGGGCTTCATTTGCCTTGAGAGCGAAGGCACGGAGATCTGGTTCAAGAACTTCAAGCTCACCGAACTTCCCGCCGCCGTGCCCGCGCTCGCGCCCGAAATGGTCTGCGACCTCGCCCACGAGGGACTGCGGTCGATCTTCGACGGCCTGAGCTTTACTGGATGGCATGAAGGCGACGCCAAGGGCAACACCGCCGCTGGCGAGCATTGGACGGTTGGCGGAAACGAGATCCATTTCAACGGCAAGGGCCGCGATCTCTGGACCAACGAAAGCTACGGCGACTTCGAGATGCAGTTCGATTGGAAGTGGACGGCGGAGCATCAGGGCAAGATGAACCGTCCGTACATCGGGCAAGATGGAAACATCGTCAAGAACGCCGACGCCACCGACAAGGTGATCGAGGTTGAAGAGCGCGACAGCGGCATTTACCTGCGCGGCAACTCCAAGAGCCAGGTCAACCTGTGGGTCTGGCCATGCGGTTCGGGCGAGGTCTATGGCTATCGAACCGACGCCTCGATGTCCGCCGAAGTGCGCGCCGCTTGCACGCCGAAGATGAACGCCGACGCGCCCGTGGGACAATGGAACCGCATGCGCATTCGCATGGTTGGCGAAGTGCTCAATGTGTGGCTCAACAACAAGCATGTACTCGTGGATGCGCGCCTGCCCGGCGTGCCCAAGACCGGCCCCATCGCGCTGCAATGCCACGGCTGCCCGATCGATTTCACCAATCTGATGATCGAGCGCCTCGATAGCAGTGCGGTGAAGTCGGTGACGAAGGATTAAGGTCGGCGGTTCGGACGCTGACATGCGACAGTCATGCGACAGTCATGCGACAGTCATCGGACAATCACGCGACACGTAAACGCGAAAAAACAAACGGCCCCGATCACTCGGGGTCGTTTGTTTTTGGGGCCGTTTTTGAGCTGTTCACTCGCGTTTCGCGAGATGATTTAGTCCTCGACCGGCTCGCGATTCTGCATCTGCGCCTTCAAGCGCGCAAGGATCGACGAGTGCATCTGGCTGACGCGGCTTTCGGAAAGATCGAGCGTGGCGCCGATCTCCTTCATCGTCATTTCCTCATAGTAATAGAGGATGACGATGAGTCGCTCCGCGCGCGAGAGGCCCTTGGTGATGAGCTGCTGCAGGTCGATCTTCTGAACGACTTGAAGCGGGTTCTCCTGGCGGCCGTCCTCGACGACATCGATTTCGCGCACATCCTTCGAGCTGTCGGTCTCGAAGCACTTGCGGGTGAGACTCACCATCGAAATCGGACGCGAGTCCTTCTGCAACTTCTCGAACTCGTCGCCCGAGACATTGAGTCGGGTGGCAACTTCGTCCTCGGTCGGGCGGGCGCCAGTTTCCATCTCAATGGACTTGCGAACCTTCTCGACCTTGGCGGTGCGGCTGCGGACCAGGCGCGGAACCCAGTCCATCGAGCGCAGTTCGTCGAACATCGCGCCCCGAATACGCTGGGTGCAGTAGGTCTCGAACTTCACCAGACGCTCGGGATCGAATGACTCGACGGCGTCCATGAGGCCGAACGCGCCCGCGCTCTTGAGGTCGTTGATCTCGACTTCGCTGGGAAGGCGCTTGTGAAGGCGCTCGGCGGCGTAGGAAACGAGATCGAGGTGACGGGCGATGAGGAAGTTGCGAACTTCCTCGGTTGGAGTAACGCGATACTCGCGCCAAACCTGATCGATGGGACGCTCGGAAAGCTTGAGCGGCTTCGGAGGCGCGATAGCAGCGCGGGTGGCTGCGGCGGCGGCCGATGTCGACTTGCTCACGGTACGCAACACCGGAGCAGCCTTCTGCTTGGACGCGGGCTTGGTTGCGGGCTTGGTTGCGGGCTTGGTTGCCGGCTTGGCTGCAGACGACTTGGCTGCTGAAGTCTTGGCTGCTGAAGTCTTGGACGCGCTCGGCGCCACAACGACTGGTTCAACCGAAATCACTGCGCTTGATCCGCCGCGCGAGCGAACACGGGGCGTGCTCGGGAGCGTTGAAGGCGTTCGCGCGGTGGTCGAACTCACGAGCTCCGACGGACGAGCGGCTGGCGAACGAGCGTCCGTGGCCATTTTGGATGCGAACGGTGACCCTGAGAGGGACGCTGTAGCAGACTGCGAAGTTGTGTTTGTGCGCGAGTTCCTGGACATTCGGTCGGCTCCTTGACCTGTCGTCCTCTGATCTGGGGCCGTCGGTCAGAGTGACCGGCGAACCCACTCATCTCTCCCGACCGATGCGCGCATGTTTCCATGCCTGCACCGAACGGGACCGATTTCTGGCGGGACTGGTTTGAGCGAACCGTTCTCCAGACGGAATCGCACACAGACCGCCAGACGCGCTCGTCTCATGACCCGTATCGAAATGATCTGCATCAACGCCTGATGACGGCGCGTAAGCGAGATCCGTTCGCACGGGCACACGATGCGTGCGCCCTTCGGTTTGCCCTTCGGCCGCTGAGGAGGGTGCGTTGCGAACATCTTTGCGAACAGTTTCGCGTGCAACACACTGACCCACTCAGGACTTCCGTCGCAAACCCGCGCGATTTGCAGGGCAAACTCCATGTTTTTTGGAGCCGCCGCGCAGCACGCGCGTCGTGAACGTTGGACATCCATGTCCAGGTTCACGACGTCAGTATAACGAGAATCCCGAAGACGCAAGTGCCTTTCAGGTCAGGCTGCGTTCTTTTCTCGACGGCGTCCAACCGCCTCGCGAGTTTCCATTTGATCGGAGGACGCATCCATCGAATCAGGCGATTCGTCGACAACATCGACGCCGGTCAGCCCATCCAGATCAACCTCTGAGGCCACAGAGGCCGCAGAGTCGGCCTCCATGCGGTTCTCAACACGGGTGATTTCCTCATGCACGATCCAGTCGCACACGAGGCCGACGATAAAACCAACGACGAATCCCGCGATCAACGCGATGAGCGCGCGCGACAAGACAGTTTCAACCGGATTGTCGCTGGCGATGCCAACAAATATCGACACGCTAAACGCAGCAAACGCCGTGCAGGCGGCGGCGGCTTGGGGAATCGGAATTTGCTTGGTGACCTTCGCCATGCGGTGTTTCGGGCTTCTACATCACGAGGATGCTCGAGCAGATCCGTTTGTTTCAGCGCGTGTTTCAGCGCGCAGCCAAGAGTCCTGCCAGGCGCGCGAGAAATCCCTTGCGCTGATCATGATTCGATTCGTGATGCAGCTGATGTCGTTGATCGGCCTGATCGCCCCCCGTACTTTCACCAGCGAGCGAGCGCGCGAGTTGGCGGATCGCCCGCGAGGATGGCGAATCGGGTGAGGTCACGGCCACGGGTGTCCGTCGGCGGACCGCAGCAGTCAGCGCCGGATCAAGCGGAATCGAACCGGAGTACTTGATGGAAGTGCTCAGGAACACGCGGGTGACTCGGTCGATGCGCGCGTGAACCGCCCTGCCCTCGTCTTCGTTGGCGGCCATGTTGACCACCAGGCCGAGGCCGTCGCGACATCCGCGCGCAACCAGTGTTTTGATGGCACCGTAGGCATCGGCAATCGAGGTCGGTTCGGGCGTACTGACCACGAGGATCGAGTGCGCCGCGGCGGCAAATGCCATGGAATTGGCGCCAATTCCCGCACCAGTGTCGACGATCAGTACATCGGTGGTTCGCTCAAGCGCGAGCAACTGGTCAAGCACATTGCGTCGCTGCGCCTGCCCCATGTCGGCCAGGCGCGAGACGCCCGACGCGCCTGGAATCAATCGGAATCCGCCCGGTGCGTCGACCATGACCTCGTCGAGCGTGCGCTCGCCAGAAACCACATCCTCGAGCGTTGCACGCGGCGTGATGCCGCAGAGGACATCGGCGTTGGCCAGCCCAAGATCAGCGTCGAGCAGAACCACGCGCTGCCCACGCGCGGCGAAGGCCACCGCGAGATTGACCGCGAGATTGGTCTTGCCAACGCCACCCTTACCGCTCGAAATCGCAATGGCGCGGGCGATGCGGCTTGAACGGGTGCGATCGATTGCCGAAACCGGACTCACGCTGAGTCCGACGGCATGCTCAGGAACCGATTTCGGCGGGATGACCAACTTGCGGAGTCGCTCCGCTTGATCGGGCGACGGTGTTCGTTCATGCATCAGCGGACTTCGCTCCCCAAAATCAGCGCAGCCAGACGACGGCTGCGCGCGATTTCGATGTGATCAGGTACTTCTTGTCCTTGCGTGAAAAAGCTCACGCGCTTACCCAGACGCTCGACGAGGGAGACAAGCGTGCCGAATGTCGCGGCCTCGTCGAGTTTGGTCAGCACAATTCGATTCACGCCGACCGCGCCGAAAGTTTCGGCCGCGCGCGCGAGGGTTCGCGCGCTTGCGGTCGCGCTCAACACGAGATGAGTCTCGTCGGGCGCCGCCGATGCGAGAAAGGCGCGCAGCTCGGAGATCTTCATGTGATCATTCTGGCTGCGGCCGGCGGTGTCGATGAGAATCACATCGACATCGGACAGGCTCGCGCACGCACGCGCCGCATCCTTGGGACTCGAGGCGACCTCGACGGGAAGGCCGAGGATTTCCGCATAAGTACGCAGTTGATCGACCGCGGCGATGCGATAGGTATCGGCGGCAACGATGCCAACGCGCAGCCCGCGCTTGAGCTTGAGTTGCGCGGCGATCTTGGCCAGAGTCGTGGTCTTGCCCACGCCGGTCGGGCCGACGAAAGCAATGCGCCGCGCGCCGTTGGCTCCGGGGGCCATCGCAAACGGATCCTCATCGTCGCTGGGAAGAATGGCGACCAAGCGCTGCTCGAGCGCGTGGCGAACATCGGCGTCACTCGGCTGGCTGCTGGCAGCGGCACCGGCACCGGCAAACTGCTTGGCGACATCATTGATGATGCGCGCGGCGAGGTCGCTGTCGAGTTCCTGCTCAAGCAAGTGGGCGTGAGCGGCTTCGATCGAGCGCGGACGCGACGGAGTTGCGGGCGATGTTCCGGCTGATGTTGCGGCTGATGTTGCGGTCGATGCAGCAGTTGCGGTCGCAGCTGCGCTCGCAACGGTCTGCCCCTCCGCGCCGCCCCGCTTCAGCACGCGTCCGACGAATTCAGAGATGGCGTCGAGTTCGCTCTCGCGCGCGGCCGGCTTGGCCTCGACGAATGCGCTCACTGCATCGACGCTCGAATGAGTCGGCGAAATAGATGCGGCAACGCTGCTGGCCTGAACCACCGGCGTGCTTGCGGACTGGCTTGCGGGATGGCTTGCGGACTGGCTTGCGAGCCTCGAAAATTCTGGCGCTCCCGAGGTTTCGGGCGCTCTCGAAGAGTCCGGCGTCCGAAGTACGGCGGCGGTGAGTCGCTGGGCGCCGCCGTTGGCCGCATCGGGCATCAGGACAAATCGTTGTGCTGGTCCGTCGATCGGTTGGTTGTCGGGCTTGGCCGCCGCAGCCATGCGCGCGTCGATTGCGGCCGCTGCTTCGCGCACCGCGTCCTCATTGCGCGAGGCGATCGCGCGCGCAGCAGCCTGCTTCTCCAGCGAAATCGACATGGCCTGAGCAAGTAGCCGCGTTTTTTCGCGATCCACTTCCATCGACACTGGCGCATCGGCCGACCTTGCGGCGGCGGAAGGCTGCACATGGGCTTGCGGAACATGGGCAAGCGAAACATGGGCAGCGCTCTGCGCGCCGTACGCACGCGCCGCGGCTGAAACGCGCAGCGGATCAGCGGTTCGATCGGCGCTGGCTGATGATGCAGCCGATGATGCAGCCGATGATGCAGCGAGCGAACGCTTCGCCCTTGGCTCGACACGCGGCATGTCTTGACGCGGCATGTCTTGGGCGCGGGCGGCGGTGATCTCAACGACGGACCGTCGGCCGAAACCGAAGAACCCACCACGCTCGAAAGTGCGGGTGTGAAGGATGACGGCGTCTGCGCCGAGATCGGTCTTCACGAAAGCCAGGGCTTCCGCCATCGTCCATGACTGATAGGTCTTGAGCTTCATGCGTTGCCTTCCTGGCACCTGCATCACGCGGGGATCCGCGCGAAGTCATCGCTTCCACTACCGCGGTTGCGAAGGCTTCCTGCCATCGTGCGCCGACCGCGGCGTATCCTAAACGCGCCACCGAACCATTCGGCGCGAGCGCGTGGGTCAGGCCGCACCAACCGTCGCCTGACTCGGCGCCGTCGCTGCGGTCAACTGTACAAGTCCCACGCTTTCAAGATCGGTTCCTCGTACTACTTCGTTGTACCCGAGGACCGCTACCCCCGCAATGTGCGGCTCGAGGATCTGCCGGACCTGCGCGCGAACCGAGGGCGACGCGAGCACCACCACCGGTCGACCGAGATCGGCCAACGGACGCGCCGACTCCGCGACTGCCCGCGCGATACGGGTGGCCAGTTGCGGCGGAATCGTGAAGGTCGTGCCCGACGCGCTGCGGTCGATGTAGCCAGAAATGATGTCTTCCAACGCCGGATCCATGGTCACGCAGCGCAGGCGCGGCCGACCACGGTCGTCGGTTTCGGTGAACTGCATGCAGATCGATCGGCGCAGGCCGTTGCGGACATACTCCACCAAGACATCGTGGTCCTTGGTGTGCGGGATCCACTCCGCCAGCGTTTCGATGATGGTCTCGAGGTCGCGGATCGCCACCCGCTCGCGCAACAGCGCCTGCAGGATCTTCTGCAGATCGCTCGGCTTGACGATGCCGGGCACGAGTTCCTCCACCAGCTTGGGGGTCTTGGCCTTGAGCTGGATCAGGAGATTGGAAACCTCCTCGCGCGTCAGCAGTTCGTCGGCGTGACCGCGGACGATTTCCGAGAGATGGGTCGCCAGAACGCTGGTGGCGTCGACGACGGTCCAGTTCGAATTCTCCGCCTTCTCGCGCAGCCCGCGGGTGATCCAGATCGCGTCGAGCCCGAACGCTGGCTCCTTGGTCGCCATTCCCTCGAGCCGTCCGTGGGCGAGGCCCGAATCCATCGCCATCAGCAGATCGGGATAGATCTTGCCGCTGGCCACCACCGCGCCGCGAATCTTAACGCGATAGTCGTTGGGGTCGAGTTGCATGTTGTCGCGAATGCGCACCGAGGGCATGACCAGTCCCAGCTCGACGGCGAGATGGCGGCGGATACCGGCGATGCGATCGAGCAGATCGCCGCCACGGGAAGCGTCGACGAGACCGACAACCGCGTAGCCGATCTCCAGCTCCAGCGTGTCCACGGTCAGAAGCTCCTCGACCTTGGGCTGCTCCACCGGCTTGCGCGACGCCTCGCCGCGCGCGTTGGCCTCGGCGATCGAACCTTCCTTGCGTTTCTTCCATTGAATCGCATACGCGGTGACCCCGAGCAGAATGCCCGCGGTCATCAGCGGGAAGGTGGGCAGCGGAGTGAACGACAGCAGAATCAGGAAGCCGCCGATCAGGTAAAGCGCCATCGGCTGCGACGCGAGCTGATTGGGGATTTCCTCGCCGACGGTCTTGCCGCCGCCAGCGCGCGCGACGATCAGACCTGAGGCAATGGCGACGAGGAACGCGGGAAGTTGCGAGACCAGGCCGTCACCGATGGTGAGCAGCATGAAGGTCTTCATCGCATCGGCCGCGCTCCAGCCCAGCTGAAACTTGGCGATGGCGAACCCGCCAACCACATTGATGATGGTGATGATGATGCCCGCGATCGCATCGCCGCGCACGAACTTCGACGCACCGTCCATCGCGCCGTAAAAGTCGGCCTCGCGCGAAATCTCATCACGACGCCCGCGCGCTTCCTTCTCGTCGATGGTGCCGGCGGAGAGATCGGCGTCGATGGCCATCTGCTTGCCAGGCATCGCGTCGAGGGTGAATCGCGCGGCAACCTCGGACATGCGGGTGGCACCCTTGGTGATCACCACGAACTGCACGATCACCAGAATGATGAAGATGATCGCGCCGACGAAGGCGTTGGAGCCGGCGACGAAGTTGGCGAACGCCTCGATGACATGGCCGGCGGCGGCGGTGGCGGTCTTGGGATCCTTCGATTCGATGGAGAGGATCAGGCGGGTTGACGCGACATTCAGCACGAGGCGGAACAAGGTCGTTCCCAGAAGCAACGCAGGAAACACGCTGAAATCAAGCGGTTTGCGCATGTAGATCGTCGTCATCAGCACGATGGCACTGATGGCGATGTTGAGGCAGATCAGCAGGTCGAGGATCGCCGAAGGCAGCGGAACCACCAGCACGCCAACCAGTCCAAGAAACGACAGCGGCACGATGAGGTGGCGATAGCGCGCGATGATGTGGAAGATCGCGGGGAGTCCGTCGTCGACTGCTTGACCTGAAGCGCGTGCTGGTGATGCTGCCATGATTCGTTCCTACCTGGTTGCGAACTCACTGCGACCCAATCGCGCTCAGGCGACGGCCTTACCCTTCAAGCGGTAGACATACGCGAGAATTTCGGCGACGGCCTTGTAGTGGTCGGCGGGGATCTCCTGCCCGACCTTTGCGCCCGCGTAGAGAGCGCGCGCGAGCGGCTTGCGCTCGACGATCGGAATGCCGCTCTTCATGGCGATCTGCCTGATGCGGAAGGCGACATGGTCGGCGCCCATTGCAACGATGCGCGGCGCCTGCATGCTTTGCGGGTCGTACTCGATCGCAACCGAGATGTGCTCGGGATTGGTGACGATGACATCGGCCTTGGGCACCGCGGTCTGCAAACGCTGCATGGCAATCTGCCGAGCGATCTGCATGCGGCGCTGCTTCATCTTCGGGTCGCCTTCGGATTCCTTCCACTCGTCCTTCACCTGCTGCTTGGTCATGCGCAGGTCGCGCTCGTGCTTGAAGCGCTGCACGCCGTAGTCGGCTAGGCCGAGCACGAGCAGCGCCGCGCCAACCTGCATCGACAACGACAGACCGATGGAACCGATCTTCTCGAAGCCGGCCAGCACGCCAAGACCAGGAAGTCCGACGATCTCGGGGAACACCGCCACGCCGAGATTCCACGCGATCCAGCCGACGATGATGACCTTGAGGACGTCCATCGCCGTCTTGATCGCGCCCTGGGCTCCGAAGATGCGGCCGAAGCCCTTCATCGGATCCAGTCGCTCGAACTTCGGTTCGAGCGGCTTGTTGCTGAAGAGGAATCCGACCTGCCAGAGATGGGACAGCACGCCGATGGCGGAGGCGCTGAGGGCGATCGGCGCAGTGGCGATGGCCGCTTCGATCACGGTGGGCGCGACGACCGTCGAGAGATCTTCTGCGCGCAGCATGTGCGAGTTGTCGCCGCCGAGCGCCTTGGCCAGGATCGAGGCCAGCGAACCGAGCAGCGGCTTCATGCTGCTCGAAAGCACCAGCACCGATCCGAACAGGAGCATCGCGTTGGCGGCGTCCTGCGATCGAGCGATGTTGCCGTCGTCGCGGGCTTCTTGCCTGCGCTTTGGCGTCGCGTCTTCTGTGCCTTCACCGAGATCCTCAGCCATCGTTCCTCCTGTGGATGCTCAGCTCAACGCCCCGCTCGCGAGGAGCAGTTGCTCGATCGCGCCGGAGGTTCCGTCGACCAACGCCTCGTCGATCGCCGCGAGCGACGCGATGATGACGGTGAGGCCGACGATGATGCGGACGGGGAAGCCAACGGACATGACATTGAGTTGGGGCACGCTCTTGGAGAGGTACCCCATCACAACCGTCTCGAGGCAGACGATGGCGAGCAGCGGCGCGGCGACGCGCAGCCCGAGCTCGAAGGCGGCGGTGAGCGCGCCGGTGAAGATGGCAAGCGGAGAGATGTCGCTGGCGCCGGTGAACATCGCGGGAATCGCGCCCGACGGAAGTGACTTGAAACTGGCGACCACGCAGGAGAACATCGACTCGATGCCGCCGAGCGAGATGAAGGTCGCCAGCGCAAGAAAGAAGAGGATCTGCTCGAGCGCGTCGGACTCCTCGCCGATGGCGGGGTTGTAGAAACGCGCGAATCCGAGGCCGATTTGCTGTCCCATCGCAAGGCCGCCGAACTGAGCGGCGAGCAGCGGCATCGAGGCCATGAAGCCGATGAAGACGCCGATTCCTAGCTCGAGCACGATCAGCGGCGCGGCGGCGGCCAACGAAAGATTGGTTGGAAGATCCGCGCTCGCGGCGACCGACGGATACACGGCCAGCCCGATCGAGACCACCAACAGCGCCTTGATGCGCACCGGAATCGCTGGCGACGAAAGCACCGGTCCCTGAATCGCCAAACCCGACACCCGCGCAACCACCATGGCGGCAGGTACGAGGTGTTGCGAGAGGGTTTCGATGGCGTTCATGCGGATTTCAATTTGTTTGACCCGGCCATCTGTGGCGCATCATCCACCCGAGGCGGGCGACCAGCTGAACATCGCCGTGGAGAACTCCATCAACTTCATGGTGATCCAGCCGAGCAGCAGGATGGTGGTCATGACCATGGCGATGATTTTGGGAACAAACACCAGCGTCTGCTCCTGAATCTGCGTCACCGCCTGCAGGATGCTCACCACCAGACCAACCACCAGCCCGACAGCCAGGATCGGCGCGCTCACCATGAGCATGAGCGTGAACGCCTCGCGCACGATGTCGAGTTCGTCGGTTTCCATCACGATCCTCCCATCGGCGCCATCACTCCGGTGAGCAATCCGCCCGCGACCAGCGTCCATCCGTCAACGAGTACGAAGAGCAGCAGCTTGAACGGAAGCGACACTAACACTGGCGGCAACATCATCATTCCCATCGATACAAGAAGACTCGAGACCACCATGTCGATCACCAGAAACGGCAGATAGATGCGGAATCCGATGAGAAAGGCGGTCTTGAGTTCGCTGAGCACGAACGAAGGCACCAGTGTCAACATGTCGACATCGGTCTCCCACGAAAGCCGCTCGGGCTCGCTGGTGTCGACGCCGCGATGCTCGAGGATCATGAGTACGGTTGGCGTGTTGCCGGTCGCCTCGATCTGCGCAATCATGAATTCGCGCAGTGGCGTCTTGGCGCCCGACCACGCGACCAGCTGGTCCTTCTGCTCGCCGCGCGCATACGGCCCGAGGCCTTCGTTCCACATGCGCTCGAAGGTCCCGCCCATGGCGACGGCGGTGAGCAGCACCGAAAGTCCAACCACAACCTGCGACGGCGGAAGGGTCTGGGTACCGAGCGCCTGGCGCAGAAGTCCAAGCACGATCACCATGCGGGTGAAGCTGGTGCAAAGAATGAGGATCGCCGGAGCAACGCTCAGCACCGTGAGCAGGATGATGATGTTGAGCGCGGAGCTCAGACCGCCCTCGAAACCAGGGACATTCTTCGAGGCATCCTCGAGAACTGCGATCGGATTGAGGGTGTCGAGCGCGGCGGCGGTGTTGGCGGCGGCGTGAACCTCGGTCGCGGCCTGTGCGAGCGTTGCGGCGAGCATCATCGCGAACCCCCCTTGCGGGCGCGGGTGAGATCGACCATCTCGATTTCGGCGTCGCGCATCAAGGGTGGCAGCGCGTTGCGGGCGGCGGAACTTTCGGTCGACTTGCTGGGGCGCGAACTGGTGGGGGTTCCGTCCAACCTATCCATGGACCTATCCATGGACCTATCCATGGACTTGTCCATGGACTTATCCATGGACTTACCCGACTGGCGCAGCAGCGCATCGAACGAGAACGGCGAAGCTGCGCGCGTGCCCGCCTCGCAGCGCGCAAGCAGGTCGGCGACATCGGCCTCACTGGAGAACTCGCTGAGCGCCTGCATGCCCTGCGCACCCTGGTGGGTCACGATCACACGACGACCGACCTTGAGAAGGATGATCTGCTGTCCGCGGGCCACGGGGTAGCGAGCGAGGATCTCGACAACGCCTTGCGGACGCTTGCCCGGGCCCATCTTGCCGCTGAAACGCTTGACAGCGCTGCGCGCGAGCACGATGGCCAACAGGGTGGCGCCGAGGGCGAGTCCGGTCGGAAGAAGCTCGTTGGCGAAGGTTCTTGAGGAGTTGGCGGCGAGCGATCCGTTGGCAGACGCGGCGTTCGGCTGCGCGGCGGCATCGGAGTCCAGACCAAGGTTGTTGGACTCGTTGCTGCCCGTGTTGCTGCTCACGACTGGAGTCTTCGTCGACGCAGGCGCCGTTCCTGGCTTGAACAGCGGGCGGTACTGGGCGTGGGCGGGCGCCGCAAACGCGGCCGCAAACAGGATCGCGCCAAGAACGACAAAGATGATGGTTCGATCGTTGCGCATGAGCCTTCCTGGCTGTCGCGAACCCAGCTCCGCTGGGCGTGTCCTGTCGATGATGCGATTGCGCTTCGAGCTGGCTTAGGCGTCGATTGCCTCGATGATTTCGCTCACTCGCACACAGAAGTTCTCGTTCAACACGAGCACTTCGCCACGAGCAATGCGACGGCCATTCACATAGATGTCGACGGGGTCGCCCGCGGCCTTGTCGAGCTCAACCACTGAGTCGGCGTTGAGCTTGAGCACATCCTCGACGAGCATCTTGGTGCGGCCGAGTTCGATGCGAACCTGAAGCGAGACATCCGACAACAGTCCGATGGCGCTGGCGGTACCCGCGGTGCCTGCGGATCCGAAGTCAGGAAGCCCGACCGGGCTCAGTCCGCCAACTGCTGTGGTGGTAGTGGATTCTGCCATGGTTGGGCTTTCTGCAGGCTCCGCCTGACTGCCTCGTGACCGTCCTCCGCGAAGGGCATCCTGCCCAAAGCACGCATCGGACAGGGCATGATCGGTCGCGCAAGGGTTACGCCTGTAGAGAATCGTCGGCGCACCTTCGGCCTTTCATCCGCAAATTCTGCGCGCCCCCTTTCGCCCGAGCGAAACGCCCCGACAGGCAGGGCGGCGCGGAGTAACTTGGAGGGCTGACGGACCGACGGGCCGACGATCGAGCTTGGTCGCTCAGCCGCCGCTCAGCGGTCTTGCTTCACCGGCGGTGTGGAAATCACGACCGCCCCGATGATCCTGGGCAGTTCGGTTTCCTTGCCCGCTTCGTGGCCGGCGTCCTTGGATTCCGAGCCGGCGCCCTTGGTGGCGTCCTTCTCATGCGCGCCCGCCTCCAACGAAGCCTCGGGCGGATTGAGCCGCTCCTTGAGCTTGGCCTCGATGCGGCGGCGCAGCGATTCAAACATTTCCTCGGCAAGATCCTCGGAGCTGGCCATGCGCCAAATTCCCGCGATTTCCGCGCGAATTCCCGCTTTGCCCTGCTCGACCTTGGCGGTGATAGCGTCGCGATGCTTGACCTTGGTGGTGGCGAAGACCTCGACCTTGAAGCCGTAGGTCGATCCCTTGCGATCGTTGTAGAGCGGGCCGCTGAAGACGCTGACTTCGCACGGTTCGTCGCCGGGATCAGCGACCTTGGCCACCTCGGAATGGGTCGCCTGCGCGTCCTTCGGTCCGCCCATGGAGAACACCGTGAACAGCACGCCACCCTCGATCGCTAGCAGCGCGAGAGTGATGATCGCGAACTTCATGCCGCCCTTCTTCTTGGGCGCGGCTTCCCCGCCTTCGGGCTTCGCTTCGTTCTTGGCGTCGTTTTTCTTGTCAGCCATGGGACTCATACCTCCGTCGCGACCAACCCAGACCCGAAAAACGGGCACGGATCAAGACGCGGCATCAGGGCATCGGTCGAGCGCGGTAGCGACTTGAGCGCGCCAGACCGAACAATGCCAATCCGGGGGCCATCAACGCCCAATGCGGGGCGAACGCCCTAACCGATACGCGCGTCCGACCCCGTGGCAACAGGCGTGAGGACGCGCAGGCGCAGGCTTGCGATGGAAAGGACGGCTCGTGCGACCCCGGCCCGATCACCCACGGCATCGCCGTCGAGTTGCATGGGCGCGGGCGGGTCGGCCCAAAGTTCGACCGCGCGCCCTCGGCGAACCCGCACCCCGGCCTGGCGCAGATGCAGACCAAATCGCAAGAGCACCGCCCACCAGAGCAACGCCAACCCGCTGGCCACCGGCAGGAACACGGCATCAAGCAGCCCATCATCGGCGATGGCGTTGGCGGCGGGATTCAAACGCATGCCGTAGTCGCGCAGGTTCGCCACCACCACCATTCCACGGCCGAGCTCCTCCACCTCGCCGTCGATCGACCAGCGCACATGGCTCGGCCGCCACGATCCAATCGCACGCAGAATCGGCGCAATGTAGGAGAGATGGGTGATGGCGCCGCGACGGCCCGCGGACAGCGAGTGCACGACCTCGGCGTCGGGACCGATGGACGCCATGATGACGAAGGACTCGCCGTTGGCGGTGGCGATGTCGATGGTGCGCGACTGCCCCGCGCGCAGGGCACGCGCGATCGCAACTCCCGAGCTGCTCATTCCCATCGCGCGCGCAAACAGATTCTCCGTTCCGCAGGGCGCGTGCCACAGCGGAATCCCCGCGCGCGCCGACTCCGCCGCCGCCAGCCGAACCGCGCCGTCGCCGCCCGCAACCACAAGCGCCTCGATGGCGTTGACCGCCGCCATCGATTCAAGTTCAGCCCGCAGCCACCGCGACGGATCCCCCGCTTGAGTCGCGACCATTTGGACGCCCCACCCGCTCGACTCCAATTCGGCCTTGATCCGCAGGGCGACGCGCTGCGCTCGACCGGTGCCGGACATGGGGTTGTAGAGAAGTGCGATCGTCATGACAGCACACCAAGGTAACGCACGCCCAACCTTTCGAGGCAGACGACCGATCACGCTGTACCATCATGGCCATGCTGCAACTCGACAGGCTTCGATCACTCGGGCTTCGATCATTCGGGCTTCGACCATTCGGGCTCGGGACAGGCGCGACCATCGCCGCCGCCGCGCTCCTAGCCGTCGCTGTGACGGGCGCGGCCTTTGCGCAGGCCGAACGGTACGAGCTCGATGCGCTCGACCGCTGGAAGAAGGTCGCCGATGTGGCGCCAGGCAGTGAGGAAGCCCAGTTGCTCGCCGCGCGCCGGGCTCTTGTCGATGGCGAACCTGCTCGGGCGCAGAAACTCGCCAACGCATTTCTTGAGCGCTATCCGCTTTCACGCTATCGCGCCGACGCGCTGCTCGTGCGCGGCGACTCCAAGCGCGGCTCCGACGAATACGAGGCGCTGTTCGATTACGAGGAAGTCTGCCGACGCTATGCGGGCAGCGAGGTCTTCGTTCCCGCGCTCGAACGCGAGTACGAGATCGCAACGCTCTACGCCAAGGGCCTGCGCCGCCGTTTCTTCGGGACTTTCCGCATCGTCGACACCAGCGAAGACGCTCAGGAATTGCTCATCCGCGTGCAAGAGCGTATGCCAGGCAGCGATCTCGGCGAGCGCGCGTGCATGACGCTCAGCGACTACTACTTCGATCGACGCGAAATGCTGATGGCCGCCGAGAGCTACCGCATCTTCATCGAGAACTATCCGCGCAGCCCGCAAGTGAGCAAGGCGCGACTGCGACTGATCTACGCCTATCTCGCGGGTTTCCGCGGCCCCGAGTACGACGCGAGTGGATTGCTCGAAGCGCGGGCAAAGCTGCGTTCGCTGCAGGCGATGCAGCCCGGACTCGCGCAGCAAATCGGCGCCGAGAGCATTTTGGTGCGCATTGAGGAATCTGAGGCGGCAAAGTTTCTTGCGACCGCCTCGTGGTACCTCGAGGTCGACGACCCGATCTCCGCCGAACTCTTCATCCGCCGACTTGTCCAACGCCATCCGCGCTCGATCGCCACTATTGAGGCGCTGCGTATCGTCCCCACCTTTCTCGCAAAGCTCCCGAAGACGATCCTCGACGACGCGCCCGACTACCACGCGCTTCGCAAGGCCCTGCTCGGAATCGATTGGGACGCCATGCCCGCCGACCCAACCGCAACCGAGACCGCGGAGGAGAAGCAGTAATGCGTTCGCACATCATCCACTTGTTGGTGGCCGCAACCTGCGCCAGCGCCGCCCTGCTCCCCGGCTGCAGCGCAACCTCCACCGAGGGTTACGCCGCCACTAGCCCCTTCCCCACCATCTACCGAAGCGTTTCGCTTCCTATCTTCCGCAACGAAACCATGATGCGGGGATTTGATCGCGATCTTGCCGACGCCTTGGTCAAGCAAGTCGAGCAATCGACGCCCTACAAGGTGCGCTCAGAGGCCTCCGCTGACACGATTTTGCGCGGAACCATTACCTCGATCGACCTTCTGCAACTGTCGAAGGACCCGAACACCGGCCTCGCCAACGAAATGATGGTGCGTATGCGGGTTGACTTTGAGTGGGTCGATCTGAAGACGGGTAAGCCAATTGTCGCGCGAGAAGGAGTTGAGTCGTCCGCGCTGTTCGTGCCGTCCTATCCTGCTCGCGAACCGCTCGAACTCGGGCGGTTCGCAGCCGTAGAGCAACTCGCTCGCGATCTGGTTGCCGCGATGCAGTCCAAATGGTGACTGTGAGAGCGGTCGGAAGGTTGGCGCGGGAGGTGGTCGCAAGGTAGGTCGCAAGGTAGGTCGCAAGGTAGGTAACGAGTCGGGTCGTCCCGATGAGATCACGGCCGCGCGTTGGGATTGCCGAAAAGAATCGTCGCCCCTTGGAATCGGCTGGTCATTCGACCGATTCTCCAAAGGACTAAAGCAGGTACGCATGAAGAACTTCCTCTCGAAACTCATCCCCTCCGTCCTTGGTCGATCCCCGATCGCTGCGCCCGATGCCATGTTTATGGCGGGCAAGGATGGTGGCGGTTCGTCGAATGGCTCGGGTGGAGGATCGGGTGGAGGATCGGGTGGTGGCTCGGGTGGAGGCGGACCTCCCGTTCCCCCTCAGCAGCAGCGCGGCGGACAGCAAGTGTTCACCTGGATCATGATCGCGTCGATGATCGGTCTGGTCGTGTTGGCGCTGCAAACATTCAGCCGCCCCGCCGAGATCACTTGGACGACCTTCAAGGGCCTCGTCGAGCAGAACAAGGTCTACGACGGAACCGATCCGCGTAATCCCGCCTCCGGACCAATCATCATCGATGGCAACCGACTGTTGGCTTGGGTCAAGCCTGGCGTTCCTGGCTTCACCAGCAACGCTGCTCCTGGAACCGAAGATCAAGCCAAGCAGATCTCCGTCGTCATCGAGACCAACGACACCCGCTACAAGAATTTCCTTGATTCTCAGAAGAAGGAATACAAGGAAATTGCGACCTCGATTTGGCCGGCGCTGCTGATCAACCTTCTGCCGGTTGTGCTCATCATTGGAATCATCTGGTTCATCGCTCGCTCGATGCGCGGTGCAGGCGGCGGTCCGGGCGGCATGCTCGGCAGCTTCGGCAAGAGCCGCCACAAGATGCAGACCAAGGAGCAGGTCAAGGTCACCTTCGGCGAGGTCGCTGGCGTGGACGAGGCCAAGGAAGAAGTTCAAGAGATCGTTGAGTTCCTCAAGAACCCCAAGCGATTCTCTCGGTTGGGCGGACGCATTCCACGCGGCGTGCTGCTGTCGGGTCCTCCGGGCTGCGGCAAGACGCTGCTCGCCAAGGCGATTGCGGGCGAGGCCGATGTGCCGTTCTTCTCGATCTCTGGTTCGGACTTCGTTGAGATGTTCGTAGGCGTCGGCGCAAGCCGAGTGCGCGACCTCTTCAAGCAGGCCAAGGAAAACTCACCGTGCATCATCTTCCTCGATGAAATCGACGCTGTCGGCCGACGCCGCGGCGGTGGTTTCTCGTCGGGCGGACATGACGAGCGCGAGCAGACGCTCAACGCGATCCTCGTCGAGATGGACGGCTTTGATGGGAACACGCAGGTGATCGTCATCGCGTCCACCAATCGCCCCGATGTGCTCGATCCCGCTCTCACGCGCCCGGGCCGCTTCGACCGCCAGGTTTCGGTCAACCTTCCCGACATCGTCGGCCGCAGGCAGATCCTGGCCGTCCATGCCAAGAAGGTCAAGCTTGCCGAAGATGTCGAGCTTGAGAAGGTCGCCCGCGGAACGCCGATGTTCTCCGGTGCGGATCTTGCGGCACTGATCAATGAGGCGGCGATCATCGCCACCATGGCCGACAAGGACTTCGTCGAACTCTCCGACCTCGAGGAGGCGCGCGACAAGGTTCGTTGGGGCCGAGCCAACAAGAGCCGAAAGATCGAGCAGCAGGAGCGCGTCGCCACCGCTTACCACGAGGCTGGCCACGCGGTGATGCAGATGCTGCTTGAGCATGCCGACCCGCTGCACAAGGTCACCATCATTCCTCGCGGCAACGCGATGGGCGCGACTTTCTCGCTGCCGGAGAAGGACCGCTACGGCTACGGCCGCAAGCATGTCCTCGCAACGCTGTGTGTGCTCTGCGGTGGTCGCATCGCCGAGGAACGCAAGACCAGCGACATCAGCTCGGGCGCATCGATGGACATCAAGATGGCCACGCAGTATTCCCGCGCGATGATTCTGCAATGGGGCATGTCGGATCGCCTGGGCTTCGTGAACTACGCCGGCTCCGACACCCGCGAAAGTTACCTTCCCGAGAAGGACTATTCGCCCGAAACCGCGCGTGTGATCGACGAAGAGACGCGCCGTTTCATCGACGAAGCCTACAACCAGGCCAACATCATGCTCGAGCAGAACTGGGACAAGGTTGTCGCTGTTGCCGAAGCGCTCCTGCGCTACGAGACGCTTCAGCGCGACGATGTCGACCGGCTCATGCGCGGCGAATCGCTCGGCCGCCCGACGGTCGCCGATCTCCTTGCTGCCGAAGGCGCGCGACCAAAGTTGGTGCAGATCGAGGCGCGCAACGGCGATGCGCCCGGCACAGCTCTCGGCGGCCCGATGCCGTCGCCAGCCTGAGTTGGCGAGTTCGTTGCGCGAAATGCACGCGTGAAATGCGCGCGCTAGTCTTGACCCGCGAGCCGCGCCGCCAACGCGCTCGCTTGGGCTGAGGCTGCGCGCACGTGAAACGACTTTTGTGGATTGGCTTGGCCTTGGACGAGTTCGATATCGCGCTCGCTCACGCCGAGCGCATGGGCGAGCAGCGCGCGAATGGACTCGTTGGCGCGGCCACCTTCGGGTGGCTGCGCAACGCGGATCTTCAGCCGATCGCCCAGCGCGCCAACGATCTCGTCACGCTTCGCACCTGGGACCGCCTTCACCCTGATCTCAAGGTCATCGCCACGGACAACGAGGTATGCGGGCAGCGCGCTCATGACTCGCTGTCCTGAGAAGCTTCAGGAGAAGCGCCCTTCGCGTCCTTCTCATCTTGCAGTTTTTTGATCGCCTGCTGCTTGCGCGTCTTGGATGCCGTCTCGCCGAACAGTCTTTTTTCGCGCAAAAGAT
>QWPT01000022.1:0-11184 GCA_003671075.1 Planctomycetota bacterium
ACGCCGCAACTGGCGCCATGAGCGCCTTCGCCCTTCAACCCGTCGCCGGAAGCGGTGGTGCGAGTGCGGGCGCGTTCGGCACGATCGACGCAGGAATTGCGGGAGAAGCCCCAGCGGCCGATCTCGCCGCCGCCACCGAGCCCGACCTTCATCCTTGCGCGCAACTTGCCGCCAAGGGCGTGGCGCTTCTGGCGAATCAGCGCGGCGGAGCCATCACCATGCGCCTCGAGCCTCCCGCGCTCGGCCAGCTGCGCATCGAATTGCACATCAACCAGGGAGCAGTTGTTGCCGACTTCACCGCGGCCACTCCCGAGGCACGGATCTTGCTTGAAGCGAACCTTGGCATGCTTCGCGAACGACTCGAATCACAAGGCCTCTCCGTCGAACGCATCTCGGTGCACGGCGGTCGGGCTGCGGAATCGGTGGCCTCGGCCACGAATTTCGGCGCGAGCGACGGGCGTTCGGATGGAGCCGACGCGAGGAACGATGGTCGTGATCGAAGCGACCGCAGCGGCACCGGACAGGACGCCGCTGGGAGCGAGAGCCGTGGTCGTCGTGACAGCGACGCCCGCGCAGGCCGAGACCGCATGGACGCGGGACGGCGGGGCACCACGCGCGGATTCGCGGGTGTCCTTGATGGAGTGACGGCGCAGAGGACGGATCCGAAGCGCCGAGTCGGTTGAGATCAGCCAGCGAACGAAGGAGTTCACCATGAGCGCGATCAATGCACTAACAGGTTCGGCTGGAGCAAACTCGGTCAAGGGAAGTCGTTTCAACGACCTCTCGAGCGAGGAGTTCATCAAGATCATCTTCACCGAGCTGCAGAACCAAGATCCCTTCAAGCCCAACGACTCCGGCGCGCTGCTCGACCAGCTCAATTCGATCCGCTCGATCGAGAGCGACATCGACATGTCCAAGCGATTGCAGAGCATCGTTTCGCAGAACCAACTTTCCACCGCAGGCGGGCTGATCGGTAAGCGCGTCGCTGGACTCAATGTGGAATCCGAGCGTGTTGGTGGCACGGTCAAGAGCGTCGCCCGCACGGGTGACGAGGTCGGACTCATCCTCGACAACGGCTGGATTATCCCGATGGACAATGTTGAGTTCATCGATTCGCCGACGCCCAATCCGGCGCCAGGAACTCCAGCAACACCGCCTCCCACAACACCGTAAGTCCGCGTTCAAACAGGCAATTTCGCGATTTCGCCCACCACGGTCATGACCATCGATCCCCGCCAACTTCTCCGCCGACTCGAGCCAGCGGTGCGTCCAACCGGCGCATCTGCACTCGGATCGTCCGCGGCGGCGGGACGAGCGTCGGTTGCTGATGGCGACTTCACGGAGCTCTTTGAGCTTGCCAAAGACGGCGGCATTGAAAGCGCGCGCGAGCCGGTGCTTGCCGACGGCGCGACTCTCGAGCCATCGACGCTCGCGCAGATTGCCCGCGCGCTTGACCTCGCGCAGGCCCGCGGAGCCCGCCGCGCCGTCGTGGTTGCCGAAGGCCGCTCCTTCATCGCCGATGTTCCCACGCGTCGCCTCGAAAGACTCGACACCCGCGATGACTTCGTCTTCGAGGAAGTCGACGCCGCCATCGCGATCCGTGGCGAGTCCGCCACCTTTGCTACTCGTGTGCTCGGTCCTCGCGCGCTTGCGCCCAGAGAGATCGCCGAACAATTTGAATCACTCAAGCTCGACGCGTCACGAACCCGCCGCGCGAGCGCCTGACCCAACTCCAGGAGTTTTCCATGGCAAGTACCACCGCACTCTTCACCGGCCTCTCGGGACTCATCTCGAACTCACGCCGTCTCGATGTCATCGGTAACAACATCTCGAATGTGAACACGACTGCGTTCAAGTCCAACCGGATGCAGTTTACCCCTACTTTTAGCCGCAATTTCTCTCTCGGCACCGCGCCAGGCGCGAACTCCGGCGGCACCAACCCCGGACAGATCGGCCTCGGCGTGACCGTTGCGGGAACGCAGCGCAACTTCAACAACGGTGCCATCGGCGCGACCGGCGTTGCCACCGATGTTGCCATCGAAGGCGACGGCTTCTTCATCGTCGACCTTGCGGGCACGCGCCACTTCACCCGTGCGGGTAACTTCGTGCGCAATCCGCAGAACGAACTGGTGACTCAGTCGGGCGCGCGAGTGATGGGTTTCGGCGTCGATGAGCAGTTCAATGTCATCGAAGGCAATCTGGTGTCGCTGGCGGTTCCCGTCGGCACGCTGACGCTGGCTGAAGCGAGCCGCAATGTCATCTTCAACGGCAACCTCAACGCGTCGGGCCAAGTCGGAACCACCGGTTCGGTTCACACCAGCCGCGCGTGGTACACCGATGCGGCGATGGCGATTCCCGTCGACGCCAACACCGATCTCTCCACCACCGACATTTACATGTCTGACGGTGCGGGCGGCTCGGTTCTCGCCTTCGACTCGAGCGTGAATCCCAAGTCGATCACCGTTTCGGGAATCGAGAAGGGCGGCAAGGACCTCGGCTCGAAGACCTTCGCCTTCAGCGCGACTCCAGTTGCTGGAGCCGACAGCAACGGTGTCTTGCTCAGTGACTTCACCGACTTCATCAAGGATGTGCTCGGCCTCGACAACTCGGCTGTCGGTAGTGCATCGAACCTCGGCGGCAATGTCGTCATCAATGCCAGCGGCCAATTGGTCATCACCGGCAACGAAGGCACCGTGCAGGACCTTGCGCTGGAAACCGCAGATTTTGTGGTGAATGCGCCTGGTGCCGGCAGCGGTCAACCGCTGGTGTTGCAGAAGTCGGGACCCGCCAACGGCGAAAGCGTGCGCACCAGTTTCGTGGTGTATGACTCGCTCGGCACGCCGCTCACCATTGATCTCACCTTCACGCTGCAGCAGACTTCGGCGTCGAGCGGTACCACTTGGCAGTTCGTCGCGGAGTCCAACGACAACGACGCGCTGCAACGGCTCATCGGTCTCGGCGAGGTCACCTTCGACGCGTCGGGCCACTTCACCAACGCGACCAACCAGAGCTTCTCGATCACGCGCACCAACGGCGCGGTCAGTCCGCTCACGGTGAACATGGACTTCAACTCCGGAACTAACGCGGTGTCGAGCCTTACCGACAGCGCGTCGAACATCGCGGCGGTCTATCAGGACGGCTCGCCGATCGGAACGCTGTCGAACTTCTCCATCGGTGAAGACGGCCGCATCTCCGGCTCGTTCACCAACGGCCTCACCCGCACCATCGGGCAGGTCGCGCTGGCGAAGTTTTCCAATCCTGAAGGCCTCGTTGACGCGGGCGACAACCTGTTTCGCACTGGTCCCAACTCGGGCACGCCGCTGGTCGCCATGCCACGCGACTTCGGCACCGGACGACTTGTCGGCGGCGCGCTCGAGTTGTCGAATGTCGATCTGTCGCAGGAGTTCATCAACATGATCCTGGCGAGCACGGGTTACTCGGCCGCAAGCCGCGTGATCACCACCACCGACGAACTCATCAAGCAGCTGCTTGTTCTGGGTCGCTGAGCAGGCAACTCAAAGCAAGCGCGAAAGCCACTGTAAATGCAGACAAAAACCACGGCGCGCGCCAGTTCACTGGCGCGCGCCGTGTTCGTTTTAAGTTGCGCTTCATCCGCGTCGAGGATTGCGACCTGAACTTCGGTTGTCGTCGCCCTGACGGTTCGGTCCGGCCTCGCGGAACTTCGGCTGCGCAGTCGCGCGTGCCGCCATGCTCGCCGTCGTGCCCGGATCGGCAGGGGTGTCGTCCACGCGCGCGAAGATCATGCGCCCAGCGCTGGTGGTGAGCGAGTTGGTAACCACGATGGCGATGGTGTTGCCGACATGCGCAGCGCCGCCCTCCACCACAATCATCGTTCCGTCGATCAGATGTCCGATGCCCTGCGAGGGATTCTCGCCCAGGCGCGTCAGTTCAATCTCGAGCCGATCGCCCGAGATCGCCTGTCCGCGCAGCGATCCGGCAAGGCGATTGATGTTGATGGTGGTCACGCCGGCAATCTCGCCGACCTTGGCCATGCCGAGGTCGGTCGTAACCACGCGATATCCGCGCAACTTGGCGACTTCGATCAATCCGCGATCGACATTGGTGGCGTCGATGGTCGCATCCTCGATGGTGATGTCCAATCGCGCGCTCGATTGCATCTTGGCAATCATGTCGAGCCCACGCCGCCCGCGCGCGCGTTTTCCCTTGTCAGAACTGTCGGAGAGTTTCTGCAGCTCGTCGATCACCGCCTGCAGCACGATGAATGGCGCGTCGAGGGCGCCTGATTCCGACAGATCGAGGATGCGGCCGTCGATGATCGCGCTGGAGTCGAGCAGCATCGGCCGCACTCCGCGGTTCTGCTTGCTGAACTCGACATAAGGAATCACCAAGCGGAAGTCGTCCTTGGTCGTCATCACCACCGACACCGCGATGTAGCAGAGGATCAGGCCGATCGAGACTTTCACCAGGCCGAGGTAAAGCGCGGCGTTGGTGTCTTGCAGGCCCCAGGCTTCAACGATCGACTCCAGCAACGAGCCGACGGCAAACGCGCCGACGAGGCCGAGGCAGATGCCGAGGTAGATGCCGAAGATCGACGCCAGCCGCTTGTTCGGCGTCATCGCGTCGATCAGCACGACGATCAGACCCAGCGCGCCCGATGCCAGCGTCAGTCCGACGACCAGAAGAAATGGGCCTGGTTCGGCGGTGTTTAGTCGGCTTCCGACAACGAGGGCGGGAGTCGCCAGAACCAGCGCCATGAACAGCAGCCGCGCGAACAGAAGAATCAGTTTTGTGCTTCTTTCGCTGGCGCCCTGCAGCTTGGTGGATTGGGCGCCGCTGCCCGTCGCTGGTTCGATTCCATCGTCGTTCATAGGCTCGATTCTACGGTCCACGCGCATCGGCCGACTTCGCTACTATTCGCCCCTCTGGAGCCGCAGAAGACGGCCGGGCCCGGCGGGCGGGTCGGCCGCGAATCTGGTCAGGGCTTGATCGCAGCAGCCATAAGCGTTTCGATCCGAGCCGACGGTCGCCTGGCCGTCTTCCGCGGCTCCAGAGTTCCCTTCATGTTGAAGCGTTGGCGTTGCCGCGAGTGCGGACGGGCGCGAGCGCTGACCGGCGTGAAGCGGATGTTGGCAACGGCGGCGTAATGAGGCGGCGGCGAACGGCGGCAAAGAACGATGGCGAAGAAGGGCACGACAACCTCCGCGACCGCATCTCCCGAGGCCGACGCGCCCGCGAAGCCGTATACCGTGCTCGCCCGCCGCTACCGATCGCGCGATTTCAGCGAGGTCGTTGGCCAGGAGCCGATCGCCCGCACGCTGCAGAACGCGATCCAGACCAACCGCACCGCGCACGCGTATCTCTTTTGCGGCACCCGCGGCGTTGGCAAGACCTCGATGGCGCGCATCTTTGCCCGAGCACTCAACCGCGACAGCGCGCTCTCGGAATCCGAAGCCATCGGCGACGCGATTCTCCGCGGCGAAGACCTCGATGTCATCGAAATCGACGGCGCTTCCAACAGAGGCATCGACGACGCGCGCGACCTGATCGCTGGCGCTGGCCTTGCGCCTTCGCGCGGCAAGTACCGCATCTACATCATCGACGAAGTTCACATGCTCACGACGCCAGCGTTCAACGCGCTGCTCAAGACCATGGAGGAACCGCCGTCGCATGTGAAGTTCATTCTCTGCACCACCGAACCGCACAAGGTTCCGCAGACGATTCAATCGCGCTGCCAGCGCTTTGATTTCCGCAATATTCCCACCAAGCAGATCGCCGAGCATCTCGGTGCCGTTGCCAAGGGTGAGGGTGTCGAGGTCACCGAGGATGTGCTGTTGTCGATCGCGCGTTTGGCCAACGGCTCCATGCGCGACGGGCTTTCGCTGCTCGATCGGTTGCTCGCATCGGCGTCCGGTCGCATCGATGCGGTGGTGCTTGAGCAGGTCTTTGGACTTCCCGACGACCAGATTTTGCTCGACATCGTTGACGCCTGCGTGTGCGAACGCATTGGCGACGCGCTGACTCACGGCGCGCGTTTGTTGGAGCGCGGCAGTGGAGTCGAGCAGGCGCTTGAGCTGCTTGCCGAGCGTTTTCGCTGGATTCTCGTTGCTTGCGCGGTCGGCATCGACAGCGATCTTCTTGAAGTGGCGGCGTCGATGCGCGATCGCGTTGGCCGCATCGCCGCGCAAACCGACGCCGCGGCTTGCGCGCACGCGATCGCGCTTTGCGATGCAACCGGCCGCAACGCGCGGGGATCGAGTGCGCCGCGCGCGCTCTACGACGCGTGCGTCGCGCGCATTGCGCTTTCGACGCGATTTGCTGGCGGTGCGAGCTTGCTGGCTGGTGGCGGGTCCGACTCAAAAAAAGCCGTTGACCCCGCCGCGCGCGCCGCGACGGGGCCAGCGATAAGCAGCGCGGCAAGTTCTACTCAGGTGTCTACTCAGGCGTCTACTCAGGTGTCCGCTCGCGCGCCCGTTCCCGTTCCCGTTGCCGTTCCCGTTCCCGTTGCCGTCGCCGCGCCTGCTGCCGTTTCCAGTCGTCCCTTCGCGGCCGAACCGAAGTCGCAATCGACGCCTCTGGTCAAGCCTGTTGTTGCTGCCGGCCAGCCCGCAGCGGTCGCGCCAGCCGCCGACATCGCCGAACTGCGCGTGCGACTCGCGCAGGTCGCTGCGCGCAGTCCGCGCGACGGCGCGATGTCGGAACAGATCGAAATCATCGAATTTTCAGGCGATTGCGTGCGGGTTGCCCTCGTGGACAACGGCTCGGGCCAGTACCTCGCCACCAATCCCGATCCGATTCGCACGCTGCTTTCCCGCGCCGCCGGCCGTCCGCTGCGCGTGACGCTCGACCTCAGCCGCTTGCGCCAACAATCTGACGCGCCCCGCGCGCTGCAGGCCGATGATCCGAGCGTCCGCAACGATCCTCTCGTCCGTCGCGCCGCTGAGTTGCTCGACGCAACCGTGATCGCGGTTGTCCCGCGTTTTGCCGAGGAATCCGAGAAGCCGACCGACGCCGAGCCCGGCGAAACGAAGTCGGCCGACGATGCGGTTCCCACCGATGAACCCGTCTCGTATGAGACGATGGAATTTGACCAGTTCGATTGAACAGCAGGAGTGCACGCGTGTTCGACAAGCTCAAGCAAGCAACACAGATGGCGGGAATGCTCAAGGACCTGCCCAAGCTTCAGGCCAAACTCGCGGAAGTGCGCGAGCGGCTGGCCGCGACCAAGGTTGAGGGCAACGCTGGAGGCGGAGCGGTTCGCGTTGTCGCGTTCTGCGATTTGCGCATCGAATCGATCACGCTCGATCCTGCGGTTTTTCGCGGGATTGCCACGGGTTCTTCCGCTGATCAGTCTTACGCCAACCGCATGATCACCGACGCGGTGAACGACGCGCTCCTCCGCGCCCGCGCCCGCGTGGCTGAGGAAATCGGCCGCGCCGCCAAGGAGTCCGGCATCGATCTTCCGGCGAACTTGCTCGAGCAACTCGGCTAAACCTTCGGGCAAATCCCATGTCCAACGCTGCCTATCCAGAATCTGTCCGCCGCTTGATCGAAGCCTTCGCCGCCATGCCCGGCATCGGTCGTCGCAGCGCGGAGAGGCTTGCGTTTCATGTGCTGCGCCAATCGCCCGCCGAAGCGCTCGAACTCGCGCGTGCCGTCGAGGATGTTAAGAAGAAGGTGAAGCACTGCACATCTTGCTGGAGCCTTGCCGACAGCGATCCATGTCCGATTTGCTCGGATCCGCGGCGTGATGCGTCGACGGTGCTGGTGGTCGAGCAGCCCAAGGACTTGCTGGTTATGGAAAATACCGGCCTGTTTCGCGGTGTTTACCATGTTTTGCTCGGCCGGCTTGATCCGCTCAGTGGCGTCGGCCCCGACGCGATCACGCTCGACGCCTTGCTGGCCCGGCTCGATCACCCCGAGAAAAACGCGCGGGGAACGCCCATCACCGAGATCATCCTCGGCCTGAATCCCGACCTCGAAGGCGACACCACCGCGCTGTGGATCGCCCGCGAAGCAGGGGAGCGCGGCGTGCGCTCGACTCGGCTTGCGCGTGGCTTACCGAGCGGTTCGCAGTTGGAATTTGCCAACCCCGCCGTGATCGGCGATGCACTCAAAGGTCGAACGAGTTTGTAGCGCGGAGCTTGAGCGCTCCTCAGCGGCCCTTGCCGCTCGGTCGCCCTGTCGAGGGACGCCACAGGCCGCACACGCGCCAAATTCCGTGCCAGTACCCGCCAAAATCGCGGCGAAACTCGAAAATAGAGCGTGTCGCCTTGCCTTCTCTCCCATGGACGGTCGATAGCATCGGCAGCACTGTCCGACCGCGCGGAGGATCCGTGCTGACGAGAGGAACGACCGGCAATGGCAGGAATGCGCTTTGAGACATCGCAAGGAATGAAACTCGGGCAGACCATGGGTCTGTCGCCGAAGCTCATTCAATCGGCGGAAATCCTTCAGCTCAACGCGATGGAGTTGCAGGAGCGCCTCGAGCAAGAAGTCGAGAAGAACATCGCGCTTGAAATGGTGATGCCTGGTTCGTCCGACGATGGCGACGCTCGCCGCGAGCAGCATCGTGAGGACTCGCCACAGGGTGGCGGCTCCGACGAGTTCGAGCGCTTGCGCCGCATGGAGCGCCAATATGGCGAGCAGTGGAACTCCGATGGAGATTTCCGCCGACCCGCCCGCGACACTGGCGAACGCGATCCGAAGATGGACGCCATGGCCAACGCGCCCTCGCGCGGTGCCAGCCTCGTTGACCAACTGCTCGAGCAATGGAGTTTCGCCGAGGTTCACGACCCATCCATGCGCGCCGCTGGTGCGCGGATCATCGAATACATCGACGATGACGGCCTCATGCAAACGCCGCTCGAAACCATCCGCGAGCAGAGTTCGCATATGGCCGGCTGCGACTGGGCGATCGACACGCTGAAGGCCGCGCTTACGCGACTTCAGCGCGAACTCGAGCCTCATGGTGTGGGCGCAACCAGCGTGCGCGAGGCGCTGCTCATCGAGGCGCGGATCTATCTCGACGACGAAACCGATCTCGACCGCGCCGAGGCGTGGGGCGATGCAATCGAGGTCATCGAGAAGCACTACGACGACATCCTGCAGAATCGCGTGCCCAAGATCCGCGAGAAAACCGGTTGGCCCGCCGATCGCCTCGACCGTGCGCGCGCGTGCCTCAAGCACCTCGATCCGAATCCCGGTCGTGATCTGGTCACGCCTGATGCCACCGCGATCATTCCCGATGTCATTGTCGAGTACGACCCCGAGTCGGGCGACTACACCGCGCGCCTCGCCGACGAGCTCATGCCGCGCGTGCGCGTTTCGCCCGACTACGAGGCGATGATGAAGGAGATCGATCTCGACGCCAAAGCGCGCAGTTTTGTTGCTGAAAGCGTGCGCGCCGCGCGGTCGATCATCGAGGCCGTCGAGCAGCGCAACACGACGCTCATGCGGGTGGTGCGCGTGGTGCTTGCGCGTCAACGCGAGTGGTTCGAGCAGGGGCCTCAGCACCTCAAGCCGCTTCCGATGGTCGAGGTTGCCGACATGCTCGGTATTCATGTTGCGACCGTTTCCCGAGCGGTCAGCGAGAAGTGGATGCACACGCCGCGTGGACTGGTAGCGATGCGGCCGTTCTTCTCGCTCGGCACCGAAAATGCCGACGGCGAGGAGATGTCTTGGAACGCGGTGAAGGCGATGGTCGGGGAAATCGTGGGCGCCGAGGACAAGGCCAAGCCGTTGTCCGATCGCGAAATTGCAGAAACCCTCGAGAAAAAGGGCGTCACCATCGCGCGCCGCACCGTGGTGAAGTATCGCGAGCAGCTGGGGATCCTGTCGGGTCCGCTGCGTAAACAGCATTGAGTCAGCGCGTTCGCCGAGAGTGGCGATCGTTACACTGCGCGCCCCCTATTTGGAGACGCGCATGAAGGTTTGGCTCGATGGTCATCTCGTTGATAAGCAGCACGCAGTGGTCTCGGTCTACGACCATGGGCTTCTCTACGGAGACGGCGTCTTCGAGGGCATCCGCGTCTACAACGGCCGCATTTTCAAACTTGCCAGCCACCTCCACCGTCTCGAGGCGAGTGCGAAGGCCATCCATCTCACCATGCACTTCACCATGCGCGAGATCGAGCAGGCGGTGCGCGAAACCGTCGCTGCCAACGGGTTCAAGGACGCCTACATCCGGCTGGTGGTAACTCGCGGCGCAGGTCCACTGGGCCTCAGCCCATTTGTTTGCCCGAAGCCTTCGACCATCGTCATCGTCGACAAGATCTCGCTCTATCCGCCCGAGATGTACGAGCACGGCATGCCCGTCATCGTGGCCAAGCGCCCGCGCATTCCAATCGAGTGCCTCGATCCTTCGATCAAGAGCCTCAACTATCTGAACAACATTCTCGCCAAGGTCGAGGCGATCGAGGCGGGAGTTCACGAGGCGATCATGCTCAACCTCGATGGACAGGTCGCCGAGTGCACGGGCGACAACATCTTCTTCATTCGCGGATCGCGCATCGTCACACCGCCAGTTTCGGCGGGAATTCTGAACGGCGTCACCCGCCTCTTCGTGATGAACGATGTCGCGCCTGCCTGCGGAATTGCCGTTGAAGAACGCTCGATCCGCCTAGAAGACCTGTTCACCGCCGACGAAGTTTTTCTCACCGGCACTGCGGCCGAGATCATCGGCGTGAGCGCGATCGACGGCGAGATGATCGGTGAGGGCAAGGTCGGTCCGACCACCCGACGCATGATCGCGGAGTTCCGCGCCCGAGTGGCTGAAGGCGCGCCTGAAGATTGACGCGAGCGAAGGTGGGGGAAAGCCATAATTGCCATGCGTTGCAAGCAATGCGATCATGTCCTCTGGAACCAACCCGCGCCCATCGACGGTGCGCAGCGCGTTTGCAGTGAGTGCGGCGAGCCCTACCAGCCCACCGATTTTTCCTTCGAGCGCGGCAAGGTTCGTTGCTGCTGCCCGCATTGCAACACGGGCTACTACGGCACCAGCAAGGAAGGGCATCTCGAACCAGCGGAGTTCGCCTGCGTTCAGTGTGGCTGCTCGATCACCATGAACGATTGCGTGATTCGACCGCACGATGAGACGCGTGAGCTCGAGGCGATGCAGCGTGTTGATGTTCCTTGGATCGCGAGCGGACGCGATGGCAGCTTCAAGCGTTGGTGGCGTACATCGACGTTGGGATTTACCAACGC
>QWPT01000022.1:11613-33681 GCA_003671075.1 Planctomycetota bacterium
GCAGGCGATGATCGGGGCGTTTGAATCCGAGTCGATTTACGCCAGGATTCTTGCAGCGGTGGTGACGGTCGTGGGCTTCATCATCGGCATCGGCTGCGTGATCGCCGTCAATGTGATGTTCTGAACGCGCCGATTAAATCCGCACGCTTTCCCACGCGCCGTACTTAAAGCGCGCGAGGAACATCAGCCCGCGCACCGCGAGCTCGATCATCAGGCCCCACCAGATGCCGACGAGTCCGTATCCCAGATGGATGCCGAGGAACCATGCCAGCGGAAGTCGGATCGCGTAGCAGCCGAACACGGTGATGCCGAGGATCCACTTGGTGTCGCCCACGCCGCGTAGACCGTTGCGTACCACCATCGCCAGCGCAAAGAACACCTGGATCGCTCCGGACGCCATCAGACATTTCGGCACCAGATCGAGATGCACGGGGTCGTCGGAAATGATCTTGGTGAGCGCGTGGCCGAAGAGCATGAAGCACACGCCCATCGAGCCCATGATCGCCATGCCGATGAGCGTGCATCGCCAGATCGCCGCGCGCGCCAACCGCCGATTGCCTGCGCCGAGGTACTGGCCCGCCAACGCGCCCGCGGCGGTACCCATGGCAAAACCAGGCAAAAACGAGAACGATTCCCATTGCACCGTGATGATGTGCGCGCCGACCAGGCCGTCCTTCGCCGTGGTTGCGAGGCCCATTTCCGCAGCCTCGCCGATGAAACCGAGCACGAGCAGGTTCACCGTCCACATCGCAAGGCCTTCGAAGAAATTCGGCACGCCGATGCGCACGATGCGCCAGGTCATCGCGCGATTGATCGCGAGGTGATTGGCCTCGAGCCGCAGATCCTTCACGCCCTTGCGAAGCACGCGCCAAGTGAGCACCGCGCCAACGGCGTACGCAATCGCGCTGCCGGCGGCGATGCCAAAGACTCCCCATTGGTGCGGGTCAAGCGGCGATGGATTTGGAATCGTCGCTCCCACCGCACGGATCAACACGCCGGAAATCAGCCACGAGGCGAAGCAGTTCACCACATTCACCCACACGGCAATCTGAAAGGGCTTGTGCGCTTCACCTGCGCCGTGCAGGCACATGCCGCCGATCATCATCACGCCGCAGAAAGGAATGCCGTAGGCGAGCGTCTGCACATAGGTCACGCAGTCGCGGGTTGCCTCGGGCGTGAGATTGGAGAAGCGCGCGAGCGGCTCGGCGAGAAACCACATGGTGACTGCGACCAGCAGGCCCCAGGCAAACGAGAGCACCATCGATTGACCGAGCGCTCGATTGCTTTCGCGCACATCGCCCGAACCCATGCCGCGCGAGATGACGACTTGGCCGCCAACGCCCAGTCCGGTCATGGCGATGCCGATGAACCAACCAACGAAACTGCCGATTCCCACGCCATCCATGGCCGCGCGGGAAATATCGGCGGGAAGGTTTCCAGCAAGGAGCTTGTCGACGAAGCCAACGCCCGCGGCCATGAGTTGCTGCAGAAGCACAGGAATCGCAAGGATCCAGATCGCCTGCGCCATGGTCTTGCCAGCGAGGCGTCCGGCCTTGATCGCGCCCTCGTCGTCGGAAATCGCATCCTGCTCGATCGATGCGTTCAAGATCGACATCGGGTCCTCGGGCGACGCTGCGCTGTCGATGAAAGCGCGCTCGGATTGGCGCGCGCGCTGCTGTTCCTGATCGGAGTTGGGTTCAGATTCGCGTGACTTCACCGCGTCACCTGCACCAACACCGTGAAGACGCCCGCTTCGCCAAGCATCGCCATGCCCTTGGCCGCATCGGCCAGCGCGATGCGCCGCGAGATCAGCGGCGATGGATCAATCGCGCGGCGTGTGAGTCGTTCGATCGCGCCGCCAAGCGGACCGAAGCCCGAGCCGTGGATCTCGATCTCATCGAGGGCGATCTGCGAAAGGTCAACCGCAATGGGCGCGCGCGCCGAGATGCCCGCGACCACCACATGTCCGCGCGGGCGCACCATGCGCGACGCCGCCGCAATCGTCTCCGCCGAGCCAGTGGTATCGATGACGAGTTCTTGATCGCCGCGCCGACCGGTTTCGGCCAGCGCGCGATGGCGAATGCCAAACTGCTCGCCAACGCGCAGCGTCGCCTCGCTGGTGGCGACCAGTCGCGCGAATTGATTTTCCTCAACCGCGACCAGCGTTGCCAGCACCGCCAGCACATCGTCGCCGAGCACGCTGGCAAAGGTCGTCTTGTCGACTCCGCCACGGCGCACCGCCTCAAGCGCGCGCGCGAGCACCACGGCGAAGACCGCGCGCTCGTCGTCGAGTTCCTTGTTCACTGGCGTGCACGCCGCCGCCGGCACCGCGATCAATTCGCTGAGCGCTCCGGCAGCGTCGTCAAATCCAAGAATGGTGCGCATAGCGCAATGCATGGCCAGTCCCCCTCGGCAGCGTTCGCAGCGGCCGCAGGCGAACACCGGCTGCACAACCACGCGCGTTCCTCGCGCAATCAGGCCTCCCGCGTGGGTCGCGTCTTCCACGATGCCAACGCAAGATGTTCCGATCACGCGCCCGCCACCCGCCTCCGCGCCAACCCCGCGCGCGACTTCGCGTTCGAACGGCGAGAGCAGCGCAATGGTCGGCCGCACCAGAACGGTTTCGTGCGCGACTGCATCCGAGCGATTCGTTGCCAGCGTCGGCCGCGCGCGGGTAACCAGTTCAACTCGCCCATCGGTCGCCGCCACGCATCGCATTGTTCCACCGGTTCCTGCGCTCATTTGCCGCTTTCCGCAGCAGGAGCGGGCGCAAGAGTGGGCGCAAGAGTAGGCGCAACAGTAGGCGCAACAGTAGGCGCAACAGTAGGCGCAAGAGCGGGCACCGCGCTGTCCGAAGTGTCTTGCGCGTTCTCGCCGCTCAACGCGCTCGTGCGCTTCACGCCGAACACCTTCATGCCGATCGGCACATCGGGCGATTCGAACACAACGGGATCCCAGAAGACGAGGGTGTCCCAGATGTCCAGTTCACGCACGAAGGTCGGGTACAGGTAGGTCGGCGAGTTCAGCAACGGATCCTTCGCCGTTGCCATGTAGGTCAGCCAACCATTCTCATCGATGCCGATGTCTTGGCCAGTCAGCATGCGCAGCGCATCAACCGCGGCGATGTTGACCGCCAGTTCGCGTTGCGACAGCGCCGCCACCAGCGCGTTGAACACCGCTGGCGTGGGATACTGGCCGAGCGCGATGGCGATTTCAATGCGCACATCCGATTCCTCGTTCACATCGACCAGCCGCGTCCACAGCAAGTCGGCGACGGCGGGATCGTGCAGCCTTTGCAGCGCTTTCGCCGCCGCTAAACGCGCTTGGCGAAACGGACTGGTCAGACTCTTCGCAACCAACTGCGCGTCCTCGGGATCGCCGTGGCGACCGAGCGCCTGCAGCGCCGCCGCGCGCACCAGCGGATCGAGCGCGTCTTGGGCGTACAGGCGGTACATCTTCACATACGCCTCGGTCCCGCCCCATGGCGCGTTGGCCAAGAGGATCGTTCCGCGGCGCGCATTCTCGCGATCGTTGGGATCGGCCGCCCAACGCGCTGCTTCCGCAGGCGACGGCGGCACAAAGCTCTGAGAGAACTGGCTGAAATCCGACGAGATCGTGTCGCAGCCAACCGCCGTCAGCAGAGTCACGATGCATGCGATCGAACTGGTAAGCGCCGCCAAAATCCGCATGGCGGGAGAGTAGCGAAAGCGGGGCGGGTGTGACGAGTTCGCTACTCTGCGCGTCATGGCGCTTGCGATCGAAACTTTCATACTCGGCGACTTCCAGACCAACTGCTTTGTTCTTTGGGACGACGCCGATCTCACCAAGACCTGCTGGATCGTCGACTGTTCGTACAACCCCGAGCCGATGCTCGACTTCATCGAGCAGCGCGGTTTCAAACCCGCGCTCTGCATCCTCACCCACTGCCATTGCGACCATGTTGCGGGGCTTGCCAAGATGCGCAGGCGCCTTGGTCCGGTGAACATCCTCTGCCACCGCGCCGAGAAGGACTTCAACGAGGATCCCAACCTCAACCTGAGCGTCTTCATCCCGCCCGCTGTGAGCGCGCCGCCGCCCGATGCCTGCCTGAACGGCGGCGAAATGCTCGAACTCGGTCAGTTCTATTTCCGAATCGTGCCAACGCCCGGCCACTCGCCGGGCGGCATCACCCTTTGGTGCCCGGAGGCGTCGGTGGCCATCGTCGGTGACACGCTTTTTGCTGGTTCGATGGGCCGCATCGACTTTCCGACCAGCAACCGCGACGACATGCACCGAACCCTGCACGAAGTCCTGTTGCGTCTGCCCGATACCACCGTGATCCACCCCGGCCACGGCGCCGCGACCACCATCGGCCGGGAGCGCGCGATGAATTCGTTCCTCCGGCCCAACGCGTTTTGACCGCCCCCCGATCGGCCGTCGCTCTTATACTCTTCGCCCTATGCCGTACACGCTTACCCCCGGCGAGGGCTATGGCCTCGACGTCGAGGACACTGACTACCTCAAGGACCACTTCCAGGCGCCCGATCGATGGGTTCTGAACTTCGGGCCTCAACATCCTGCGACCCACACAACGCTTCGGCTTGTGCTTGAGCTCGATGGCGAGCGCATCGCCCGCTGCACGCCGCACATCGGCTACCTGCATTCGGGATTCGAGAAGCTCGGCGAACACCACGATTACAACCAATATGTCTGCACGGTCAGCCGGATGGACTATGTCTCTCCGATCGTCAACGACATCGCTTGGCACCACGCGGTGGAGAAGCTCTTCGGCGTTGAGCTGACGCCGCGTTGCAAGTCGCTGCGCACCATCATGTGCGAGCTCGGCCGCATCCAGAACCATTTGCTCTGCGTCGGCGCGGCGGCGCTGGACCTCGGAGCCTTCACCGGCTTCCTCTATGGGTTCAACGAGCGCGAGTTCATCTACGACATCATCGAATATGTTTCGGGCCAGCGCTTCCATCCCGACTGGACGCGCGTGGGCGGCGCTTGGCGCGACATCCCCGACGATGAAGTCTTCAAGCGGATGATCCACAACTTCCTCGATGTTCGGTTGCCCAAGGCGATCACCGATCTCGAGACCCTTTGCAATCGCAATCGCATCTTCGTTGATCGACTCGGCGGAGTCGGCGCGGTCAGCATGGAAGACGCGATTCAGTGGAGCCTCTCCGGTCCCAACGCCCGCGCTGCTGGCGTGCGCCGCGATCTGCGTAAGGACGATCCGTACCTCTGCTACGCCGACAACTGGGACGGCCAGGGCGCCGAGAAGGTCAAGTTCTCCATCGCCGTTGCCAGCGCGGGCTGCAGTTTGTCGCGCTATTTGGTGCGTCTCGAGGAGATCAAGCAGTCGGTCAAGATCATCAACCAGCTCATCGACAAGCTTCCGGGCGGTTCGATCAACGCCGTCGCCGATGGCAAGCTTGTGGTTCCTGACAAGGGCGATGTCTACGGCTCGATCGAAGGCGTCATCCAGTTGTTCGAGCTCTACATGAACAATCGCGGCTTCGATACGCCAGTGGGCGAAACCTACGGCGCAATCGAGAGTCCCAACGGCGAGCTCGGTTACTACATCGTCGCCGACGGTTCCAAGTACCCGTTCCGCGCGCGCACCCGTCCGCCGTGCTTCATGAACTACCAGATCTTTCCCAAGATGATCGAGGGCCATCAGCTCGCCGACATGGTTGCGGTGCTGGGCAGCTTGAACATCATCGCGGCGGAACTCGATCGATAGTGCTGATGGAGCGCCAGTAGTTGTGGCTGCTTTCTTTCGTGCGTGGGTGTTGGCGTGTGCTGTTGAAACGCCGTTGAATCGCTGTTGAATCATGGTGAAACTAGGAGTGTTGAATGAGCTGGACGACGAAGCCTTCTGCGACGACCAAGATCCCGACCCGCGCCGAGCCGTATTGCACGCAGGCAATGAAGGATCGTTGGACGAAGGTACTCCTGCCGCGTTACGCGACCAAGCAGGGCGCGCTGTTGCCGATCCTGCACGACATTCAGCACGAGTACCGGCAGGTCCCGTATCAGGCGATGGTGGAGATCGCATCGTTCCTCGGCATCAATCCCGCCGATGTGCTCGACACCGTGAGCTTTTACGAGGAATTCCACACTGAGCCGGTTGGCAAGTGTGTCATCGGCATCTGCCAGTCGATCGCCTGCGAGGTCTGCGGTCACCAGAAGCTGCTCGACCATGTGCGGGTGCGTCTGGGAATCGAGCCGCACGAGACCACCGACGACGGCAAGTTCACGCTGCTTGCGCTGGAATGCCTCGGCTCGTGCGACACCGCGCCCGTCGCGCTCTTCAACGAGAAGCTCCACGAGAACCTCACCATCGCATCGGTTGACAAGTTGATCGACGAGGCGCAAAAGGGAACGGGCGGACATCACTGATGGCCGTTCCCCGCAGCAACGGTGGCAGGAATGACGAGCCATCGCTGATGCAAAATCTCGAGGGGTTCTTCCGCGGCATCGTGGAAGGGCTCGACGAGGAGAAGCAGCCGGAACCTCCGGCGCAGGAACCGACCGATGCGCAGTCGCGTGAGGTCGGCAGAAAAGTGCAGGAAGTGCGGCGCGGAAACTACATCTACCGCCGAACCACGATTGATGAAGTCATCTTCGACCCCCTAAGTCAAGACCACGGCAAGCACGACCACGGCAAGCACGACGACACGAAGCGCTGACAAGCGAATACCACCATGCCCGTCACTGAACCCATCCTGACCAAGCGCATCCCCACCTTTCCGTGGGGCGACCCCAAGACCCGCAAGACCGTGGGGGTCGACGAGTTCATCGCCACTGGCGGCTACCAGTCGCTCGAGAAGGCGCTCGATATGTCGCCCGCCGACATCGTCAACCTCGTTAAGGACGCGAATCTGCGCGGCCGTGGCGGCGCGGGTTTTTCCTGCGGCCTCAAGTGGTCGTTCCTTCCGCCCGTGGACGGCGGTCGCCGCTACCTCGCCATCAACTGCGACGAGGCCGAGCCCGGAACCTTCAAGGATCGGCTGCTCTGCGACTACGACCCGCACATCATCCTCGAGGGCATCGCGATCGCGTGCCACGCCTGTCAGCTCGATACCGCGTACTTCTTCATTCGCGGCGAGTACCACCACCAGGCCAAGATCGTCGAGAAGGCGATCCAAGAGGCTTACGCCAAGGGCATCTTCGGCAAGCAGGGGCTGATGAACGGCAAGAGCAAGTTCGCCGTCGACTGCTACCTCCACCGTGGCGCGGGCGCGTACATCTGCGGCGAAGAGACTGGTTTGCTCGAGGCGATCGAAGGTCGCCGCGGCTGGCCGCGACTCAAGCCGCCGTTCCCTGCGGTCAAAGGCCTTTTTGGCCGTCCGACCATCGTCAACAATGTCGAAACGCTCGCTGCCGTCGGCCCGATCATCGACAAGGGCCTGGCGTGGTGGAAGGGCATGGGCTGCGAAAGCAACATCGGCGGCGCGCCCAGCTACGGACCCAAGCTCATGGGCGTGAGTGGTCATGTCAATCGCCCGGGTGTGTTCGAGTGCGACCTCGGAATTCCGCTCAATCAACTCGTGGAGAAGTTCTGCCTGGGCATGCGCGCGGGCAAGAAGTTCAAGGGTGCGATCGCTGGCGGTGTGTCGATGGGAATACTCGGCACTGACCAGTACGACGCGCCGATGGATTTCGACATCGGCCGCCGTTGCGATGTGATGGGCCTCGGCACCGCGTGCCCGACCGTCTTCGACGAGGACACCGATATGGTGGCCGTTGCCCGCAATATCGCGCGATTCTTCAAGAACGAGTCGTGCGGCCAGTGCACGCCTTGCCGCGAGGGCGCGGGTTGGATCTTCAAGCTCATCTCCCGCATCGAGCGCGGTGACGCGACCACCAAGGACCTCGATCTCCTGCTTGAGATCGCCGGTTCGATGGGGCTCTCGCCAGGCACGACCATTTGTGGTTTGGCCGACGGCAACAACTGGGCGATTCGCACGATCGTCAACAAGTTCCGCGGCGAATTCGAGGCGCGGGTGAAGCCGTACTCAGTTGCCGTCAGCGGAATCTCGCTGACGGTCACCCGTTGAATCAAGCGCTGGCCAGCGTCCATTTTCACGCCGGCGCGGGCTGCCCGTCCGAGCTCGATCGATCACGCCTCGCCCGTGATTTTGCAGCATTGCTCGCGCACTTTCCCCGCACCGTCGCCCGCGTCGATGCGCAACTCGTTGGCGATGAGGCCATGGACGCTGCGCATCGGCGCTACTCCAACATCGCGGGGACGACGGATGTCCTGAGCTTTCCCGCCCACAATCAGCTCGATCCCTCGGCGAGCGTCGAGGTTGACCTCATCATCTGCACCGAGGTCGCTGCTCGTGAAGCGGCCGCGCGTGGCCACACGATAGAGCGGGAAATTCTCCTCTACGCCGTGCATGGAACCCTGCACGCCTGCGGGTACCGCGACGACACCGAGCCCGCCGCCGCCGCGATCCACGCCGAGGAGGACCGCGTTCTCACCGCAGCAGGTATCGGGTCGGTGTACGCTGTGCCGCCGCGCGAGACTCCGCGGGAACCACTGTCGTAATGCCCTATCTCATTCTTGCCATCTGCCTGACGGTTATCGCGACGAGTTACTTCTCGGCGCTCAATCTCGCCTTGGTGCAGGCAAGCCGCTCCGGTCTGGAGAATGAGCTTGATCGGCTCGGGCTTCTCGATCGTGGACGCTGGCTGCTTAATCGACTGCAAGAAGCATCGCATGCAGTCGCGTTCTTTCGCACCATCGGGCGCGTCACCCTGTTCGCACTGGTGTTGGTTTCGGTCGAAGGTTTCGGCGATTCCGCCCGCATCACACTCACGGGGCTCATCACCACTGCCGTGATTTCGGTCGCGCTCGTCTGGCTATTCACCAGCGTGCTGTCGAGCGCGATCGCGCGGCACGCGACTTACTCGGTGATTGCTTCCAGCCTGAGTTTCGTGCGCTTCACGCTCATCCTCGTTGGTCCGTTGCTTGCCGCAGTCGGCTTTGTTGACGAGGTGGTGCGCCGCTTGTCGGGCGCGAATTTGCGCGAGGACGAGATCGAGGACGAACTCCTTCACTCGATTGAAGACCGCAAGCGCGAGGGCGAGATCGATCCCGTCGCCGCAACGCTTCTGCAACGCGCCGTCGTGTTCGGCCAGACCAGCGTTGCCAGCGTGATGACGCCGCGCACCGACATCGAGGCGATCGAACTCAGCGACGACCTTACCACCGTGCGCGAGAAGATCTCCGCCAACAGCCATTCCCGCATCCCCGTGTTTGACGAGAGCCTCGACCAGATCGTCGGCATTCTCTATGTCCGCGACCTCGTCCGTTACTTCGGCGCCACCACCGCCGACTTCAACCTGCGCGCACTGTTGCGCGAGCCGTTGCGTGTGCCCGAAACCAAGCCGATTGGCGAGCTTCTGCGCGATTTCCAACGCAGCGAGGTTCACATGGCCGTGGTTGTCGATGAGTACGGCGGAACCAGCGGACTCTGCACCATCGAGGATGTGATCGAGGAAATCGTCGGTGAGATTCACGACGAACACGAGGCGCAGGACGAGCTTCCCGCGGTGCTCGACCGCATCGACGGATTGCGTTACGAGTCCGATGGCCGCGTTGCCATCGCTGAAATCAACGAGCGATTGGGCATTTCGCTTCCCGACGACGGCGATTTCGACACCGTCGCCGGCTTCCTGCTTGATCGCTTCGGCCGCGTTCCCGTGCAGGGCGAGAGGGACGAAACTCCCGAGGCCACCTTTGAAATCCTTGCGGCAACGCCGACAAAGATCGACCGTATCGCGATTCACCTTCGCGAGGAACTCTTCGCCGACCGGCCGCGACCTGGATCCGAAGCCGCCGATTCGTAAGCGGAAGATTTCTATCGCGGGGGGAAAGCGGGGGAGGACGATTCCGAATCTCCGCCGCCTTTGACCGAGGTCCGCTCCAACGGCGGGACCTCCATACTCTTCGAGCGACCATACTTTCGGCGCGACCATGTCCCACTCCGCCCCCGCATCCTCGACCGCGACTTCGACCTCGACCTCGACCACGCGCTTGCCGCTCGAGCGTTGGCGCCGAGCGCCCAACGGCCGAGTACGCGATGGGCAGGCCAGTGGTGGTGAACGGTTTGCCGGCGTCTCCATGCACCTTTGGCCGCTCGCCGTTCCGCTGATCGGACCGTTTGCGCCCTTCATTCCGCTGTTTCTGTGGATTGCGATGCGTCGCAGCAGTGCTTTCGTCGACGATCATGGCCGCGAGTGCATCAACACTCAAATCATGATCCTCATCCTGCTTGTTGTTCCTTGCATTGGATGGATCGCGTTGATTCCGTGGATGTTGGTTTGGATTGTGTCGCTGGTGCGCGGCGCGGTCGCGGCCGCGGGCTGCGAGATCTTTCGCTACCCGATGGTGCTGCGCGTGCTTCGCTGATCCGCGCGTTCGCTTGATCGCTACACTGCGGCGGTGGCGCTCCTCGAAGCTAAAAATCTCGTGAAGACCTACTCCGGGCGACGCGTCGTCGATGGGGTGTCGTTCGAAGTCAACGCCGGCGAAGTCGTCGGGTTGCTCGGTCGCAACGGTGCGGGCAAGACCACGAGTTTCCGTATGGCGATCGGCATGATCACGCCCGAAGGTGGCAGTGTTCGCTTCGATGGCAAGGATGTCACCGACGCTCCCATGTATCGCCACGCGCTTTCGGGCATGGGCTATCTGTCGCAGGAACCGAGCGTGTTTCAGCGCCTTACCTGTGAGGACAATCTGCTCGCAGTGCTTGAAACCCAGGCACTCAGCCGAGAGCAGCGAAAAACGCGCGCGCATGAGTTGCTTCGTCAGTTCGGCCTGCTGCACAAGGCCAAGGACGAGGCGCGCACCTGCTCGGGCGGTGAACGGCGTCGGCTTGAAATCGCGCGTGCGCTCGTAACTCGCCCCAAGTTGATGCTGCTCGATGAGCCTTTCGCCGCCGTCGATCCGCACACCGTTGAGGAGTTGCAGATCGAGGTTCGTCGGCTCGCCGACAACGGCATCGCCATGTTGGTCACCGATCACAATGTCCAGCAAACGCTGCGCATCTGCGACCGAGCCTACATCGTCCATGAAGGCCGCAACCTCCGCGAGGGCACACCGCGCGAGATCATCAACGACCCCAGCGTGCGTGAGGCCTATCTCGCATCCACCTTTCGCGGCGACGAGTTCGATTGACGATGCAAACGCGCCCAGCAATCCGTACCCCCGCGATCCTCGCCCCCGCGATCCGTATCCTCGCGATCCTCGCCTCAGCCTCGACATTGATTGGGCTCACCGGCTGCGTCGAGCGACGCATTTGGATCGACACCGACCCGCCAGGCGCGCTGGTTTGGCTCAACGACGCACAACTCGGCCGCACGCCGGTTGCGGTCTCGATCCTGCATGACGGTGTGTACGACCTTCGGCTTGAGAAGGATGGTTTCGAGCCCATCGTGACTCCAGCCACCGTCGACGGGCCGATCTGGGACCAGGTTCCGTTGGACTTCTTCGTGGAGATCCTTCCCATCTCGGCTCGCAGCGAGACTCACTGGCGATTCGCGCTGCGGGTCCGCGACGATTCCCAAGAGGCGCTCGCGGCGCGTGCACAATTGATGCAGCGGTCCATGCAGCAGTCCATGCAGCAGGATCAGGCGCAGCAGACGCCACCGCCTCGCTGAGGCGCGAGGCCAACCTCATTGATGTCGCAGATCACACCGGTCAGAAAACATACATGTCTAAAAACACACCATCCGGCGCGCTCCGACTCGCTCCGGATGGTGGATCGCGACTCACGAGGAGCCACAAGTCCGTAGGTTCGATGTTGTGTTTGCTCGAATGGTGTCGTTGGACAACCTTCCGATGCAGACCGCAAGGTAACGACTTCGACAGGCCTTGGTCAATGCATTGCTCGCGGAATGTGCCAATCGGATAGTTCGAACGCAAGTCGATTCTGGAAAGTTGTTTATGAATGAAGACTTCGCCTTGGCGTCCAGTAACAAATCCGATCGCTGGGTCGATGTCGCTCTAGCGGCGCTCTACCGAAGGGTTGACGATCGTGTCGAGCTGTTGGTTGCCCGCAGGCACGCGCAGGCGGTCCGCGGCGGGCTTTGGGAATTCCCCGGCGGCAAGATCGAGCGGGGTGAACTCGCGGCGGCGGCGGCGGTGCGGGAACTGAGCGAGGAGGTCGGCCTCGATGCCGACGCGCTGATGTCCGCACCAGTGGCGTTGATGGTCGTGGAGCACTCCGATCCAGAGTTGGCCAGCGAGCGGTCGGTCCGGCTGCACGCGTTCCTCGCCGAGGTCAAGCCCAACGCCATTCCCCAGGCGTTGGGAGCGAGCGAGATTCGATGGATCTCGGTCGAGGACCTCGCCAAGTACGACTGGCCAAAGGCCAACGCTTCGATCAACGCGGCATTAGCGACGCGGTTCAGTTTATGAAGGACATGGAAATTGACCGCAAGTGTGCTCCTTGCAAAGATGGCCGCGGACGCCATCATGCCACCATGCTTCGCCCCACGCTCGTTGTCTTGCTCCTGAGTGCTGGATCGGCACACGCTGGCGAGTTTCATTTCGATCCGATTGCCGCTGATCCAACGGTGTTCTCGCTCGACGATGCAGCCGATGCAGCCGACCCGACCGACGAACTCGCCGCGCCGCGCGCGCATCTGGCAGCCGATGCATTCAACTGCGAGCCGTATGTGATTGGTGCGAGCGACTTCAACGGCATCACACTCGTCGCGGGAGGAGTGTGTTGGAACTGGTTGGTAGCTGATCGCGTGTCGGCCGGCGTCTTCGCCGAGGCAATGAATGTGAATCAAGTGGGCGAGAACGCCTTCGGTGTCGGAGTCGGCGTGAGTATGCGCTGGCACTTCATCCAGAGCGAGAAATTCAGCCTTTTCGGCGAGATCGGCGTGGGTGTTTGCGTGTTCGACTCGCCCGTTCCCATCGACGCGACTTCAGTGAACTTCACGCCGCGCGCTGCCATCGGCGCGAACTTCGCCATCGACGCGACCACCGAACTCTCCGCCCGAATCGGTTGGCTGCACATCTCAAACGCGCAGACGGGCGAGCAGAATCCCGGCGTCGATACGCTTGCGTTTGCCCTTGGTCTGCAGTTCGCCTTCTAGGCGGCGCGATCCATGCACGCGGAGTCGCACGATCAAATCACGCGCAGCCGCACGATCAAATCACGCGTAGCCGCACGATCAAATCACGCGTAGCCGCGCGGGTGCGCGCGCATCCACTCCCACGCGCTCTTCACTACGGCGTCGAGGTCGGTCCACTTCGCGCGCCACCCGAGGTCGCGTGCGATGGCGGCGGGGTCGGCGTACAGCGACGGCGGATCACCTGGGCGTCGCGCGCCGACGATGGCGGGAATCGCGTGGCCAGTCACGCGGCGACAACTGTCGAGCACCTCGCGCACTGAATAGCCGCGGCCGATGCCGATGTTCCAACACTTGAACCGACCAGGCTCGAACGCCGCGAGCGCCGCGACATGGGCGTCGACAAGATCAGCAACATGCACATAGTCGCGGATGCAGGTTCCATCGGGCGTCGGATAGTCCTCGCCGAAGACGGTGAGGTGCGGACGCCTTCCCAGCGCGACCTCGAGGCAAATTGGAATGAGATGGGTCTCGGGTCGATGATCCTCGCCGAGGCGACCGCGTTCATCCGCGCCCGCCACATTGAAGTAGCGCAGCGCGATCGCTGCCAGTGGGGCGGGGTCGTTGACGGCGGCGCAGGCAGCGCGCAGCACGGTCTCGAACTGCAACTTCGACGCGCCGTAGGGATTGATCGGTCGTTGCGCGGTGGACTCGGTGATGGGCATCGCCTCCGCAGCCGGCTCGCCATAGGTCGCCGCCGTCGAGGAGAAGATGATGCGGCGCACGCCCGTTTCGCCCATCGCCCGCAACAGCGAGATGCCGCCCGCGGTGTTGGTGGTGAAGTAGTCGAGCGGCCGCTCCATGCTCTCGCCGACATAAGTCAGTGCGGCAAAGTGAAACACCGACTCGATCTTTCCATCGGCCAAGGCCCGGGTCAGCGCGTTGGTGTCGGCAAGGTCAGCCTCGATGAAGGTCAGCCGGTCGCCGCCAGCCTTACGCAGCGCATCGACCGCCCCGCGATGACCGCGAAACAGGTTGTCGACGACGGTCACCGCATGCCCGTCGTCAAGAAGACGCAGGCAGGCATGGGAGCCGATGAAGCCGGCACCGCCGGTGACCAGAGATCGCATGGGGGGGGAAAGCCCTGAAGAAAGCCCTGAAGAAGGCCCTGAGGAAAGCCCTCAGTAAAGCCCTCAGTAAAGCACGGAAGGAAGCCTCTCTATCGGAGAATCAAATCAACCCGTCTGAGGCTTTTCCTCCCATCTGCACTTGCGAGCCTCGGAACACGGAAATGGCTGCAAGTCGGGGCCAGAGAAGGCCGATAGCCCTAGGCGTTGCGACCCGTGCAGACCGCGTAGACCGCACAGATGGTTTCCTTTCAACACCGCACACCAATCGGCACCAACATGCGAACCACCGCGATCCTCATCGGCCCCGCCGCATCCTGCGACCTGCTCGAGCGACAACTCGCGCTTCTGCCGCTGGCCCCGGTGATCCTCGGTCGTGTGCATGTCGGTCCGGATGCCACCCCGGGAGCGGGGACGCCGGTCTTGGGCAACCTCGAGCAGCTCGAGTCGATCTGCGCCACCCGAAGGCCCGGGCTCGCCCTGATCACGCTGCCGGCACCCATGGCCGATTTGCTCGCCGCCATCCGCACTCGCCTTCGCAAGCTCGCCATCACTGATCGCTTCATGCCCGCGCTCGAGGACCAGCTTGCTGGCGTCGGTCCGCGCACCGAGATCGATGTCGACCTGCAGCGCCTCATCGGCCGCGCGCCGCGTCAGGTTGACGAAACTGCGATTCGAGCCGTCATCGGCGGCCGCACCGTGCTGGTGACGGGCGCAGGAGGCTCGATCGGTAGCGAAATCTGCAGGATCATCGCCCGCTTTGGCCCGGGAAAGATCGTCTTCGTGGAGCGCAGTGAGAACGCGCTCTTTGAGATCGACCGCCAGATCGCCCGCCGATTTCCCCTCATCGCCCGCCGCGCCGCGCTGCACGATGTTGTTGACGCCGAGAGCACCCTGGCCCTCTTTCGCGAGGAAGAGCCCGACATCGTCTTCCACGCCGCCGCGCACAAGCATGTACCCATGATGGAGGACCACCCGGGCCTCGCGGTCGACAATAATCTTTTCGGTACCAAGAGCGCCGTCGACGCCGCCATCGCCGTCGGCTGCGAGCGCTTCGTCATGGTCTCCACCGACAAGGCCGTCAATCCGACATCGATCATGGGTTCGACCAAGCGGTTGGCCGAGCTCTATATCCAGCATGTCAATCGCACCGCCGCCACCGCCTGCTCGCTGGTGCGCTTTGGCAATGTGCTGGGTAGCTCGGGGTCCGCGCTCGAAACTTGGAAGAAGCAGATCGCCGATGGCGGCCCGGTCACCCTGACTGATCCGCGCATGACCCGCTATTTCATGTCGATTCCCGAGGCGGCGAGTCTGGTCATCCAGGCGGCGGCGCTCACCGATCGCTCGGCCACCAGCGGCGAGGTCTTTGTGCTGGATATGGGCGAGCCGTTTCGTATCGTCGACATTGCCACCCGCTTTATCTCGATGCACGGCCTCACCCCCGTGTTCCCCAATGACGCGGGCGCAGGAACCCGTCATGGCGAGATCGCCGTCACCTTTACTGGCGCGCGCCCGGGCGAGAAGCTCTTTGAGGAGCTCGCGCTCGACGCCGAGACCATCCGCGAGTCGCGTCACCCCGACATCCGTATTTGGGGCTTGCCCTCGCCCGACGCGAGTTGGGTTGAGCGCATGGTGGAAACGCTCGCCCCGAGCCGACGCAGCCGCGATGGGGCGAAGGTCGCGGCCTTGGTTCGTGAGTTGGTTCCCGAGCGGCCGATCGGCCAGGCCAACGGCAACATGACCGCATCGGCGGCCTAAACGAGCCCGAGTTCAGTTCGGGCGATGCGCATGTCGTGGGTCAGACCTGTTCGGCGTCGTTTGCAAGCGCCGCGGCCGACTCAAGCAGCCGGATCAGTTCGCGGGTTGACTCGATCGCCGCTTCCATGCTGCTGGTTCCCCTGACCTGACGGATCGGGTCCTGGCGGCGGTCCTCGGCGAGCTTGTTCTCAACGATCGACTTGTTCAGTTCGAGTTCAAGCAGCACGGCGCGGGCTTCACCCAACGCGGCGGCAGCGCGCTGCACGGCCAACGAACCAGTCAACTGGTTGGGCACCTCGAGGGTTTGGCAGGGGATCGTGCGCGAACGCGATTCCATAAGGGGGGATCATGGCAATGAATGGTCGGTTCGGCAAGCCCGATCGACGCTGTTGTCTGCGCCCGAGAACTAGATCGGGGTCGAGGGGCTCTCGTGGGCGCCGATACAGGACTGCTCGGCCCGAATCTGGGAGCAATCTTTTTGCTAGAGCGGCTCGGACTCGATGGAGGCCGACTCGCCGGCGAGTTTCTTGGTGGCATAACGGCGCAGCCAGTTCTCCCAGGTTCGCCCGCTCGCCGCGTCTTTGCCCGTGAAGGAAAGGCTGGCGATGTCGGTGAGCGCCAGGGTCACACGGGCGTCGGAGTCGATGGGAAGCAGGCGGATGCAGGCGCGATCGAGCGGCTCGAGCGTTGCGTCGAAGGCGTAGCCTGAAATGGTTCGGCCGTCGGTGGTCACGATGGTGACATCACCGCGGAAGTCGACCGCGCGCACAACCTGTTGGTCGAGTGGTGCGCGATCGGTGGGGTTGGCGGAACTGGATTGCGAGGAATCAGCCGTCATGAACTTGCTCGTCTGAGTTGCTTCACACTCACGACCGAGCGTCAATCGTCGTCGTCATCGTCCAGCGAGCTGAAGCGGTCGTCGTCGTCATCATCGCCATCGTGGTAGGGCGGGACATACTCCGAGCGCACCGGATCGTAGAACCTCCAACCTCGTTCCATCGTTGCGCGCAGCAGCCGCCCGCGCGGCTCGTTGGCGGTTCCGAAGAACAAGATGTGAAAGAGTTCGTCCTCGGTCACGGTCAGCGTGACTTGCAGTACCGGGTCCTGCATCGGCGGGAGCTCGATGCGGATGCCAGGGCCGTACAGAACGTCCGATCCACTGCGCTCGCTGGCCGTGTTCAGCGTCAAGAAAAACTTCTGTAGCTCGTCTCGGGAGGCAAGCGGAACCAGACCGCCACCTTCAGCTCTGGCGCGTGGTTTCTGGAGGATGTAGAGGTCGGCGAGCATGGACAAATTTCGGTTCGCGATGATAGCGAGTCAAGCGCGCTCTTTTTCGCCGAGAAGCGATGCGGCGATCTCAAGGAGCTTCGCCAGCGAGACCGGTTTGTTGAGGTACGCGCGAGCGCCGAGGCCGAGGGCGAATTCACGGTGGCGTCGGCCTTGATTGGCGGTGAGCATGATGATGGGAATTGTGCACTGCTCCTCTTGCAGTTTCTCCAACACCAGCAACCCCGAACTGCGCGGCAACATCATGTCAAGAATGAGGAGGTTCGGCCGCTCCTCGCGCACCAGATGGAGCGCGCCCAATCCGTCGGCGGCGAGCACCGTGCGGGCTCCTTCGTGGCGGAAAGCGAGGTCGATCGATTGCAGGATGTCCGGATCGTCGTCAACGATGGCGATGGTTTGGTTGGCGAATCGATTGGCCACGGATGGATCCTCGCGCGCGCGATGTTAATCGCGGGCGTTTGGCGGACGATAGCGCGGGTCAATGGCCTGCGGTGCGTCTGGAGATTGAAGCGCGGCGGGGTCGACGGGTGCTTCGAGCGGCTTGCGCAGTTCGTTCAGCAGCGCCGGGTTCATCCACGGCAACGCCGCCAACTTCGCCGCAACTCGCTCAGGCATGGGATTTCCCTCGCGCTCGTACTTCGGGCGCGAATTCCACCGTCGATGAACCCACAGGTACTGCTCGGGACTTTGGCGCACCATGAACTCGAGGGCGCGGTTGAATCGCGCGCCGATGTAAAGCATCGGATCTTCGGCGTTGGCCCAGTCGGCAGGCTCGATGACATCGTTCACCCGCACTTCGTAGCGAAACGAATCGTTCACCCGCCGCGCGTAGCCGCAGACCACCGGCAATTGGTAGCGCATGGCAAGCAGCGGAATCGATTTGTAGGTTGACGCCATGCGCGAGAAGTAGGGGACGAAGAGCCCATCGTTTCCAGCATTCTGGTCGGCGATGAAAGCCACTTTCCCGCCCGACTCAATCACCTTCTGGATCTCATCCATCGCGCCCCATTTGGTGAGGATCTTCATCCCCGTCTTCTGGCGCACGCCCAGCAGCCACTCGTTGAGGAATCGGTTGTCCAGCGGCCGCGCCAATGCGGTGATCTTGAATCCGACCAACGCCAGCGCGTAGCCGAGGATTTCCCAGTTGCCGATGTGGCCGGTCACGAAGATGCACGGCTTGTCGCTCATGACATGCTTCATCGCCAGACCTGCGTGGTCCATGTTCACGCGCTCGTGCCAGTTCTCATGGCCAACGGTGCGCGGCATGGCGAAGGCATCAACCATGAAGAGGCCGAACATATGGCCGAGCGAACTTTCGATGAGCAGCCGTTGGGTGCGCTCGTCGAGCAGCGGCAATGCGCGGGCGATTCCAGCGCGTGCGCGTGCGAGCCTGCGCTTGGAGCAGCGCGCGTACAGACGACCGACCATGCGCGCCGTTTCGAGATTCTGATCTGAATCGAACGGGGAAAGCAACGCGGCGACCGTTCGGGCCGCCGCGTACTGGGTGAGTTCGATGGCGATGGTCAAGAGGAGTGACCGATCGAGCGTGGATCAGCGGTTAACGGTGCCGGTCAGCGTCTCGAAGCGCGTCCAGTTGAGGACTGGAATCTCCGCGTCGGCAGCGGTGCGGAACAGACTGTCGTAGAGCTCACGCGCGTTGCGCTGCTCGGTGTAGGTCATGGTCTGCGCTTCGGTGGCGTCGCTCGGCAGCGGCGAGGGCAGCGGGGGCTGCACGCCGAGGACCAGGAAATCAAGGTCGCCGGTGAGCGTGTCGCTGTCAGAAACCTCTCCGCCCCATTCCTTGATGCGGCTCTTGATGAAGTCCGACTCGCTGGTAGTGGCCTTGCCGTCGCTGTTCACATCGAACTTGCCGTGCACGAGGAACTTGAAGCGGTAGTCAGGGTTGAACACCGCGTTGGCGACGACATCGTCCTTGACGATCGGGCGGCTGCCCGAGCCGCGCAGGATGCGGCAGGTCGAGGTGGTGTCGCCGACCTTGACGACCTGGATGCTGGCCTTGCCACGATTGCCCGACTGCGCCGAGGCGGTGATGCCGGCGGCGTCGTCGAAGACTTCGAAGGTCATGCCCGCAACCACGCGGCGGTTGGAACCGATGTCGACGAAGACGGTGCCGGTCTTCGCGTCGTAGCCCACGACATGTGCATCGACGAGCGCGGCAGGATTGGCTGCCTTGGCCGACGATGAGTCGACCTTGCTCTGCAGTGCAGAGATGCGCGAATCAAGAACGGAGCGTTCGGAACGGAGCGTGTCGATCTCAGACTGCAGCGAGGTGGTCTCGCCGTCGAAGCGCGCGGTCATGTCGGTGCGGGCCTGCTCGAGCGCGGCCTTCGCGGTGTCGAACTCGCCGCGGTAGCCGTTGGCGGCGTCGCGGTAGGAGGAGATCGACTTGGTGATCTGGCTCACGGCCTCTTCGCGGGACTTCTCCGCGGTGGCGAGTTGATCCTTGAGGCCGTCGATTTCCTTGGTCAGGTCGTTGGCGCGGGTCTTGAGGGCGCTGGCTTCCTGAGTGCGCGCGTCGCGCTCCTGCTGAAGCTTGCGCATCGAGTCCTTCACGGTGTCCTTCTCGCCGAGCGCGAGGGCCGAACGCATGCGCGCAACATCGGCGCTGCGGTCGCTGGCAACAAAGTCGCCAGTTTGGGCGGCCTGTTCAACGAGGTAGCCGAACAAGCTGTTTCCGCCAGCGTTGTTCTTGAGCGCCTGCGTCTCGGAGCGGCCACGCTCCTCGGAGGTAATGAATGAGTTGAGCTCGGCACGGGCCTGGCTCTCCTTGGTCTCCGCGTCGGACTTGCCGGCGTAGAGAACGATGGAGGTCGCGAGAAGGCCGACGGTGAGGACGACGAAGACCACGAGAGCAACAAGCACGCCAGTGGATCCGCCAGATCGAGACGACATCTTCATATCTCCAAGAGCCCCAGGTTCGAAGGGGGGGGCCCGAAGCGGAGAGTATGGGATGTTTCCCTCCGCGCGTCAATCGGCTTGAGTCGTGGGATAGGTCGCGACTTTCGTCGGCGGTCGCGTGAGCGATGCGGTCAGGCCGTCTTCACTGCGGCGAGTGCTTCCGAGGCGGTGGTCACGCGACGGGCGACGAGTTCAGCCGAGGATTCCCGCAGCGCGGTGAGATTGGAGCCAATGCGTGCCGCGGCTTCGACGGCGCGGGAACTTGCGCGCTTCATAATTTCCGCGCGCGAGAGTTCGTCAACGACAAGCAGTTCGTAGCATCCGATTCGGCCGCGAAAGCCCGATCCGCGGCAGTCGCGGCAACCGACCGACTCCGCCACCAGGCCGTCTTCGCCGGGATAGAAGTCAGGCGGGAGCTCGCCATCGCGTGGCGCGCGGGCAACCGAGCAACTGCGGCAAACCCGCCGAAGCAGCCGCTGCGCAAGTACGCCCTCGACGGTGCTCGCAACCAGGAACGGTTCAACGCCCATGTCGAGCAATCGCGTCGCCGCGCCGCACGAATCGTTGGTGTGCATCGTCGAAAGCACGAGGTGGCCAGTGAGCGACGCCTGCACCGCAGCGTTGGCGGTTTCAGCGTCACGAATTTCGCCGATCATGATGATGTCGGGGTCATGGCGCAGGATCGCGCGCAGTCCAGCGGCAAAGTCGAGGCCGACTTGATGATTCACTTGGATCTGATTGACGCCAGAAACATGGTATTCGACGGGATCTTCGACGGTAATCGCCTTGACTTCGCCGGTGACGATCTGCTTGAGCGATGCATAAAGCGTTGTCGACTTTCCGCTGCCGGTCGGGCCAGTGACCAACACGATGCCGTGCGGCCGCGAGACGAGATCGAACCAGCGCAGTCGGATCTTCTCCGGCATTCCCAGTTCATCGAGCCCGACCAGCACCGCGCTCTTTGAGAGGATGCGCAGCACGATCCCTTCGCCGTACAGCATGGGGATGACCGAGAGACGTAGATCGAATTCCTGCAGTTTTTGGCCAGGAACGCGCTGTTTGAGCGTGATGCGGCCGTCTTGCGGGCGGCGCTTTTCGGCGATGTTGAGATTCGCCATGATCTTCAGGCGGCTCACGATCGCGTTGCGGAAGCGATGGATGGTCGGCGGCACGCCCGCGTCGCTCATGATGCCGTCGATGCGGTAGCGCACATGGAGCTCGGTTTCGTAGGGCTCGATGTGGATGTCGGTCGCACGCTCGCGAATCGCTTCGAACAACAAGTCGTTGACGAGACGCACGACGCTTGCTTCGCTTGCGTTGTCGCCTTCAGACGATTCGGCCTTTGCGTCGGCGGGGGCCGCGTCGCCAGCGCCGAGGGCCTCGAGCACATCGCCAGCAACGCCGAAGCGGTTTCGGATTTGAATGCCGATGTCTTCGTCTTCGGCAACGACGAGCGAAACCGGCATGCCTGCGGCCATGCGCAACTGATCGAACGCGTCGAGTCGCAGCGGATCGCTGGTGGCAACGACAAGTCGGCCGCCTTCGATGCGCACGGGAATCGCACGCAGTTTGAACACGAGCCGCGGAGGCACCGCGCGCACGGCCTCCTCGTCGATTTCGGTTTCGTCGAGTCGGACGAACGGCATCGCGAGTTCTTCGGCGAGTGCGCGCATCACCTGCTCAGTGCTGGCGAAGCCGAGGCGGGCGAGCGTGTGTTCAAGTCGCTCACCCGCGCGCGATTGCTCGCGGGTCGCGTGGTCGAGTTGCTCGTTGGTGACAAGCCCTTGAGAAAGGAGAATCGCGCCAAGCGCCATGTTTGCAGGGTAGCGACTGGTTGGTGCGCGACCAACGAATCAGCTCAAGCATGGAGAGAGTCGGACGGGGGAGTCGCGCG
>QWPT01000022.1:33692-43412 GCA_003671075.1 Planctomycetota bacterium
GTCGCGCGACTCAGGCGAGCGCAGTTGATCCAGCCGATCTCAGGCGAGCTCGGGGGTTCAGCTCGGCGCGCGAAAGATCGCGAGCGAAGCGGTTTGGGTGTGCACGTGGGAGTGGCCCGCGGTGGGGCCGATCTCGCCCGCGCAGTGAAATCCTGCAATCGGCACTCGGTTGAGCCGGGCCGAGGCGAACTGCGCGTCGTGATGAGGCGTGGGAAACAGGCGGGTTCCGCGCATGTTGCAGGTGAACAGCAGGGCAGCGATCGGCGGCTCGCGTAGTTGTTCGGCGCAAAGAAGCATCGCGAGGTCGGCGTGGGCGGTCGTTGCGTCGCGGACCTGAAACTGCACGGTGGTTCCAGGCTTGATGGTGTCGGTAATCGTCAGCGCGCCGAGGTCGTTGTCGACGCGCAGCACTGGACGCACGAGGAAATCGCCGCGTCCGAGCCGCGGCTTGGCGGCATTGGCCGCAACTCCAACCAGCAGCCCCTGCGTCAACAGCGCGCGTTCGGATTCAGGAAGCGCCTCGGCAACTTCGCGCACGACTCGGAGCGCGGAGCGCCCGCCGATTTCAAGGATCTGCGATCCATTGGACTTGGTGACCACGAGGCAAGGTCCGACCGGCTTGCAGCCTTGGCTGACGACGCCGTCGATCTCGATGTCGCCGAAGATCGACAGCCCGACGATGCCTTGATGGGTCGTCCGCCGATCGCTGGCGAGAACATTGAGGCCAGGGTGGCTTGCGCCGCTCGCAAGGCCGCCAAAGATCCGCGCGCCTTGGGGGCCGGCGGCGTGCTCAATGGCGGCGCAGGCTTGCCCGGCGTGAATCGAAAAAGGGTCGGCCAGCATCAGGATTCCGCGATGGGCGAGCGCACCCTCGTCGGGTGGCAGCGAAACGCGGTCGCGAATGAATCCGTCGCTCCACACCGAAGGAGGTCCGTCGGCGAGGTCGAACGCGAATGGGCGGGCAACGACGCCGGGAAGGTTCAGGGCCAAGACGGACATTCCGGCGGTGCGCTCGATCTCGAGGTCGTCGGCGACCACGCCTTCGGTGGTGCAGGCCAGCAGATGAACGGGGTGCAACTCGCTGCGGAGGATGTCGAGGGCGTCCGAGAACAGCGTGCGATGATGAAAGGTCCCGAACACGACCAGCAAGTCAGGTCGGAGGTTCGACGAGGCCCGGATTTCGGCCGCGATGTCGTGGGCGGCCGCCCGAGTGTCGGTTCGCGGCGAGAGTGCCGAGTGAGCGGATGGGGATTTCAGTATCGACACGGGCATCAAAGTATGTGTGACAAGCCGCCACGCTCAGGGGTGTCTTTCTGAATCTTAAAATTTTTTTAAGCATTTCCCCGTCCATTTCGGAGGTCGGGCGATGCCGACTTTCGCAACATCGACAGCGGACTTGCATTCTGCGTCAGATTTGGGCATGATCCCCGATTCGACATTCGCCCGTTCGAGCGAAAAACGCGAACGACAGGGAACGACCGTGCCAAATACTGAATCAGCCAAGAAGCGTGTCCGTCAAACCTCCAAGCTCCACGCCCGCAATTTGTGGCGCAAGCGTCGCATTAAAGAGGCGAGCGGTGAATTCATCAAGGCGGTTGCTAGCGGTGACGCTGGTGCCGCAGAGAAGGCGATGCGCGTTGCCGCGCAGACGATCGATAAGATCGCTGCGAAGGGAACCATCCATAAGAACACCGCGTCGCGGCGCAAGAGTCGCATGGCGGCCAAGCTCGCTTCTCTCACCAAGAAGTGATTTGCTCGGTTGCGTGCGATTGCACCCCTTGAGAGGGGGCGATGGGTGGTTCACGCTTGCGCGTCTGCTTTCGGGCGATGAGCAGGGATGAGCGCCGATCGCCTTCCTGAGAAGGGACGCACACGCATGGCCACATCGACGCGAAAGAAGATCAAGCCCGCCCGCGCACACGCCACCTCAGCGAAAGCAGCGCAGGGCGGTTCTTCTTTTTTTGGGTCGTACCTCACGCAGTCGCGCGCTCCGCTGACCATCTTGGTTTTTCTGTTGCCGCTGCTGATCAGCTACGAAATCCTGCTGGCGCTTGCGCTTCGTAGCGCGGATGGCGTGGTCGTGACCAACGAGGCGCACCGATGGATTCTCAGTTTGTTTGGCGCCTTTGAACTCGGCGCCGTCGGACTGTGGCTGCCCGGGGTTCTGGTGGTGGCGATTCTGCTGATCTGGCATTCGGTCGAGCGGCGTCCCTGGAAAGTCGAGGGCGCGGTGGTGGGATTGATGTGGAGCGAGAGCATCGTGCTTGCGTTGCCGCTGCTGGTTTTTTCCCAGGCCGCGCTGCGCATTCCTCAGTCGGCCGTCGCGGGGGTCGAGTTCGATTCGCTTTCATTGGGCGGAAAGATCGCGGTTTCGGTCGGTGCGGGAATCTACGAGGAGCTGCTGTTTCGATTGGGTTTGATCGGCGTGCTGCTGATGGTGTTTGAAGACGCGCTCAAGACTTCGCGCGCGGTTGGAACATCGATCGCCATCGGGCTGAGCGCGCTGGCCTTCATGGGCTACCACTCGCTGCGCGATGCATCAGGTTCGGTGCTGCCTTCGCGGGTGGTGTTCTTTCTGGGCGCGGGCGTGTACTTCGGTGTGCTTTATGTCGCGCGCGGATTCGGCATCGCTGTTGGGGCGCATGCGTTCTACGACATGGGCTCGGCGATCTTCGCCGCGGTTGCATCGCCCTCCGCATCCGCCGACTCCTGAGTACGCTAACGCCATGATTCCGCGGTCTTCGCGCGCAACACCAAACTCATCGCTTGCAGTCCCAGTGCTGCACGGCATTCGCACGGTGCAAACCGCGGTGAATGTGAATCAGACCATTCGCGAGGCGCTCGAAGAACTGCGCCGGCGCGCGATCGACCATCCAGTGATGTATGTGTACGCGGTGGACGACGACGACCGTTTGGTTGGGCAGGTGCCGACGCGCGCGTTGCTATTTTCTGGCCCCGATGAGCGCATCGGTGATGTCATGCGCACCGATCTCACCACGATTCCAATCGACATGTCGCTCGACGACGCGCTGGAAATTTTCCAGAAGCGGCGACTGTTGGCGTTGCCGGTGGTGGATCGCGAGGGACGGTTGGTGGGCGCGATCGATGTGGAGCAGTACGCGCGCGAGCAACTCGAACGCGCGGAGCGAGAGCGCGTGCGCCAGGTGTATCAGACGCTCGGTCTCGATCTCGGGCATGTGGGTTCGATGACGGCGTGGGAGAGTTTTCGCATGCGCATGCCGTGGTTGCTGTGCAATGTCGCGGGCGGGATTCTGTGCGCGATTATCGCTTGGCGATTCGAGGACTTGCTCAAACAGGTGGTTCTGCTTGCGTTCTTCCTGCCCTTGGTGCTCACGCTCGGCGAGAGCATCGCCATGCAGGCGGTCACGCTGACGGTCGGAACCGATCCAGACAAGCGTGATGTTCGCCGTGCGCTCAGGGCATTGCGCACCGAGGCGTTGGCGGCGCTGCTGCTGGGGGTCTGTTGCGGCGCAATTGTTGCGGCGGTGAGTTTGTTCTGGACCACCAGCGCGGGCGATCCACTCATGGGCGCGATCACCATGTTCGCGGCGGTCGCGGGAAGCATGGTCTTTGCGGCGGTGGCCGGGGGCGCGGTTCCGATCGTGCTTCACGCGCTGCGGCTGGATCCGAGTGTTGCGGCGGGGCCGGTCACGCTGGTCGTTGCCGACACCGCGACCACTGCGCTTTACTTCTCGCTCGGACTCGCCATCCTCGCTTCTTGAGCGTGGCCTCGCGGGTACACTCGAACCGTGTCGCTCGAGCGAATCAAACTCCTCTGTCTTGATGTCGATGGCGTGCTCACCGATGGTGGCATTTCGATCGATGACGCTGGTCACGAACAGAAGCGCTTCCATGTGCGCGACGGTGCGGCGATGCGCATGTGGGCCAAACTCGGCCTCGAGTTGGCGGTCATCACTGGCCGCGACGGCATGGCGCTGCGCCATCGTCTGCGCGAATTAGGCGTGCGCACCGTGATCAGCGGATCCAAGGAGAAGGGGGCCGCGTTCGATCGGCTGCTGTCGGAACTCGCCATCGCTGCCGACGAAACGGCCATGGTCGGTGATGATCTTCCTGACCTACCGATTTTGCGCCGTTGCGCCATGCCGATTGCGGTGCGCGATGCGTCGCCTGAAGTCATCGAAGTTGCGAAGTTTGTTACGCCGCGGCCAGGCGGATCAGGCGCGGTGCGCGACGCGGTTGAGTACTTGCTGAAGGCGCAGGGGCGTTGGATCGAAGCGGTGCGGCTGTTTGATCCCGAGCATCCTGGACCAACGGCTGGAGGCGCGCGATGAACGGCGGCCCGCGCGACGAATCGACGGGAATCACGGGCGATTCTTCGATTTTTTCGGTATGGATTCGCCGCCGACGCGGGTTGGTTTTTGCGGTGCCCGCCGGTGCGTTTGCCGTGCTTATGGTTGTTGCGGCGATGAACCTCGATCAGGGCGCCGCTCCGCAGAAGCGCGAGAGTCGAATCAAGGACGCGCAGTCGCTGCTGTCGCCGCAGGTGGCCAGTGCGGAGGAGTTGCGCAACGCCAGCGGTTCGCTTTCGAACCAGACCGCGATCAAACTTTCCGACGGCGCTTGGGTGCAGGTCGCCGACGAAACCGGGCGCCTTTCGCAGCAGTACAGCGCCGCCAGGCTCGAGCCGATGCCGGCGAGCAAGCTGCGCATGACCGAGCCGCGCGCGCGCATGTTTCTGCGCGATGGCCGAGTGATGGCGCTGGCGGCCCGCGACGGACTGGTCAGCGTGCCTCGGCGGGCGCTTGAGTCGGGGACGCTCGAAGGCGAGGTCGAGATCCGTTTGTTTAAGCCGGTCGATGGCCGTGAGATCGATGTGCTGCGCGATACGCCGGCGCTGGTGATCAACGCCGACGAGGCTCAGTTCGACGCCATCGCTGGTGAAGTCCGTTGCAATCGAGCCGTGCGCATCGAGACCGACGCGGGAAGCTTTGCCGGCGAGGGACTCACGCTTGTCCTTGATTCCGACGGTGCGGGCGTGGAGCGGCTGCTGGTCGATCGCGCGCTCGAGCCGATCCGAATCGATCGCGCCGCGCGCGCTGTTGCCGCCAAGCGTCGTGGACCAAAGCCTGCGCCGATCGGCAGCGGAATCATCGATGCGCCGCCGTTGGATCGCGTGGCGAAGCCGGTTGATGCGGTTGTTTCTGCGAATACGGATGCTCCGAGCCCTGCAACCCCGAGCCCTGCAACCCCGAGCCCTGCAACCCCGAGCCCTGCAACCCCGAGTCCTGCGATCGTGAGCCCGGCGATTGCGAGTCCTGCGCCTGAACCAGTCGCGCCGCCTCGGTTCTACCGACTCGTGCTCACTGGTGGAGTCGAGGTCGTGCGCGTGCGCTCTGGCGTGGTGAGCACGATTCGTGGCGATGAACTTATTGCAATATTTAGTCTCGAGTCGCAGGGTCTCGACGAACTTGCCTTCGCCCCGGCAAGCGCGATCCCCGCAGATTCCAGTGGAACTTCCATGATCTTCAGCAGGAACTTCAGTGGCTTCGCCGCATCGCCGGCGCTGGCTGTTGGTGCATTGGTGTTCGCGACGCAGCAGGCCAATACGCCCGCAAGCACGACTGACTCTTCATCCGACAGCGTGACGGTTTCGTTCGGCGGAAGGCTTGAGATGGTCCCGGTGACCGATCCCGCCGACCAACTCGCGACCCGCGACGACATTCGCTTTGATGTGGTGGGGCCGCGCGTCGAACTCATCGATGGGCGCAGCAGTGCGCGGGTGGTGTGCTCGCGATTGCGCTACAGCGTGCGCGACGAACGCGTCGAGGCTGACGGCCGCGCGGGCATGCCGCTGACGGTGTCGAGTCCACGGATGACGATGGAAGGCGGGCGTTTCTGGGCGAGCTTTTCCGAGGGAGTTGGGCGACTCGAAGGACCAGGGCGTATGGCGTTTGCCCGCGGTGCGGCGCGCGATGTGTCGTGGCTGGAAATCGTGCCGACCCTCACGCCCGACGCGGCGCGCATGCTGGTTTCAGCGGATCCGGCGGCGGTGGCCATGGTGCTTGCGCCGGTGAGGCGTGCTGCGGTGAAGACGGATGCCGCGAGCCAAGCCGCGAGTCAAGTCACGAGTCCGCCCTCAAGCAAGTCCGCAAGCAAGTCCGCAAGCAAATTCGATGCGACGGCGCAGGACCTCGAGATCACCTGGAAGGGCGGAGTCGATCTGCGCTTCGCCGGCGGCAGCGACAACACCAAGATTTCCGGCGCGCTCTTCGAGGGCGGCGTCAATGTGTTCGGCCAGCAATTCGAGCTCGTGTCGAAGTCGCTCGAAGTTGCGTTCTCGGCAAAGGACTCCGAGCGCATTGATTCGATCATCGCGCAAGGCGAAACGCGCGTGCGCCAGTTGGGTGCGGAAGGCGCGATGAATGCCGACCGCCTCGAACTTTTCCTCGGCGTGAATAAGAAGGGCGACTCGGTTCCGAGCCGCTTGAATGCGCGCGGCTCAGTCGAAGCCAAGGACGCGCGTCAAACAATTTGGACTGAGGATCTTGTCGTTACTTTCGCAGAGAAGAAGCCGATTTCCGCGACCGATCCTGCAGCCGATCCTGCAGCCAATCCTGCGGCCAAGGGCGCGATCGCTGAACCATCGCTCGGTGCGATCGATGTGAATATGGTCGAGGCCAAGGGTGGCGTGCAGGTGCTGCTTGGCGAGGGCGCGCGCGTCTTTGCCGAAACGCTCACGGGCAACGCCATCGAGCGCAAGCTTCGGCTCACTGGTGACAATGTCGCCATCGTTCGCTCGAACATCATCGCCGACAATCTGCGCGACCTGCGCTTTGATGACGCGACCCACAGCGCCCGCAGCGAAGGCCCTGGGCGTTTTCGCGCGTTCCGCAAGCCGATCACCGTTGGCGAGGGTCGCATCGAGCGGCCCGATCCCAACACGCAGGCATCGCTCGATGCATCGTGGACCGGCGAACTCGACTATCAAGAGGCCTCGGCGGTGAAGGGCACGCTCGACATCCGCGGAGATGTCAAGTTGCGTAGTCGGCCGAGCGATATGGCCGCCGATGCGGTTGACGCCAAGTCGGTGCTGCTTGATATCGGTATCGAAAAAGGCGCGTCGACCGCGAATTCCGCCGACGCTGCTCGTGCGCTGAATCACTTTCTTGCCCGCGGTAACGCGCGCATTGAAAGTCGTCTTTGGACCGACGCCGCGCACTCAGGCGAGCCGCGGATTTTTCGGGTGACCGGCGAGCACATTGAATACGACATGATCACGCGGGAGGGGCTGGTGGTGGGAGACGGCGGGTTGTTGGTCAATATCCCCTTCGACGCCGAGGCCGCGAAGAATGAAGACGCCAAGGCGGCGAGGATCGCGTCGGCGTCGTCGGTACGCGCCGCCACGCCGATTGCTCTGGGCGCTGAAGGAACCACGCGCTTCACTTGGAAGCAGCGGATGGCGCTCGAACGAATCGTCGATGATCGCTACCTCGTACGCATGAACGAGCAGGTCGAACTGCTGCACGCCGGCCCGCGCGAGGCGGACAAGCTGTCGATGCGCTGCGATAATCTTGAGGCCAATGTGCGTCGGCCCGAGGACGGCAAGGTGAACGCGGCAAAATCGGCGCGAGCGGACGGCGGCGATGCTGGCGTCGATTTGGGCGGCCCCGCCGAATTGCTCGGGGTGAAGGGCACAGGCAATGTGTTTATTCGCACGCCCGCGCAAGATCTCGAGTGCGGCGAGTTCGACTACTCGGTGCTCAGCGGAATCGCCACGCTGCGGGCGGCCCAAGGCCGCGCGGTGACGGTGGTGTTCGCCAACACGCCGACGCCGCTGCAGGCACAGGAAATCGAGTGGGACCTTCGCCTCGGTCGCCTCGAGATCAAGAAGCCGCTGCTCACCGGCGGCCGCTGAACGCGCGCTTGCGTTACTCTGCGTTGGTGATCACCACCTACGGAAGTTACCTCCAAGTCCCTGGCCTTCTTGCGCTGCAGAAGCCAGTTTCTGTGCATCCCACCACCAAGGCGGCGGAGCACGATGAAATGCTGTTCATCATCATTCACCAGGTGTATGAACTCTGGTTCAAGCAGCAACTGCACGAGGGCGATTACCTCGCGCGCTCGCTCATGGCTGGTGATCACGCGCAGGCGTCGGCCACGCTTTCGCGCATGCTCACCATTCTGAAGACCATGGTGCAGCAGATCGATGTGCTCGAGACGATGACGCCGGTTTCGTTTTTGTCGTTCCGCGGATTTCTATCGAGCTCAAGTGGCTTCCAAAGTTGGCAGTTCCGCGAGTTTGAGTTTCTACTTGGAAACAAGAATCCGCGCGTGCTTGCGCACAATCCCGAGGGTTCGGCCGAGCACACTGCGATCGCCGCGCGCTGGAATTGCCCGACGGTCTGGGATGCGTTCGCGCACTTTCTTGCCGGCCGCGGCTACGCAGTTCCCAGCGAAGTTCTGACGCGCGATGTCACGCAGCAAATCGCGGAGTCCGCGGACTTTCAGAACACATTGCTCGAGATCTATCACGGTCATCCCGCCGAGCGCGGCCTTTGCGAGTTGCTTGTTGATCTCGATGAAGGCGTGCAAGAGTGGCGTTACCGCCATGTGAAAATGGTCGAGCGCACGATCGGGTTCAAGCAGGGGACAGGCGGAAGTCCGGGCGCGGCCTATCTGCGCACGACGCTGTTTACGCCGTTGTTCCCTGATTTGTGGGCGATTCGCACCAGGCTCTAGCCTTAATGGGCGCGCACGATGCGCCGCGCGACGAGCACATCATTGAAGGCGGCGAGACCGCTGTCGAAGTTGCTGGCAACGAGTTCGGTGCGAAAGCCCAGTTGCTGCAGGCGCGCGATCGTTGCGTCGCGGTAATCGTGCGGGCGCGGCGGTGAGGCGAACGAGCCCATCGGCGAAAGACGGATCTCGCTGCGGGTAACGCGCGCGAGTTCATCGATCGACTGAAGGTGGAAGGCGAGATCGAACTCGCGCCCTTCGTAAAGTCCGCCGAAATCTTGATGCGCGTAGGTGAAAAGAAAGTTCGCCGCCAGCACGCGGTGGAACGACGCATCGGCGAATGCGAGTTTGGGCAAGCTCGCTGCCACATAGCGTCTGCGACCATAGTGAAGCGCGTAGTCGTCGGAGAAGCGGGCGATGGCGTCGTACTTCGCCTGCTTGAACGCGGGGTAGTCACGGAAAGTTAACGCCGCTCGTTGCGCATCGATGTGCACGAACGATTCATCGAGGTTGGCCAGCCCGCGCGTGCGCAGTTCGTCGGGCGGATAGGCGTACATCGGATCGCAGCCGACCGCATCGCAGCCCGCCGCGCACGCCTCAGCCACAAAACTGTCGGGACCGCTCGGACAATCGAGGGTGCTGCCTTCACGCAGTTGGTCGAGGCTGATGCAGAACATGTCGAGGTATTCGGCAAGGGTGCGGCCGAAAAACGCGACATAGGGTAGATGGAGGCCAGTGGGCATCGGGACTTGATAGCAGATCGTCGCGGCGCATCAATGCGATGATGGTGGTCGAGGTGTTGAACTCGACTGCTGGGGCCCGTGCAGGCGATGGAGTGTGTGGAGTGTGAAACGATCAAGTGTTCTGCGACGCCAGCCACATCTCGATTTCCGCTTGCCTGCCGCTCTTTATTGAGGTTTGCGAATCGGTGCAGCGCGCACTTGTCGCGATGACATGATTACTCAGGACGCTGACGCGACGGTCGTGAGTGACGCAGCTCGC
>QWPT01000023.1:0-11870 GCA_003671075.1 Planctomycetota bacterium
CGGGCAGCTACCAGAAGCTCTGGCTTGATTGAGTTCGAATTGGATGTTGTTCGAGCAGGCCTTGAAGCACCATGCAACACCTTGAGAAAGCCATGATGAAACTCATGATGAAACCCATGATGAAACCATCTGATTCGTACCTGCCTCCCAGTGATTCACAGCGACTGGTATTGCATAACGAGATTCACACCCGCCCTTCAGCCACATTCAAACTTCCGGCGCTGGTGGTCTATGTTGCGGTTCTTAACGCCGAGGTAAGCATTTCCGATGAATGCCAGCACCTGCGCTCATTAATCGGGCATGCCGACTTGAATATTGAAAAGTTGAAGGGCAGTTTCTTGCAGCTTCAATGCGATCACTTCAAGGTCATTTGGGAGCGGCATACAGAATTCACTCGTTACACCATCATTCAAGCACTACCAGGGAACGCGCATTGGGGAAGTCAGTTGCCAGAACTCGCAATCCATGTGGCAACTGGCGTTGATTGGCTCAAGAATATCCCCGGCAAGACCATCACTGCCATCCAACTGGCCATGCTCACTGAGGGTATGAATGATCCGGACTCCATCTTCAAAGCCAAGCAATGGCTCGGAGAAGGAACAGTCATTGGCGGCACCTTGGGTCGCACAACGGGTGATAAACCCCATTCGCATTTGATCACCAACTTACGGATTGGCGATGACGGATTTGTCCGAATGCTGGTGTTGACGTCTTCGGAAACTTCAGAGAATCGCGCTGGTCGCGTTGCCCAACGACTGCTTGAGCTTGAGACATATCGAATCATGTCATTACTTAGTTTGCCGATTGCAAAGCAGTTGTCGAGCAAACTCTTTGAGACAGAAGCTCGATTAGTAAATATCACTGCACGGATCGAAGCAAACTCTGATAGCGATGAGGTGTTACTCAACCTTCTTGCAAGCCTCGCCGCTGAGGTCGAAAGTGCGACCGCTGAGCACAGTTATCGCTTCAGTGCAGCGGGTGCGTACGACGCAATTGTGCGCGAGCGAATTTCCGAGATGCGAGAAAAGCCATTGTCTGGAATTCAAACCATGGGTGAATACTTGCAACGACGATTAGCGCCAGCGGTCGCTACCGTCAACGCAACATCCGATCGACTCGCAGCCTTGGCGGAACGAGTGGCGCGAGCAAGTGCATTACTGCGGACACGGGTCGAAATTGCAACCGAGGCTTACAACCAAGAGTTGCTCGAAAAGCTAACCCGTGGACAAGCGTTACAACTTCGGCTGCAAACAACCATCGAGGGTCTCTCTGTTGCCGCTATTACTTATTACGTTGTGAGTCTTGTCCTCTATTCGAGTAAAGCGATAAAGGCCTATGGCATCAACCTGAACCCAGAGATGACCGCAGGATTCAGTACACCAGTGGTTCTTGTGCTGAGTTGGCTATTGATTCGAAGGATTCACCGAAGTATCCGAGAGATGTGAAACGGTAATTAAAAAAGCCGCCGGTCTTTTTGGGACCGGCGGCGGATGCAATGTTCGTGCCTCAAGTGTTCGAGGTATGCATCTCAACTCACTATTTACTGAGGCAGCAACACGCTGTCGATCACATGGATGACACCGTTGTCGCAGACAATGTCCGCGGTCACGACAGATGCTCCATTGATAAAGACTTTACCATTCGCGAGTTTAACCTCGACCAACTGCCCATTGACTGTCGCCGCAGAGGTCATCTTCATCACATCTGCCGCAAGATGCTTTCCCGCGATGACGTGATAGGTCAAGATTCCGGTGAGCGCGCTTTTCGCTTCGGGCTTCACGAGTCCTTCGACCGTGCCCGCTGGGAGTTTCGCGAATGCGGTGTCTGACGGTGCGAGAACAGTGAAAGGTCCAGCGCCCTTCAGCGTTTCGACCAAACCAGCCGCGGAAACCGCTGCTACGAGTGTCTTGAACGAACCTGCGCCGATTGCGGTATCAACAATGTTTGCAATAAAAACTAGACCTTTTTTGTAAGGGAGCCCTAATCAAACCAACAGGCCTGAATAGCCAAAAACTGGAAGAGATTCCATTTTGGAGGATCGACCTTAGGCGCCTAAAAAGTGGTGGGCAATTCGGAACATGCACAATTCTGATTTGATGCTTGAACCGCAAGGCTTGAACCGCAAGGCTTGAATCGCAAGGCTTGAACCGCAAGACCTGAACCGCAAGATTGAGGAGTCGTGAGGTCATCGCGGGCACGCGTTTGTGCGAGTGCTTGCAGTCGAATGGTTGCCCTCTGATGACACTTGACTCCACATTGTGCCTGTCCCCAAATGCCGCAGGTCAAAGCGCAACCGCCACAATGCGCGTTGGGTCGTCGGCCGCGGGCAACGCTTCGATCGTGATCGATGTTGTGCGCGGGCACGACGCGGCCGACATCGCAGTCCTGCTGAGTAGCTGGAACTGAACGCGCGAGTTGAACGCGCGAATGGACGGCGTTCGATTCCCGCATCAAAAACACCGAGGCCGGCGCATGCGCCGGCCTCGTTTGATTTTTACCTTTGTTCACGCGCGACGCGCGCTTACTGCAGCCGGTACTCGCCCGGCTTGCGCACGAACGGCGCGGGCGCGTCGCCTGGAATCGTCACAAGCTTCGGCATGAGGTCGAGCTGCGACTTGTTGGTCATGAAATCCCAAGTCGCAGTTTGGCCCGAATACGCAGCCTCACGACCCATGACCGCCATCAACGAACTCTCCGCGGTCTGGCGCAACTCAACGATCGGTCGGCTTGCAACGACCGCCTCGACGAGTTCCTTGTGCTCCTGCTTGTAAGCCGCGCCGATGTTGCCCTTGATGCTGAACAGCTCCTTGCCGTTGCGATCAGTGATCTGCGTGCCCGAATCAAACGCGCGCAGATAGGCGATGCCCTTCGAGCCATAGACGACATTGTCGCCCTGATTGTCGCTGTTGGCCCAGTGGCGTCCGGTGAAGGAGCAGATGCGACCGTCGGCGAATTCGTAGTCGCAGGAGATGCTGTCCCACATTTCACTGTCGGCGGGACGGTTCCAGCGGCTACCCGAGGCGAACGCGCGCACCGGCGGGCCGCCCATCACCCAGTGCACCACATCGATGTTGTGCACCGCCTGCTCGGTGATCTGGTCGCCCGACAACCAGATGAAGTGCATCCAGTTGTAGATCTGATACTCCATGTCGCTCATGCCCGGCTTGCGATCGCGGTACCAAATGCCGTTGGAGCAATAGCGCGCCGTCATGGCAACGACATCGCCGATCATGCCCTCGCGGATTTTCTTGATGCCCTCGATGAAGCTCGGTTGCCGGCGATATTGCGTGCCGGTGACGATGCAGGTTCCTTGCGCGAGCGCCTTGTCGTGCGCGGCGCAGCAGGCGCGGTAGCCCGCAACATCAACGCAGACCGGCTTCTCGGCGAACACATGCTTCCTCGCGGCGACGGCGGCGGTGATGTGCACATGGCGGAATCCTGGCGCGGTGGCGAGGATGACGAGATCGACATCCTTGAGGTCGAGGACCTTCTGGTAGCCGTCGATTCCGCCGAAGATGCGCTCGTTGGGAACGGCGACTCGGGTGGCGCCGTCCTTGTTGTATTCCTCGGCCAGCGCGTCGCGCGCGGCGGTTGCCTTGGCGACATCGATGTCGGCGATGGCAACGATGCGCACATTCGGATTGATGCTGAGCGTGTCATTGGCGGCGCCTGATCCGCGGCCACCCGCACCGATCACGCCAATGTTGATCGTCTTGCTCGGGGCTGGAGCCTTGGCCGATTGCCACGCACCGAAGTTCGATGGGGCGATGAAGCTCGCAGCGCCCAGTGCCGCAGTGGCCGCAGTTGCCGCAGTGGCGGCCGCTGCGGTGGTAGCGATGAAATCACGACGAGACTGATCAGACATCGATGGCTCCTAATCGGTTGGGCACGCAGATGAATCCCGCGCTTGACACAAGATAACCAACGCAGCGACGATGCCGACGCGCCATCGGCCCGTTCACGCAAGGTTTCAGGAAATGCGCTCGAACGAAAGATGGCCGCAATATGGCCGCAAGCTGGCCCACCAAACTCGACCATCAATGTCCAGGCGTTGCCGGCTTCACCGCGGCGTGCGCAGCGGCGCGCTTGGGGCGGCCGAAGAGCTTCTCGCGCAATCCCATGATCATGACGAAGAGCGTCGGCACCACGATCTGGTCCACGATCACCGCGCCCAGCATTCCGCCGAGCACGACGGTGCCGATCGAGCGACGACTCTGCGCGCCCGCGCCACTCGCGACCACCAGCGGCAGGATGCCGAGGATGAACGCGAAGCTGGTCATGAGGATCGGTCGCAGACGAAGCTTCGACGCATTCACCGCCGCATCAAGCACCGATTCGCCCGCGTAATACCGATCGGCCGCGAACTCGGTGATCATGATCGCGTTCTTCGCCGCCAAACCAACCAGCATGACCAAGCCGATCTGTGCGTAGGTGTCGAGCGGACGATGCGCAAGTTTGAGCGCGATGAGCGCGCCGAGCACAGCGAACGCCACCGCGAGCAGCACATTGAACGGCAGCGCCCACGACTCGTACTGCGCTGAAAGCAGCAGGAACACCACCAGCAGCGACAACCCGAAGATCAAGCCCGCGTATCCGCCCGACTCGATCTCCTGATAGGTCGTGCCCGTCCACTCGTAGGTGAAGCCGGTCGGAAGCGTTTCCTTGGCGACCTCGGCGATAGCCTTGATCGAGTCACCCGAGCTGTAGCCCGGGCCAGGATTGCCGTTCACCTGCACGGTGTTAAACATGTTGTAGTGGGTCGCGTTGTCGGTCGCGACCGCAAGCGTCACCGTGGCCAGAGCCGACATCGGCACCATGGCGCCCTGCGCGTTCTTCACATGGATGCCGAGGATGTCGTTCACGCGCATGCGATCAGGCGCGTCGGCCTGAATCATCACGTTGTAGACCTGGCCGAAGAGGTTGAAGTTGTTCACGAACGACTGGCCGAGGTTCTGGCCGAGCGCCGCGAAGACATCGCCCATCTGCACGCCCAAAAGTTGTGTCTTAACGCGGTCGATCTGCACATGCGCCACCGGCACTGCATCGGAGAACGGAGAATTGATGCCGGTGAGCTCGGGCCGCTTCGACGCCGCGGCAATGAAGTCGCGCGCAACCTTGGCGAACTCGGTGAAGCCCACGCCCTGCGCGTCCTCAAGTTGCAGCTGCCAGCCGCCCGTCGCGCCGAGTCCTGCGATCGGCGGAGGCGGCACGGGAAACACGATCGCCTCAGGAATAGCCAGGAGATCGAGGTACACACGCAAGAGAATCGAGCGCACATTCTCGGTTCGCGGATCGCGCTCGTCCCACGGCTTGAGCACCGCGATGAGGAACGCCGCGTTGGTCTGCTGCGTTCCAGTGAGGAAGTTGAAGCCCTCGATCTGAAGCACATTGACGACGGCGGGATCGCGAGAAATGATCTGTCGAACCTTCTCCGAAACCGCGAGCGTTCTTGGCAGGCTCGCTCCCGGCGGAAGCTGCACGGGCACGAAGTAATAGCCCTGATCTTCGTTGGGAATGAACGCGCTCGGCGTGTTCATCAACAACGCCACAATCGCAACGCACGCAGCGGCGAAGAACCCAGCGACGACATACCAGTGCACGCCGAACCAATGCACGATTGCGCCATAGTGCTCGCGCAACGCATCGAAGAAGCGATTGAAGAGGACGAACGGCTTGAAGGTCGTCTCTTGCTTGCCCGCCTTCAGGAAGACCGCCGAAAGTGCGGGCGAAAGCGTGAGCGAGTTGATGCACGACAGCGTGATCGAGAACGCGATGGTGAGCGCAAACTGGTTGTACAGCTGCCCGGTGATTCCCGGCATGAGCGCCGCGGGAATGAACACCGCCAGCAGCACCAAGCTGGTCGCAACGATCGGGCCCGTGACCTGCGCCATCGCCTTCTCGGCGGCTTCGTGCATGTCGGTGACGCCGTTCTCAAGCTGGTGGTAGACATTCTCCACCACGATGATCGCATCGTCGACCACAAGTCCGATCGCCAACACCAGCCCAAGCAGCGTGAGCGAGTTAATCGAGAATCCGAAGATCGCCATGAACGCGAAGGTTCCGATGATCGACACCGGGATCGCGATCATCGGGATCAGCGTTGCCCGCCAGTCCTGCAGGAAGATGAAGATGACGATGAGCACAAGCACCGCCGCTTCGACGAGCGTCTTGATGAGTTCGTCGAGCGATGCCGAGACGAAGAGCGTGGTGTCGTAAGCGATCTCGTGCGAGACTCCTGGCGGCAGCGACGGCCCGAGTTTCTCGAGCTCCTCGCGAACCCTTTGCGCGACATCGAAGGCGTTGGCATCGGGCAGCTGATAGACCCCGATCAGCGCGGCGCCCTTGCCGTTGAAGTGCGAAGTGCTCGAGTAAAGATACGAGCCGATCTCGGCGTGGCCGACATCCTTGATGCGGACGACGGCATTGTTGGCGCCAACGCGCACCACGATGTTGTTGAATTCTTCCTCGGTGGACAGTCGTCCCTCGGTCACCAGGCTCACGGTGAACGCGGGCTTGTCGAGGCTCGGCTCCGCGCCAAGCGAACCGATCGCCGCCTGCCGATTCTGCTGCTGCACCGAACGCGCGACATCGGCGCTGGAAAGTCCGAGCAGCGCAAGCTTGTTCGGATCAAGCCAGATGCGCATCGAGTATTCCTCGAGGCCAAAGATGGTCACCTGCCCGACGCCCTGAATGCGCTGCAGCGCGGGAACCACGCTGATCGCCGCGAGATTCGTTAGGTAGCGCGTGTCGTACGCGCCGTCCGCCGAACGAAGCGCCGCGACCAGCGTCATGCTCGTCGACTGCTTGGTGACGGTCACGCCGAGCTGCTGCACTTCCTGCGGAAGCTGCGAAAACGCCTGTTGCGTGCGGTTCTGCACATCCACGGCGGCGATGTTGAGGTCGTAACCGACCTTGAAGGTCACCGTGATGATGCTCTGGCCCGTGCTCGTGGAGTTCGAGCTCATGTACAGCATGCCTTGCACGCCGTTGATCTGCTGCTCGAGCGGCGTGGTCACCGCGTTGGCAACGGTCTCCGCGTCGGCGCCGTTGTAGAGCGCCGACACCTGCACGGTGGGCGGAACAATCGAGGGGAACTGCGCGATCGGAAGCGTGAACATCGTCGCGATGCCCGCAAGGAGCATCACGAGCGCGATCACCGTCGCGAAGATCGGCCTGCTGATGAAGAATCGGCTCATGGAGGTTCCTTACTTCGTTTCGCCGATTTTGACCGACGCGGCCGCAGTGGTCACGGCCTCCGCCGACGATGTCACCGCAGCTGCTGCGGTCGATGCTGCGTTCTTGTCCTCGACAATCTTCGAACCATCGCGCAGCTTCTGCGTTCCGACGGCCACGATGCGGTCGCCGGCGGAGAGGCCGCTGGAGATTCCAACGAGGTTCTCCTCGCGCGTGGCCGCCTTCACGCGGACATTCTCCACGCTGCCATCGCCCTTCACGCGCCAAACGAAGAAGTCGGTCTCGCGCGCGACAAGCGCCGATGTCGGAATCATCACGACATTGGGGATCTCGCCGAGATCGAGGCTCACATCGACAAAGGTTCCTGGCCGGAAGATCGCGCCTGGATTGGTGAAGGTCACGCGCATCATCAGCGTCGAGGTTGACTTGTCGACCTGGTTGGCCGTGAACGAAACCTTGCCCTCGGCCTGGATGCTCGGTGCGCCGCCGTAGCCGATGCGCGCAAGAATGTCGCCCTTGGCCAGAATCGCGCTGATCTCGGGCCACTGCGTCGCGCTCGGGCTGAACTCGGCCCACATCGGATCAAGTTGCACGAGGTCGTTCAGTTCGACGGTGTAGCCGGGGCCGACCATTTGGCCCTGAAACGCGAGCGACTTGCCCAGCAAACCCGCGGCGGGCGCGGTGACCTTGCAGTACGAAAGATTGAGCGTTGCCGTCTCGACCTGCGCCGTCGCGGTGACGACTGCGGCCTGGGCAGCGCTGAGCTGCGCATCGGCCTGCTCGAGCTTGGAGGTCATCTGGTCAAACGACTGCTTCGAAACCGCGCCGCTATCGGCGAGCGCGCGATTGCGATCGACATCTCGTTGGGAGAGATCGCGAGCGGCGCGCGAGCCAAGAACCTGCGCGTTCGCTTGAGCGAGCGTTCCCTTGGCCTGGTCGAGCGTCGCCTGGAAAGGCTGCTGATCGATGGTGTAGAGCAGGTCGCCCGCCTTCACCACCGCGCCATCGGCCACATGAGCTTGCTCGAGAAATCCAGTCACGCGCGCGCTGATCTTCACCGGATGGACCGAGGCGGTCGTGCCCGGGAAAAGCTGGACGCGCTTGACCGTGCGTGCTTGCGCGACCACGGTCTGCACCGTTACTTCGGTGGGCTTGGGCGGAAGTCCTGGGGGCTTGGCGCACGATGCGACGCTGGCCGCGCCCATGACAAGAAGAAAGTTCGTGATTCGATTGGTGGTAGTCATGGCTTCGTCTCCTGCTGCGCTGCGCTGGCCGTCTGCGCAACGCCGTTCTTCTGATCGCCTTCGCTCCATCCGCCGCCGAGCGCGCGTCCGAGCGAAACATATCCCTGCGTAAGTCCGCCACGCGCCTCGACAACGCTGTTGTCCGCGTCGAGTTTGGCGCGCTGCATATCGAGCAGCGTGGTGATGTCGGTGGTTCCCGCGTTAAATTGCTGCTCCGCCAGCGTGAGCGCGTTGGTCGCGCTCGTTTGCGCCGCACTGCTGCGCGCCAGCGTTTCGCGCGCCTGCACGAAGTCCGACACGCTGGCGCTCAGATCGCCAACCGCAGAGATGACCGCGCCGCGATAAGTCGCAAACGCCGCCTCGGCCTGAGCCTTCTGCTGCAGGATCGTGCTGTCGATGCGTCCGCCATCGAAGATGGGCAAGTACAGCGAAGGCCCGATCGAATAGGCCTTGTTTGCAATCAAAGAGAGCCCGGAGACATCGTTCGACGCGATGTAGAAGTTGCCAGAGATCGACAGGTTGGGCAGTCGCTGCGCCTCGGCGGCGCCGATCAATGCCGTTGCCGCGATGAGTTGCTGCTTGGCCTTGCGTACATCAGGCCGACGCTCGAGCAAGTCCGCGGGCAGACCGACTCCGACGACTTCGGGGCTGGTGGGAATTGGCGCAGCCGCGGCCAGAAGTCCCTGCATTTCCGAGGGATTCACGCCGCACAGCACCGCGAGCGTTGACATGGATCCGAAGATCCCCGCGTCGATCTGCGGAATTTGCGCCTCGATGCCGTCTAATTGCGACTGCGAGCGCGCGAGGTCGAGACCAGTGGTCGTGCCCGCGCTGTAGCGCGCCTGCACGGTTTGCAGCGCGCGCACCAACGCTGCGGCGTTGTCGACGAGTACGCCGCGCTGTCCCTGCAGCATGCGCAATTGGACGTAGCTGGAGCCGACCTGTCCGCGCACCGAAACCAACACATCGCGCATCGAATCGAGCTGCTGCTGAGCGGTGGCCTGGGCGGCTTCGACCTGACGGCCGATGCCGCCCCAGAGATCGATTTCCCATGAGGACATACCGACCCCATAGGCGTAAGTGTTGTAGGGCTCGACATTGACGCCCGTCGACGCGAGCTGGGCGATGTTGGTCAGCGTGCGCGTGTACTGAGCGCCAACGCCTACCGACGGCCACAGCTGCGATTCGGTCGCGCCCACCGCCGCGTAGGCCACGCGCACATTGGCGAGCGACGCGGCGAGCGTCTGGTTGTTCGCCTCGGCGCGAACCATCAGCATGTTCAGCGTGGTGTCGTCGAGTTGCTCCCACCAGCGCGCGACTGGCGCGGCGGTGCTCACCGACGAACTTGCGGACGAACTTGCCGACGAACCTGCCGACGAAATCAACGCATCGTCTGTGGGCGGATCGCTTGGTGGCGGCGCGTCGGGCCCGCTATGGCAGCTGGCCAGCAGCGCGCAAATCGCAACGGCCGGACCTGCGAGCAAACTCGCGGTCCAACCCTGCCTTACGGTCCACCGACAGTGAATCGAACTCCCGATGCTGGTCGTGCTCTGGCGCATCGCGCCATCCTAAAGGAAGCAACGCCGCGCGTGGAGGCTCTTTGTCGGCTCACTCGACATCATCGATATTCTTGTAGCGCACATTGGCCAGCGCCACGCTCACGCCCGCCATCAAGCCAGCTTGATCGCCGATGTACACCCTGACACCCTCGCTGAAGTCCTGCTTGGCGGCGGCGCCTTCGTTGGCCGCAACGGCGGTTGCGTTCACATCGCCGCCCCACTTGCCGTCCTTGAACTTGTTGAGCGTGTTGGCGTCCTTCAAGATGATCGCCATCTTGTAACCCTGCGCGCCGAGTTGCAGGCCGAACGAGCCGCTGCCCATCGACGCCCAACCGATCTGTGTGCCACTCGAGTTGTAGACGGCGCCGCGGCCGAAGCTGCCTCCGAAGAAGAAGCCAGCCTGACCGACATTCGGGAAGATGATGTAGCCGCCGCTGTCAGCGATCTGCTTATCGAAAGTCTTCACATTCGACTCGAACCACTGCTTGGTGGACTTCGCCTCCATCGTAAAGCTCGCTCGGCTGTCGGCCTTGGGTGCAACATGGCAGCCGGTGAGCGTGAACGCGGAGACGATGAACGCGACAAGGGCGAGGAGTGTGAGCTTGTTCATGGATTTGCAGCGTGTGAAGCGTGATGCGGGCAAGAAAGCGGGCGATAAAGATCGGCACGGAGTGTAACGATGCATCAAAGGCGGTGCATCGGTCGCGCGGTTTCTTGCGAAGATCCGAGCTTGATGCGCGACCCCACCATGCCCCTTCTGCACGATCGACTTGACCTCCGCGGTCTTGCTTGCCCCAACCGCATCTTCATGGCGCCGCTCACGCGCCAGCGCGCGAGTGGGATCGAAGGCGTGGTGGGTCAGCTGCAGGCCGACCATTACGCGCAACGCGCAACGTTTGGACTGATCATCAGCGAGGCCACGCAGATCTCGTCCGAAGCCAAGGGCTATCCCAACACACCAGGGCTCTATTCCGACGCGCAAATCGCCGGATGGAAACTGGTGACTGATCGCGTTCACGCCGCGGGCGGGCGCATCTTCGTTCAGCTTTGGCATGTTGGGCGCGTGAGCCATGTCGCGTACCAGCCCGACGGCCAGCCGCCGGTTGCGCCGGTTGCGATTCGCTCCAACAGCTTTGTCGTGCTCCGCCACGACGATGGACGGCGCGAGCGCGTGCCCGCGAGCATGCCCCGTGCGCTGCGGACTGAAGAAATGCCGCGTTTGATCGAGGATTTTGCCCAATCCGTCCGTTGCGCCAAGGCCGCGGGCTTTGACGGCGTCGAGGTCCACGCCGCGAATTCATACCTCATCAACCAGTTTCTCTCGGGAAGCTTGAACGACCGCGCCGACGAGTGGGGCGGCTCGATCGAGAATCGGATGCGGCTGCTCCTGAGTTTTGTCGATGCCGCGGGCGAGGTGTTTTCTCCCGCGCGCGTTGGCGTGCGGCTCTCGCCGATGGGCAGCGTGAACGAGTTGGCGGCTCACCACGACGACGAGGAGTGCATGCGCCGCGTGGCGACGGAACTCGGCAAGCGCAAGCTCGCCTATCTCCATCTCTATCACCACCACTGGGGCAAGGAAGGCTGGAGCGGCCGGTTCCATGAGGATCTCTGCCGCGAGATGCGCACGCGCTTCGACGGCCCAATCGTGCTCAACGGCTACGGAACCGATGTTGCTGGGGCGCAGCGCGATCTCGACCACGGTCTCGGCGACGCGGTGGCGTTCGGCAAACTCGCGATCTCGAACCCCGACTTGCCCGCGCGCCTTGCCCACGGCACCCCGCTGGCTCACTGGGACGACTCGACCTTCTACGGCGACGACGCCCGCGGCTACAACGACTATCCAGCGGCAGCGCCGCTCCCGTAGGCGGAACCT
>QWPT01000023.1:11907-13415 GCA_003671075.1 Planctomycetota bacterium
GCTCGCCCGCCCGATATTGCCCGCGAAGGCGAGAGCGCTCCCCGTTGCGCATGGCCAACCGCCGATGGGAGAATGCTCGTATTCCTGTCCCCGTCCGCAGGAAGTCCCCCAAAGCCGCCGCGTCATGACTTCCTCGGATCCCACCGCCCGCGATCTCTTCGAAGTTCTCATCCGTGAGAATGGCGACGCCCTGCTCGTGTCGATCCGCGCCAACGCGGGGCGAGAGCACGCCGACGACATCTTTCAGGACACCGTTCTTGTCGCCTGGCGTCGGCTGCCCGACTACGACCGAACCCGGCCGTTTGGCCCGTGGTTGCGCGGTATCGCCCGCATGATCGCCCTTGAGTACGCCGGCAAGCGTGCGCGCATGCGCGTTGCCGCACCCGAGGTCATCGAATCGATGGAGCGCGATCTCCGCGCCTTCGAACGCTTCCGCGGCGAAGGCGCCGAATCCGCGATGAGCTTTCGCGAACGCCTCGCCGCGCTCGACGAGTGCCTCGGCCGACTTCCCGCGATGTACGCGCAGACCGTGCAGTCCGCCTACCGCGACTCGCACACGCTCAGCCAGGTTGCCATGACCTTCGGCGAAAGCGAAGAGACGATTAAGAAACGCCTGCAGCGCGCCCGCGCCATGCTCGAGTCGTGCCTCAGCGCAAAGGGCGTGTTCGGCGTGAGCCCCGATGCCATTGGAGAAGCGACATGAACGAAGGACGCGACCGCATCATCGACGCACTGCTGCAGCAGCATCTCGGCGACTCTCCCTTGCGCATGGAACGGCGCTACGCACGCGCCTTTGCGGGGCTGCAGACAAGTGCCGCACCAGTTGGCGCGCCGGCATCCGCACGCGCCTTGCGCCTCGCACGCGCTGCGCTCATCGGCGTCTGCGCCAGCGTGCTGTTTCTGCTTCTTCCCGTCGAATCCCGCGCCGCCAATTTGCTCGCCGAAGTCGTTTCCAACGAGACGCGCGCATGGACCACTTCCGACGAACGCCGCTACGAGGTCGAGGTCTTGCTGCGCCGTCCGTCACCCGACAGCGATGGTCGCAACCGCGAGATCACCTTGCGCGGCAACTGGGATATGCGTGCGAGCGAAAGCCGCCTCGAACTCGCGGCCGACGGTCTTCCCAGCCTGATTCGCGCGGATTCAAAGGACGGCGCGTGGGAGGAGCGCGAGGGCAGGCCGGCGCGCCGTCTCGATTCGCGCGAACTCTGGCCGCGCTGGATCGAGGACCACGATGGCAGCGTCGCCGTTGAACGCATGGACGATTTGCTTCGACTTGTGCAGCGCAGTTACGCCATCGCCTTCGCACGCGCTGGTGACGAGTCGCCCACCGCGCTGCGCGGATCGATGCACATCGTCGCCGCGCGCCGCGATCGAGGACTGAGCCCCCGCGATCACGCACCTGGCCCCGACGAAATCGATCTTTGGATCGACACCGATCGCAATGTCGTGCTCGAAGCCCTGCTGCGCTGGACGCGCGGACCGATCGACGGCCCGCGCCCAGCTGG
>QWPT01000023.1:13494-43122 GCA_003671075.1 Planctomycetota bacterium
CGCCCCGATGGCCCGCGCCCAGACGGTCCTCGGCCAGATGGTCCTCGCCCCGACGGTCCGCCGCCGCGCATGCGCCCGATCGACGACGACTATCGCGCCGCACCTGGCGCACTTCCGCCGACGCCGCCTACGCAACTGCGCCTGCGCCGCATCGAGCCCATCTCGTTCCCTGCCGATCATTTCGCGTTTCCTGCGCGTTGACGCGCGTCACACCAAGAACGCGCCCACCGTTGCCAACAGCGCGGCGGCGCCGAGCGCGGGCAGCATTGCCGCCAGCATTTCACGCGAACCCGCCACGCGCGCGATTCCCAGCTTGAACAGCGTGTTCACCAGCAGCGCTACCAATGCAGCTCGCGCGGCTTCGTGGGGCGTCAGCAGTCCGTGCATCGATTCATCCGCGGCGCTCAGTGCGATCGCGTCCATGTCGGTGATGCCCGAAACCGCGGCAACCAGCAGGAAAACGCTCATTCCCGCGTACACCAGCGTTGCCTTGGTCGCCACACGAATCACAACAAATGCGCCCGCAAAGGCCAACGCCGACTTGAGCTGCGTCGGGTTCTTCGGCTTGGTCATCGCTTGCGCGTCGGCGGTCATCCCTTGCGCGCGACGCAGACTTGCCAACGCGCCCAGCAGCGTCACTCCCGCAATGGCGGCAAACCACGGCCAGACCGTTCGCAACATCGCCGGCGAACCAACCCCCACCAGCACGAGCAAGCGCAGCGGCAACATGCCGCAGGCAAGCAGCGCGATCGTCGCCGACATCGGTGCGGCCCCGTCATCGCGTGCGCGTCGCGCCGCACCGAGCGTTGTCGCCGTGCTCGAAACCAATCCTCCCAGCAATCCCGTCGCCAGCGTTCCCGCCCGTAGACCCAGCAGCGCTTGTGCGATGTAGCCGACGAGACTCATCGCAACCACCAGCACCACCAACAACCACGCGCCGCGCGGATTGATCGCGTCGAATGGTCCCATCGCGCGGTCAGGTAGCACGGGCAGGATCACCAGCGCGATCAGCACGAAGGTTGCAATCGCGCGCACATCCTCCTGCCCAAGCCGGCGGATGAGCGCATGCAGCGGATCGCGCATGTAGAGCAGAAGAAACACCACCCCCGCCGCCGCGACCGCGATCGCACGATCGCCGAGCACCGCGTACCCGCCGAGCAGCGTTGTCGCGATCAACGCAAACGCCGTTGTGAGTCCGATCTCGGGAAACGGCTCGCGGCCCGCCTCTTGCGAGTTCGCGATGCGCCGCGCCGTGACGATGCCACCCGCCGCGCCCGCCGCGCCCAGCAGCGCCGACACCACGATCAACGCCCACGGCGTCGCGCCCGTAGGCGTGAGCAGCGCGCTCAAACCTCCGATGAATCCCGCAAATCCGAAAGTGCGCACGCCTGCGACCGTGTCCGGATGGCGTTCGCGCTCGAAGCCAACCAGGAGGCCAACGCCAAGCGCAAGTCCGAGGGCGATCACGTCCGGTTGCATTTCGTCGAGTGTATGGCGCGGTCCCTGTGCCTGAACATCGGGAATGAGTCGCGCAAGAAGTGGGTAGTCTGCGCCGACTTCCCGCCCATGCCTCGCGCACCACTCCCGTCTTCCGTCGTCTCTCTCGCCGATCTCGCCGCCCTCGCCGCCGCGAACATCGAGCGCACCGCTTGGGACTACTTCCGCTCCGGCGCATGGGACGAGACCACGCTTGCCCGCAGCGAGGCCGCGTGGCGCGAACTCGAAATCCACTATCGAGGCATGGTCGATGTCTCGGGGCGCACTGGCCGAACCACGCTCTTCGGCCGCGAAATCCCCTGTCCGCTCCTGGCCGCGCCCACCGCGATGCAGAAGATGGCGCACCCCGACGGCGAATGCGCCACCGCGCGCGCGTGCTCCGCGGCCGGCCTGCCCATGTGCCTGTCGAGCCTTTCGACGACGGCGCTCGAGGAGGTCCGCGCCGCCACCACCGCGCCGCTGTGGATGCAGATCTACATTTCGCAGGATCGCGGCTTCACCCGCGACCTGGTGCAACGCGCCGAAGCCGCAGGAATCGAGGCCTTCGCCGTCACCGCCGACACACCGGTCTGGGGCATTCGCGAGCGCGACATGCGCAACGGTTTCCGCGTTCCCGACGGCCTGAGCATCGTGAACCTCGAACGCGCGGGCGGACCGACCGGCCACAGCGGCGTTGGAATCGGCGGCGCGCTCTCTTGGACCATCGACTCAACGCTGACTTGGAAAGATGTCGAGCAACTCGTCTCTTGGACCTCGCGGCCGATCATTGTGAAGGGGCTCTGTCGGCCCGACGATGTGCGCGCCGCCTTCGATTCGGGTGCCGAGGGCGCCTGGATCTCCAACCACGGCGGCCGCCAACTCGACGGCGCGCCCGCCACGGCCGATGTGCTCGCTGGCTGCGCTGAAATCGCGCGCGGGCTGGGTACCACCATCGTCGACGGCGGCATCCGCCGCGGCATCGACATCCTGCGCGCCATCGCCCTCGGAGCCGACGCCGTCGCCATCGGTCGCCCAATTCTCTGGGGACTCGGCGCGGGCGGCGAAGAAGGTGTGGCCCGCGCACTGGCCATGCTGCGCGGCGAATTCGACATCGCCATGGCGCTGGCCGGCGTCCGCTCGCCCGCCGAAATCCGCCAACTCGGTTCCGGACTTGTTCGCCGCCAAACTTGATGCAAATACGCAGCGGCTACGCTGCGGCCATGTTCGCCGCCCTGCCCGTCGTCACGCTCGCAGCCGCCCTCGCTCTTCTATCGCGTGCGCATACGCCGCCGCTGACCGCGCCATCCACCATCGAACATGTCGTCGTCATCAGTGTCGACGGGCTCCGCCCCGAGATGATCCTGCCGCCGCGCCTGGCCGGCCTGCCGAATTTCGCCCGCCTTCTGCAGGGGCCGCACACGCTTGACGCCCGCACCGATGCGCAGATCACCGTCACGATGCCCAACCATGTTTCGATGGTCACCGGGCGACCAATGTTCGGGCCGTACGGCCACAATTGGACCTACAACGACATCGTGTCGGCGGCCAATGCCGAAATCACCCTGCACACCAACAAGGGGGCGTACATCACCAGCATGTTCGATGTCGCCCACGACGCTGGGATCTCCACCTCGATCGCGTTCAACAAGACCAAGTTCTGGCTGTTCGAGCAGAGCTATGGCTGGGTCGCGGGCGCGCCCGACACCACACCGCCCGACAACGGACAGGCAAAGATCGACGTCGTGCTCTTCGCCGAGCACACCAACGACATCTCGGGCGCCATCGCCGACCGCCTGCGTCGTCAGACCAAGCGTTCGCTCGACTTCGTCCACTTGGGCGCCCCTGATATCGCCGGACATAGTTACGACTGGAACATCGAGGCGGGCTCGCGCTATTGCGCGAGCGTGACCGAGGTCGACCACGGCCTTGGGCTCATCCTCGAGGCGATCGACGGCGACGCCGAGCTTCGGGGACACACCGCGATCATCCTGACCTCCGATCACGGGGGCGGCATGCCCCGCAAGACCCACACCGACCTGAGCTGCCCGATCAACTTCCACATCCCGTTTTTGGTTTGGCTCGGCGACGGGGTGGCCCCAAGCGACCTTTTGGACCTCAATCCGGACCGCGCGCGTCTTGGCCGCGATGAAATCGGCGAACGCGACGCGCAATCCCAACCCATCCGCAATGGCGATGCCGCCAACCTCGCGTTGGAGCTTCTTGGGCTACCGCCCATTCCAGGCTCGTTTTATGGCTTCAAGTCGCCCCTGCGCCTCGCCCCGCTGCCGGCCACCGCAAGAAATTGAAATCTTTCGTGCTCGATGTATCTCAGGCGACGGTCGCTGCTTTCGAGCAACGAGCACTCGCACCTCTGGTGCTCGAAGACGCGACAGGCCGCGGATGTTGGTCAGAAATGATCGATTTCCGCGGCCTGCGTCTTTTTTGGCGTGGTTTCTCCGTGGCCACCGCCCGAGCCGTTGCGAAACGAAAATTCGAAACTTCTCACCTTGATGTATTTGCGGCGACGACTGCCGCTTTGATGGAGTGAGCATTCACACCTCTGGTGCTCAAGCGACGCGACAGGCCGCTGACATTGGTTCGCAACGACCATTGCCAGCGGCCTGTCTATTTTTCGCGGTGTTGCTTTCGCCGCTGCCGCCATGCTGGCGCCCATGTCGCCGCCCATGACGGGGCCCATGCCGGCGCGCAGGCGAACGCTCATAAAGCCAGTTCAGTCAGCGGATCCGAAGAGCCGACCGACTCTCGGCTTGGCTCAGTTCTGCGACCCGTATCGTCGGTGCGCCCACCAAAGTACTTGCACGACCGTACTTATCGCTAGCGTCGTACCAAACGAACCCATTCACAAAAACATCGGCGTCTTGGTTTGGAGCCTCCCAAAGTGGTGTTACAGTTTGGGTCTAGGGTGACGGTCGCGAGACCGTCAATAGGTAGGGACGACGAGCGGGAACTCGTCGACAAAAGGGGATTCTTCAAAATGCGTTCTATCTTTTGCGCGGCCGCGCTTGCGGCTGTGACGTTGGGTACCTCACAGGTAGCCAGCGCAGGTTTTGTACTTCAATCTTCAGCTCGCAATGTGAGCGTGTCGGTTGCTGGTGCTGTTGTCGATACCGAATCCAATACGGCCTATGGCCCCTGGTTCGGCTCTGCAAGTAGCAACGCAGCTAGCTACGCCGCACTTGCCACGCAAGGCTCGGGGCTCTCCTACGCGGAGATGACCTTTGTGGGCGCTGCACAGCTCGATGCCTCTGCTGCTGCTGCTCTTGCGGCGCGTAGCACGGCCTCGGTTGTGTTCCTCGCCGACAGCAACGAGTCGATCCGTTGGATCGCGAATCTTTGGCGCGAAGCCATTGGCTCGAACAACAGCGCTTCGATTGCGATGTCGGTCACCGACATCGCTTCGGGCAGCGTTCTGCTCGGGTTCACTGGACCGTCGACGGGCTCGGGCTCGTTCGATGTCGTCGCTGGCCGCAGCTATCGCGTCGACATCGCCGCGATTGCCAATGCGACCGGACCGACGCACTCGCTTGCTGATTTCAACGTCGGCCTCTTCTCGTCGGTCCCGACTCCGGGCGCCATCGCGCTTCTGGGTCTCGCCGGCCTGACCGCTCGCCGCCGTCGCTAAGCACATCCTGACCGCGCAGCAGCTTCCGCCTAAACGTGGTCGGAGTTCGTCTCGCACCTTGCAATGAAGAACGCTCTCGGCCTACAAGTCGTTGGCGTGCCTCAGACAGCAGCCTACACAACAGAGTAAACAACAGCGCGCGCGACCTATTTGGGTCGCGCGCGCTGATTTTTTTGCGTCACCCGAAGTTTCGCCGCTCCGTCACTTCGGCTTATTGCTCGCGCCCGAGTTCGGGCTGATGTTGGCGCTAAAGCGAAAGATCATCTTGTGGGTGTAGGTTGCGCCCGGCTTCAAGATGACATTCGTCCAGCCCGGCTTGCCCTGCTTGTTGATCGAATCAGGAAACGCCTGCGTTTCGAGGCAGAGCGCGCCGTTCTTCGCGTACACCGCGCCGTCCTTGCCAGGAACTCCGTCGAGGAAGTTGCCGGTGTAGAACTGGATGCCCGCCTGGTTCGACCAAACTTCCATCGTGCGGCCCGACTTGGGCTCATGCAGGATCGCCGACAGCCACATGCCGTCGTTCTTCGGCGACTGATCGAGAACGAAGTTGTGGTCGTATCCGCCCGGATTGCCTTCACTCGCCGGCAACTTGGCGAAGTCCTGGCCGACCGTCTTCATGATGGTGAAGTCGAGCGGGGTGTTGGCCACCGGCGCAATCTCGCCGGTCGGGATGAGCGTCGCGTCGACGGGCGTGTAACTCTTCGCGGGAATCTGCAGCATGTGCCCGAGGATGTCGCCCGAGCCGTGACCGGCGAGGTTCCAGTAGGTGTGGTGCGCGAGGTTGACCACCGTCGGCGCATCAGTGGTGGCCGACATGTTCACCACCAGCTCGTTCATCTGGTTGAGCGTGTAGACGACCTTGGTGTCGACATTGCCCGGATAGCCTTCTTCGCCGTCCTTCGAGCGGTACGTGAAGGTCACCGACGGACCGCTGGCGGTCATCATCGCGTCGCCGTTCCACACAACCTTGTCGAAGCCCTGGATGCCGCCGTGCAGATGGTTGGGGCCGTTATTGGTGGCAATGGTGTACTCCTTGCCATCGATGGTGAACTTACCGCCGGCGATGCGATTGGCGCAGCGGCCAACGGTGCAGCCGAAGTACTGCGTGCGCTCGACATAGTCCTGCGCGCTGGGTCGACCGAGCACGACATCGGCGAAAGTGCTGGTGGCGTCGGCGACCTTGAGCGAAACCAAGATGGTCCCGTAGTCGGTGATCTGCGCCTCCATGCCCTTGCCGTTGCGAAGAGTCCAGAGGTGAACGGCCTTACCGCCGACCTCGCCCCAATCCTTCTTGGCGATGCTGCCGACCGGCATTTTCTCGTCGTTGCGTGCGGGGGCGGAGCGCGGAGGAACATTGGAAGCCGCGAACGCAACGGCGCAAACGGCGAGCGGAGCGATGAGTGAAATCATGGTGGGAAACTGCATGTGGATCTCGATGAGGAAATGAACTTTGGTCAAGCACTCACGGGCGCACCGAGGCGCTCGCGACGGCGTGCACTGAAGCGGCGGATGAGCTCGTCGGCGGCAACGCCAACCAGGAGCACCGCGCCGATGACGGCGAACTCCAGTTGCGACGATAGCCCGACCAGCGTGATGGTGGTGCGAAGGACCTGCAAAGTCGCGGCGCCGAACAACACGCCAACCACGCTGATCTCGCCACCGCGCAAGCTGCATCCGCCGAGCACGGCGGCGGCAATCGCGTACAGCTCGTAGAAATTTCCGAAGTCGGAAGGTTGTGCGCTGCCGATGTCGAAGATGAACAGCATGCCGCCGAAACCAGCGAGCAGGCTGCAGGCCATGTACGAAAGGGTGATGAGCCGCGCGGTCGGCACGCCCGAATAGCGCGCGGCACTTTCGTTGCGACCCGTAGCCAGAAGCCAACGGCCCCAGACGGTGCGCGAGAAGAAGAGCCCGATCAGCAGCGCCAGCACGAACATCGGAATGACCGTTGCGGGAATGCGATAGTTCTCGATGCCGGGAATGGAGAACTTCGCGAGGGCGAGCGCGCGCACATCGCCGAATTCGCCTTGAAAGCCCTGCGATTGGTCACCGGTCATCCAGCGGGCGATACCGCGATATAGCAGCAGCCCGCACAGCGTGACCAGAAACGGCTGCAGCCTGAGCTTGGTCACCAGCAGTCCGTGACACAGTCCAATGAACGCCGACATAACAAGGACGAGCGGGAGGACCTGCATCGGCGTCCAGCCCTTCTCCACCAGCAGCCAAGGCGTGGTGATGCCCGCGAGGCACACGACCGATCCAATCGAGAGATCGATGCCGCCGGTCACGATCACCAGGCTCGCGCCAAGAGCAAGAATCGAGCAAAGCGCGGCTCGGTTGGTGAGCTGCTGCAGATTGAGGCCGGTGAGAAAGTTGTCGCCGTAGATGGAGGCGAACAGGAAGATCGCAGCGAAGATTCCGATGATGCCCAAGGCTTTTTTCATGGTGCTTGTTTCATGATGCTTTTGGCGTGGCGCTGTCAATCAAGTCCATCACGACTGCATGCCGCCAGTCGCAAGGCGCATGATCGCGACTCTGGTGGCTTCGTGCGCGGCCAGTTCGCCCATCAACGAACCTTCGTGCATGACGATGATGCGGTCGGCGAGCAGCAGGACCTCCTCGAGTTCGCTGGAGGCAAAGAGGACGGCGCTGCCCGCATCGGCCAAACGCCTGATTTCAGCGTGAATCTCGGCGCGCGCGCCCACATCGACTCCGCGGGTCGGTTCGTCGAGCAGCAACACGCCGGGATCGACGGCCAGCCAACGGCCGATGACCGACTTCTGCTGGTTTCCGCCGGAAAGCGTCTGCACCAGCCGCGCGGGATTCGTGGGACGCAACTGCATGCGCGCCACCATGCGTCCGACCAGCGTTCGCTCGCCGTGCGCGTCGATGATGCGCGAACGGCAATGACGGCCGATCCACGCCATCGACATGTTCACCGACACCGGATCCTCGAGAAACAGGCCGTTGCGCGCGCGATCCTCGGGAACGATGCCCAGCCCGCGCCGCACCCGCTTCGACGCATCGCCGACGAGCTGCGTGCCATCGAGATGCACGCGGCCGCCGTGCGTCGTCACACCCGCGATCGCCTCGAGCAATTCGGTGCGCCCCGCGCCCACAAGTCCCGCGAGTCCGACGATCTCGCCCGCGCGAACCTCGAGCGACACCGGGACTCGCCGCTGATGCGCGCCCACCACGGCCTCGACGCGCAGCCGCACCGCGCCGCCCGCACGAGTAGCGCGCCGTTCCTCGCGAACAATCTCGCGCCCGACCATCAGTCGCTCCACCGCCGCGCGGTCGTACTCGCCGCGCGCCAGCTCGCCAGTGGTGCGGCCATCGCGCAGCACGATCACCCGATCGGCGATGCGCATGATCTCCTCGAGATGATGCGACACGAAGACGATGGCAACTCCGCGACTGCGCAGTTCGTCCATGATCCCGAGCAGCCGATCGGCTTCGGGCGCGGAGAGGCTCGAGGTCGGCTCGTCGAGAATCAGCACGCGCGCCTCGCAGGAAAGCGCCTTGGCAATTTCAACTAACTGCCGCTGCGCGATGGGCAGCGTTCCGCACAGCGTGCCGGGATCGAGGTCAAGCCCGACAAGCGCGAGCCAACTTTTCGACGCGCGCCGCATCGCCGCCAAATCAAGCACGCCAAAGCGCGACGGCTCGCGGCCAAGAAAAATCGAGCCGGCAATATCGAGATTCTCCGCGAGATTCAGCTCCTGATGCACAAGCGCAATGCCCGCGCGCGTTGCCTCCCGCACGCCGTGCAGCTCGACGGGGCACAGTTGCCCCGACTCATCCGCAACATCGAGTTCGCCCTCGCTCGGCTGCACGATGCCAGAGAGAATCTTCAGAAGCGTCGACTTTCCCGCGCCGTTTTCACCGACGATCGCGAGCACCTCGCCGCCGCGCACATCGACATCGATGTCCGCAAGCGCGGTAACGCCGGCATAGCGACGACCAACGCCGCGGACGCGGAGAAGGACGGGCTTGTCAGAAGCAATGCTCGGCGCGGGGAGCACCGGGTTACTTGCCGGAGTTCTTGCTGGGGGCCTTGCCGGATTCCTTGCCGGCCGCAATCTTCGCCTTCAAGTCCTTCCAGAACGACTCAGCATTGTCCTTCTTGATCACGCGCGCCGAGATGTTGATCACGCCGCTCGCCGGCACCATCGACATGTCGCCCCTGCAGAACGCGCTCAGCACCTTCACGCTCTCGAAGCCGTACGCGTACGGATCCTGCACAACGGTGCCGAGCACGAAGCCTTCCTTGATCGCGGCGATGACATCGGCGCCCTCGTCAAAACCAGCGAGCTGAACCTTGCCTTCCTTGCCCGTCTGCTTGATGACCTCGACCGCGAGCACCGAGTTGTATTCAAACAGCCCCGTCATCAGCGCGAGCTTCGGGTACTTGATCATCACATCCTCGATGTTCGCCTTCGCCTTCGCGCGGTCGAACGAATCGGTCCAGGTTCCGACGATGGTGTAGCCCGCCTCGGTGATGACCTTCGACGGCTCGTCGTAGCGGGTGGCGTCGGGAGCGCGACCGAGCAAACCATCGATGAAGCCCTGGCGACGACGCTTGGCGTTGTCCTGCTCAAGCCGACCGATGAAGATCGCGACCTCGCCGCCCTTGCAGCCATCGCGCGCAAGCTTGCCGCACATCAGGCCGGCGTCGTAGTTGTCCATGCCGATGTAACACAGGCGCGGGGCCTTGGGCGCATCGCTGTCGTTGGTGATGAGCAGCGACTTCTCAGCGATAAGCGCGAGCACTTCGGCCTGATTGGTCGGATCGATTGGGCTCACGGAAATGCCGTCGATGCCCTTGATGACAAGGTCCTCGAGCATGCGCTTCTGGTCGGCGAGACCTCCGCCAGGAAACTCCACCGTCACATCGCAGTCGATCGACTTGTCCTTGCCCGCGGCGATGGCGCCCGCCTTGGCGATGGTCCAGAAATCGGCAACGCCGTTGGACACGAACGCAACATGCGGGCGCTTCTTTGGCGCGGTCTTGAAGGCAGCGATGCGCGCCTTCTGCGCAGCGACGAGATCGCTCTCAACACCTGCAACAGGCGACGCGGCCAGAAGGCCAAAGCTCAAGGACGCGAGGGCGACAATCGAAATCAGCTTCTTCATAGGTTTTTTCTCAACTTTTCGAGAGGCCGCGGTCAACCGACCGTCATGCCGCCGTTCACATGGATGTCTTGTCCGGTTACGAAATTCGACGATTCGCTAGCGAGGTACACGATCGTCCCCGCGAGATCAGGCGGCACGCCCCATCGACCCATCGGGATCAGCCGACGGTACGACTCCTTGTCGGCTTCGGAATCCTCCGCATGACGCTCGACGGGAATCCAGCCGGGCGCGAGCATGTTCACCGTGATGCCGAAGGGCGCGAGCTCGTTGGCCATCGAGCGCGACCAGCCGATCTGCCCGCCCTTTGCCGCGACATACGCGGAGAACGGCGACACACCGCGACTGAACACCTCGCTGGTGATGTTGATGATGCGGCCCCACTTCTGCTTCTTCATGTGCGGCAGCGCGGCGCGGGTGAGCAGGTACGGGCTCTTGACGAAGTAGTCGTACATCGACTGGTAGAAATCCCAGTCGTACTGCTCGATCGGCTTGAGCGGCTGCGCGGGCGTGGCGCTCACCACGACGATGTCGATCGGACCGAGCTGCGCGGCGATCTCGCTATTGAGCCGCGTGACTTCGGCCTCGTCGATCACGCTCGCGCGAAAGAGACCGCCTTTGTAGCCCTCGGCGGTGTACTCGGCGAAGGTCTTCTCCGCCCACTGCTTGTCATTGGCGTAGTTGAAGGCAACCTTGGCTCCGGCAGAGCCGAGCGCAAACGCCATCGCTTTGCCGAGACCCTTCGACGAACCGGTGACGAGCGCGACCTTGCCATCGAGACTGAAGTTCGGAGCGTGCATTGATCACGCATCCTACAGCAGCATCCGCGCGCCGTGGGATTCTGCCTCGGTTCACTTGGCGCTCGAACCGACCGATGGATGGCGGGAACGCGGCTGCCAGAGTTCCTCAAGCGGCCCCACCTTGAACACGCGCAACCAAACCGTGGCAAAGAGCAGCATCACGCACCACACCGCAACGGCGATCACCGAAACCTCGAGATCGAGCATGGTGCCAAACCAACCAAAGCCCCACCAGTTCGCCAGCGCCGTGCAGCAGATTGACTCGCACACAAAGAGGGTGACCCCCATGCGGCCCGCGCGTTCGAGCGGCGTGGAGATGATGGACGAAAGTCGCGGGACGAACTCGACCAACAGCGTTGCATAGGCAATCGGCAGCACAAGACCGCCACACTCGAGGCCCATCGCGTGCCATGCGCTGGCGGTGTGATGATCGACGCCAGGCAGCCAGAAGGGCACGACCGCTATCGCCGAAAGCGGAAGCCCGACCGCCAGCGCAATCGAGCCCATGCGCCGCCGACGCGCCGAAGCCTCCGCACCGAAGAGTCCGGTGCGCAACGCGTAGAGGCCGAACAGCATCATCGTCAATGCGTGCCAGCCGTAGCCCTTGAGCCACACGACATGCTGATACCGATACGAGACGGCGCGAAACAGCAGCGCGTCAAGGAACGGGCCTTCGCGGTAGGCGGCGGTTTCGCCGTCGCGCCAAACCGGGTGGCCGATGTCGAAGTTCGACTCAACCATGGCCGCGTAACCACGGGGCGCATCGGCCGCGATTGCCGCACTTTGCCCGGCGGCGCCATGCTTGTCTGCGACGCCATGCATGTCCGCGATGCTGGGCAGTCCAAACCATTCAGGATGCGCGTAGGTCGCCCAGCGCGTCGGTGCCGAGATCGCGGTGATGGTCACAAGAATGATCGCGATCGCGAGAATCGCGCGGCCGATCCACTTGGCTGGAACGCGGGCGCACGCGATCACAACGATCCCCAGGACCGAATAGAGCAGCAGGATGTCGCCGTACCAAATGAGGATTCCATGCGTGACACCGATGAGCAACAACACGCTCAGCCGACGCGCGCCGAACTTCCAGATCGACCCGCCCGCCGCGATCACCTGATCGACCTGCAGCGCCAATGCAAATCCGAACAGGATCGAGAAGAGCGAATTGAACTTGTAAGTGCACAGGAACTCGGCGACCGACCATGCCGCGCGATCGCTGATGGTGGGCCAGAGTCCTTCGGGAACGATGACGGGATCGATCGCCACGCCCAGCGGCCAGAAGTACAAGCGCACATTCACAAACAGAATTCCGAGCAGCGCAATACCGCGAGCCATATCAACGCCGCGATACGCAGTGGATGGAGTCGACGCTGTACTCATGGGGAAAATCTAGTGACCGCGGCCGATCGCCACGACTTCGCGCGCGCTGCGGTGATAGAGCGTTCCGTCGACAAACGACGGGCCGCTCATCGACCAAGTGTCGCCGAGCGGGCCGAGGTCGTTGACGCTCACCAACGAGCGCTGGTCGAGATCCTCGACCGTTGTGTCAACCACGTACACCGTGCCGAGCGTCGTCGTGATGTAGAGATGACGACCGAGCACAACGGGCGTGGGGAAGAACGCGTCGATCTCCCAGCCGTCGGTGCGCGAGCGATCCTCGTCGGCGATCTCGATGCCGCGCGCGTCGACGGTCTTCGTGCTCAGCGGCGCGCCGTACTTCCGCACGCCCGCAGCGTCGACGCCGACCGGAAGTTCCATGTACTCCACGCGGCCCGTCTCGACATGCACGCGGCCGAGCGAATACGCCGGCCCGCTGTGCCCGGGCGGCGCGAGGCTGTTGCGGCGGTTGTTGGTCGTGCAGAGGAACCAGTGAAATCCGCCCGCAACGATGTTCGCGTGCCACTGCGGATGAACATGGAGTTGCTCGCCCGGCGCGAGCGGATGCACGGGATCGGAAAGACGACGGATGTCCGCGTTCACGAGCTTCGTCGGGACGAGCGTGGTGGGATCGAAGCGCAGCACATCGGCGTACTTGCCGAGCGGCTGCTCGCGCACGAGGGTGCCCGTTGCCGCATCGAGAACAACATGCGACTGCTCGCGGTCGTTGCGAAACCAGTACGCGTAGCGCTCGTCGGAATGCAGCGCGTAGAGCGCCTCCCAGCCGCCGTCGTCCTTCGGCTCATAGGACCACACGCGCGTTCCGTCGGCGGGATCGATCATCGAGAGCCCGACCGGCTTCTCGGGAACATCGTGCGGCCCGCCCCGCCCGATCAGGATGCCGTGCGGACCGAGCACAGGCGTGCAATAGAAAGTGCACGGATCGCGCGAAGTCCAGACGAGTGTGCCCGTGCTGCGGTCGATCGCCTGCAGAAAGTTCCAGTCGCGACACAGCGGATCAAAGCGCGAGTGCGTCAACCCCAGCGGCTCGATAGTCACGATGAGCTCGCCAGCGAGGATCGGCTCGCACTGGCGATTGAAGGGAAACGCATCGGGCTGCGGACGAAAGTCGCGCCGCCAGATCTCGGTGCCCGCGTGGTCGAAACACGCCATCGATCCAGAGGAATTGAAGAACCACACGCGAGTCTCGTCGGCGATCGGCGACCACGAGGTCGAGTCACTAAACGCGTACATCTGCGAACTGGCGCGGCGGCCTTCCAGCGTGACCGACCAGAGAAGTTTGCCGGTGCTGCGGTCGATGGCGTGGCCGAGCACGGTGCTCGATTGCCGCGGCGCATTCGGATCCTGCTGCGGAAAACTCTCGACAAACAGCAGGTTTCCCGCGACAGCGATGCCGCCTTGCCCGGAGTTGGGAAGCGGGCAGCGCCAGGCGATGTTCTCGTTGCGCGCAACGCTCCAGTTGATCGGAGCATCGGCGTGGGGCACGATCCAATTGGCATTTGGGCCGGCGGCTTGCGGCCAACTTTGCGGCCATGCTTGCGGCCATGCATGAGCTTGCTCCGACGAATCAAATCGCGAGGAGCAACCGGCGGCCAATCCGAGAACGACGACGACGAAAGCGCGATGCATCGGCGCAGCGTAGCGGCGAAGGCGCCGCGGGCAAGGCTGCCTCATTCACGCCATGATCTCGCGAATCGGCTCCGCTCCCTCCACGCCGACCAGCTTCTGATCAAGCCCCGCGTAGAAGTAGGTCAGGTGATTCGGATCGAGCCCCATGCAGGCGAGCACGGTGGCATGGAGGTCTTTCACATGGAAGCGCTTGTCGACGCCGATCGAGCCGAGCTCGTCGGTGTAGCCGACCGTCGTGCCGCCCTTGATGCCGCCGCCGGCCATCCACATGGTGAAGCCGTATGAATTGTGGTCGCGGCCCGTGCCCTGCGCGTATTCGGCGGTTGGCTGACGGCCGAACTCGCCGCCCCAAATCACCAGCGTTTCGTCGAGAAGACCGCGCCGCTTGAGATCCTTGAGCAATCCCGCGACCGGCTTGTCGGTGCGTCCGGCGTGAAAGTCATGATTCTGCTTGAGGTCGCCGTGCGCATCCCACGACTCGTCGTTGTGACCGCCGCCGGCGTAAACCTGCACAAAGCGCACGCCGCGCTCGACCAGTCGGCGAGCGAGCAACAACTTGTCACCGAACTCGCGGGTGCGCTCTTGGTCGCAACCGTAGAGCTCCTTGGTTTCCTTCGATTCGCCCGACAAATCCACCGCTTCGGGCGCGGTCGATTGCATGCGGTATGCAAGCTCGTAGCTCTCGATGCGACTCTCCAACTCGGTGTTGCCCGAGCGCAACAGAGCGTGGCGCGAATTCCAAAGCTTCACCCGATCGAGCATCGCCCGCTGCAGTCCGTCGCTGCGCCCCTCAGGGTTTGCGAGATCAAGAATCGGCGGGCCTTCGCCGCGCAACACCGTGCCCTGATAGATCGCGGGCATGTAGCCGCTCGACCAATTTTTTGCGCCCGAGATCGGTCCGCCCGCGCTGTCGAGCATCACCACGAAGCCGGGCAAGTTCTGATTCACCGTTCCCAGGCCGTAATTCGCCCATGAACCAAGCGCAGGACCGCCGAGCACCTTGCCCGAGTTCATCATCAACATCGCCGAGCCGTGGATCGGACTGTCGGCGTACATGCTCTTGACGAACGCCATGTCGTCGACGCACTGCGCGGTGTGCGGAAAGAGATCGCTCACCCACGCGCCGCACTGGCCGTACTGGCGGAACTTCCACTTCGGCCCAACCACACGGCCTTCGCTCTTGTCGCCGCCGCGGCCCTTGGTCTTGACCTTGACGGTTTGCCCGTCGTACTTGAAGAGATCGGGCTTGTAGTCGTAGGTGTCGATGTGGCTAGGACCGCCGTAGCAAAACACAAAGATCACGCTCTTGGCCTTGCCCGGCAGCATCGACGGCTTGGCGCCGAGCGGATTGCCCGATGGCTTCACCAACGGCGTGGTGCCGTCGAAGGCGAGCGCCTGCTTGCCGAGAAATCCATCCTTCGCCAGCATTCCCGCCAGCGCAACCGAAGTGAACGCGCCGCCGGCCTGCCAGAGAAACTCGCGGCGCGTGCGGCCGCAGAAGGTGTTCATGGGTCGATGGAGTTGGTCGCTCATGTCGTGTTCATCTTTCGCGCGCGCTCAGTCGATGTACAAAAACTCGTTCATGTTGAAGCAGACCAGGCAGAGGCTGTTCATGGCCTGCTCGGGCGAGAGGCCTTCTTTCTGCTGGATTTCGTCGAGAAATGCGATGGCTTCGTCGATCTCAACAACGCTGGGCGCGCGGCCGCTGGTGAGTGCGCGCGCGCGGGCGATCTGCGCGCGGCGGTCGCCGGGACACTCGCGCTCCACGCGGCGCGCCAATTGCGCGGCCTCCTCGTTGGTGAGGTCGCCATTGATCATCGACAGCGCTTGCGTAGGCACAACGGTTGCAAAGCGCACTGGGCACGCACCATCGAGGTCAGCGAGATCGAACGCCGTCAGCAGCGGATGTTGCAGCGAACGCTTGAGCTTGATGTAGATGCTGCGCCGCGTCCACGACTCCTTGTCGGTGAGCGGCCACACCTCGCCTGGTCGCGACGATGTCTGCAGAACTTCGTCCGGCAGCGGCGGCAATACCGGCGCGCCGCCGATGGCCGCGTTGAGCGTGCCGTTGGCAACCAGCATCGAGTCGCGCAGTTCCTCAGCGCCAAGTCGGCGCATCCGAAAACGGGTGAGCAGATCGTTGGGCGCGTCCTTGGCAAGTTCGGTTTCGCCCGCCACGCTCGACATGCGGTAAGTGGCACTGGTCATCATCAGGCGGTGCATCGCCTTGAGGCTGCCGCCCTTCTCGACCATGGTTGCCGCAAGCCAATCGAGCAGCTCGGGATTGGTGGGCGGCTCGCCGAGGCGACCGAGATCGTTGGGCGTCGGCACGATTCCCACGCCAAAGTGATGCTGCCAAAGGCGATTGACGATGGTGCGCCATGCCAGGCCGTTGCGCGCGTCGACCATCCAGTTGGCGAGGGCAAGTCGGCGACCCGAGCTCTCGCCGTGTGCAGGCTTGACCGCCGGCTCGGGCGCAAAGCGCGCCGCCATCACCGGCACTCCAGGCTCAACCACATCGCCGAGCGCGTGCGGACTGCCGCGGATCATCACCCGCACTTCGCGCGGCGCCGACATTTCGCGCACGGCCAGAACCGTCTCGCCCTTCCAGTCGGGCGCGCGCATCGCGCCGAGTTGCGCATGCAACTCCTCGAAGCGCTTCGCCGCCGGCTCGCCTGCGCGCGTTGCGAGATCGGCGCGGACTTCGGCCATCGGCGCAAAGCCGAACGAGATCGCGCGCACCGTCTCTTCGCTCAGCACGCGGTCGTAGAGCCGCACTTCGTCGATGTCACCGCTGAACGCGCCTCCACCCGGAAGCATCGCGCCGATGGCGAGCTTGCGCGGAGTGTCGAGCCGCGCCTTGGAACCGCGCGCGCGATCAACGGGCGCGCCGTCGATGTAAAGCGCGATGGAGCCCGATGCCCGCTCGCGGGTGAAGGCAACATGGTGCCAACGCCCATCGTTGTGGCCCGGGCCTGAACTCACGAAGGTCTCTGGATCGCCAGTGCCTGCGCTGACATATCCGTTGCCGACATAGGAAACCCCGAAATCCCGCACGATTCCTGGCACTTCGCCATCGACGAGGCCTTTGCCCAAGAACCAGCGGCGGTCGGCGTCGGAGCCGCCACCAACATCGGTGGTGCGGAAGAAAAACGAGATGGTGAAGTCGTCGCTGACAGGACGCTCGAGCTCAACGCGGTCGTCGCCGCCGTCGAAATGGAAACACTTGCCGATGATGCCCGGCGCCTCGAAGCCCGCATCGCGCACACTCGCCGCAGCCGCGCCGGCGACGGAGTTCACCGCGCTCGCGCTCTTCGCGTCCTCGAACTTGAGCTGGGCAACCAGACCGTCAGCCGGCGCCGCGTCTGGATACGCATCGAGCACCGCTCGCCCCGACTGTGCCTCCAGCGCGCGAATCTCCGACACCGTCGCATCGCGGCGGGCGTTGAAACTCTTGAGCTCCGCCTCGGGATCAGCCTTGCCGAAGTCGTTGCGCACCATGCGCATCACATTCTCCGCCTTGATCGAGTTGAACGCCGAATCCTTGTAAGGCGCAACACCCGCGAAATACGCGGCAAATTGGAAGTACTCCTTCTGCCGCAGCGGGTCGCCCTTGTGATCGTGGCAACGGCAGCAGCCCATGCTTATGCCGAGAAATGTGCGCGCGGTGGTGTCGACCATCGAGTCCATGTCGTCGGCCAGCGCCTGCGCGAGATCAGGAACTTCGTCGTCCCACAGGCCGAGCCGGAAGAAGCCCGTCGCGACGAGGGTGTCGAAGTCGCGGTCGGCCAACTCGTCGCCCGCAACATGGGCGCGAACGAAGCGCGCGTAAGGCATGTCGTCGTTCAGCGCGCGCACCACAAAGTCGCGGTACTTCCACGCGGCCTCTTTGTCGCCGTCGCGCTCGAAGCCGTTGGTGTCGGCGTAGCGCATGAGGTCGAGCCAGTGGCGCGCCCATTTCTCGCCATAGTGGGGACTCGCGAGCAGACGATCGACGAGGCGTTCGTAAGCATCGGCCGATGGATCCTTCACGAACGCGTCGACCTCTTCGGGCGTGGGAGGAAGGCCAGTCAGGTCGTAGGTCGCGCGGCGGATGAGCGTTTCGCGGGTCGCTTGCGGCGCGGGATGAAGAGCGGCGCTCGCTCCTGCAGCCTCGCCGCTAGCCTCGCCGGCAGCCTCGCCGCTAGCCTCGATTGGGGCCAAGATGAACCGATCGATGTCGTTGCGGCACCACGCGCCGTCACGAACCGCAGGCGCGGCCGGCTTGATCAGCTCCTGATACGCGTACCAAGAGTCGCGCGCGGCGGTCGCCTTCTGAACGAGGAGCTCGTCAGTGGACAGCTTCTCGGCGGACAGCTTCTCGGCGGACAACTTCTCGACGGGCGACTTCTCGAGCTGCTCACCGACCGGGGGCGCGATGTGCGCCGCGCCCGCGAGCAATGCGGTCAGCAATGCGGTGAATAGCGCCACAGGCAAGACAGCAAATCGGGCGGCCAGGGGGAGACGCAATGGCATAGAGGGCAAGGTATACGCAGCGAGCAGCGCGCCAATTCAAATTCGCGCGGCAACGGGCAGATTGCGATCGGCAAAGTCGGCGAGCCCATCGTCCCGATACCACTGCCATGATGCCCACCATGCTGCTCTCGATGCTGCCCTCGATGGGACCATGGGTCTTCGAAATCCTCGGCTGGGTTCCCGCGATTATTTTCCCCGCCGCTTCTGGCCTGCAACTTCTGACCATCGTGCATCGGCGCAACGCCGATGGAGTCTCGATCCCCGCCTGGGCGATGTTTGCCGTCGCGAACCTTTGCTTGTTTGTCTACACCGAGAAGTACGGTGAAATGGAATCCATCGTCGGAGCTTTGGGAACCTCCGGACTCAATCTCTGCATCGTGGTGGTCTCGCTTCAGTACCGTAGAAAGTCGTGAGGGAATTCAAGGTGAACGCAGCGCGTCCGCGCGTCTTCGCCGAAAATCCAACCCGCGCACTCAGCAAAGAAACATCATGAACTCTGACCTCCACCCATCCTCCCGCGATCGAGACAGCGACCGACAGCAAGCCCGCGTCGCGCGCGCTGCGGCGATCCGCGACCATATTTTGCGCTCGCGGCGCACCCTTCCCGCGCTGGCCATCTTTGGCGCGGTCGCGGCGCTGCAGGGATGCATCGCAGTTGGTGGCAGCCCCCGCCAGGAAGCGCCAACCATGGGCAATCATGGCCAATCATGGGCCGTCAGCTGATTGACCTCAAGGCCGCGTTGGACGCAGGCGCGATGTCCGAGGCGGAGTACAGCGTTGCCAAGGCGCAGATCCTCAATCCGCCGCACTGACTCCGATGCAAGTCAGCGCATCAAGCGTCGTCACGCGCGCGGAGATGCGTCGATCGCGGCCCGGATCGTTTGGGCATATTGCTCGAAGTCGATCGGCTTGCGGATGAACGCCGCAATCCCGATTTCCTTTGCCATCCGTTCCGAACGCGCATCGCCGAATCCTGTGCAACAAACGATCGGCATCGAGGGGCGAATCTTCTTCGCCTCGCGGGCAAGTTCAAGCCCGTCCATGCCCGGCATCGCCAAATCGGTGAGCAGCAGCGCAATGGGCAACGAAGTATCCGCAATCGACATCAGCGCCTGCTTCGGAGTCGCGCAGGCGATGACCTCGTAGCCGAGGCTCTCCAATATCTGACGCGCAACCTCGAGCACGGCGCCATCATCGTCGACAAGGAGAATGAGCTCCGCCGTCGATTGCAGCTGCAGAGATTGGGTGGCCGACTCGACCTCCTCATGATGCGCCGGGGCTTCGCGAAGCATGATCGGAAGCAGGATTTCGCGCGACAGCTGATGCATCGCAAGCGCACGCACCACCAACTGCCCGCCGAGCTCGGCGGCGATGCGATGAGCTGCCGTCATGCTCACCTGCGTTTTGGGGTTGGCGCGACCGTTGTCCTCGATGAGAATTCGGATCCAAACTCCGCGATCGAGTTCGACGCGCTCGAGTTCCAGGCGAAGTTCGCCGCTGATTGAGCCAATCGACTGCAACGCATGGTTGACGCAATCGGTCAGCAACTGCCGCACCGCTTCCTCATCGCCGAGCACCGAGCCGGCGTCGGCGTCGATGACCGAATCGATCTTCACGCCCGGGAACGCTCGGCCTTGCGCGCTCGCTGAAACCTCGATGGCAAGCTCCGCGATGTCAATCACCTGCAGCAACGAATCACGGCTGCGCGAGATGGTGAACACCTGTTGCACAAGTTCGCTCGCGCGGCCCGCCGATCGGCGGATGTCGCGCACCATCCTCAGCGATCGATCGTCGAGCGTCGGCACCCGTTCGAGCATGTCGCTGTAGAGCACCATCGGCCACAGCAAGTTGTTGAATTCGTTGGCAACACCCGACGCGAGTTTGTTCACCGCATCGACCTTCTCGCGTTGGCGCAATTCTCGATCCATGCGCTCGCGCTCGATCGTCGCGACTACTCCGTTGGCCAGCGCGCGCAGCGCCGAACGCTCACCCCTCGTGAGAGGAAAAGGCGCATTCTCCTTAGGTTCGTACGCGAGGACGCCCCAGAGTTCTCCATCCACGATCAGCGGCTTGAGCGTTGCCAATGGCTGCGATGCACCGATTTCGACATCGATAGCGTCGCCGCGCGACAAACGCGGCCGCTCGACGCCAGCGAGGCGGACGACGCGATCGCGATTGAGCCACGGCGCACCGAAGACGGGCTGCCAGACGAAGTCCAGTTGCTCACCGCGTTCATCGGCCTCAAGCCGCACGACGGCAAGCGCGCCCGCATCCAATATCTGGCCGACAAGTGCGAGTGCCGCCGTGGCCGCGTGTCGCCAATCCATGGCGCGCAGCAGACGCTCGTTGGCCGTGGATACCGCCTCAGTAAGCGCGCCGGCACGATTGATCTGGAGCTCCGCCCGCAGTCGAGCGTAGGTGGTTCCCGCAAGCGCGCAAAGAAACGCCAGCGCTTGCCGATGGCGCTGTCCAAAGCACTCCTTGCGCGCACTGGCAAACCCAATGGCGCCGATCGCAGTGCCCTCGAGCAACACGGGAAGGAACAGGCGCGAACGAACCGGCCGACCATGTCCCGAGTGATCATCATGCGTGTCGAGCAACGTCGTGTCTGGGATATCGATGCCCTTGCCCGTGCGCATCACCTCGCCAGGATGGCGCCCTGGCGCGGTGCGCTCGGCGTTACGCCGCTCTTGTTCGTTGAGCCCCACGGCATGCACCAGCCGAAGGCGCGTCGACACTGGGTCGATGAAATAGATCCCCATGATCTCAATGGGCAACAACGATTCGCTCAGCTCTCCGACGAGCAACCCGAGTTGGTCGAGCGAAGTCACCGCCGCAAGCGAAGTCGCCGCGCGGCGGTCGAAGGCGTTGCGCTTCAGCAGCCATTGATTGCTGAACTCGAGTTCTTCGCGCGGAAGAAAGCCGACGATGTTGTCGCCGATCGCCGCAGCGCAAACGAGCAGCTGGTCAAAGTCGGCGATGCCAGACGCCGTCGGACGCACAATCGTGGCGAACCCGTACGGTCCAATGGCAAGATGCACGATCTGTCGGCCGGCCGCCTCGGGCTCAGCCTCGGGCTCAACCTCGGGCTCAACCTCGGGCTCAATATGGAACTCCCGCGGATAGGACCACTCGATATCGAGCACCGCGAAAGGATTTTCGACGAGCCCCTGCCCGAACAGCGCGATCCGCTCGAGGTGTCGGTCTCCTTCGACCGCCGATCGCCAGATCCAGATTTCGCAAGTTTCGCCGCAGGCCGCTTCGCCGAGCGCGCGCGCGCATTGCTCGAGCATGCTCCGCAAATCACCCGGAGCCCTGCGTCGATCGGTGAATATGTCCTGCAGTTCCGATAGGAGCATCAAACGCAAGAGTACGACTCAGGGTGACCACGAGCAAATCAATCATTGCCGCTTGACAGACTCTGCCCGCAACGAGACGCTCAACCAATGCTGACAACCCGACCCGCACACGCGATCCCACTTCGACTCCTCGGTTTCAGCGCAATGTTCGTCGCCGCCGCGCTCACGAACTGCGCGGGGCAAACCGCGCCAGCGAAGCCCGCCGCAGCGCAACCGAAGCCGCAAGTCACGCCAGTTCAGGAGCGGCCGCGCCTGCTCGTGTTCTCGAAGACCGCTGGGTTCCGCCACCAATCGATCCCCGACGGCATCAAGGCGATTCGCGCGCTCCTGTCCGACCGCTACGAGATTGACGCCACCGAAGACGCCGCCGTGTTCTCAGCCGACAACCTCAAGCGTTACCGCGCACTGGTGTTTATGTCGACCACTGGAGACATTCTCAACGATGCCCAGCAGGCGGCGCTCGAGGGTTACATTCACGCAGGCGGTGGATATGCAGGCGTGCATTCGGCAGCAGACACCGAGCACACCTGGCCGTGGTACGGCGAACTCGTTGGCGCGTACTTCAAGACCCACCCCGCCATTCAGGATGCCATGGTGCGGGTGGAGGATCAAACCCACCGATCGACGCGCATGCTGCCCGCGCAATGGCCCCGCCACGACGAGTGGTATGTCTACACCAGCAATCCGCGCTCACGCGTCAAAGTGCTGGCAAACCTTGATGATTCGACCATTACTGGCGCCAACATGGACGGCGATCACCCGATCGCCTGGTATCACGAGTTCCAGGGCGGGCGCGCGTGGTACACCGGTGGCGGGCATACCTCTGAGAGCTACGCCGAACCTCTGTTCCTCAAGCACATCGAGGGCGGAATCTTATGGGCCGCGGGCGCGAGCGACGATGCGGTCGCGCCAACCAAGAAAGTTGATGCGAAGCAACCCTGATTGATTGAACGCGGTCCGCAGTTATGAAGCAGTACCTGAGCGCGGGCTCCAATCAATCAATGTAAACCACAGGGAAGCATCCCCACATAAAATGGCACTACTCCCAAAAAATTTGGAAAAATCGACCATTGCGCTTCCGTAGAACATCACAACGACAGTTCCACCGTATAGTCCCACCGTTGCTTTCGGGCGACGTTTAAAAATGATCTTTTCCCCCATGGGGCTATTGCGGAGCCGATCCCGCAATGGCCCTTTTTATTTGGCGCGCTAGAACTGGACGCATGAGTTGGCGGCATGAGTTGGCGGCATGAGTTGGCGCAGCTGCTCAGACCTATGCCGCTCAAACAAGGCGTTATGAGCGGGTTGGGGAGAGGAAGCCAATGGGCAGCGTGGTCTTGCCCTTTGTGGCGAGATCGGCGAGCGCCTCGCCGATGACCGGCGCGAATTTGAAGCCGTGCCCGCTGAATCCGCCCGCAATGGCGACCTGCGGATGTGCAGGATGGAGGCCGACGACAAAGTCGGTGTCCGGCGACATGGTGTAGAGGCAATGCTTGGCGCCGGCGACTGCGCGCGTTCCTGCGCCGACGATGCGCTCGGCCGCGGCGGCGACCGTCTCGGCCACGATCTCCGCGCTGGGCACCTCACGAATCTGCTCGGGTCGCACCACCGGCCCCCCGCCGTGCAGCCCGACCTTCATTCCTTGCGGCAAGCCTTGCGGCAAGCCCATTCCTGCAGACGACGGAACACCGTACACCGCGGGCTGTTCGCCGCGATCGAACAGCCAAACCGGCATCGCCTCGTGTCCCCAGGCGGGATCGCCCGCGTCGTCGATCCAAACGATGGTCTGGCGGGTGGGTTCGAGCTTGGGACCGACCGAGCCCATGAGCTGCGGCATCCACGCTCCGCCCGCCAACACCAGCGCCGATGCTTCGAACCGCCCATGCCCCGCCTCGACCCACGCACCGTGCCCGTTCACGCCCCAACTGGTGACGGGAGCATTGCGCTCGATCGACGCGCCCGATCGAACCGCCAACGCCAGCGCCGAGCGGATCACCGCCTCGGGCCGCACGAAACCGCCCTGTTTTTCCGTCACGATCTCCCAATTGGCCGGCACGCTGAACTGCGGGAAACGCCGCATGAGCTCGCGGCCATCCATCGCATCCACCATGAGGTCATGCTCGCGGGCGCTGCGAAGCATTCCCGCCGAGACCGGGTTGCCGTACGCGCCGCCGGCAACCAAACCGGTTTCAAAGCGCAGTTTCTCGCCGCTGTCGCGAGAAAGACGGTCAAAGCCGTCGTAGGCGCGGCGCAGCAAGGGGACATACTCAGGACGCTCGAAGTAGGACAGGCGGATCACGCGGCTACCGCCATGCGAGGAGCCGAGATCGTGAGGCGGATCGAAGCGGTCGATGCCGAGCACGCGCTTGCCGCGGCGGGCGAGCGCCTCGAGGGCGCACGAGCCCATCGCACCGAGGCCGACCACGATCACATCAAAGGGACGAGATCTCACCGAAGAAGCCGTGACTGAAGAATCCATGGCGCGTTCATCGGCCGCGCGCGCGGGTGTTCAGTAACCCCAGCGCTGCACCAACTCGGCCAGGTCGGGAGAACTGACGACGCCGTTGAGATCGATGTCCGCGACCCCCCCTTGTCCCCAGGTCGAAAGCATGATCATCAAGTCGAACGCGTTCACCACGCCGATGCCGTCGAGGTTTGCGTTGTTGTAAACGCGCGGAGTAACGGTGATGGTGACGGAGCGCTCGGCCCACAGCCCGCCCGAGTCGGTGCCGCGAACCGTGATGATGTGCGTTCCAACCGAAAGATTGCGCCGCGCCAACAGGCGGCCGGTTCCAATCGCGCCATCGCGCGAGCTCGTCCAAGTGACGCTCGCTTCGGGCAGCAGCTGATCGTCGATATCCCAGGCCGATCCATGCAGGATCACCGTTGCGCCATCGGGGACGGAATCGGTTTCATTGGGGCTGATCACATGCACATCGGGAGGCGCACTCTGACCGAACGCGAACGAGCCCGAGCGGCGGCGCGTGTTGTTCATGCCGTCGCTAGCACGCATGGCGAACAGGCCATGGGCGCCGCGACTTGCGGGTAACTGCGCGCTCTCAAACTCGAAGGTGTCGGTGCCCGCGCCGGGATTTGCGCCAATCTGTACGCCAAGAACCACAGGAAACCACGCATTTGCGCCATCGGGGCTGTAGAGCAGGTCGGCCACCACTGGGTCGCCGTCGGCGTCGCGCGCGCTCCAATCGACGCGCATGCGGCCGACGAGCGTTGTGCTGGAGATATCGCCAGGATGCGCGGGCGTCACGGCAAAGTTGGTGATCTCGGGCGCGTGCGCACTACGCACCAACTGCGCGAGCGACTTTACTGCGCGCCCATCGCGCATTTTGCGCCCATCTCGCCCATCACCCACATCGCGCACCAGAACCCGCGCCGTCTCGCGACCGCCGACCACGCGGGGAAGATTGACGAAGAGCGAAGTTTCGCGATGCAGATGCCCCGCTTGCCCGCAGGATTCGCGGCAGCCGAGCGTGTCAACGCGCACCGCATGAAGCCGCACGCCATCGGCGGCAAAACTCTCGACGAGCACATTGCCGCGCGCATTGTCTTCAGTGACATCGACACCGTCCTGCTCCATCGTCGGCTCAAGCCGCACCTGGTGAAGCACATGGTCGTGCGTGCCCGCGATACGCAGCACGCCGCCACTGTCATTGGCCGGTCCGCCGCCGCCATCGCCATTACCATCACCACCACCACCACCACCACCATCGAACGCCGCGCATGCGGAGCGGGCATCGTCGATGGCATCGAGATAGGTGATCGAAGCAACCCAAGCATCGGGCGTGTTCAAGCCCGCCACCATCACATCGCGCTTGGTCGCGGGCATGACCGCCGCAATACCGAGCGGGTCGCGCAGCTGACGCTCGATGTCGAAACCAACCACACTAATGCTCACCTGATTGTGGGGCTGTCCCCAGCAGTGCCCGATTTCATGGGCAAATGTCCGCTGAAAACGCAGTGGATCGGTGTTGCCGAACGCCGCGCCGCCCGGGGTCGAAATCGCCTGCCCGTTGCCGGTGAACGGATTGCCAGGAAGCCAGCCGAACACAAAGTCCGGCCGCGTGAAGCCCGCTGCGGGAATCTGATTCTGCCGGATGTCGTTCATCATGTTCAACAGCAGAATGTTCGAGACGATGATGTCCTGCGTGTGCGTGTAGGTCGGCAGCGGCGAACGGTGATAGTTCCAGTCGCCCGTCTTATAGATCGCGCGCAAGAACGTATCGCCAGAGCCGGGTTCGATCATGGCCGCGTTGGGCAAGCCGCCGCCCGGGGTGTAATTCACGGGGACATAGGCGATCTCCGCCATGCGACGGCAGAGAAACGCCTTGTCGAGCACCGAAAGCGTGTTGTTGCTGTAGTCGCTTTCAACCACGGTGTTGAACGCGTTGACCGTCACAACAAAGTCGATGTCCGCGCCTTCGGGCGGGAGGCAGAGGAAATTGATGGTGTCGTCGATGTTGTTGCTCAACGGCACAACGGGCGCGGTGATCGGGCCGTTGGAGCTATAGACGGGCGACTCGGGGATCTCGATGCCGTTGGAATAGATGCGCAACAGCGCGTCGACGCCGGGTTGCGCCGGTCCAACAAGCGCGATCTTTACTCGCACCATCGTGGCGTTACGCGCGATCAGCGGCAGACCGCCCGTCGCCGTCTGCAGTCCCTGCGTGATCTCGATCGAGGCCACGGAAAGGTCGACCGCCATGACCACTGACGCGGGGCAAAGCGCGAGCAATCCGAACATGAAATTGCGCGGGCATTTCCGCAACATTCCACCAACTTTAACCCCGCCACCGCGAATGCAAACTGAATACTGCGCGAACGCCGCAATCACCCAAAGGTACGCTCGCACAAATGGACCACGCCGATCCAAAGCACCCCGTCGCAGCGCCCGATTCCGCCCTGGCGATCTTCAAGGTGTTTCTTCGATTCGGCGCCCGCGGGTTCGGCGGTCCGGCCGCGCAAATCGCCGAGTTAGACGCCGAATTCGTCGAGCGTCGCCAGTGGATTTCGTCGGCGCGCTTTCGCCGCGCCCTCGCCGTGTACCAACTGCTGCCCGGCCCGGAAGCCCACGAATTGTGCTGCTACCTCGGCGCCGTGCGCGGTGGGCGATGGGGCTCGGTTGCGGCTGGCCTGGGCTTCATGCTGCCCGGGCTCGCGCTCATGCTCGTCGCCTGCTTTGGTTATGCGTCGCTTGATCTCGCCTCAGCGCCGGTTGCGGGAGCAATGGCGGCGATGCAGCTGGCGGCGGCGGCGCTGATCGTGCGCGCGGCGTGGAGGCTGACACGCCCGATACTCGCAAGCAGCACCGCGCTCATCGCGGCGATGGCGGTCTCGTGCGCGATCGCGATGTGGTGTTTCGCGCCGGCGGGCGAGGTTGCGGGCGCGAGCGAGGTTGCGAGCGAGGTTGAGGTTGCGGGCGCGACTTCCGCCGCAACAACCGCGACCAACGCGCCCGCCCTCTTCGGTCACGGACTCACCGCCGGTCTCGTAACCTTCGGCGGCGCGTACACGGCAATTCCGTATGTCGCCACCGTTGCAACTGGCGCCGATGGATGGATGACGCGCGGCGAACTTCTCGACGCCGTGGCGATCGCAAGCGTGCTGCCCGCGCCGCTGGTGATCTTCGGCACCTTCGTCGGCTTCCGCGGCGCAGGACTCGCCGGCGCGCTCGCGTTCACGGCGGGAATCTTCTTGCCGGCCTTCGCGTTCACGCTCATCGGGTTCGGAGCAATCGAGCGGCTGCTGGCATGGACACCGGCGCGGCGCGTGCTCGACATCGCGGGCGCCGTCGCGGTCGGGCTCATTCTCGGCGCGGCGTTCCACATCGTGTGGGAACCGGTGCGCGGCGCGACCCAAGCAAGCGCGCAGTTCGGACGGGCAACGCCGATGGTGTTCCTCGCGCTCATCATCGCGGTGTTCACTTGGCGAACTCGGTTGGCGGTGCCCGCGATCATCGTGGGCTCGGGCCTAGCGGGCGCAGCTTTCGGCGTGATGGCGCGCTGACCGTACACTCCGATTGTGCCACGCCCCTTCCGCGAATCTCGTGACGACCACAACAAGCCGCACCGCCCGACTCCGAGGGACCTGCGGCCCGATCTGCGCATTTTTCCCACCACGCTGTGGGAGTACCCGAGCCAGCACTACGACAGCCCCGCCATGCGCGAGGCGCAGAAGAAGCAGCGGCTGCAGCGCGGCGAGGAGCCGCGAAAGATCGAGATTCAGGGCGACGCCGTCGTCGGCTCCGGCTCGATGCAAGGCGACAAGGACTATGTCGGCGCCACGCCGTCGTGGGTCATTTGGCAGCTGCTCTCGCGCTACACCCGCGAGAACGACATCGTCGTCGATCCCATGTGCGGCTCGGGCACCACGCTCGATGTCTGCCGCGACCTCAAGCGCAACGGCGTCGGCTTCGACCTCAACCCGCAGCGCCCCGAGATCCAGCGCAACGACTCGCGCAAGTTGCCGCTTGAGAAGGACAGCGTCGACTTCGTGTTCATCGACCCGCCCTACTCGACCCATGTCGAATACTCCGACGACGAGCGCTGCATCGGCAAACTCGATTCGGGCGGCGAAGACGGCGGCAAGGCCTACTACCGCGCCATGGAAGAAGTCATTCGCGAGATGCACCGCGTGCTCAAGGACCGCCGCTACATGGGGCTCTATGTGAGCGATTCATGGCGCAAGAAAAAGAACGAGAAGGGCAGCGAGTTCATGCCCATCGGCTTCGAGCTCTTCTCGATCATGCGCAAGTACTTCGCGCCCGTCGACATCATCAGCTGCGTGCGCCACAACAAAAAGCTCGAGCTCGGCAACTGGCGTAAAGCCGCGGAGGAAGGGAACTTCTTCCTGCGCGGGTTTAACTACTGCTTCATCATGCGCAAGGTGTGAGGCGCGGGGCGGCGGCGGGCTGCGGTTGATAAGGCGGATGGGTCGAGAGAGGACGGGGCGGGCGCGGATTCGAGAGCCGAGCCGGGCGCGTCGGGGAATTTGTCGAAATTGCGCTTTGAGAAATTGCACAAAGATGGCATGATGCGAATTCGCTGCGCCGGTCGGTGCGCTGCCGCGGATTGAAATTGCTTGACGAGGAAATAGATCGATGAACCGCTTGACTGAAGTTGTGAATCATGCGCGTGGTGTTCGGCCGAGCCGCTCCGCGGCGCAGCTCTTGCCACACCGCGCCCTCGCTCTTCTCGCTGCATCCATCGCCACGCTCGCAAGCACCAACGCGCTCAGAGGCGACGCCACGGTCGCATGCTGGGGGTACAACGCACTAGGCCAGTGCAATGTCCCCGTAGGACTCGCAAACGTCACCGTTGTCGCGGCGGGCAAAGATTACACCGTCGCGCTCAAGGGCGACGCCACGGTCGCATGCTGGGGGGACAACGAACTCGGCCAGTGCAATGTCCCCGCAGGACTCGGCCCCGTCACCGCTTTCGCGGCGGGCGGATACCACACCGTCGCGCTCAAGGGCGACGCCACGGTCGCATGCTGGGGGTGGAACGGCACCGACCAGTGCAATGTCCCCGCAGGACTCGCACCCGTCATCGCTGTCGCGGCGGGCGAGTTACACACCGTCGCGCTCAAGGGCGACGCCACGGTCGCATGCTGGGGGTGGAATGCCTTTGGCCAGTGCAATGTCCCCCCAGGACTCGCAAACGTC
>QWPT01000024.1 GCA_003671075.1 Planctomycetota bacterium
GCGACCGTCGGCGTGGCCGTAATCCTCACCAAGCGTCATGGCCAACGAGCGCACGCGCGCAGCAATGGCGGCGCTGGGAACGAGAACGCGTTCGATGTCTTCATGAATACGGTCTTCATGAATACGGGCTTCATGAATACGGGCTTCATGCACATGCTCTTCGCGCATATGGGCTGCGTCGGCAAGGCCTTGATGGATTCGTTCGTCGGGCATGAGCGCCTCCTTCGGCAATTTCGTCTACTGGCCAAGGCGCGATTTGATCGCGTCGTTCACCGTCTTCGCGTCGACCTTGCCGCCCGAGAGTCGGACGACCGCGCCGACGATGCGACCGATCGCAGCCATCTTTCCTGCGCGCACATCGTTGGCCGCCTGTTCATTGGCGGCAATTGCGGCATCGACCCACACGAGAAGCTGACCCTCGTCGCGCTCGATGATGAGACCAAGCCGCTCGGCGACCGACTTCGCGTCATCACCGCTCTCGCAAAGCGCGGCAAAGAGCGCGTCGACGGCCTGCGGTCCGATGGTGCCCTGTTCACGCAACGCGAGAATTCCCGCAACTTGCGCCGCGCTGACTCCGATCGCATGCACGCCCACGCCGCGCTGATTGGCATGCTTGGCGCCGATGTTGAGGAGGAGCTTTCCTGCGGCGTATCCCGCGGTTTGTTCGGTTGCACCGGTGGCAATCGCCGCCTGCACGCATGACTCGAAGAACATGCAGGTTGCTCGCTCATCGACAATGTTGCGCGTGTCGATGTCGCTCAGTCCGTATGTCGCGGCATAACGCGCACGCCGCGCAATCGGCAGCTCGGGCACCCGCGCGGCAACCTCGTTGCGCCACGCGTCGCTCACTTCGACCGGCACCAGATCCGGCTCGGGGAAATAGCGGTAATCGTGGGCGTCTTCTTTTTCGCGCTGCAGAAGCGTCTTCAGCGCAACATCGTCCCATCCACGCGTCTGCTTCATGCCTCGGCCCATCGTCCGACCAGTCTCGCGCCACTGCGCAACTTGACGCGTCGACTCGTATTCAATCGCGCCCTTGAGAGCGCGGAAACTGTTGAGGTTTTTCACTTCGACGATCGGCGTCTTCACCACCGAACCATCGGCAAGCTCAAGCACCAAATTGATGTTGGGCTCGAAGCGCATGTGCCCCTTCTGCATGATTCCCTCGGTGACCCCGAGAAATCGACAGAGATTGCGCAGCTCCTCCGCGAAAGTCACCACATCGTCGGCGCAGTCGAAGTCGGGCGCGGTGACCACTTCGAGGAGCGGCGTGCCTGCGCGGTTGAGGTCGACGAGTGACCCGGCGTAGTGATGTCCGCCCGGAAGGTCGTGGCCGAGCTTTCCCGTGTCCTCTTCGAGATGGGCGCGGATGATGCCAATCGCGCGTGTGCCGCCAGCAGTTGCCACGATGTCGACCTTGCCGTCATGGCAAAGCGGCAGGTCGTACTGCGAAATCTGGTAGCCCTTGGGCAGATCTGGGTAGTAGTAGTTCTTGCGATCCCACTTGGAGTGGCGCGCGATCGAACAACCGAGCGCAATGCCGACCATCATCGACATCTCAACCGCGGCCTTGTTCATCACCGGCAGCGCGCCGGGCAGCGCGCACACCACTGGATCGATCAGTGTGTTGGGCGGCTCGTCGTAATGCGACGGATGCGCCGCGTTGGCCACGCGGGTGAACATCTTGGTTCGGGTCGCGAGCTCAATGTGGATCTCGAGGCCGACCATCAAGGTCGTGCGCGTGATCACGGCGGTCTTCGAATCGACGGTGGTCGCCATATATTCGTCGGATAGTACGACACGGGAGCGCACATGGAGGCGGCTGGTCATAATGCGGCGATGACCGTAGCGCTCCTGCTTGCATCGGCCGCGATGACCTCCACCACACTGACACCCCGCACCGAACTGGCCAAACCCGGCGCTCCGCTGGTCGCGCGACTGACTGGCGTCGAAGGACCTTGCAAACTTCTTCTTCTGGACGCCGACGCGAAGGAGCTCGCGCGCGCGTCGGCATCGGCCGGCGACATCGACCTCGCCGCGCTGTTTCCCACGCTTCGTGCCAGTACTGGCGTATTGCGCGTGCAGGCCGTGGTCGGAGGTTCGCCCGACGGCGCGCCGCTCGTGGTCATCCCGCTGAAGAACCGCGAGTCGATCCGCACCACCACCGACCTGCGACCCGACGGCAAGACTTCGTACATGCGGGTGATTGGCTGGGGCGACGAGTTGCTCGAACCCAACAACGAGGCGTATCAGAAGCTCAAGGCCAGTTGGCCGAAGCCCGATCCGCAGCCCGCGTCTGGGTTTCGGCTCATGTGCGACGAGGATGTGGTGTTCGAGACCACCGCTGGCCGCATCCGCTTTGCCATGCGCCCCGATCAGGCGCCCAACACCGTGCGCAACTTCATCGAACTCGCAGAAAAGGGCTTCTTTGACGGCACAATCGTCCATCGCATCGTGCCCGCCGACCGCAACGGCAATCCGTTCGTGATCCAAGGTGGCGACCCAACGGGCACTGGCGACGGCGGGCCCGGCTACGACATCCCGCTCGAGCCCTCGAAGCTCCCGCATGATTTCGGCGTCCTCTCGATGGCGCGCAACGATTGGCCCGACAGCGCGGGCAGCCAGTGGTTCGTGTGTCTGTCGCGCGAGGCGACGGCGCGGCTCGACGGGCAGTACTGCGCGTTCGGTTATGCGGTGGAAGGCGCGGACACGATCATGAAGATCGCTGCGGGCGAAATTGCCGACGCTGCAATCGGCCGACCGAAGTCTCCCGAAACCGTGCTGCGCGCATTCACCCTGCCCGCGCCCGCATGGATCCCCGACAGCGGCGCAACGAAGAACGCGTCGTCCAAACACGGACGGCCCGACAAACGCGTCGAGCGCCCGGTCGCGCCCGCCGCACCTGCGGAGAACGACCGATGAATTCGCAAACATCAAGCAAGCACATTCCCGGCGCGTACATCGCGGCGTCCCCCCTCCCATCTCCCAACCTCGGCCTGTGGAACAAGGGTTTCACCTCGCTGCTGTTCACCCAGTTTTTTGAGGCCGCCAGCGACAACATCATCAAGGGCGTGATTTCCTTTGCCGTTGCGTTTGGCGCACCGTGGGAAAAAGTCTTCGGCGATGGCGGCAACGGAATCGTCGGACTCGCGTTCACGCTGCCATTCATCCTGTTGTCGGCGTTCGGCGGCCGCCTCGCTGACCGCCGCTCGAAATCGCAGATTACCGTCATTTTAAAGGCTGTTTCGTTCGCAGTCGCCGCGCTGGCCGCGATGAGTTTCGCCAGAGGTGACGCGTGGATGGCCTTAGCCGCCCTCATCGCCTTCTCGGTGGTGAGCGCGTTCTTCGGCCCCGTGAAGTACGGAATGATCGCGGAGCTCGTTGACCCGCAGCAGCTCGCGCGCGCAAACGGCATCATCAATATGGCGACGAATGTCGCGGTGATTCTGGGCATGCTCGTCGCGGGCATCGTCGCCGCGCATTGGAAGTCGAGCTTTGTCGATGGTGTCCCCGCTGGCAGCAACGCCTGGCTTCCTGGCATCGCCATGTTCGTGGCGGTCACGCTCGGATTCCTGACTTGTCTCACGCTTCCCAAGCTTGCGCCGCAGAGTCCTGACCTCGCCATCGACTACAACCCGTTTTCGACCTACATCCAAACCATGCAACTGATGGCCAAGTCGCCGTTGCTGGCGGTCGCGGGCGCGTGGACCTTCTTCTACTTCATCGCCGCGGTGGTGCTGCTCATTCTGCCCGACTACTCCGCGTTCCTAAAAGTCGAGGACAGCGAAACGGCGTATCTGATGGCGGCGCTCGCGGTGGCGATCGGCGTGGGCTGCGTGATTGCGGCGTACGCGGACACTCCGCAACGGCGCCCGCTGTTCGTGCCATTTGGCGCGGCCGGACTCGCCGTCTCCTTCGTGCTGCTGGGCGTTGCGCCGGCCGATTTCACCATGACGATCGTGCTGCTGTTGGTTGCCGGCTTCTTCGCCGGCTTCTACATCATCCCCCTCCAATCCATGCTGCAAGCGCTTGCGCCCGACGATTGCCGAGGGCGGGTGCTCGGCACCGCCAACGGGCTGAGTTTCGTCCTCGGGGCGGTCGGAAGCGTCCTGTTTCTTGGCCTCCGCAGGCTCGATATGCCGTCCAACCGGATCTTCATCGTCCTCGGGCTGCTCTGCGCGGCGATGGCGGTGGTGATGCTGATCTGGCTCAAGAAGCACTTTGCGCGGCCCTCGGACGAAGCGCGTCGGTGAAGCCTCGGGGCGGCTCCCCCCACTTCCACCTACGGTTTCTCTGCATTTCCATCTATCCCCCTTCCAATTCGGTAGTGAAGTGCCGATGCTTGCGTAGATACCTGCAAGGAAACCTATGCACCCACGCCGATTCATTGCTGTTTGCGCTGTTGCGGTCACCGCCCTCGGCGGCAACTCTGCGTTCGCGCTCGCATCAAACCTTGATGTGATTGGCGCCGATGTCGTGATGCATGGCGGTGCTCTCTTGGCGCAGGCCACTCCGCCCGGAGTGCCGACGACGCCCGGCTCGATTCCGACTCCAAGCCGAAATCGGCCTCGAAATCCCGTTGATCCAGCCGCGACTCCCGCCACTGCTCCCATCACTGCTCCCACCACAACTCCCGCGAGCAACCCTGAAAAGCCCACTCCGAGTTCCACTCCGGGCAAGCAAGACCCGAGTGATCCGATCAGTCCGGAGAAGCCTGAGCCGAGCGCCGTTCCGGGCAAGCAGGACCCGAGCGATCCGATCCGTCCAGAGCGCCCAGAGCCGGGCTCGACGCCGGGCAAGAATGAGCCTGGACCGAAGGTTTCGCCGCGCCCCGACACTATGCCTGGCCAAATGCCGAGCAAGCGGATGCCTGGCGATCCGATCAGGGCGCCCAAGCCGCCAGGATTCGGTTCGACCCCGGCCAAGAACGAACCGGGCGCGCCGATCAGGGCGCCCAAGCCGCCAGGATTCGGTTCGACCCCGGCCAAGAACGAACCGGGCGCGCCGATCAAGGCACCCAAGCCACCAGGATTTGGTTCGACGCCGGCCAAGAACGAACCAGGCGCGCCGATCAGGGCGCCCAAGCCGCCAGGATTCGGTTCGACGCCGAGTCGCAACAGCCCATCGGAGCGACCGATTCCCGCGCCGAAACCACCGTCGATCGCGCCCGCTGGGGCTCCTTCGGCACCCGCGGCTCCGGCCAAGCCCGCCACTCGGCCGACGACCCCGCCGCGTCCACCGCTGTTCCGCTGACGCGCGGCAACACTGAACGACGACCCTGAACGACGACCCTGAACGACGACCCTGAACGACGACCCTGAACGACAACCCTGAACGACAACGCCCCGCTGATGCGGGGCGTTTAGAAAGGTCGCGGTGGGAGTCGAACCCACGAATCACGGATTTGCAATCCGTTCCCTTAGGCCACTTGGGTACGCGACCAGCGGAGGGACTATCGCACCAATCGGTCCGCTCGTCAACGCAAAGGAAGAAGAACCTCGTTGGACCCGTCGGCATAAACCGACCTTCCGTACTTGGAGCGCTTGCTCGATCGCGGATGACCGCGGAAACTGTCGATGCTTCCACCATGCCGCAATTGCTCCCCAACTTCGCCGCCGCGCTTGTCTACACAGGGCTTGTCTACACAGGGCTTGTCTACACAGGGCTTGTCTGCACAGGGCTTGTCTGCGCAGCTCCTCTCCACGCAGGCGACGACGCGAGCGTTTCGTCGAGGTCGCAAGTTGCAACCACGCCAGCGGCCGTCAAGACCACCGCGCAGCCTGCCACCGACCTCGGTGGCTACCGCCTTCCGCTGCTGCGCGAAGGAACCACCCTCGCGCGCGTCTTGGGCGACCTTGCCCAGGACCCCGACGAAAAGCTCTGGCTCTTCCGACCGATTGATCCCGAGACCGGCGGACTTCGCCGCGAGTTTGTGCTTCTGCCCTCGCCCGTGCTCGAGGACCTCGTGCGCACAGTGCGCGCGGCCGGTGCGCCGGTGCAGTTTGAAATGACCGGGCGCATCTTCATCTACCGCGGGCGAAACTTCCTGCTCGCCGACTTTGCGCCCACCATCATGCGCTTCGATACGAAGCTCGGAGAGGCGCCCAAGCCGACCGACGCCGCGAAGACCACGCCCAGCGGTGATGACAAGTTTGTCGCGCCGCCAACAAGTTCGGTCAAGGACGGCGCGACCAAGGACGACGCGGTGGTCACGGAGATTGAGCGCCGCCTCGAGGAGCGTGTTGGCCGAACGCCGCAACCGCACGCCGTCGACAACTCCGCCACTCGCGATGCAAGCGCGCCGAACAAGTCGATCGCGCCGATCACCAACGGCTCGCGCCTTTCGCAACGACTTGGACGCATTGCTCGCGATCCGCAGTCGGGCGGTTGGCGATTTGTTCCGCAGCAAACCACCGGTAGCGGCGATGCGTCGATCGAGGTCCTGCCCTGCATGCTGCTCGAACGGCTCGAAGCCGCCGCGCGCGAAAGCGACGCGTCTCCCGCAATCCTGATTTCAGGAACGGTCTACGCCTACGAGGGCCGAAGCTACCTGCTGCCGTCGAGTTTCCGACGCGCCCGTGAAGGCCGCGGTTTGGGCAACTGACGGCGCGTTGTCGATCCAGGCGATCGCAAGTTCAGCTTAGATCGAAGTCCACGCGTTCAGCAGCGCGGCGAGATCCTGTGAATTCACCACACCGTTGGGAACGAGATCCGCAGTGCCCGGTCCGCCCCACTGGTCGAGGAGAATCGCAAGGTCTTGCGCGTTCACCACCGAGTCAGCGTTGAGATCGCCGAACACGCCGCCCGTCGGCGGGCCGAGCGTGCCGTCGGCGTTCACTCGCGCAACCCACACATCGCTCGAACCGATTGTGAGTCCGCCCTGCCAGGCGATCACGCTGCCGCCGTTCACCGCGTTGGCAGTGACGAATCGATACTTGTTGCCGAAGCTGGTGGCGATGTCAAACCGCGTGGTCGTACTGCCATTGGGGGCAAGCACTGCGCACCGGACATTGTCCTGATTTGCGCTGGTGGAATCGTCGTAGCTGCAGCCGATGTTGTCGCCGACTCGGAAGCCGCGCGCGAATGTTCGTGAGTAAGTCACCGTGGACATCGGCTCGACCGCCGCGCCGTTGATGCCCCACTGGCGGACACCCTTGGCAAAACATTGGCCGTAGACGCCGTAAATCGAGGTGTTTGGCGTGTGTTGCGCCCAGAACACATAGAGGCGATTGTCGGTGCCGACAACCATCGACGGATCGACGCGCTCGAAGGTCGTCGTTGTTGTGACCGATGTTCCGCTCACGCCGTATAGCGGAGTGCCGTTGGCGTCGATGCGCTGCACCCAGCATTGCAGCGGGCCGTTGGCGTACCAAGCGAAGTAACCGCCGCCCGCGCCGTCGGAGATGAACTGCGGATAGTTGCCGAATTGCAGCGAACCCGTGGTGAACACGCTCACACCAACTGCTGCCCACGGCTTGGTGCCGTTGGCCTCGATGCGATGCGCGCGCAGGATCTTCGCGCCATTGAAACTCACATAACGCACGCAGGAAACGATCACTGCGCCGCTGAGCGATGGCTCGATGTCAGCGACATTCTGCGTCGCGCCTGTTTCGCTGATGATGATCGGCGTTGCAAATGTTGGCGCGCCCGTCAGCGGATCAAGCCGTTGAACGCGAGTGGTGGCATCTTGAATGTGTGCGACCCAAACAAATCCGTCGCTGGCGACCGTGACTTGCGCCGAAGCCACAAAGCCCGTGGTGGTGGTGACGATGGTGTTCCAGAGAATCGCGCCCGTCGGCGAAACTGCGCTGCATTCGATGCGCCCAGTAATGCTGTCGTACGCGACATAGGCGTTGCCCGCCGAGTCGCTGGCCATTCCATAGTCGGTGGTCGAGGAAAGCCCGCGGTCCTTCACCAGGGTCGGCGACTTCCACAGCGACTTGCCGTCCTTATCGAGGCGCGCGATCGACACGTCGTAACCCGCGCCGGTGAAGCAGCTGATGTAGTGGCTGTTGTTCGGCCCCGCAGCGATCTTGGCCTGCACATCGTCTGACGCCGTGGCGATCAGCGAGAGCGGCGCGTTCGGATCAGTCGAATAGTCAGCGGTGACAACCGAGGCGAAACAGAGGATGGCCAAGCAGCTTGCGTGGAGAACAGTCTTCATTCTCACAGGATGACAGTTTCCACCGCCTTGCCAAGGGTCTGGTTTCGAGTTGAGGAGAAACGGCGGAGGCTTGCTGGAATAAACGGAATCTCGGACGCGGTAGCGCGGAAGTCGGGAATCTCTCGGCCACGAATGGGCTCGTTCCGCGTCAGCTTGGAAATTTCGCAGTATTCTTCTGCGGTACCCCGGCCCTGGCTGAGTTTGTGCGAAAGGACCCGCATATGCGCCTCTTCCCGACTCTCATGTCGAAAAACACTGTGATTTCGCCCCGTTGGCGAGCGCTTCGTTGGCTTGCCCTCGTTGCGTTTGCGCCTTCGTTGGGGGCCGCGTTGATGGCAGCGCCGCCGGCCTCCGCGCCGCAACAAGACGCGAAGCAACGAGGCAATCCCGCACCGACGCAGATCTCCAAGCCGCGAGAAGCGCCGGCCCCTAGCAGGCCAACTGCGCCGCAGCCCGCCGTTCAGAAGCCCGTCGTGCAAAAGCCCGTCGTGCAAAAGCCTAGGGAAGTTGCGCCCGCGCGACCCACCCAAGCACCTCCAGTTGCGCCGAGGCCCGCTGCGCAGAAGCCCGCCGAGTCGAAGCCCGTTGCGCCGAGGCCCGTCGAGTCGAAGCCTGTCGTTCAGAAGCCCGTCGTTCAGAAGCCCGTCGTTCAGAAGCCGAGGGAAGCTGCGCCCGCGCGACCCATCCAAGCACCTCCAGTTGCGCCGCGGCCCGCTCCGCAGAAGCCCGTCGTTCAGCAGCCCGTCGAGTCGAAGCCTGTCATTCAGAAGCCGAGGGAAGTTCCGACTGCGCGCAAGCCTGAATCGAAGCCTGAATCGAGGCCCGAATCGAAGCCCCAATCGAAGCCACGCGATGTTCGAGCCAACGAACCCGTCGAGCCCACGCGGCCCGCGCGCGATGACAAACCGATCATGCGCCCGCCTTCGACGCCGATCATTAAGCCGTCACCCACGCAGCCGACGATCGTTGATGCGGAGGTTGGACGCGGTTCGAGTAACGCATCTGGTCGAGATTCCGCGAAACGCCCGACGCAAGATGGAAGTGCGAGCATCGTCGCTTCCCGGCCCGAGGCGCAGCCCGAGCCTCGCCCCATGCCTCGCCCCATGCCTCGCCCCGAGCCGCAGCCCATGCCTCGCCCCGAGCGCTTCATCTCTGACACTGTGCATGGCGTTCCCGTCGTGCGAACCCATGGGAAGGGTGACCAGTTTGGTGGTAGTGGCGGCAGCAGCCGAGTCCACGACTACGACTACCACATCGACAACCAAACCCGCACGCAGTACGCCAACAATGTCGCGCTGTGCAACGGCTGGTCGAGTGGCGCGCGCTGGTCTGACTGCGGCCCTTGCGACACTTGGCAGCGTTACGAATGCAACGATGGCTTCGCGCTTTCGGTTGGGTTCGGCAGCGGCTTCAGCTTCGGCTTCTTCTATGGCTCGAGTTGCGCGCCGCTGTGCAGCAGTTGGAGTAATCCCTGGTGGGAGGGCTACGCGAGTTCGTGGAACTGCGCGCCTTATTCGTATTCGTACTCGTTCGCCTATGGATGGCGGCCGTGGTGGAACCGTTGGAACGGATGCGGGCCATGTCCGTATCCCGCGTGGACGCCTTGCTACACCTACGGACCGTATTTCGCGCCCCCGACCTACACGCAGGTCTATACGCCGGTCTACATCCCGACCGTCTACCAAACTCAACCGCCGTCGCTTCCGAATCCTGATGCGCTTTGGGCGTTTCTCGCCGACGGATACGACCGAGATGCCGAGGACGGCTTCGTGCTTCTCGAAGCGGGATATCCCGCCGACGAGCGCTGGACGATTGGTCAGGCCATTGCCCGCGCCTTCCGCAGCGATACCGTCGGTGCCGCAGACCTGTTTCGCGAGGCGTTCATCGCCGATCCTTCCGCGATCACTCGGACATCGCATGATCCGAAGTTCATCGCTCGACTCGAGGCGCTCGAGCGCGCAGTTGAGCCGGCGGCATCGGCAGCGCAGCCATCGATTGATGCGTTGATCGTGCTGTCGGCTTCACAAGCCGCGCGCGGCGATCTCGCAACCGCCTATCTCAACGCCACCACCGCGCAGGCGGAAGGCGATCGTTCCGCAGGCGCGGCGGCGTTCATCAGTTGGTTGCGGGCGGAGCTGCGTAGGCGGCCATAATCGCTGCGAATCGCAGTGTTTCAGCCCGTCCACGCGCTCAACAAGATTGAGAGGTCCTGCGCCGCGACCACGCCGTCATGGTTGAAGTCGGCCGCGCCGCTTCCGCCCCATGAGTCCAGCAGAACCGTCAGGTCGGGCGCGTTGATCCTATTGTCGCCGGTCAGGTCGTAGATGGTGGGCGGGAAAAACACGACCGTGAGTTGCGGCCGCGATGCCGCGACACCCGACTCGCGTGCATCGAATCGCTTGACCGACTGCAAGGTGGTTTCGTTGCCCAAGACGCACCATCCGAAATTGGTCGCACTGGCGTTGAGCATCGCCTGCACATCGGCGACAAGCTGCGTGGAAGTTGGCCATGTGTAGTAGCCGACGCCGCCAACCGAGCGCGCCGAACTCACCGCGGGGTTGAACTCGCCACCGGGAATAGTCCAAAGCGTGGCTGGGTACAGGCGATGCAGCCAAGTCACATCGTTGGTCATCGCCGGCGCGCCGCCGCCGCCGAACGCCACGCTCGCGCCTTCGCCCCACGACACCTGGAAGCGCTTGAGATTGATGGTCTGCGCGACGGTCTGACCGGCGGCGGAGCAATACATGCGCAGCGAGACGGAACTAATGAGCGATCCCGCCGGAACCGATGAGAAATCAAAGCGAACCGCGCCGCGGCGCAGCGTGGAGCCACCGTTGATACCGACGCGCCCGGCGAAGAAGTATTGGGCAGCGCCGCAGCTGTAGGTTCCCGCGGGGTCTTCGATGATCGTGTTATCCGCGACGCTGGTGAGGACGACGGTGTCGGCCCGCGCGTATGGGGCGCCTGCCCATGCGCCTGCCCATGGCAGAACGGATGCGGTGGTGATGGCGAGGATGGAGAATTGAGTCTTCATTCGAATACGCAAGGCTAACAACCAACTGGCGGACAATCCGCGCGCCGCCTGGAATGCTCGGCGCGCTGGATCCTAAATCGATTTTGTGTCTGATCGCAGCCGTGCACAGCAGTCCTTCAACAACCGCTGCTCAGCTCCACCCGTTCAACAGAATCGCAAGGTCGCTGCCCCCAACCAATCCATTGCCGTCGATGTCGGCCGACGAGGTCTTCGGATTCACAGGGCCCCACGCGTTCAGCAGGATGGCGAGATCGGTCGCGTTGACCGACCCATCCTGATTCAGATCGGCAGCATTCCCGCCGCCCGTGACGGTGACCTGAAGCGTCAGGGTTCGCGAGGCGCTGGTGGCACCCGGCAGGTTCGCGTCGCTGGTGGCGATGGTCGCAACTTGCGAATACACACCAGGCGCGCGGCCATTGGAATCGAAGCTGAACACCAGGCTGCTCGCCGCCGCGCCGATTCCACTGTCAACGCTGTCGACCACCGAGAACGGCGCAACAAGTCCCGTCGCGCCATCGACGTCGAGCGTCGCCTGTGCGGCGGTGTAGCCGAAGTTGTACATGGGCACGATGATCTGCACCGCCCCGACATTCGCCGCCGTTGAAATCGGCGCGGTTGTGGTGGCGACCACACTGGCCGCACTCCACGATGCACGCGCGTGTGCGAGCACTGAACCAGTCAGGGTGCGGGTGATGGTGGGATTTTGCGCACCTTCAACTGCAGTGGTGATGGTGGCGCTGGCGTTGATGCTGGCCGCAGCGGCGGTGTTCACCAAGAGATTCACCGCGATCGACGAGGGAGCAAGCGGCGCAGTGACTTGCTGGCTTCCAACCAGCCCCGCCGAACCAACAACGCTCGCCAACAACGCATCGCTGCCCGAGACATGCACCACATTCGCGCTGTTCCATACCAGCACGGGAACCGTCACCGTCGCGCCGACGATGACAGGACCAAAGGTCGCCTGCATGGTCGCGTTCATGATCGGCGGAACCTGATAGTCGACGACCACCGGCAGGTGATCGGAGGCAGCAAACAGCATGTCGGCGGCCACATTGGAACGAGGAATATCGGTAGGAAAGTAGTCGTTGTTGCCCGTATTGATGTCGAGGTTGTAGTGATTGCCGTCGTTGCCAAATGTGCGGTAGGTGCCCGCGATCATCGAAAGTCCGTCGCCATCGTGGAAGTCGATGCTGGAGAACTGGAAGTCAAAGCGGTCATCGACGCCGCCGCCAACCAGCGCGCCCGAAAGCAGGCGCGGCGATTGGGTGTGCTTGATCGCGTTGGTCGCGCCGGTCCAGTTGGCCGTGCCGAGCGGATCGACGCACTGCGCGTTGCCAGCAGCGGTCATCGTTGCGTAGGTCGCCTCGGTGTTGGTGTAGAGGTTGTAGTCGCCGCAAAAGATCGCATGCACGCCGGCACCGAGCGCGTCGGCGTTGGCGCGCAAGGCGATGGCGCCGGTGTTACGCGTGGCTGCGTCGACTGTGGTGTTGCTCGCTTTCAGATGCGATGAGTAGATGTAGAAGCGCGCGGATGTCGAGGTGTAGCCGTTGAGCTGAAGCAGCCAACGGTCACTGTTGCGCGAAGCGCCCGTGAAGATATCCGCGTGGCCCGACACGATTTCCGTCAGGAGATCAGTGCGGTAGTACATGGCTTGCGCCCCACCCGCGCCATCTTCCGTGCCCGAGGTGGTGTAGGTTCCACGCGCATAAGGCACACCGGGAAACGCCGAAAGCACGAGCGCGTCAACCGAAGCCAAGACCGTGTTGGGAATCTCCTGAAAGCACATCACCGCGGGCGCAGTGGCAAAACCGAACTTGTCGTCTTGCCCCATGGCGGTCAACACGCCGCGCGCCGAAGGGATGTCGCCGATCAACTTCGCAAGGTTGTAATCCACCACCCGAAGCTGCGCAAAAGCGCCGCTGGCAGAGCACAAAATCACGCCGGCGAGAACGAGCAATCTAGTTAGAAACATAACTGAGGTCTTCCAAGGAGTTCGTCGAACGATCGCACTGTAAGCCTGCGATACGCAATTCGGAAGAACTATCAATTGGATTGGCGGTGAATCAGCGTCAACCTTCACCGCAGGTGCAACCCAAACTCCCGAAACGAAAGCGGATGCGCCGCTAAAATCTGCGCTCCCGCATCGGAAACACAGGAGTTCACCAAGCATGCGTCAAGTCTTCTGCGCGATCGCCGCCCTCGCGCTTACCGCCCCTATCGCCGCCCAGCAGGTCGCGCCCGAAGTCTTCACCCTCGAAAACGGGATGAAGTTTCTCCTCCTTCCGCGAACCGATCAGCCCAATGTGATCGCCGCCGGATGGGTTGCCAAGGTTGGCTCAGTGAACGAGCGCCCGGGAATCACGGGAATCAGCCATTTCTTTGAGCACATGATGTTCAAGGGCACCGACACCATCGGCACCTCAGACGCCGCCGCCGACGCCAAGTATCGCGCGCAGCAACAGTCGCTGCGGGCGCGGATGAACGCGATCACTTGGAGCGGTCAGTACCAACGCTACTTCGAGGGCGAGATCAGCGACGCCTGGGCAACCGAAAACGATACGCCTGAGCTGGCGAAGCTCCGCGCCGAGTTGAAGACGCTCATGGACTCGCAGCAGGGACGCCTCGGGAGCGACAAGATCGCCGAACTTCAGAAGGACGCTGCCGCCGCGACTGGCGAAGCGAAGGAACGGCTGCTGCGCGAGGCCGACATGATGAAGGCGCAGCAGGACAAGGCGCGCAGCATCGTCAAGGATGAGTTCGACAAGATCTACACGGCGCAGGGCGGCTCGGGGATGAACGCTTACACCTCGAACGACTTGACCTTCTACTTCATCAATGTTCCGAGCAACAAGTTCGAACTCTGGGCGTGGATGGAGTCCGATCGTCTCTCGAACTCGGTGTTCCGCGAGTTTTTTGCCGAGCGCGATGTCGTGCACGAGGAGCGCCGCTTGCGCACCGAAAGCACGCCGACGGGAGTCTTCCAAGAGCAGTTCGACGCGATGTTCTACGCGGCGAGTGGATACTCGTGGCCGGTGATCGGATGGACGAGCGATCTCAACAGTTACACGATGGAGGAGGCGATGAAGTACTTCAACATCTACTACCGCCCCAACAATCTGTGCGGCGTGGTGGTCGGCGACTTCAACCCGAGCGAAGTGAAGGAAACGATTCGCAGCTATTTCAGCCGCCTCAAGCGTGGCGAGCAGGCGCCGCCGCCCGTGATCACGCTTGAAGTTGAACAGATGGCGGAGATGCGGCTCAACGCCGAGTGCGACTGCCAGCCGTCGGTCGAGGTGCGTTACCACGCGGTGCCGTTTCGTCATCGCGATTCGTACGCGCTCGAGGTCATGGCGGCGGTGCTCAATGGGCGCACCGGCCGACTCTACAAGTCGTTGGTCGAGGGCGCGGAAATTGCGGCTGACGCAGGTGCGCAGTTTGATGCGCGCAAATACGCGGGCGCATTCAGCTTCTTCGCCGAGGTGAAAGGCGACTCCGATCCGAGCGATCTCGAGCAAGCGTGGTACGCGCAACTCAAGAAGATCCAGGACGAGGCCGTGCCCGCCAACGAATTGCAGAAGGTGAAGAACCAGTTCGCGGCTTCAAATTTCCGCCGCCTCAAGAGCAACTTCTTTCTGCTGGAGCAGCTGGGAAGTTACGAGGGACTCGGAACCTGGCAGGAAATCAACGATGCTCCGAAGCGCATCGATGCGGTGACGGCCGAAGATATCCAACGAGTTGCGCGCGACTACTTCGCGGATAAGAATCGATCGGTCGCGACCTATCGACGCAAGGCTGGTGCGGAAGATGGCGCGCAGGCAACTGACGTCGACGCTGATATCGCGGCGCTTCCTGAGGTTATGCGCGCGCAGGCGGGTGCGGCGGCGACGCAGATCGCCAGGGAAACCGACGCCAACAAGCTTGCGGAAGGTATGGCGCAGATGCAGAGTCAGGCTGAGCAAGTTCCGCCGCAGATGAAGCCGCTCTTCGACTTCATCCTCGCCAAGATCGAAGCACGCCTTGCAGAACTCGAGGCAGGTAAGTGAACGGACACGCCATCAAGCAAATCATGAAGCAAATCATGAAGAAAATCATGAACCCCACCGCCACCATCCTCGCGATCGCCGTCTTCACTGGAATCGCTGTGATTCCCGCTGCGGCGCAGACCATGCCCGCTCGTCCCGAGCAGATCAAATTCAAGCCGCTCACCTTCGACCCACCGAAGGCCGCCGACTATCGGCATGTGCTTTCCAACGGCATCGTCGTGTTCCTCGCTCCGAGCAACGAGCTCCCGCTCATCGATTTATCGATGGCGTTCAAGGGCGGCGACTACCTCGAATCCGCCGACAAAATTGGGCTCGCGGGAATGACCGCCGACTTGATGCGCTCGGGCGGAACTGAAAGCCTGGCGCCGACGGAGCTCGACGAAAGACTTGATTTCCTCGCAACCGAAATCTCGATCGGTGCCAGCGCCACCATTTGCGGAGCGTCGATCGACTGCCTCAAGGCGAACTTCGACGAGAGCCTTTCGCTCATGATGGACATGATTCGCAGGCCGCGCTTTGACGAAGCGAAGCAGAAGATCGCCGTCGACGACATGCTTGAGCAGATGAAGCAGCGCAACGACGACGCTGATCCGATCCTCGGCCGCGAGTGGGACATGGCGCTGTATGGCGAGAACCACTTCGAAGCGCGCGAGCCGACCGAGGCCACGATTCGTGCCATCACCAAGAGTGATATGGCCGCGTTCGCCGCACGCGTGTTCAATGCGAGCAATGTGATCGTCGCCGTGAGCGGCGACTTCGAAACCAAGGACATGTTGGCAAAGCTCGAGGCAGCGTTTGCCGCGTGGCCCAAGGGCGAGCGCATGGTCAACCCGCCGACGCCGACCGCCGAACTTCAGCCGGGCGTGTATCACATCGAGAAGAACATCCCGCAAGGAAAGGTCTATATCGGCGCGCGTTCCATCACCCGCGACGATCCCGATTACTTCGCAGCGTTGGTCATGAACCAGATTCTCGGCGGCGGCGATTTCACCAGCCGCATTGTGAGCACGGTGCGTTCCGACGAGGGCCTCGCGTATTCCGTGGGCAGCAAACTCGACGCGGGCGTGTACTACCCCGGTGAGTTTCGCGCAGGATTCCAGTCGAAAAACGCGACGGTTGCGCTGGCGATCAAACTTATCGCTGGCGAGTTCGAGAAAATGCGTACCAGCGAAGTCGGCGCCGAGGAACTCGCCGCTGCGAAGAAGGCGTTCATCGAAACCTTCCCGCGCGCGTTTGAGTCGAAGGCGGGAATGCTGCAGATCTTCACCGGCGACGAGATGACCGCGCGCGATCCCAAGTACTGGCAGGCTTACCGCGACAATGTGTCGAAGGTCACCGCTGCTGATGTGAAGCGCGTTGCCAATCGCCTGCTCGACCTAGACAAGATGGCGATCTACATCGTCGGCAACTGGGACACCATTGCCCCGGGCGATCCAACTGGCCGCGCGAAGATGGCGGAGTTCTTCAACGATCAGGCGGAGCATCTGCCGCTGCGCGATCCGATGACGATGCAGCGACCGTGACTTGCGCGTGCGCCGCTGCGCACGAGAAAAAAGAGAACACAGCCGCCGTCCCCCACGGGCGGCGGCTGTGTTTTTCAGTCAGTCGTTCATGCTGCGCGCGGACCGTCGTCATGCGCGCAGGTTTCGTCGAGCGCCGCGCGTAGCTTTGCCAGCGAGAAGCACGCGTTGTCCAACGCCATCAGCGGGTCAAGGCTGCGATCGCGATGCGGCAGCGTTTGGACGCAGGTGGGAAAGGGAAGTGACTTGGGATATTCGTCTTTCGGGCACTCTTCAATGCCGTCGATTGGCGGGGTTCCCACAAGTTTGAGTCGAGCGTATCCGTGCACGAGAACTTCCCTTTCCAGTGCCGATCCGTGGCACATGTTGGCCGCACCTGCGACACCATCCCATCGGCGGTCTCAACGCCCTACTTCGCACAAGCCTCGCTATTCGGGCGAGAAAGAAAAACCCGCGCAGGATCTGCGCGGGCGAAGGACATAAATACGCGATGAGCAGGCGTCAATCGTGGAGCAGCATCGCTGGTTCCATCGACTTCGCTGGGCGACGGGAGAGCAGCATGACCACTCCCACGAAACCGGCGCCCACGAGCACGATGATGGCGAAGAGCGCACCCGCGCGCTTGAGGCGCTCAGGATCAGGCATCACTTCAGCGACGGCAAAGACAGTGCGACCAACTTCCTGTTTCGCGTTGGCGATGCCGACGCGGAGAAAGTCGCTGCGGCGGCTGGGATCGCGATTGGCTTCGGCAACGGCCGTCGTGGCAATTGCGTCGAGCGTGGTGCGAGTAGCCGCCTCGCCTTCGCCACGAAGCGCGAGACGAATGGTCGAACCTTCGGAACTCACGGTCACGCGCTCAGCGAGGTTCTGAACCAACGCATCGCTCTCGGCGTGGGTGCGACCGCGCTCGGCGAGGCGAGCGGAAACGAGTCCGCCCCAAATGGGATCGTCCACGCGTTCCTTGACGAGCATCGCAATTGGAGTGGCAATGGAGGTCGCCTCGCCATTCATTTCTGCGGCGTTGGCGGACTCCGACTTCGAATCCTGCACACGACTATTGACTTCGAGCTCGACGGTCGCGACGACAGGCGCCGGGACAAGCATGCCCGAGACAGACCAGGCGCACAGCGCGGCCAGGCCGAGCATGGTCGAGCAAAGTGCGGCTGATGTGAAGAAGCGCGTGCCGGCGGCGCGGCGGCCGACTGCCTCCTCGCTGGAGTGCAGCATGGAACGAAGGTCCACGATTTCCTGGCGTTCGCGTGCGAGTTCAACCCGCTCAGCCTCGATCTCTGCGGTCGATGACGGGCGCACGATCGGCTGAGCAACCGCTGCGCGCGACTGCATGGCCTTCAGTTCCTTCGCTTTGCGCTTGAGTCCCATGCGCAGTGCGCTGAGGCGCTCGCGGCGGGTGCGCAGAAACGAAGCAACCTGAGCGAGCTGCTCAAGCTTGGGCTGAATCATCTCGGTGACGCGCGCTTCCGCGAGCGTTTCGATTTGGGCCAGCGACGGCATGTCTTGATCGGAATTGGCGTGAGCGCGGAATTCGTCGAGCGTGGCGCGGGTGTCGATGATCTGCTGCTCAAGCAGGAGAATTTGCTCGGCCTGGTTGTCGGCAAGTTGCGTGATCGAAGCGATGCGCGCCTCGGCCACGCGGGTTGCCTCGATGGCCGCCGACTTGACCGCATCCTTCGCGGCCTGCTTTGCGCCATCACGCTCGCGCTCGATGCTGGTGATGCGCGCCCGCTCGGCGTCAAGCGCGGCGCGGGCAGAGGTCTGCTGCGACTCGAGCGCGCGGGCGTGCTCGGTGGCGCGGGCGGTGTATTCGGTGGCGCGCGTGGCGTTGGCCTGCTCCGCCAAACGCACCAGTTCTTCCGCGGCGCTGCGATCGGACTCAGCCTTCGCAAGCGCTGCTTGGTGGCGGTTGCTGGCGGTTCGCGCGACTTCGAGTTGCTTGCGCAATTCGTCGACGGTCTTGCGCGCGGTCGCAACTTCGCTCTCAAGATTGGTGATCGCCTGACGGGCGGCGCGAAGTTCGCCTTCACCTGAATTCGATTGCGAGCGCGCAGTGGCAACCTCGGCACTCGCCTTGGTAGCGGCGACCTTGGCATCGGAAAGCTCGCGCTCAAGCTTGGTCGCGGAGGACTTCGCCTGCGCGAGTTCCTGCTCAAACTTCTGCTCGGTCATCTGCGCGGCGTTTTTGGTTGCCGTGAGTTCTTTGGCGAATTCGTTGGAGAACTGCTCGGCCTCCACCAACTCCGCCTCACACTTGGCGCGTGCGGCGTTCGATGCGGCGAGCTCGCTCTGCAAGCGCGTCTTCTCTGCATTGGCGGCCTGAACCGCCTCGGCGAGCGATTTCTGCGTGCGACCGGTGGCGGCCTTCGCCTCGTTGAGTTCGGCGCGCAACTTGTCAGCGGCGCTCTTGGACTCGACCAGCTGCTGCTCGATGCGGGCAGTGTTGCCGCGCGCATCGGACAGTTGCTTCTCGAGGGTCACGGAGGCGTTGCGCGCCTCGGTCCACTGCGATTCAAACTTCGCCGCACTCTTGCGAACCTCGGCGAGATCGGACTCCAGTTTGGTTGCGCTCTTGCGCTGTTCCGCCAGTTGCGATTCCAACTTCGACAATGCGTTACGCAAGTCGGCGACATCGGCGTTGGCCTTCTGCGTGCCCTTGCGAAGTTCTCCGCGCAGATCGGTGCACTGCGACTCCAACTTCGACGACGCGTTGCGCGACTCGCCCAATTCCGACTCGAGCTTGGCGGCGGTCTTGCGGGCTTCGGCGAGGTCGGAGGCGGATTTCTCGGTGTTTTTGCGAAGATCCACCAGCTGCGACTCGAGCGCGCTGCTCTTGGACTTCAGTTCCTTGCCTTCGACGGCAAGCGATTCGGCGCTCTTAGTTGCGCGGCCGAGTTCGGACTCAAGACGATGCCCGACGCTGCGCGACTCGCCGAGCTGCGATTCGAACTTCTTGGCGTTGTCGCGCGATTGCGCCAACTGCGACTCGAAGGCGGCGGCGGATGAACGGGCCATCGCCAGTTGCGATTCCAGTTCGATGTGGCGGTTGAGCAGGCGCGACCGCTCGTCCTCGAGCGATTTCATTTCGCGGGCAAGGCGTTCAGCCTCCGCGGCGCGATCGGCTTCATCGCCTGCGCATGCGCGCAACTTGGCGAGCGAGCGCTCGACATCGGCTAGAACCGCCAGGGTGTCGCTCGTGCCGGGGTGAGTTGAGTTGGGTGAGTTCAAATTAACCATCTGCAGCAAACGCCTCCATTTCGCCGAATCGGCGCTTTCGAGGTGTCGCTGAAGTGCGACTTCAATATTGCTTGCTTACGGGTGCGCAGCCAGATCCGATATCAGTGCGCGCTTGATCTCAGGAACGGCAGTTTGCGGCCGAGCGCCCATCCGAGTTCGGGCATGCGCAGCACGATGGCCGCGCCGCAGAAAGTGATTGCGCCAACGGCGACTTTCGCGACCAGCGCCGTCGCCATCGCCACCGTTGATCCGCCGCTTGGAACGACGAACGAGGTGGCGAATACCGCCACACCCATCGCCAATGCCGCTGCAATCGACCGCGCGAAACTGGCGAACACCTCGCGGTCGACGATTCCGCGGACCTCCCCCGCCAACGCGCGCGCAAGGATGATCGCCTGCAGAATGGCGCAAATCGAAGTCGCCCACGCCAGCCCCGCCTCACGCAGCGGAGTGAAGATCAACGCGATGTTCAGCGCAAAATTCAGCGCGACCATCGCAACGGCGATCTTCACCGGCGTCATGGGCTTCTTCATTGCATAGAACGCGCGCGTGAAGATGTGGATCGATTGGTACGCCCAGATCGCGGGCGCAAATCCGAGCAGCACCCACGCAACGCGAGTGGTGTCGTTTGCGCCAAATGCGCCGCGCTGGAACAGCACCCCCACCGCTTCGCGCGCGACCAACATGAGTCCGACGCTTGCGGGAAGCCCGATGAAGAGCGTGAGGCGCAGGCCGCGGCGCACGGTGGCGGCAAAGGCGGACGGGTCGTTGCTTTGGCGCGCAAGCAGGGGAAAAATCGCGGTGGCGATGGAGATTCCGAAAACGCCAAGCGGAAACTCGTAGATGCGCGCGGCGTTGGTAACCGCGGTCATGGCGCCTTCGGCCAGTGGATAAGGCATGCCGAAAATCGTTGGGCCGAAGATGCTCGGCCAGCTAGCGATGATGCCGTCGACGACGATGTTGATCTGCAGCACGCCGAGTCCGAGCATCATCGGGCCTGCGCCGAGCAGCGTGGCCCGCACCGAAGCCCACGCGGTTGCGTCGCGCGGCGCAAACACCGGCCGCACGCTGCGCAACGCGACCATCGTCCACGCCACCTGCAGAAACCCTGCAAAAAGCACAGCAAACGCCAGCGCGCGCAAATGAGTTCCCGTGTCGAGCGAGCCCGCGAGCACCAGCGGATACATCCCAAGCGTCACTGCGATCATGAGAATGTTCAGCAGGATCGGGCTGCCCGCGGTGGGCCCGAAGCGACCGTGGGTTTGCAACGCCGATCCGCCCACTGCGACCAAGCACACCAGCGGCATGTACGGAAGCATGATCGCCGCCAGCTCGTAGGCCAACCGCGCATAGCGCAGGCTCACGGTCGGAAGCAGCACGCCACCAACGCTGGTCGATGGTCCGATGCTGTACTGAATCTCGGGCGCATCACGCCACAGCATGAATATGAGAACCTCGCCAATGACGACGAGAAGCCAGAGGAATCCCGCGAGCAGACCCATGAGAAGTCCCGCGTATCGACGGGCGCGCTCGGGATCGTCGCGCACGAGCTCGGTGTAACGCGGCACGAACGCCGCGGAAATTGCACCTTCGCCGAACAGGCGTCGAAAGAGGTTGGGAATCTGGAACGCGAAGTTGAACGCGTCGGTGTACGAACTGATGCCAAAAACGCTTGCCAACGCAGCATCGCGCACGAGACCGGTCATCCTGCTGACAAGCGTCAGGATGCCGAAGGTGCGGGCGTGTTTCTCAAACTGTTCGGCCATCGCAGTCCATCCTCAGTCGGTCGCGCGCGTCAAGGATTGGGCTTCTGCGTTGGTGCTTTCGTGCTGGACTGCATGGTGAGCAGACCGTTGGACATCCTGGGCTCAAGCGATCGGCGGCGCAGCGTGAGTTCGGCGGTGCGCGTGTCCTTGGTAAAGATCGCCGTGGAAGCATCGGCGTTTCCGTCGATCTTCACAGTCTGCCATCCGTTTTCGTCAAAGCGCTTCGCGCATTTGGTGACGGAACGCCGCGCATTCTCAACATCGCCAGCAAGAAGAAAACTTCCGCCGCTGACGGTGCCGCCGCTGCGACGAATGTCGGCACTGCGAACGGTCGTCATTTCTTGAGGCAAGGGGACATCGCTCTCGAGGAGCATCGTGTCATGTGAACAGCCCACGAGTAGGAGTGCGGCGAGAGGAAGGATGGCGAAGACGCGACGAGCAGCGAGCATGGTCGGAGGATACCGCGCTCAACGAACGGCGAGTGCGGTGAGCGCGGCTTCGGCGGCGAGGCGGCCTGAGCGCATCGCGCCATTGATCGACGCGTCTTCGAGATGATCGCCGGCGATGAACACGCGCGGACCGAGGATCTCGGGAAGAAACGCGGGCATGCGCGCGGCGAGATCCGCTGGCCATTGCCGCGCAATCGCGTGGCGAATGCGCTGGACGGCGATGAGTTCCCATCCGTCGGTGGCGCCGCGACCGAACGACGGACGCAGAATCTGTGCGACGGTGCGCCGCATGTCCTGCGCCACATCGACGGCGTTGTCGGCGTTGCACGGGAGCGACGCGGCATTTGCCACGAACAGCCCGCGGCCCGCGCAGGCATATCCCGGCGCAATCGTGCTCATGGCGGCGCCGTGGTTGAACGCGCCCATTCCCGTGCCGTTGAGCAGCAGCCAGCGCGGAAGGATCGATGGATCGGGCGTGGAGAACCAGGCGCTCAGCGTGCTGCACCAGCGGATGTCCGCCAGCGTGGGCACAAGCCGACGCAGATCGTGCGCGCCAGTGGCGAGGATGACAGCGTCGGCGTCGCGCGTCTCGCCCGACTCGAGCAGCACGCGGGTGGACTCGATGCGAGCAACGCGCGCGCGCAACCGCACCGCGTCGGCGATCGGCGCCGCGATTTGTACGGCAATCTCACCCATGCCCTTGGCGGGAACGCAAGCGAATCCGTCGGCGAACATGCGCAGCAGAAAGTTCAAGCGCGAGGTGTCGGTGTTCAAGGAGCGATCGAAGAACACGCCGCCGAAAAAACTTCGGAAGAACGAATCGATGGTGCGTCGGGAAATTCCTGCGGATTCAAGCTGCGAAAGCGCTGTTTTTCCACTCGCTGCGCCTGGGCCATCGGCGGGTCCGCGCAGAGCGGCGAGCGCAAATGGGATCATCTTCATCGCGTCGGCGATGGGTAATGCGCCGCGCAGAATGCCACCGATCGCGGCCATTGGTTCGCGCAACGGATGAGCGATTGCCGCGGTACGCGCGCCGTTCCAAACCAACGCTCCGGGCGGGAATGCCTTGAGGTCCAGCGCGCGCAGATCGAGAAATCGCGGCGCCTCGGGATACGCGGAAAGAAAGATCTGGAACCCGCGATCGACGGTGAATCCATCGATCGCATCACTGGCAACGCGGCCGCCAATGCGGTCAGACGCTTCGAGAATTTCCACGCGCACGCCGCGCACCACCAGCGTTCGTGCGGCGCAGAGGCCGGCGATTCCTGCGCCAACGATGATGATGTGACGTTCAGCGGACATCGTGAGTAGATGCTCGAGTCGAGGCGCGGCGTTGCAAGATCGTGGCTTGCGCCGTCAGGGCGACTAGCACAGTGGCGAAAGCAAATCCGCGGGAAAGTACGCTGAAACCCTCGCGTTCTAACGCGAGGTCTTCGCTGGCGCCTTCGATCATGTTTGTAGGAAACATCAGATACACCAGCGCGTTGAAGGCTGCCATGAGCATGAGCGCGATCGCAGCCGCGCCGAGTAAGCGCGCGGCTCTCGCGCGCGGGCTCACGATTGGCAACACGCGTGGACGCGCCATGCGCTCGACGATGTAGGTCGCGAAGGCGGCGCCGACGAAACCCGAGAATCCAACCGCGTAGACGAAGGTTCCTAGGAAGACCTCGCCCAAGCTGATGTAATCCCACAGCACCATGGCCGAGCCGAGCATGAGGACCCAGGCGATGGTGAGGGCCGCCGCGATCATCCACGAACTTCCGCGGGAATACACCATCGATTGCGCGAGCTCCGCATCGGCGCGCTCCTGCGTGCCCGGCGCGGTCGCCTCGCGCTGCGCAACGAAAAGCGCGCCCGCCATGAGTACGCCGAGCCAACCAGCAATCATGTCGTAGATGCTGAAAGTTCGGCCGAGGAGTTCGATGGCCTGCGTGCGTTCGTCGAAGTAGACCCATGCGGCTGCGAGCGCGAAGCCGATCGACGCGCGGCCAAACGGTTTGGCGTGCATCCAAATCCACGCCAGCGTGCCGAAGGCCAGAAAGTGCACGAACTTATCGAAGACCCCGCCGCCGCCGAAACCCAAGCGTGGCCAATGGGTGGCGATACTCACTGGCACGAGGTAGCAAACGAGGGCGATGCGCCAAGAGTTGCGCGCGCGCAACGCCAACGCCGCGGGATCGACACCGATGGAGTCGGTGAATGCCATGATTTACGAGCCCCGCACGCGCGAGGCGCTGCGGAACGGATGCGATGCATCGACGGACTCGACGATCGGAGTAACTTCGCTCGGCGGAATCGGCGTTGCGGCCTCGACAGTGCGCACAGGCTTGGCGCGCGGCTGGTCGGCGGGCTTGGCTTCCACGGCCTTCAATTCCGCGGCCTTCATTTCCACGCCCTTCAATTCCACCGTCTTCTTCGCTTTCGCCGAAGGCTGCACTGGCGCGGGCGTGGACGGAGTTCTTGTGCTCTTGGCGGTGCTGATCTTCGCCGCAACGATCTTCTGCGAAATTCCCGCGGAAACGGCGGAGTTGCGCGGGCTCACGTTCGCACTGGCACGTGCACTTGCACTTGCATTTGCACTTGCGCTCGCAGCAGAAACGCTGTCGCGCGGCGCGGTCTTGGCGATCCTGGCTGCGCGGGCAGCGGCGGCGCTTTCCGGCGTGAAGCGAGTTGCTTGCAGTGCGGCGGCGGCGGCGGCGGCAGCAGCGGCGGCAGCGGCAGCAGCGACAGCAGCAGCGGCGGCGGTCGGCTTTCCTGCGCGCGCTTCGGGCACGCCGTGAGCGATCTCCCACTCACGCACATAGCGCTCGGCAAGGGCGCGATAGTCGATCGCGCCTGGGCACCACGGCGCGTAGTCGAAGATGGTCTGCCCGAAACTCGGCGCCTCGGCAAGCTTGATGTTGCGGCGAACCGCGGGCATGAAGACTTTCGCGCCATCCCAAGGCAGGCCACTTCCTTCGGTTTCGGCGAAGAAATTGATGAGTTCGTTGACGACTTCGCGGCTATGAGCGGTCTGGGTTTCGTGCATGCACAGCACGACGCCTCCGACCCTGAGGCCAGGATTCAGGCCTTGCGAGAGCAACTGCACGGTTTCGAGAAGCTTGGTGAGTCCCTGCATCGCCAAGAACTGCGCCTGCATCGGAACGATGACTTCTTCGGCGAGGCAGAGGCCGTTGAGCGTGAGCACGCCGAGGCTCGGCGGGCAGTCGATGAGAACGAAGTCGAACTCATCGCTGATTTGCTCGAATCGCTCGCGCAAAATGCGGTTTCGATCGGGATGGGAGGCGAGCTCGGTTTCGGCACCAGCGAGGTCGGTGGTTGAAGGCAGCAGCCAGAGGTTGTCGCGCACCTGCACGATGGAGTCACGCAGCGAAGCATCGGGCTCAACGAGCGCCTCGTAGGCGGTGCGGCCGACGGTCGCGCCATCAACGCCCAGATGCAGCGAGAGATGCGACTGCGGATCGAGGTCGATCAGCAGCGTGCGGCGGCCGAGCGATGCGATCGCTGCGCCGATGTTGACGGTAGAGGTCGTTTTCCCAACTCCGCCCTTCTGGTTGAGGAAGGCGGCGACGCGCGGTGGAATGACGCTCGGAACGACAGGCATGGCGGCGAGTATAGGAAAAACGCCCTGAGAAAACCGTCGGTGAAACGGACGACGAACCCAAAGGCGCGCGCCTTACTTTCGCGTCGCCAGATCGATCGCGATGGTTCGCGGACGAGCGCGCCACGGCACGGTCGGAAACGGCGCGTCGGCGAAACCCCCGGGGAATGAGCGACGGAAACCGACCTCGACGATGGTGGCGTCATCCTCGCGACTGATCCAATCGGGGGGAATGAAGAAGCTTGCGCGCAATTGCCCAGGAAATGAGCCGAATTCAATCGAATCAACCTGCAGTTCGCACGACTCGACAACGACGGCGCCCGTTGCGTCAACGCGTACAAATCCCGGCGTCGCCCCGCGTACGAGAATGGCGTCGACTGCGGAGAGCGGCGGTTCGATTCCGCGCGCCTCGAGATAAATCTCCCAGCCCGCAAGCCGCTCGCGCACCGCGATACGGGTTTGAAGCAGGACCTGTGCTGCGGCGCGCTGACCGAGCGAAACGCTCACGAGATTCAGTGGCGCGTAGCACTCGATGATGTCGAGGCCGCCACCCCGAACCGGCAAGACCGCGGGCGGAACCGTGAGGTTTTCGGCGATGCCGGCGCAGCTCACCCGCAACTGCTCGAGCGCGCCTGGCTCGTCGACCGCCAGCGGATTGCGCACCGTCGTTGCACGAGCGATGCGGGTGCGCCTCACCTCGGCGCACGGAATTTCCAACGCAAGCGGAAGCACATCGGTCTCGTTGCCGGCGATCCACTGATACTGCACCAACTGCGCGCGCATCGTGGGATTTGCAACGGCGAGTGTGACTGAAGTCCGGTCGGAGTCCTCGATCCACCAAAGCGCGTGGCCACGAACGCGCACGAATTCATTGACGCTGGCAGCGAGTCGGGCGCTCGAAAACTCGCGTTCCAGCGCGAGTTTGAGCACGCTGCGCAGTTCCTCGGGATCGGCGATCCACGCGGCGATCGGCGCGGGCGCGGTGGTATCGGAGCAAGTTGCGACCAACAGCTCGGCGAGTTCAGTGGCGGGACCAACGCCGCCCGCCATCGTTCGTGCAAGCGCGGCGCGCCAAATGGCGGTGTTCGCGCGCGCGGCGAGGTCGTCGCCGCTGTTCTGACGGAATGGCGCTGGCTCAGGCCATCCGCGCATCGGCACGCCGATGGCGTAGCGAAATCGCTCGAAGGGCGCGCGTGGATCGGGGAGCGAGAGCGCGTCGTTGCGCGGCCCTTGCGGAGCGATCATGCCCGCGCGCGCGGCCAGCGCATCGAAGAGCGTCGCGGGGCCAGGCGCAAACACATTCAAGTCCACCGCGCCGCTGCCGATGAGAAGGATCGACGAATCCGCGGCCGTCGAAGGAATGTCGACAACGAGAAACGCCGAAGTTGCGCCGATGGGACGCGCCTCGGCGAGACGAAGCGGATTGGTCGCCGCAGCCCAGCGAACCAGCGATCCGCCATCGGCTTGCGGCGTGGGCGCGGGCAAGTACGGCCAAAAAAGTCGGCCAGAAACCGCGATGCGCGTCATGCCGTCGCGCGAGGAAAGCTCGATCGACCCGATGGATGCATCGACGCCCACGCGCACGTCGACCAGCAACGGCTCGCCGCGTACCGCGACCAACTCGCGCACCGCCGGCTCAACCTCGGCCCTCCCAGGCGCCACAACGAGCGCAAGCGCAAGCACGGATGCGAGCGCTTGCGCGATCGAATGCATGGAGCGCTTCAGGGCAAAAGACCGCATCGCGAACATGCCGAGATCGTACGGTGTGGGCGCGAAGACGCGAAGCGCCCGCGTATGCTGCGCGGGTTGACTTCAAGATTCAGGTACGCAAGATTCAGTTACTCAAGTTTAAGGACTCAAGGTTTCATGCTTCACGCACGACCCATCGGCTCGGTGTTCATCGCGACTCTGCTCTCGATCGCCATTTGCGCGTGCGACAAGCCGCCGACTGCGCCGACACCGACTCCGACTCCAGCACCGACTCCCGCTGCCCCTGCTGTTCCCGCTGCGCCTGAGGGCGTGAAGAACGACGAGGTCAAGATCTCCAAGGAGTTGTGGCCGAACGGCAAGCTGAAGTACAAGTACGAAATGCGGCGCAACCTCGATGGCAAATGGGCGCGAAACGGCCCGAGCAGCGCCTTTTTCGACCACGGCGTGCTCGAGCGCGAAGGCACCTACAAGAACAACATTCGCGTGGGCGAGTGGAAGTATTACGACGACAAGGGCACGCTTCTCCGCACCGAACAGCGCGGCGAAGGCCAAGCCGAGGGATAGCCTGAAGGGCCGTGAACGGCGCTTACTCGCGTACTAGCCGAGGCGGGCCGAGCTTGAGATCGGCGATCACAATCGGGTGCGCGCAAGCCGCCGCAGCAGCGCTGGCCGCGGAAGAATTCACCCGCGCCGCTTCGGAAATCGCGGGAGTCGAATCGATCGCGGGCGCGGGACTCGGCTGCGTGAAACTGAACTCGGTGGCCGACACATCGCCACGCTGCAGCGGCGGCGCAAGATCAATTGGAATCAGGCGGACGCGTCGATCGACCAAAGTTGCGATACGCGGATCGGGCGGCGCAACATCGTCACGGAGAAACCCGCCTGGGAAGTTGAATCCGCCGGGCATGCCGATGTGGTAGACGGTTCCCGCGGGCGTGAGTGGGATGTTCCCTAGGACAGTGCGGCGATAAAGACTGCGAGGAAACACGGCGAAAAGCGCTCCGTTTCCGCGCATCATGCTGGCGTCACTCGAAGTCGCGCCGGCGGGTCCGCCAAACGGGCCGCCAAACGGGCCACCAAATGGACCACCAGTAGGAACGCGGTAAACACTTTGAAACGCCGTCGGCAACCGCATGTCTACTGGCAAGACTCGCAAGCTTTTCTCGATGCCGCCGCGGTCTTCGATGCCGGCCTCGAGCATTTGCAGTCGCGGGCGCAGCGGGCCAACGGTCACTGACGGATCAGCGACTGTTGGGGGCAACACGGGCAGGACCGCATGAACGGCGCAAAGAATGGTGGTCGCGGCGAAGAGCACGACGGGATATCGGCTGCCCAAACCCGCACACTTGAGGCTGCGGTCGATTCAGCGCGATGATCCGCGGCGACCGCCCCACTCGGCAACACTCGTCGAATGGGCGGGAAGAAAGTGCTCGCCGGAATCGGTGCGCACGACGAGGCCGCGCATCGGATCGACCGAACGGACCTCGCCTTCGACGGGACCGGCGGGCGTGGAGAAGAGCGCGCGAGTGCCGCGTAATGCGTCGCGAGCAAGGAAATGCTCGACGAGCGCGGCGTCGGAGGCGAGCAGCGCACGATCGAGCGTGCCGATGAGCGCGCAGAGAACCTCGATGCGATCGGCGTGCGCGCCGAGCATCGCCAGACTGGTGGCGCGGTCCTCGAGCTCGGCTTCGAAGCGCGGCTGCGCGATGTTCATGCCGATGCCGATGAGGGCGCGGCCGGAAGTGGTTTCGATGAGCACGCCCGCGAGCTTGCGGCCGCCGACGACGATGTCGTTGGGCCACTTGATGCCGACGCGTGCGCCGAGGGTGGATTCGGCGGCCTCGGCGGCGGCGACGGCACCAGCGAGCGCGAGGCGTTCGGCGGGCTGCGCGTCGACGACGAAGGTCACGGCGATTCCCATGGTCGCGGTGTCGGCCCAGTTGCGGCCGAAGCGCCCGCGGCCGGAGGACTGTCGCCACGCCGTCACCAGCGTGCCCGCGTGGGCTGAGCGGGTTTCGGGCGCGTCCTGCGTTGAAGTCGTTGTTTCAAGCGCAACGGCGGTGCGCAACAGCGTGCAATCAGCGCAGGCAGCGTGAAGACGCGCGGGCCAGGCGCTGAACGGCGCGCTGGTCACGGACGATGCTCTGCGGTGGAGGTGGGGTCCCAGTTCGGAGCGGGGTCGAGAGCCAAATCGAGAGCGGGGTCGAGGGCTAGGTCGAGACCCAAATCAAGAGCAGGCGCCGAGTGCGTGATCGCGCCGACGGAGATTCGATCAACGCCGCTCTGCGCGATGGCACGCACGGTGTCGAGGCGCACGCCGCCAGATGCCTCGAGCAGAAGGCCCGGCGCACGCGCATCGCGCCGACGCACCGCCTCGGCGAGCATTGCTGGTTCCATATTGTCGAGCAGCACCATGTCGAGCACGCCCGGTTCAGCCGCGACCAACGCAAGCAGTTCGTCGAGTTGTGTCAGCGCATCGACCTCGCACTCGACGAAGGCAACCGGCGTGTGCGCGCGAGCAGCGCGCGCGGCACTGCGAACGCGATCAGCCAAACTGCCCGCAGCAAATGCGCCGATGTGATTGTCCTTGAGCAGCACCGCATCGAAGAGACCGATGCGATGAAGCGTTGCACCGCCGCAGCGAGTAGCGTATTTTTGCAGCGTGCGCAGGCCTGGAACCGTCTTGCGCGTATCGCACACCTGCGCCCGAGTTGCGCGCACCAACTCAACAAATCGCGCCGCGTGCGTTGCATTTCCCGAGAGCAGCGTGAGGAAATTGAGGATCGTGCGCTCGTGCGCGAGCAGCGTGGCGAACGGACCTTCGAGCGTGGCGACCTTGGTGGCGCGTGCAAGTCGCGCGCCATCGTGCGTGTGAGCGATGAGCGTGAGTCCAGCGCGACGCGCGATGATTTCCGCAACGGGAAGGCCCGCGAGTACGCCGTCCTCGCGGCTCACGATGATGGCGCGGCCGCGCATCGACGCGGGAATCGATGCCGCGCTGGTGATGTCGCCAACGCCGCCGAGATCCTCCGCCAGCGCACGCGTCACCGCAACCTCGGCATCGGCGCGCGCGAGCGCATCAAAGAGTGCGGGCAGCGCGAGTTGGTTCCAATGGATGCGGTGCGCAGCATCCATGTCAGAGCGCCGCCTTCATCTTGGCGACCATGTCTTTCGCGCGACCTGATTCGAGCGTGCCTGAATTCCAGCCCACACCCAGTCCAGCCGAACCGATTTTGGGAATGATGTGAAAATGCACATGCATCACCGCTTGATGCGCAGCAGCGCCGTTGTTCTGCAGAATGTTGTAGTCGGTCGCACCAGTCGCGCTCATAACCGCCCGCGCCAACCGCGGCAGAACCCGACCAATCGCCGCAGCGCTCTCGTCGCTCAACTCGTGAAGCTTCGCCTTCGCTTCCTTCGGAATGACAAGAAGATGGCCATCGGAAACCGGCCCAATGTCGAGGAACGCAAGAACATGCTCGTCCTCATAGACACGATGGCAAGGAATCTCGCCGGCAAGGATCCTAGAGAAGATCGTCATGCCCACGAGTGTAAGCCCAACCCATCCGAGCACCAACGCCCATCACCACCCGAGCACCAAAGCGCAAGCACTAGGGCCCAAGCACTAGGGCCCAAGCACCAAAGGACGCCGCCGCAGCGGCGACCGCAAAAACACGCCCGCTCTTAGGGAAACACTCCGCGGATGTCGTAGATCTTGCCGATTCGCTCGAGTGCCGTGCAGATTGCTGCGGTGCGCATGTCGCACTCGTAACGGGCGCGCGCCACTTGCACGCGGCGCGCGGCCAGCGTCATTTGCTTGCGAATGTGGATGTCGAGATCTTGCTTGCGGAAGTTGAGTTCGAGCCGTGCCTCGCGCCACTCGAGCGCGCTGGCGAGATCCGATGCCGCGCCCGCAAGCACATCGGGCACGATTTCGATTCCTTGGCGCACCAGGACTTCTTCGGCGCCGGCCGTGATGTTTGCACCGCCAACCTCAACCACCACCCGCGCGCGGCACATCTCCGCGCGCGTGATATCGAGGCAACCATCATCACCGCAAAGAATGCAAATTTCCCCAGGCGCGCTCCAGAAGTCGCGCTCGAGAATGGTGGTTGCAGATGAGAAGCCGTCGATATCGCCCGTCTGTGCGCGATGTTCGGCGAGTGCGATGACATCGATTCCGCCGGGCTCATAGATGGCGGCGCTGCTGGTGAGCACCGCCGTGATCCGTGCACCGCGCAACGCGAGCGCATGAGCGACGGCGCTGCCGATTTGGCCGAAGCCAACGATGGAGACGCGCGCGGTTTCGAGCTCCATCATCGATGCGCCGAGAATCTCATCAAGCACCGCGATCACGCCCGCCGCGACCAACTTGCCGCGACCGCTAAAACCGCCGAGTTCCACAGGCTTTCCCATCACCGCACGCGACTGATCCTGGCGCGAAGGCTCAGGCGTGGTTTGCGCGAGCGTGTCGAAGAACCAAGCCATGACTTGTCCGTTGGTGCCGGCTTCGGGTGCGATGATGTCGTAGGCGGGCCCGATCTGATGGCTGATCGCGCTGCAGTAGCGCCGAGTCAAGCGCATGAGTTCGTTGCGCGAAAGTTCGCGCGGATTGCACTTCACACCGCCGAACGCGCCGCCAAACGGCACGCGCACGAGCGACGCGCGCAAGGTCGCCAGCACCGCGTGTCCCTTCACGGTGTCGAGCGAAAGCCGAGGAGCCAAACGCACGCCGCCGAGATACGGCCCGAGTGCGTTGGAGTGCTGCACGCGATAGCCCTTGAACAGGCGATGGGCGCCGTCGTCCATTTCCACGGGAAACTGCACCATGACCTCGCTCTTGGGCTGGGCGAGAATAATCTGTTGCTGATGACGAAGGCCGACCATCTCCGACGCGGCGAGCAGGCGCTCGGCCGTTTCGTGGAAGAGATTTCCCGCCTGCGGCGTAACCCCGATTTCCTCGAAAATGCGCGAGGAAACGGGAAGTGAGGTGCGGGTGACGGTCGAGCGCTCCATGTTGGTTTGAAGATACGCCCGATGCGCGCCGCGGCTGCCGAAAGCGGAATTATCTTTGGAGAACGGACAAACAGCGGCCCGCCGTTGGCGTCAAGGCTTGACGAACTTCAGCCGCCCCCACCAGCGCGGATCGTGCATGTCGATCTGCCACTGCGGCGTCCATACCCAGTTGTCCTCAGCCTTTCCCTTGGTCTTCTCGTACGCGGGAGGCCGAGGCGCTGATGCCTCCGCATCGGCTGGCGTCTGCTTGAAACTATCGTTGATCGGCTTCGCCACCGGCTTCGGCGCGATCTTGCCTTCCCAATTGTGATCCCACTGCACGCGGGAGAAATTCAAGCGCCACTCGTCGCCCGGCTTAGGCACGGCGGACCCGCGCTCTTTCTCACCGAACCCTGGCCGATCCATGTTCGGCGGCTTAAACGCGCTCCACGGAATCGCCCACTCGAGCGACCAACCAGTGTCTTTGTCGGTGGGATCGTTGAGCGTGCCATTGATATGCACAAAAGTCTTCAGCCCCTCCGCGTTCCAACCGTGCTCAGCGGGACCGTCGTCCTTGTAACGGCGATGCAAGTAGAGATCGAAGATGGTTGCGAGCGCGTTGACCTCGAGCTCGTAGTACTCGCGCGCATCGCCGTCTGGATCGATGAAGACCTCGAAGTCGTTGTCGCGAAAAACGATCTCGTCGTGCTTGGCGAGCGTGCCCCAGATGTGGGCATCACTGATTTCGGCGCCAATATAGAGAAACTCCCCGTCCCAAAGCATCTTCGCGCGCGTGCGGTAGCGAGGCGTGGGGAGCTTTGGACCTTGGATGTCAAGAAAGTCCTCGGTCCACGCGGCCTTGCTCCACGCGGCATCATCGAGCGTTCCATCGAGCGCAGGCGCAGTGGCGGTGAACGTGCAGTTGTAGGAACGCGGCGGGAACTCAGGCTTCTGCGCAGTGGCGTCGCCCGCAGGCGGGAAGGCGGGTGCGGCGGCGGGTGGAGCGGTAGGCGGAACGTTGGGCGGAATGGCGGGCGGGACGTTGGGCGGAATGGCGGGCGGAACGGTGGGCGGAATGGGGGTTCCTGCGATGGTCACCGCGAGTGTCGCTGAGAGCGCGATCGCTGCGAACAGTGGAGTTCGTGAGTGCATGGCGCGAAGCATAGTCGAGCGCGCGGCACCCGCAGGCGACGACGGATGGCGCAGAGGGAGGAGGATGGCGAGGGATTTGCGGGGCACGATGCGCGTTGTCGACTTCGTGCAGTTCGACGCTGGATATGAGCGGCGATGATTGAGGCGGGTTTTTGTTTTGCGCGGGAGGGTGGCGTGCGGACACAGTGCGCAGCTGGTCGTCGACTGCGACTTCCCCTACTACACGGCGACCGGCGGCACGCAGATCGCCTGCTCCGCGACCGACACGGGCTGCGGATTCGGCAACGGCGGCGTGCAGATCCGCTTCGCGCGTTGGCAAGCTCGTCGCCCGGATGCTCCGATGCATCGTGCTGCGTCAGCGTCTGCACGTTCGATCCCTTCTGCTGCAACTCGGCGTGGAACGCGATCTGCGCGAACGAGGCACGCACCACCTGCTACCGCCTCGGCGACCCCAACTACGACGGCGACGGCCAGACGAACGCGGCAGACGAGCGCGGCAGACTTGGCGACGCGGCTTTCGAACTGGGGTTGATGTGCATGTGATCAAGTGACAGAGATACCGTGACAGAGATACCGGCGCGGGCATGAAGTCTCGCGCGCCCCGCGCATGACGAATGCGCGGGGCGCGGTGCTTTTTGCGGGCGCTCCACGGAAGGGGCCCGCGAGCACCGGTCTGTCCGTCGCGGTCTCAAGCACCGTGAAGTCGTCCACCGTGAAGTCGTCGCCCCTCGCCTCGAACACGCCGGCGAGGTCGGCCGCGTCATCCCTCCGCGAAAACGCTCCAAAACGGACGATTGTTTTCGCGATTGCCAAACCTCCGAATCCATCCCCGCTTGAAACGCTAACCAAGACGCGTGCGGGGTTGTTTTCCCGTCTGAACTTTTCCGACGGACGGGCCCACGGTGGGCGATTGTCCGCACGGGCTACAGGAGATCTCTAGTGACGACAATACTCGCAGAAATGTCAACGACGATGCGCGCCCTAAACGCTGGGCTGTCCATTGAAGGGGTCACGATGTACCTCTTCTGGCTCTCGACCGTGGCGATGGGCGCCGGAATGTTCTACTTCTGGCTGCAGCGCAAGACGGTCGCGACGCAGTACCAGTCGGTCATGACGGTCGCTGGAATCATCTGCGCCGTGGCGGCGTTCCACTACTGGCGCATGAGTGGCATTTACATCGAGGGCGTCGCGAGCCTCTTCGACGACAACGGCAAGCGCATCGCGGGCGCCACGATCGGCCAGTTCCCGACTGCGTACCGCTACATCGACTGGCTCATCACGGTGCCGCTCCTCGTGCTCGAGATCCCGCTGCTCCTCAACCAGGGTAAGAAGGGCGCCGGGCTCTTCCGCACGCTCGTCGTTGCAGCGCTCGTGATGCTCGTCACCGCATGGGTCGCCGAAGAGAGCCCCACCGGCGGCTCGCAGTGGTGGACCTGGTACATCGTGAGCTGCTTCGCGTGGTTCTACATCGTGTTCGTCCTCTTCACGCAGGCGACCGCTGCGATGGCTTCCTCGCCGCCGAGCATCCAGGAGAGCCTCAAGACGCTCCGCCTCTTCGTGCTCGTGGGCTGGACCATCTACCCAGTCGGCTTCCTCATGGCGCTCGCAGGTGATCAGGGCGAGAGCTGGCGCGAGATTCTTTACAACATCGCCGATGTGATCAACAAGGTGTTCTTCGGCCTCGTCTGCTACCAGGGCGTGAAGGGTCTTCAGGATTCGAAGTCCCACGCTGCACACGCGTAACAGAGGGGTTTCCCTGTCGTGAACGCTTCCCCGTCATCCGCCGCCGCGCGCGCGACGCCTCTCGAGGTGTCACCGCCGGCGGCGGGTGCGGGGAGCGTCGTTTTTGGCCCGCGCGCGCTTCCGTGGGCGGTGCTCGCGACGGCCCTCGCGCTGGGCGCGGCGGACCCGGCGCTCACCGCTCGCGCGGCGCCGTGGCCGTTCATCGTGGCGCTCGTCGTCTTCGGCATGCCCCATGGCGCGGCTGATTGGACCGTGGCCGCGCGGCTCGCGAATCGCAACGATCTGCGCACGCGGCTCTTCGGCTTCAGCGGATATCTCGTGCTGATGGCGCTGAGCCTCGGGCTCATCGCCTGGCAGCCGGGCGTTGCGGCGATGCTCTTTCTTCTTCTCACAATGATCCACTTCGGCATGGCGGACGCGACCGCGCTCGGTGGCGACGACGACGGCCCGCTCGCGCGCTGGGGACTGGCGCTCGGCCGCGGGCTTCTGCTTCTTGCGACGGCGTTCGCCGCGCACCCTGCCGAGGCGTGGGCACCGTTTGCAGAAATCGGCGAGGCGTTGTCGCCGCGGGCGTCGGCTGCGTGGCGGCCGGACCTCGGGACGCTGCAACAGTGCGCGCTCGTCGGCGTGGCGGCGGGCGTGGTGCTTGCGCTTGCGAGCGTCATCGCGCGCGCACGCAGGGGCCACGCGCGCGACGCGGCGCTCGACCTCGTCGAACACGCGATGGTCGCCGCGGTCGCGACGCTGGCCGATCCCCTCTTCGCCGTCGGCTGCTATTTCATCGGCGTGCACGCGTTTCGACACACGAGGCGGCTCGCATGCACTTCGACGATCGTCGACCCCGCAGCGACGCCGCGCGGGCGCGGTGCGGGATTCGTGCGGCGGTTGCTGCGCGTCCACCAGCTGAGCCAACCGCTGATGTGGCCGACGGCGCTCTGCCTCGCGCCCCTCTGCTGGCTGCTCGGCGGATTTAACGCAGGCGCGATCGCCGCCGCGAGCATCGCGTTCTACATGATCACGACGCTGCCTCATCACCTGCTCGGGCTGAAGCTGCCCAAAGCAGATATGCCTCCCGCGGCAGCAAGCTGAGCTCCGGAGGTTCGCGCCGCGTTCACGCCGAGTTCGCGCTGAGTGCACGCCGAGTTCACGCTCGTCACCGCAATCGCGGGGGTGTAGAGGGGTGGGTGTTCGACGGTGATGCGCTGTTGGGATCGCTGGGCATGGGGACTGGTCTACCGCCACTCCTCGCGCAGCACCCGCGCAAAAACTGGATTTTTCGTGTGCACGCGATCCCACGACTGCACCAACCATGCGTGCGCCTCGTCCTGGCTCCAACCTTTACGGCGCATCGCCCACGCCTTGAGCACAAACGCCGTGCGGCTGTGCCCACCATGACAGTGGACGAGCACCGGCCGCGTGGGATCCTCGGCCAGCAGCGCATCGATCGACGCTACGGCATCGGCCAGCGCCGCGCGTGGATTCGCGTTGTCGTGCTCCTCGTACTGGTCGATCAGAAACACCTCGCGCCGCACCGCATGGCGCGCAAATGCGCCGCCCGTGCGGCACAGCGAGACGACCGCCCAATCGGTCGGCGCCTTCGACGCACCCGTGAGATCGGCGGCGTAGATCGGAAGATCGGCGTGGACCCGCGTGGGTCCGCCCTCCGCGTCGCTCGGCGTGAACGGGACAGGCTTGTGACCGAGCAGCCCACGTGCGATCTCCTGCAGCGCGACGTAGTCGTAACGCCGTTCGCCCGTCGGGGTCTGCATCGCGCCGTGGACATACGTGGTCCAGCGGCTCGGGATCGCTTGGACGCCCCACCGTGCACCCGCGAGCGAACCCGCGACACATCCCACGGTGTCGGCGTCATCGCCGAGGTCGATCGCGGTGCGAACGGACTCTTCGAAGTCGCTCGCGTGGCGCACCGCCCACACCGCCTGCGCGAGGCAGGTCCACACGGTGCCGTTGCCGAACTTCGCCTGCGCGGGAGTCCACGACGAGTCGAGGAGCGCGCGCCAGTGCTCGCGCGCGATGGGATGGAGCGCGGCGATGGCGCCGTCCATTGCGACGAACATGTCCTCACCGAGCACGCCCGCGCGCACCATCGCGGTGTGGATCGCAACGCCCTCGTGATTCGCATCATCGTGATGAGTGAGCCGCGACTGGGCCCGCGCGAGAGCGACCGCGGACTCGAGCGGCCCTCGGAGCGTGAACAGCGCGACGGGCGTGTTGCGCATTAGCGAGCCGTTGCCTGCAGACTTGCCGCCGTTCGTCGTGTGCGCGTGCGCGGCGGCGCCCTCGTGCGATGCGCACGCAAGCGCGTGATGAGTCAGGATTCCGACATCCTTCGCCGTGCTCGCCCACGCGCGCCAGCGTGACCAGAGGTCCGCAGGATCGAGCGCGCTGCGCGTGAGCAACGACTCAGCCAGGGCGAGCCCCATGTGAGTGTCGTCGGTGAACTCGCCTGCTTCCCAAGAACCGCCGCCGATCATCTCGCCGCGGCCGCCAAGCACAGGCTGCGGAAAGCGCGCGGAGTAGAGGCCGCCGTGCTGGAACTCGAACGGCGCACCGAGGGCGTCGCCGACGGCTGAACCGACGAGGGCGCCGATGGCGTGTTGGGTTTGGATGGAGGGGTGGGTGGGCATGGGTCCCTTTCGTGCGCATCAGTATCAAGGAACGAAGGCTCAGGGGCACGCTCAGGGCGAGGGCGATCAAAGAACCTGCACGCCGCCATGACCTGGACGACAGAGCGCCTGCATCGCCGAAGATCCCCCAATCTGGTCTCCTTTGGGCGTTGAACCTCCGCTAATCTCCCGCCGTGCAGATTCAACAATTCGTGACTGAAGTACAGCGCCAGCCCGTCTTCAGGCAAGACGGCAAGCGAGCGCCCAACAAACCTCTTACGGTTCTGTTCGCTCTCGGGTTGGCTGGCAGATGCCAGCGAGTCATCCGATACGCCGACGCGGAACAGCGATTGACTGAGTTGCTCATCCGTTTCGGACCCCCCCGAGATAATCCGAAGCCAGAGCAAGCCGTATGGAGACTGCGCGACCGCGAGCATCGAAGGTATCGGGTCTGGTACATCGAGAACCAGGAGCGTGTGGGCACGGTCGGTGACGACGATCCTCGTCTGAGCGATCTGCGCGCGCATGCAGCGTTTGGCCTGAGCGACGAGGCGTACGAGCTTTTCGCGGGAAAGCCACACATCGCGCGCTTCGCTGCGGAGTGCATCGCTGATGAACTGCTGCCCGACACCGAGCGCGAAGAGCTGCTCGAGGCCATCGGGCTCGGCGGCGAAGACTTCGCCGACGCGACGCAGGCGCAACAGGCCGACCTCGAGCTCCACCTTACAGAGCGAGAGCAAGTCCTCTCCAGGCGCTCACGGCGGTACGCAGCGTTCGCGAAGAAGGTCCTTGCGGCGTATGCACATCGCTGTGCGATTTGTTCGGTTGCGCCGAAGCTTGGCGAGAGACACTTCGGGCTTGAAGCAGCGCACATCCGCTGGGTCCAAGCGGATGGCCCGGACACCATTCCGAACGGGCTCTGCTTGTGCCGAATGCACCATGTCGCACTGGATCGTGGCGCGATTACTTTCGACCGACAGCTGAAACTGGATATCTCTCCCCACCTCACGCGCAGCGGTGGCTTTGATGATTGGATTGGCAGGTACTACGGAACGAGGCTCCAGGCGCCTTCTCGAGCCGAAAATCATCCGCATGAGCAAGCGCTGGACTGGCATCGCTCGCAGGTCTTCAAGGGATAGCGCCGGTCATGGGTGAACCTCGACGTGAACACTGCCCCACCCCCGACTGGTACTCCACCCACGCCGCCTGCTTCCGCGCGCGATGGCTCGCGAGGAACGCAGACGCGCAGACCTGCGCGCTCCTCACGCAACCCGCGCCAATCGGCTTCGGCGCATCGATCGCCGACCGCGACACCGCGCGCATGATCGCGCAATGGGCGTACCCCACCCCCTAACCCTACGCGCCGCTCCCGCCGAACATCGCCACCAGCTCCTCGCGCGTCATCGTGTTCACCGGAACCGTCCACTCCTCGCCGCTGGCCGCAACGCGCGCGCGCGGCGCCCCCG
>QWPT01000025.1:0-7546 GCA_003671075.1 Planctomycetota bacterium
GGACCGTTGGCGCAGTTGGCTAGCGCGTCTCCATGACACGGAGAAGGTCACTGGTTCAAGTCCAGTACGGTTCACTAGATACGAACGGCCCCCTCAATGGGGGCCGTGTCGTTGGTGCTTCGCTCATTGCGTTCCCGCGCGTCTCAAGGTTGCGCGTCTTTTGGGGCCGACCGCTTTCGACGGCTTTGCCCAGTGATTTGTCCGATGCCGCACAATGGCACCATGCTTGATCGAGGTTCATCCACAAGAACGAGGCGCGCGCAAGCCGTTTTTGTCGCTGTATTGGTCGGCCTGCTGCTGTCGGTGCGCCCGTTCATCGGAGATCTGCACCACGCCGCACCGACCTTCGCCGTACCGATCTTGATGTATCACCACATCGGCGACTGGGGTCCATCCAATCCGGGTTGGTCGGACTGGGTGGTGAAGCCCGCTGACTTCAGCGCGCAACTGGATTGGCTCAAACGCGAGGGTTACTCCACGCTGACCTTTCGCGACATCCTTGCTCTTCAGGATCGGCGCGTGCCGCTTCCACCGAAATCCGTGGTGATCACATTTGACGATGGCTGGGCGTACCAGGGAGTCGTCGCCAAGGCTGAACTCGATCCGCGCGGGATGCGGGCGGTCTTCTTCGTCTACACCGGCGCGATTGGCGCCACTCCCAACGGCAGCGGCTACATCTCTTGGGAGGAACTCCGCGAGCTGGAGCGCCACGGCCACGAGGTTCAGTCGCACACGATCGGTCATCCCCGGTTGGTCGACCTTTCGACCCCCGTGTTGGCGCACGAGCTGGCGCAAAGCAGGTTGATCATCGAGCGGCAGGTCGGTCATCCGGTGCGCGTGCTCGCCTATCCCTTTGGGATCCATGATGACCGGGTCCTGAAAGCAACACAGGAGGCGGGATACGACCTTGCCGTGCGCGCCGACGACAGCAATTCGGTGCTCCCGCACAAAAACTTTCACCTGCCCCGAATTCGCATGGGTTACCAGGATGGGATTGAGATGTTCGCCGCGCACATGCGGTCCTTCGAACAGGCTCGGTGATGGAACTTGTGTTCCGCACGGTTCTTGGAGTTGCCGTCGCGACGAGGCTACCTCAGTGTTTGCCGTGCTAGCTTTTCGAGACAGCGCGCAGATTTCGCGCGAAACCCGCACGAGTTGGAGAAATCTTACTTTCGCAATCGACGGTGTTGTATCTCCGTGGTACCACACTGCTCTCTTCAAGTAGTAACGCATTCGAGCGAACCACTTGCTCGGGACGAGCGTGCAAAGTTGAACCCAATCGCCTACCGCCGCTCTGCGGAGGTACAGTGACCCAGACTTGGGGCGTGATGGCAGGACGACCCGCGAAAGCGGTTGCCGCAGCTCCAACCTAATCCCCGCCCGCGGGCCCGCGGGCGGGGAGTTTTTTTATCCACGCAAACTTGTTGACGCAGGCTTATCAAGCCAACCTCAGCTCATGTACGGTGGCGAGCGCTGTTGGACCTCGCGCAAAAATCTGTGGAGCACCGCCTGCGATGACCGTGCCGTCCCGCACAACCTACGACGAGCGCCCTCTAAACGAGGTCGAACGAAGCTTCGAACGATTGTGCGCGGAGGGGCGCATCGTCGTCGAGACCGCCACTGCCGAAGACCGCGCGCGCGCGCGTATGCCCGCGCACGCAGGCCCCGTGTTTCGCCGGCTGGCTGGTTCGGTGCGTTCGGTTCGCCTTGTCGATGCCGATGTGACGGTGGTGTTGCACCAAGGATCCATCGCCAACGACACGCTTGGTGGCTGGAGGCTCGGGGCGAATCCTGAGGAGATCGATGTCCGTCTCGCACCAACCGACACGGATATCGCCAACGCAACGGGCGACATGATTCTCGACGCAACCTGGTCGCCGCAGAGCCAACACGAAGTTGTGCTGCATTCGACGATCCTGCATTTCATCGTGCGTGCGGTTGCGGGCGACCGCGACTAACCACAGAACTACAACGGCTCGCTACGCGCCCGCGCCTTCAAGCATGCAGCGGTGGGCGATGAGTGCGCAAGCGCGCGCATCGCTCAACGCATCGTGGTGCTTGAGATCGATGCGCAGGTGCGCAGACACCGTCTTGAGATTATGCCGTTCAAGCCGAGGAAATGCCCGCCGCGACATTGCGACCGTGCAGGCAAGCCGAAAGGGAAGCGGCGCGCCAAGTGCGCGTTCGATCTGCATGCGGTCGAACTGCGCGTTGTGCGCGACGAACAGCGCGGAAGGCCCGTCGTCGCCCATCTCGGCGAACAGCCTCGGCTGGCGCGTCTGCTCGATCGAATCCTCGATGAAGCGATGGATGTCGCCCCAAGCCTCGCCGAGCTTCGGCTTGCCCTCGATCATCGCTGGCGTGATGCCGTGAATATCGATGAAGCGCGGGTCGAACCTGGTGCCGGGGTCGACATACCAATGTTGTTCGCGCAAGACCTCGCCACCCAGTACGACGGCAACACCGATTGAGCAAATGGCACCGTGCACTGGGCACGCGGTTTCGACATCTATCCCAATGATCGCGCCGCCATGATGGGTCGCTACTCGGGGAACGCGTGGTGCTCGGGACATGCGCGTGAGTATCGCTTCCCGTGTGATGCCTCGTCGACGAATTTCCTGAGATTGCGCCACTCGGCGTCAATGCTCTGGCGCTTGCAGGGCTGCGGCTCCGGAAAAAATCTTGTCGAGTTCCGCGCGTGTACGCGCCCCGATGAGCGCGCTTTCGATTCGGCCCGCACGATCGATCACTACGATGGTTGGAAACGCCGCAACGGCGTCCAGTGGCGGCGGAAGCACGGTTGAATCACCAAGCGCGGGTGCGTCGACGCCGCCGAGCATCGCGAAGATGCGCACCGCAGCCGCGTTGGCCAGGGGATCGCACACGAGGAACCGACACGACGGATAAAGCGGCATCAATTCGCCAAGCAACACCAACGCCTCGGCGGACGGGGCGGTCTGGGTGCTCACGAAGATCAGCACAAGACGCTCGGCACCATCGGGAACCGCGAGGGACATGGTTGTCGCACCGCTGGCGGCCAGCGTTTCAATCTGACGAGGCTCCACCGTGCGCCCACGCCAGCGCTCCGCTTCGCGCATGGCGTCGCGGCCGAGCAGTACCGTCGCGAGCACCGATCCCCACAGAAGCGCCGCAATCACGCTGGTCACGACCGCAAAAAAACTCAGCGCGATTCCAACCGCGACCACCATTCTGCGCGTGCCGTTGCGCCAGAGGTCAATGCCCGCGCGCATGCCAAGCGCTCCCAGAGCGAGGCCGAGCAGCAGGGGGCTCGCAACGATGCCGATGATTCCAAAGACCAGTGGTCCCGCGGCAAAGCGGTTGCGTTGCCACAGACGATCCGACGGATCGAGGTTGTTGTCCAGATTGAGATTGTCCGGATCGAGTTCGTCCGTCTTCGCGCCATGCTCCATCCGCACACTCTACCTTGGTGCTGATTTTTGGCCGATGCGCATGACTCGCCTGAGCAGCCGACGAATGAATCGCGGCAGCATTCGTTCACCGCGATTCAACACGTGGCGCGACGACTCGCTTGCCGCCACCAGCATGAGCATGCCGACGGCGATCAAGGGAAGCCCCGGAACCACTGGCAGGATCCCGAGCACGATCCCAACCAGGATGAGCAGCACGCCAGTCGTGCCGGTCACGATGCGATGAAACTTGGTTTTCTGTGTGAACCCAGGCGCGAAGAGCTCCTCTGGATACGGGTCTTGCGTTGGCTGGTCACCGATCGGTTCGCTCATGGTTCGCTCATGGTTCGCTCATGGTTCGCTCATGGCTTTGCGCGATTCGGTGAGAACAGGGTCCGCAAACAACGCGCAGCGTATGCGAAGTGCAGATTCGAGATTCTTCATCGTAACGCGCCGTCGATCGCAGGGTAGATTTGCTGCTTCGCGCCTCACGCTCTTATCCACATGATTCTTCCCTCATCCATCACCGTCTCAATCGTTTCTCTCGCCATCGTGTCTTTCTCAGGTGAGGCGGCCGCAGCGACGCGCTACGCCAACGCCGGCCTCAGGACTGGCGCCAACGACGGCTCGTCTTGGGTGAACGCCTATCGCAGCGCGGACGCCATCGCCGTCGCGCTGGCGGCGAGTGTCTCGGGCGACGAGATTTGGGTTGCGCAAGGCGTGTACAAGCCGACGCTCACGACGAATCGCGCCATTGCGATCACGCTCAAGTCAGGCGTTGCGGTCTATGGCGGATTCATCGGCAATGAGGCGACGCGCGACCAGCGCAACTCCGCTGTGAATGTCACGACCGTGACTGGCGATCTGCTCGGCAACGATTCGGGCGCGCTCAACATGACCGACAACAGCAACCATGTGTTCGTCGGTTCGGGCGCGGCGGCGACGGCGATTCTCGATGGATTCAGGATCGTCGGCGGCTTTGCCAATGGCGCCACCGCGAGCAATCTCGACAAGGGCGGCGGACTCATCATCGTCAACAGCGGAAGTCCGACGATTCGAAGCTGCGCATTTGTCGGCAATCGGTGCACCTTCGGCGGAGGCGCGGTCTACATCTTCACGGCAGGTGGAACCTTTGCCGACTGCCGCTTTGAGAACAATGTTGGTGGTTCGTTCGGCGGGGCGTTCGACATGAACAATGTCGTGGGAACCTTCGATCGTTGCGTGTTCATCGGCAATACCGCTGGACGCGCCGGCGCCTGCGAGAGCTACGGCAGCTCGCAGACGCGATACACAAACTGCGTCTTCAGCGGAAACTCCGCCACGGGAGCCAACGGCGGCGGCGCGCTCTGGATCGGTGTTTCCAGCGCGGTGACGGCGCGCAATTCCACTTTCGTCGCCAACAGCGCGACCTCGCTTGCGGGCTGCATCATTAACACCAGCGGTACATCAACCATTGCCAACTGCATCCTGTGGGCGAACACGGGGCCGGGCGGCACGACGGCGGCGAACCAACTCACCAACGCGGGCGGTGTCACCTCGGTCGCTTACTCGATCGCGCAGGGGACTCTGGTCGGAACTGCAAATCTCGCGACCGACCCGCTCTTCGTCAATCAGGCCGCACGCGACTTCCGACTGCAGCCAAACTCGCCCGCCATCGACTCGGGCGCCAATGCGTCGGTTCCCGCGGGCACGACGGTGGATCTCGCAAAAAATCCGCGCTTCTTCGATGATCTCGCCGTGGCGAACACGGGAACGGGCACCGGCGCGATCGTCGACCGTGGCGCTTACGAGCGTCAGGAACCGTCGGCAACCCCGTGCCCTGCGGACATCAATTCCAGCGGCAGCGTTGATGCGCTTGATCTGGCGACCCTGCTCAACAACTGGAACAGCGTCGGCACCGGCGATCTCAACAATGACGGCGGAGTCGATGCCCAGGACCTCGCGATCCTCCTGAACGCCTGGGGTCGCTGCGCGCCCTAAGCGGACAGATGGCGCGCACAAACGGCGCGCACAAACGTCGCTCCAAACGCCTCCAAAAACGACTTCGCCTCGCAAAGCGAGGCGAAGTAACGCGACCGGAAGGAATCGAACCTTCAACCCCGAGCTTCGTAGGCTCGTGCTCTATCCAATTGAGCTACGGTCGCACACGGGTCGGAGAGTATACCGAATTCGCGCCGCGGTAAAGGGCATCGAACCAGTGAAATCAGCGGGAGACGAACGCCGAAGCGTCGATCGACTCGATCTGGCCCGGCGTCGGCTCGAATTTCGCGAGCTTCTCGGTTGACGAGGCCGCCGCGTTGACCAACTTGGCAAGTCCGATCGGAAGCACGATCACGCCGATGCCACAAAGAACCGCGGCAAACCGTGGCCATGCGCTCGCAACCGCCTGCACCGTCTCGGTGCGCGCATTGGGCTGGCCGAACATTGGAACCGCAACAAGCTGCAGGTAATAGAACGCGCTGATCGCGCTGTTGACCGCTGCGACAATGACCAGCGTCGTCTGGCCCGCCTCGATTGCCGAGGAGAAGAGCGCGAGCTTGCCGAAGAATCCAATGAGCGGAGGCATGCCGATCAGGCTGATTGCCGACGCGGCGAGCATCCAGGCAAGTACGGGATGACGAGTTCGTAGGCCAGCAAGGTCGTCGAGCGTTTCAACATCCTCGCCGTTGCGCTCAAGCGACGCCAGCACCGCAAACATCGCCGTGTTGGTGACGCCGTAGCCGAGCAGGTAGAAGAGCACCGCGCTGTAGCCCGACTCAGGTCCTGAGATGAGACCGATGATGAGGTAACCAGACTGCGCGATCGAGCTGTAGGCAAGCATGCGCTTGACATTGCGTTGCAGCAGCGCGCCGATGTTGCCCAGCACCATCGTGAGCACGGCGATCATCCAAAGCACCGCAGTCATCGGCGCGGGAAGCCCTGGAATCTCTACGGGGACGCCGTCGAACAGAGTGATGTGTCCGGTGTAGCCAAAGACCGAGAGCAGCACCATCAGGGCCAGAACGCCGGCGATCTTGGGCACGAAACCCAGGAAGGCGGTGGTTGCCGAGCTCGCGCCTTCGTACACATCGGCCGCGTAGAAATGCATGGGAACGGCCGCGAGCTTGAACGCGATGCCGAGGATCGAAAGCACGCCGCCGATGATCGCGAGCGTGGGCAGTCCCGATGTTGCAGCTTGAATCGACAGTCGCTCAGCCATCAGCGGGAGTTCGAGCGTGCCGGTTGCGCCGTAAAGCATCGCAAATCCGTACAGGAAGGTGGCCGACGAAAGCGCGCCCAGAAAGAAGTACTTCACCGCGGCTTCTTGCGCGCGGCGCGAGCCTCGGCTGACCGCGACCATGACATAGACGGGCAAGCTGGCCAATTCGAGCGCCAGGAACATCCAGATCAGGTCGCCAGCCGTGGAGATCAGCATTGTCCCCGCGATTGAAAGCAGAAAGAACGAGAAGTACTCGCCGCGCATCACCCGGATTGGATCGAAGGTCGCGTGGCCGCTGTCGAATGCTTCTTCAAGGCGACGGTCGATCGACGGTCCGGCCAACATCACCAGCAGGATTCCGATGGCGGCGATGAGCACCTTGGCGTAGGCGCCGAGCATCGGAAGCATGAGCTGGCTGGTGACGACGGCATCGGTGCGGTAGACCAAAGCGGTCACCGCAATCGAACCAGCGAGAAACAGCGCCGTCACCATCGGAACCGAGCGCCGGAGCGACGCGTTGCGGGCAAGCCCGAGCACCGCCACCACGACCGCGCCGACGAAGAGCAGGATCTCAGGCGCGATCAGCGTGAGCTTGGAAGACATGAGGCCGGTAGTTGCCAAGGTGATCATGGGTGTCGCTTGATGAGCGGATGGCGGAGCGGTTTGAAAGTCAGATCGCGATTCACTTGACGAGCGCTGGTTGCGCGAGCGCAACCGCAGAGTCCTTGGCCGGAGCAGGATTGATCAGCGAACCGTCGCGCACGTACTGCTCGACGAGTTTCGGATAGGCGACCAGGGTTCTCTCAACGCTCGGCGCAATCGCCTCGAGCATGGGCTTCGGATAAATGCCGATGGCGAGGCAAACGATCGCGAGCGGAACAAGAATGCCGATCTCGCGTGCGGAAAGATCGGTTGGAAG
>QWPT01000025.1:7660-37715 GCA_003671075.1 Planctomycetota bacterium
AAGCCCACGGCCACCGCCATGGTCATGGCCGGTTCCATGTTCATGAGCGCTGCCGTGGTCATGAGCGCCACCGTGACCAGCCGGCTCCTTCAGCGGTCCCCACACCAGCTTTCCGAGCATGATCAGCAGATACATCGCCGCAAGCACCAGGCCGAGGCCCGCCACCATCGCGTACCACGGCCCCAGTACGCCAGGGAATCCCGCCACCGACTTCGGCTGCGCGGTGAAACATCCCAGCAAGCAGAGAAACTCACCGATGAAGCCATTGAGGCCGGGAAGACCGAGGCTCGCGAGGGTGAAGAACACCATGAAGAACGACCAAATGGGCATCTTCTTGAAGAGGCCGCCCAGTTGCTCCATGTCCTTGGTGTGATAGCGCTCGTAGATCATGCCGATGCAGAGGAAGAGCGCGCCCGTCGACAGACCATGGTTGATCATGTACATGACCGAACCAGTCGCGCCGATCGAGTTGAGCGAGAAGAGTCCGAGCATGCAGAAGCCGAGATGGCTCACTGAGCTGTAAGCGACGAGCTTCTTCGCATCGTTCTGCACCCAGCAGATAAGCGCCGCGTAAATGATTCCGATGATGCAGAGCACCGCGATGACCTGATTAAGCTCGACGCCGCCAACTGGCGCCGATGGCAGCGCGATGCGATAGACGCCGTAGGTTCCCAACTTGAGCAGGGTTCCAGCGAGGATGACCGAACCAGCCGTGGGCGCCTGATCGTGCGCGAGCGGAAGCCATGTATGCACGGGGAAGAACGGCACTTTTACCGCGAACCCGATCATGAGCAGAATGAACACCCAGTACTGCTGGGTATGCGACATCTGCGTCGAGGCGAAGTTTGCGAGCGCGGTGAGATCAAAGGTCCACGCGCCGGTTGCGTTGGCGTTTTGGGCGGCGATGTAGATCACGCCCGAGAGCGTGAGCACCGAACCGAGAAATGTGTAGAGGAAGAACTTGATCGACGCGGCACGACGCTCGGCGCCGCCGTAGATCGCAATCAGGAAGTACATGGGAACGAGCGTGAACTCGTAAGCGGTGTAGAACACGACCGCATCGCGCGCGAGAAACACGCCGATCATCGCTGCCTCAAGCAGCATGAACCACGCGTAGTACTCCTTCTGACGCTCCTTGACGGCGGTGAAGGAGCCGATCATCGCCAGCGGCATGAGGAACGCCGTGAGCAGGATCAGCATGAGTCCGACCGCATCGGCGCCGAGGGAAAGATTGATGCCGAGGCTCGGCATAACCGCGATTCCAACATCGGCGGGCGCAAATGATCCATCGGTCCAGCCCGGGAAGGCGCCCGCGAATGCGAGTGCCACCGCGAAGACCAGCAGCGAGGCGATGGTGGCGATCCACTTCGAAAGCCGCGCGGGACCGAACGCAATACCCGCCGCTGCAAGCAGCGGAAGAACCAAGAGAAGGGAAGTGAGGGTTGAGAGCATCGGCCGTTCCGTAGGCAGTGAAAGTCAGTGTGAGAAGCGCGTGTTCTTGATCATGTTTTTGATCATGTTCTTGATCGTTTACGCGCCGTGCATCCAGATCCAGAAGACCCATGCGACGATCAGTGCGATTCCACCAGCCATCGTCGCGGCGTAGCCTTGCAGCGCGCCGTTGTAGAGCGGCTGGAAAACACGACCGATTTCCATGGGAATACGCGCGCCGCCGTTGACCAGAAGTCCGTCGATGAGCTGCTTGTCGATGAAGTGCAGCACATGTCCGAGCACCCAGGCGTTAAAGCGGAAGACCGCGTTGTAGACCTCGTCGACATACCACTTGTTCTCCAGCAGCAGCGGCAGCCAACGGGTCAGGCCGTTGGAGAGCAACGCCGCGCGCAGCTTGTCGGCAGCGCCGCGATTAAACAGGTGGAAGAACGCGGCCAAACAAATGCCGAGGATGCCGACGGTGCTGGCAACGACGCTGGTCGCGGTGTGAACATCCTCGATGCCCGTGAAGGAGAGCGCGTGATGACCGTGGCCACCCGCCGCGTGCTCGTGAACGGGAATGCCGCTGGCGGCCGACGAGTGCTCGACCATCGTCTCAACCCAGTTGGGCTGATGGCGCATCTCGCCGAGATACGACGGCAATCCGGCAAGCAGCGCGCCGATGCAGATCACCAACAGCACGCCCTTGATGGCAAACCCAGGACCGTGCGGATGCCACTCGTGCGCCGCGTGCCCGTTCTGGCCGTGTCCGCCCTTGCCGTGACCGTCTTCACCGTGCGCATTCGAAGCGTGGCTCGAACTCGCGTGCGCGTGATCATCATGCCCGTGCATCTCGTCACCAGGCTCATCAATCTTGATTGGACCGCCGCACACGCGAAACCACACACGGAACGCGTAGTAGGCGGTGAGGAACGCAGTAAACAACGCGATCCAACCGAGAAGCGCGAAGGTCGGATTCTCGCTGGCGAAAGCCTGCGCGATGATCGAATCCTTCGAGAAGAATCCGGCGGTGAAGGGGAATCCCGACAGACACAGGCAACCGACGAGGAAGGTCCAACTGATGACGCCGAACCCCTTCACTTTGCGGAGGCCCGACATCTTGCGAAGATCAAGTTGGCCGGCCATGCCGTGCATAATCGCGCCGCAGCAAAGGAAGAGCAGCGCCTTGAAGAATGCATGGGTGAAGACGTGATACACCGCGCCGAAGCTGGTGCCGACGCCGAGGCCTAGGAACATGTATCCCAGCTGAGACACCGTCGAATACGCCATCACCCGCTTGATGTCGTACTGCGCCATGCCGATGGTCGCAGCGACCAGCGCGGTGAGGCAGCCGACCCAAGCGACGACGGTGAGCGAGTCGGGATAGAGCACAAACATCGGATACAAACGCGCAATCAGGTAGACGCCTGCGGTCACCATGGTTGCGGCGTGAATGAGCGCCGAAACTGGTGTCGGGCCTTCCATCGCGTCGGGAAGCCAAACGAACAACGGGATTTGCGCGCTCTTTCCGAACGCGCCGAGCATGAGGCAGTAGGGGATCGCCGCCGCGGTCCACGATGCGCTCTCCGCCGCGGGAGCGCTGCCCGCCGAAATCGCCTTGAACAGCGCGTCGTACTCGACGGTGCCGTAATTCTGCCAAATCAGAAACACACCGAGCGCGAGACCGAGGTCGCCGATGCGGTTCATGATGAACGCTTTTTTGGCGGCGGCGACAGCACTCGGCCGGGTGTAGAAGTAGCCAATGAGCAAGTAACTCGCGAGGCCCACGCCTTCCCAGCCGAGGTAGAGCACGATCAGGTTGCCGCCCATCACGAGCGCGCCCATGGCAAAGAGGAAGAAGCTCACCGACGCGAAGAATCGGGTGTAGCCCTTGCCGACATCGGCTTCCATGTACTCGGTCGCGTAGATGGTGATCAGCGATCCCAGGCCGGTCACGAAGAGCATCCACAGCAGTGTCAGCGAGTCGACATACAGCGAGAAAGGCGCGAGGAACCCCGTCCACACCACCGCGCCCGTTGCGCTCGATCCCGTCCACGCGAACGCCACCCAGTCAAACATGTGGATGGTGCGCGGCGCGTCAGCCGGCAACTTGAGGAAGAGCGTCAGCGTGGTCGCGAACGAAGCGACCAGTGCGATCGCAGTGATCGCGCCCGGCAACTTGGTCTTGACGCCGATGGCGCCGCAAAACAAGCAGAGGAGCGCCGAAAGCACTGGCAGGAGAAGGATCAGCCCGGCCCACGCGAATTCAGGCGAAGCGATCGCGGGGGGAATCTGAAGGGCTGCGGTCGGAAGGCTGGCGAGTTCAAGCATGTCGAGGACTCGGTTGTCGCTAACTCATCGCCCGAAGGTTCGTGCGAGGAAAAGTTCAGAGTGCAGTCAGAGGATTTCAGGCCGACTCGTGCAGCTCGCTCCACGCTTCGGAATCAAGCGTTTCGCGGCGGCGATAGAGCAGGACGACGAGACCGAGCGCGAGCGCGGCTTCGGCGGCGGCAATGGTAAGAATGAAGATCACGAAGACCTGGCCGGACACATCGTGATGCATCCTGCCGAAAGCGATCATCGCAAGCGCCGCCGCCTGAAACATCAGTTCCGTGCACAGAAACATGAGGATCATGTTGCGGCGAGTGAGGAAGCCGATGAGGCCGCAGGTGAAGAGCAGGGCGCTCACGAGCAGGGCAGCGTTGATGGTCTGCGCGTCGGTGACGGCGAGGGTTGTCGGCAAGATTGCTGGAAAGCTCGTGGGAAGGATCGTCGTGAAGTGACTCATCGTGCGCTTCCCCCGTTGTCGCTCGCGATCAAACTTGCATCCGCTCTCGAATCGCCGCTTGCGCCACCAGCCTCGCCATCAACGGTAAATCGACGCATGCCCGCGAGCGCGCGCCGTTCATCTTCGCCAAGCTCAATCTGCTTACGCGCAAGGATCACGGCGCCAAACAACGCCATGAGCAGCACGACGCCAGCGATCTCAAGGCCCGCTGGAAACTTCGACACCAATTCAACGCCCACTTGCCGACCGTTGTCGGGAATCATCTTCTCATCGAGCGTGAAGCGTTCGGTAGACCCGTTGGTCATCTTGGCGGTCACGGTCGCAGACTTGCTGTCGAACTCGACAACGGTGGCGACATCAGGCTTGACCATGCGCGCCGTTTGCAGCAGCAACTTGGGCATCTCGCCGAGTCGGGCCCACGCCTGTTGGGTTCCCGACACGATGCTGCCCGTCAGCGAATCGTTGCGAAAGCGCTGGGCTGTTGGCGAGAAATAGGCTTCGGACAAGGTCGCGAGAATCACGAACCCAACCGCAATCGCCGACAGCGCCTCGCGAGGCATGCGGTCGTAGACCGGCTCGCCGATGCCAGCGACGGGCGACTGCTGCGCGAGCATGAGGACGAACATGTAGGTGATCAGGATCGCTCCTGCGTAGACAATCACCATCGCGAACGCCATAAACTCAGCGCCTAGAAGCAGGAACATGCCCGCGATGGCAACAACCACCAGCACGAAGTAAAGCGCGGCAAAGACCGGTCGCGGATGGGTGATCATGCGTACCGCACCCGCGAGGGCGAGGAACCCGAAAATCACGGGGAACACGGGCGGAAGACCAGCTTCTTCGCCGGTGACGGTGGCGCGCTTGAGCACCTCGACGAACAGCATGGCCAGGCCGGCGAGGCCGATGATCGTGCCGCCGACACGAAGCGCGCGGTGCTTGGGCTGCATGAGCAGCGCAAGGCCCGCGGCGGAGACCGCCACGGCGATCGTGAGCAGGAACGCGGGGGGGACGGCGACGGCCGCCTCGAGCAGCGTAAATGTGGCGATGGGGGGTGACGACATTGGGTAACTGGTCGCAAAGGGACGGACGGTGCGGCGGACGCGGGTGCGACCTGCCGCTGCAGAAGTTCTCGGTCGATGCTCTCACGCTTCGGCGGCCAAACTCGGTCGCGACAGGCCGCGTTCGGGTCGGCCACCGAAGTTTGGGAATGTATGGCTGCCACGGGTTTCTCGCAACCATGCCCGAATGTTGGAAGGCCTTCGCCGCGGTAGCATCCGACCATGCAGACGCCGCTCCGGCGAGCCCTTCCCAACGCGATCACCCTTGCGCGACTCATCCTCGCCGTCGTGTTTTTTGCGCTGCTCCAACAAATCGACCGCGCCGCCCCGGCTGCCGAAATCGCGCTGATCGGCGCGTGGGCGATGGGACTCTTCGCCACCGCCGCCGTCTCGGACATTCTCGATGGATACCTCGCCCGCCGCTGGGGTGTGGTGACCGTCTTCGGCCGCATCATGGACCCCTTGGTCGACAAGACTTTGGTGCTCGGCGGCTTCGTTTACCTCGCTTCTCCTTTGTTTGCGCCGATGCCCGCCAACGCCATGATCGGCTCGGGCATCCACGCCTGGATGGTGGTGGTGATCCTCCTGCGCGAACTGCTGGTCACAGGGATTCGTTCCTACATCGAGGCCCGCGGCATTCCGTTTCCTGCGGATTGGTCGGGCAAGATCAAGATGTTCGTGCAGTCGTTTTGCGTCGGCTGCTGCGTCTATGTGGGAACGCGGATCGAGCCGTTCACCTGGCAGGTCATCCTGCGCGACATCTTCATTTGGGCAACGGTGATCCTGACCGTCCTGAGTTCGATCACCTACATCAATCGCGCACTGCGGATGGCGCCGGAACCTGAAGGACCCTCGTCATGAGCGCGCGCAAAAACAGCGATGGATTTGGAATGTGGATCATCACCGGCATGGGAACTGGGTTGCTGCGCCCTGCCCCCGGAACATGGGGTTCGCTGCCGCCAGTGCTGCTGGCGATGGCGCTGGCTTTCGCAGGAACGCAGGAGCGCCACATCGATATGGCGTTGGCGGCGATGGGCTTGGTGTTCGGCCTCGGCTGCCTGATCTGGGGAGATGCGGCCGAGCGTCGCTTTGGCAAGAAGGACCCGGGATCGGTCGTTGCGGACGAAGTCGCCGGGCAGTCGCTCGCGCTCATGTGGCTGCCGTGGAGCATTCCCAATTCCGGCTCGGGCAACGCGCGCATCATCGCGACTTGCGCGATCGCGTTCTTCGCATTCCGCTTGTTCGACATCATCAAGCCCCCGCCAGCCCGCGGTTGGCAGCGGTTTCCCGGCGGCCTCGGGATCCTGATCGATGACATCGTCGCCGGCTTCTACGCGTTGGTTGCAACCCAGATCCTCGTGCGCGTTCTGTGGTGACCGATGCGTGAGTTCGAGCTGCTCAAGCATGTGTTTCGCTTCAACACGAAGCTGCCACCGCAGGTCATCGTGCCGCCGGGCGACGATATGGCTGCGGTCGAATTTTCGTACGACGGCGAGGAAACCAGTGGCGGCAAAACCGACGCAGTTCTCACGCTTGCTGTTGAGGTTCGGATCGCTGAGCTCACGACCAACCACGCCGATGCGTGGCGGATGTTTGGAAGCAGTTGCTTTGTGCCTGCGCCAGACTGTGTTCCGAGCGCCGCGCTTGCGCTGAGTAGCCTTCAAAAATGCAGCGTCGTGGCCGTGGTTCTTGCGCGAACGATGACCGAATCCGACGCGCTCGCGCTGCACGAGGGACTGCGCGACCAATCGCAGCGCATCGGCGCACCGATCGTCGGAGGTGACATCGCTGTGGCTGGCAAAACCAGTTCATCGCAACCAACCGTGATTTGTGCAACGGTGATGACGCTGGCTCAACGCACCAGTGAAACTCAAGGACCAGCTGCGCGCACTGCGCTCATCGCCTGCGACACCGCCATCGAAGGTCGTCACACTCCGCATGGCTGTGATCCATATCTCATCGGCAAGAAGGCGGTCTTGCGCAATTTGAGCGATGTTGCGGCGATGGGAAATGCGATTGCGTTGGCGACGGTTGCGGGCATCGTGGTTCCGCGCGGGCTCGACGCTGATCGCCTTGCGCGACTCGAGGCGCGACTCGAGGCGGGGCTTCGCGAAACGGCGGAGCGTTGGGGTGCGCCGCTGCAAATCATCGCGCGCGCGGAGTATGGCGACGGTAGTGGGTCCACGGGCCCGATCATCGCCTCCGTCACCATTGTCGGCGCAAAGCTCGATGAAACGCGGCCCTTTGCCTTGCGCGGCGATGCGCGGGTTGGCGACGGCGTGTATGTCACCGGAACCATTGGCGGCGCGTGGGACGAGGCCACCGGACTCGGGCGACATCTCGATTTCACACCGCGCCTGGCCGTTGCGCACGGCCTTGTCGCTTCGTTGGGCGATCGCCTGGGCGCGATGATCGATGTGAGCGACGGACTCGGCCGCGATCTTGGGCACATCGCTGCGTTGTCGAAGGTCGGCATCGAAATCGATCTTGCCCGCGTGCCCGTGACGGCGGGCTGCGCGCCGCGTGCTGCAATCGCCCACGGCGAGGATTACGAACTCGCGTTCACCGCGCGTGGCGCCGTTCCCGCCAGCATCGCGGGCGTATCGATCACCCGCATCGGCATCGTCGTCGACGGATCGCCGCGGGTGATGGTTCGCGATGGAACGCAACTGTTCGATGCATCGCGCCTCGGTTTCGAGCATGATGGCAAGGGAGCAAACGCGTGAACCTTCCTCTCACATTTCATCTGCGTGATTGCGAGCAGACCGAGCAATTCGGCTCGGTGCTTGGCGATCTTCTCCGGTCGACCTCATCGCATCCAGGCGCAATCGTCGTGCTGCTGTCCGGCGATCTCGGTGCGGGAAAGACGACGCTGGTGCGCGGTCTTGCCAACGGTCTGGGCGCAGACGACACCTCGGTCGCCAGTCCAACCTTCACGCTGCGCATGGATCATCGCGGTTGCGACCGTCCTTTGGTTCACATCGACGCGTGGCGCATCGGCCCTGGCGATCTTGAGTCGATCGGTTTCGACGAACTTCTGGCTGGAAACGCAGTGATCGCCGTCGAGTGGCCCGAGCGGCTCGCCGACGCGTTGCCCGATCGCAGTATTCGCCTGCGCATCGAACATGCCCAAGCGCTCGAGATCAAAGCAATGGGAGCGTCCGCGCAAGTAGGGGAGCTCGATGAAGAGAACCAAACCGAGCGTTCGGTTGTTGTCGATGCGGTTGGTTTCGATGATCGCCAGCGACGGCGCATTGGCGAAGGTCTTTCGCTGCTGGTGAAGGCATCGCTGATACCGCTGCCGTGCTGCCCAGTCTGCGGAAAGCCCCCGGCGGGGGAGTCATCGCCGCAAGCGCCCTTCTGCTCACCACGCTGCAAACTCGCCGACCTCGGCGACTGGCTGCTCATGCGTCATCGCATCGAAGGAAACGAAGCGCCTGAATTTGACGAGTAACTACGATCGCACTCAGTCAAGCCTCGCCGCGCGGGCTGACGGCGAAAATCTGAAATCGATGCCCGATGGGTTGCCAGCCGAGTTCGCGGCAGATTCGGTCGCGCAACAACACCAATTCCTTGCTGCTGAACTCGATGCGTCGGCCCGTCTTCATGCACACCATGCAGTCACGCGGCTCGCGCCCGTAAAGCAATTCGTAATGCGACTGCTTGGCGTCAAAGAGCGACTGGGTGATGATGCCCGCGTCGAGCAACAATCGGAGTGTGCGATACACCGTCGCCTTCGAGACATCGTGCGCGCGGGCACGCAGGTCGAGCAACAGTTCCTCGGCCTCGAACGCGCCGTCACGGGCGATGATCGCGTCAAGGATGTCCGCGCGTTCCTGGGTGTACTTCAGGTCGTGGCTCTTAAGGAACCTGCGGAAGACCGAGCACAGCGGCGCGAACGATTGCATCTGCGGTGTGTCGAGCGGTTCGGGAAACAAACCGTCGGTGTTGTCTTGGTCGCCTTCGAGCATGGAGCGGATCGTAAGCCGCACCGAAGCTCAGGCGCGCGGGCCGAGGTTGCCGAAGAAGAGCGGCTGCGCGAGGTCGGTGTGAGAATGGCGACCGAACCGCCCCGCCTTCCATCTTCCATTCAAAGTCCTATAATAGGTATTATGTAAAGTGGAACCTGGAACCGATTGGGGCGTTGGTCTTCTCGCGGTTCAGCCGTGGATTGTTGCGACCAGCCCCTAGCGATTGAGGATCGCACCCAGTTGATCGGCTCGGGCTTGATCGCCGCTGGCCGTGGCAGCTTGCACTGCGATCTCGATCGCTCGACGCTGCAAGTGCGTGAGCGGCTCTCCGGGCAAGGCCAATGACGCCGCGTCATTGAGCGCCTCGAGCGCCCGAACTGGCTGCGCGAGTCCAAGGCGGGCGCGCGCCAGCGTGGTGCGCGCCGCCAGGCACTGTGGATGCGATCGGCCAAGTTGGCGTTCGATGAGCGGCGCGGCGCGTTCCAGAACCACGACCGCCTCGGCGTACCGTTCGTGCTCGGAGAGAAACGCTGCGTAGTTCGCATCGTTGGCCAAAGTGACGCGATTGGTTGGTCCGAGTGCACGAAGCGCTCGGTCGGCGGTCTGCTTGAACTCGTTTTCAGCGTCGACTTCGCGACCGAGTTTCCGATCGAGCAGCGCCAAGCTCTGCGCCAGATTCGCGCTCGCCAACAGCGTGCGCACATCATCGGCGCCAGCGCGTTCAAGGAACGCCGCACGGTTCTCGGTGTAGTACCGCGCCGCCGACTCGGCATCGCCAAGTGCAAGCATCGCGCCCGCAAGATTGTTGCGCGCCGAAAGCGTGTCCTCGTGCGATTCACCCAAGACCTCAGCGAGCGGCGCGATGATGTCGACCAGCAGCGCCTTGGCCTCCGCAGTTTGTCCGAGGGCGATCAGCGACTCGGCAAGATTGTTCGCGGCACGCAAAGTGCTTGGATGCCGAGGTCCGAGCAAGTTGAGCTTCGACTTGTAGAGCGATCGCGCGATCGGTTGCGCATCGGCATAACGCCCGCGTTCAGCGAGCATGAGCGCGAGTTCCTGCTCGGTTTCGAACTTGCTCATCTCCGGCGTATTGGGAAGCAGCGATTTGCGCGCGAGCGAGTCGCGCAGCAATTCCTCGGCGTGCTCAATGTCGCCGCGCGCGTGAGCGAGTGCCGCGAGATTATGGATTGCATTCGCCGCCACCAAATCGTTGCCGTTGGCCGCGTGATCCAGCGGCGTTTTCGCTTCGTCGAGCGCGCCTGACTCAACCAACGCGTGACCGATCGCATTGTCGATCTCGCGTATCGCCATCGAGTCGGCGCCAGTGCCTGCAGTCAGTCGCAATGCGCGCTCGCGACGGAACTGCCGCAGCGCTTCCGCAAAGTTGCCCGTGGCCGAATGCGCCAGTCCGAGCGCCGAACGAACCTCGGCCTCAACAACGGGATCGCGCGATTGCCGCTCGAGCTCAAGTTCCGCCTCAACCAGCACCAATCGGAGCAATCGCGGATCAAGCCCCTGCGCCACCGCAGGATCAAGCGCGGTCAGCATCGATCGATTCAGCCGCGCAATCTCACGCCAACGCCCTGCCTGTTGGCGACTTTCGATAACGCCGTAGGTGAGGCCGCCCACGGCAACAGCGAGCGCGCCGATGATGGTCGCGGCGAGAATCAGCGGCGCCTTGTGCCGACGGCCGAATTTCCGCATGCGATACGCGGTGGTCGCGGGTCGCGCGTTGACTGGCTCGCCTGCGAGCCAACGATCAAGTTCATCCGCCAATTCGTCGGGCGTCGTGTAACGCCGAGCGGGCGAACGCTCGAGCGCACGCAGCACGATCCAATCAAGTTCATCCTCCATCGCACTGCGCAGCGCGCGCGGAGCGTTGGGAGCCAGCGACGCGCTCGGACGCGCCACCTTGCCTTCGGTGATCTGCTTCTGCAAATCGAGCGCGCCCGCCATTCCTTCGCGCTCACTCGTAAACGGACGCGTTCCAACCAGCGCCTCGAACAACATCACGCCGAGCGACCACACATCGACCCGCCCGTCGATGTCGCCGCTTCCGCCAGCTATTTCAGGTGACATGTACGCGGGTGTCGCGGCTGTCGGTCCCTGCTTGGTTTCCGTGCGCATCGCGTCGTTTCCGACCAACTTTGCAACGCCGAAATCGATGATGCGCGGCTCGTCGGTCGCGGACATGTCCGCGCTGGCGCCGAGACAGCGAACTAACACATTCGCAGGCTTGAGGTCGCGGTGCAGAATGCCCTGGCGATGCGCGTAGCCAATCGCGCGACAGACCAGCGCCAACATGCGCATGCGCGCCTCGAGCGAATCGCGGTTGCGATGACACCATTCATCGAACGGAATGCCGTCCACAAATTCCATCACGAGGTACGGCGCGCCATCAGCGGTTGTGCCGGCGTCGAGGATGTGCGCGATATGCGGATGCTCGAGTCGGGCAAGCGCGATCTTCTCCGCCTCAAATCGACGCAGCGCGTTGGAACCAAGCGCGCTCATGCGAAGAATCTTCACCGCGACTGGCCGCACCACCGGCTCAAACTGTTCGCCACGCCAGACAACTCCGAACGCGCCCTCGCCGATCATCTTGTCCAAACGAACACCACGGACGCGCGGAGGCGGGGCCAAAGACCCCTTGTCCACGCTTCCGAAGAGAAAATCTGTCGCGAGATGCTTCTCGCCTGGCTCCATAAGCTCGGCCTCGTGCGATCCAACCGTCGTTGCAAATGTAACCGCAGCCCCCCTGCTTCCAAGCGAGGCGGTTCGAACCCATGAAAATAGACTCGGACCTGCCGTCACGATCGTCGCACGATCCGGAACGCTCCGTCAGGTAGCGGAGACCGATCCTGCGATCGGACTTGCGATCGGACTTGCGACAAAACTGGCGACAGGACTGGCGACAGAACTGGCGGTTTGGCCCGTCGATTGCATCGCGCCCAACTTCTCAAGACCGAACGCTTCATGGGTAATCGCGAGCGCTCGCTGCGCGTGCTCTTTGCCCAGAATGCACGAAATCTTGATCTCGCTGGTGGTGATGTTGTGAATCGGAATCCCCGCCGCGCCAAGTGCCGTGAACATCCTGCTGGCAACGCCGACATGACTCTTCATGCCCGCGCCAACGACGGAAATCTTCGCCAAGCCGATCTCGATCGCCAGCTCACCCGTACCGACGCGATCGAGCACCTGCGACGCCGCGATCTTGACATCGGCAAGGTCGCTGTGATCGACGGTAAACGAGATCGATGCGATCTCGCCGAACTCCGTCTGCATGATGTCATCGACCATGATGCCCGCCTTGGCAACAGCATCGAACAGCATGCCTTGCACGCCGGGATTGTTGGGAATGCGGCGCAGGCTCACTCGACCAAGATCCGGCTTGAGGGCCGCACCAACAACCATGACTTCTTCCATATCAGGAGTCTCCCTGCAGATCATCGTCCCTTCATCAGGGCGTTGACTGTGACGAACATGAATGGGAACACCGTAGCGCTCACCGAAGAGCACCGCGCGCGGATGCATGACTTGCGCGCCCAGCGAGGCAAGTTCGAGCATCTCTTGGTAACTGATCCGCTGCAGTTTGGACGCCATCGGCACCAGTCGTGGGTCGGCGGTATAGACACCGTCGACATCGGTGAAGATCTCGCAGCAACCTCCGTGGTCGCAAACACGCAGCGCCGCGGCGAGGGCAACGGCAGTGGTGTCCGAACCACCGCGCCCGAGGGTGGTGATCTCGCCGTCGCGGGAAAGCCCTTGAAAGCCGCACACCACGGGCACGCGTCCGCGCGCGAGCTCCGACTCGAGCCGCTCAGCGTCCACGCGAATGACTCGAGCTCGGCCAAACGCGCCGTCCGTGGTGATCCCCGCCTGTCCGCCAGTCAGGCTCGCGGCAGAAACGCCGATCTTCTCGAGCGCCATCGCAACCAGCGCAACCGAAACCTGCTCACCCGTCGCCATCAGCATGTCCAACTCGCGTCGCGAAGGCTTGTCGCAGACACGGGAAGCGAGTTCGATGAGCTCATCGGTCGCGTGGCCCATCGCGCTCACGACGACGACAACGCGATGACCCTCGTCAACGCGCTGCTTGACCCGCGCAGCGCATCGAGCGATGCGGCTTGGATCGCCGACCGAAGTACCGCCGAATTTCTGTACGAAGAGCGCCATGCGTGCATCCATGCAGCCGAGCAGCCATCGAAGGGCTGTTGCAGGCTACGGGAAATCTACACGCTTTTACCGACTCCAGTCGCACGGAAGTCGCACGGAAGTCGCACGGAAGTCACGACACCCAAGCGGCGCGATCGCGGTCGGATCGCTCCGAACGCTTGCGCGCGCTCTCGTCGAGAATGCGCTTTCGCATGCGAATCGAGCCAGGAGTAACTTCGACGAGTTCGTCGCCCTCGATGTACTCGAGCGCCGCCTCCAGCGAATAGTCACGAGCGCCGCGGAGGACGACCGTTTGATCCTTGCTGGTTTCACGAAAGTTGGACAACGGCTTCATGCGGGTGATGTTGATCACCAGATCATTGTCGCGGTTGTGCTCGCCGACGAGCTGCCCGAGATAGACCTGCTCGCCCGGACGGACGCAGAAGATTCCGCGATCGGAAAGACCTTCGATGGCATACGCAGTCACGCGTCCACCCTCGAGGGCGATCATCACGCCGTTCTTTCGCTTCTGCATCACACCGCGCAACGGCTTGTACGCCGAGAAAGTGTGGTGCATGACAGCCTCGCCGCCGGAAGCGTTGAGGATGCGCGTGCGCAGGCCGATGAGACCACGCGCAGGAATTTCGGCCTCAACATGCATACGGCCGGCGCGTTCTTCCATCTTGAGAATCTCAGCGCCGCGGGAACCGAGAAGTTCGAGCGCTCCGCCGAGTCCCGAACCACCGACATCGAGCGAAAGTCGCTCGTAGGGTTCGCAGGTCACGCCGTCGATCTCGCGTTCAATGACTTCCGGCTTGCCAACGGTGAGCTCGAAGCCCTCGCGGCGCATATTCTCGAGAAGCACGCCGAGGTGGAGCAAGCCGCGACCAGACACATGGAATTCGTCGGCCGAATCGCCTGGGGTCACGCGCAGCGCAACATTGGTTTCAAGCTCGCGGTCGAGGCGCTCGCTGATCTGGCGGCTGGTGACAAACTTGCCTTCGCGACCACCGAACGGACCGTCGTTGATACGAAAGACCATGTGCAGCGTCGGCTCATCAACCTTGACCCGCTCCATCGGAATCGGATTGTCGACATCGCAAAGCGTGTCTCCGATATCGATCTTGCCGAGGCCTTCGACCGCGCAGAGATCGCCAGCGGGAATCTCGCTCACCTCTCGGCGCGCAAGACCTTCGAAACGATTGACCTTGAGCACGCGAACCTTGCGAACGCTGCCGTTGGCGCAGCAGACCGAAACTTGCGCGCCGCCCCTGAGAATGCCGCCGTAGACGCGACCGATGGCGATGCGTCCGACATAGTCGCTCCAAGCAAGGTTGGTCACGAGCATCTGCAGTGGAGCGGTTTCGTCGGCGACTGGTGCGGGCACACGCTCGACGATTTCTTGGAACAACTCATCGACGCCCTTGTCGCGGGTGTCGATACTGCGCGCGGCCCATCCGTCACGGCCGGACGCGTAAATCACAGGGAAATCAAGCGCATGGTCGTCAGCGCCGAGATCGACGAGAAGGTCGAAGATCTCGTTCATCACGCCTTGAACGCGCGCTTCTGGACGATCGCACTTGTTGATGACCACGATCGGCTTCAGTCCAAGCTCGAGCGCTTTGCCCAAGACAAATCGCGTCTGTGGCATCGGGCCTTCAAGCGCGTCGACAAGCAGCAGGCAACCGTCGGCCATGCGCAATACGCGCTCGACCTCTCCGCCGAAATCGGCGTGGCCTGGAGTGTCGAGGATGTTGACGCGGTAAACCTCTCCGCGGCGCGGACCACCGCGAATCGTGTAGGTCACAGCGCAATTCTTCGCAAGAATCGTGATGCCACGCTCGCGCTCGAGCGGGTTGGAGTCCATGACGCACTCGCTGCCTACATCAAGCTTGACGACTCCAGATTGCGAAAGCATCGCATCGACGAGTGTCGTCTTGCCATGGTCAACGTGAGCGATGATTGCGATGTTACGAAGATTCGGATCGGCCATAGGAAAACTCGGGGGAAGAGGGAAAGTGTAGCACGAACCCGTAGTTCCACCAATGGCTTTACTTGAACGATGTTTAGATCCCGTAGAGAGGACGCAACTTGCCCTCGAGATGACGCATGAGCGGCTCGGCAGAAAGCGGCTTGCCTGTTACGCGCTGCGCTAGTTCTGACGGCGAATAACGGCGACCGTGCGCGTGAATGTTGGTGTTGAGCCACTTCTTCAGGCCGCCGAATTCGCCGCGCGCAAAGCCATCGACGAGCCCCGGCATCTGCTCGCACGCCGATTCAAAGAATTGCGATGCGTACAAACTTCCGAGCGTGTAAGTCGGAAAGTAGCCCATCGCGCCCATCGACCAGTGGATGTCCTGAAGGCAACCTCGTCGGTCATCGGGAACATCAAGTCCAAGCATCTCCTTGTAGAGCTTGTTCCATACCGTCGGAATGCCCGCGACTTCGAGCGACCCACCGATGACGGCGCGCTCGATTTCGAAGCGAACCATCACATGGAGGTTGTAAGTCGCCTCATCAGCTTCAACGCGGATGAACCCAGGCTCCACGACATTCGCGGCGCTGTACAAATCATCTGGCGAGAAACGCGCGGCGTCGCCCTCGACAATTCCAAGCATGCGCGGCCCGAGCCAAGACCAGAAAGCGCGGCTACGCCCAACCTGATTCTCCCACAGCCGACTCTGGCTCTCGTGAATTCCCAACGAAACCGCCTCTCCGAGCGGCGTACCGATGCGTGAGAAATCAAGCCCCTGCTCGTAGATTCCGTGTCCCGACTCATGCATGGTCGACCCGAGCGCGTCGTTGATACAGCGCTCGTTGTAGCGAGTGGTCATGCGCACATCATTGCAATGGGTGCCGCCACAAAACGGATGGGTCGATCGATCAAGGCGTCCGCGATTGAAATCGAAGCCGATCGATTCGGCGACAAACTTGGAGAGGATCTCCTGCTTGTCGATGCCGACGAAATAGTCGTTGAACCCATCCGCTGGTTTGCGCGATGCCGCGCCGATTTCCCCGATCAGCTTCTGCAGCCGCGGGCGCAGCGGATCGAACACTTCAGCCACTTGCTTGGCCGTGCATCCAGGCTCGTAGAGATCGGCGAGCGCATCCCAGCGTTCGCCTCCCGCAGCAAATCCGTAGCAATCGGCTTGCACGCGAAGCAGCGCCACTAGTTTCACCAGCCAAGGCGAGAAACGCTTGAAATCACTGGCTGCGCGCGCCTCCGCCCACTCATGCTTGGCGATGCTCGATGTCTTGGCCATCTCTTCGACCAGACTCGCGGGCAATTTGGTCGCCTTGACATGGTCGCGACGCGCCTCGCGCACGAGCGCAGCGATCTGCGCGTCGGCCATGGCCGCCTTATCCGATTCAACCGCGGCAATCAGATCGCCGCGCTCCATCGAAGACAAACGCTCGTGGACCATGCGCGCAATCAGCGCTTGCTGCCTTGCGCGCCACTCAAGTCCACCCGCGGGCATCTGCGTTTCCTGATCCCAGTCGAGCAGATTGTTCGAAGTCGAGAGCAGTGCAGTTTCCTGCAGATGGTGGACGAGTGCGTCGATTGGGGACTTGGTGGTCGTGGTCATGGGATGCTCCAGGAATTCGCAGTGTAGACATCAACAGAAACATCGCGCCCCCCTCGGGTGAGGGAGGCGCGATGGTTGAGTCATTGCAATGATGGAAACGATTACTTGGCGGCCGCTGGCGCCGTGTTGACCTTCGGGGCCGGGCTGACCGGCTTGAGCACTTCGAGAAGCTTGGCCTTGTCGCCAGTGGTACGGTTCATCGCGTTATCGAGGGCGGTCCAGCCCTTCTCGTCGACCGCTGCGGGGTCCGCACGAGCCGCGAGGAGCAACTGAACCTTCTCTGCAGATCCGCTTGCCGCTGCGAGGTGGAGCGCGGTCTGACCGGCCTTGTTCTTCGCCTTCACATCGGCGCCTTCGTCCAACAGCATCTTCAGGCTCTCAGGCTTGCCGGTGCGCGCGCCGCGGAGAAGCGGAGTGTCACCGGTCTGCTTGTCGGCGGCCTTGAGGTCGGCGCCGCTCTTGACGAGGATCGCAACAGTCTGGGGCTGGCCCAGTCCCGCGGCCCAAATCAATGGCGTCCATCCGTTGTCGTCGGTGGCCTTCACATCCGCGCCCTTGGAGAGCAGGAATGCGACGGTCTCGGGCTTGCCGAAGCCAGCGCACCACAGCAGCGGAGTCGATTGGATCTGGTCGCGAGCATTGACGTCCGCGCCCTTCTCCACCAGGAACTTGACTGTTTCGAGATCCGTCTCGACCGCTCCCCAGAGCGGAGTGCGACCTTGGCGATCCTTAATGTTCGGATCGGCCTTCGCCGCGATGAGCACTTCCATGGCTGGTCGATTTGCGCCCTTGGCAGCCCAGTGCAGCGCAGTGCGCGAACCTGCGCGGTCGCGCTCATTCACATCGGCGCCCGCCGCGATCAGCGCACTGACCTTGGCGAGGTCGCCTGAGCGAACGGCGTTGACCAAGTCGGTCGTGCCTGGTCCTGGAGAAGTGACTGGCGGCATCGGTGGCGAATTTGCGGAAATCGAACGCTTCACCAGCATGGTCATGCTGACAGCCTTGGGATTGTCCGTCTTGATCATGATCTTCGGCTGGCGGCCGGCCTCTTCCCACATCGGCCAGTCGACGACGAGCACATGCTTGGTGGCTGCGTCCATCGGCGGATTCTTGATGACAGGCGGAACGATCTCGGTGATCTTGAAGGCGATGCCTTCGGTCGACTCAAGAACGATCTCAGTGGGCTTCACGCCCGCTGCGGCTGCATCGGTCGGTGACTCGATGATGTCCGGGGTCATGGTCACATAGGCAACAACATCGCCCTCGACCGAAAGCACCACGGGCGCGTGACCCTCGATCTGGAAAGTCACCTTCTTGCTGAGCTTGATGCCCTGCTTCGCGCCAGGGCGCAGCGTAATCTCGCAATCGCCGGACGCACCGGGAGCAATTGGATCCTTCGGCCAGTTCGGCGTCGTGCATCCGCAGCCAGGAATCGCCTTGGAAATGCGAAGCGGCTTGTCGGTCACATTCTTGATCTTGATGATGACCGTCTTGGCAACATCGGCGACCATCTCGCCCATGTCCGCGATCGGCGGCTCGAAATGAATCGCCGGCGGCTCGTTCGGATCAAAGTTCTGCATCGGTTCGCCGCTCAGATCCTGAGGCTTGGACGAGCCAATCACATCCTTGATGTTCTGCTTCACGAATCCGTCCGACACAACATCGGGCGCAGCGCCAGGGACAATAGTCGGAGCAGGTGCGGGCGTGGGCGAAGTAGAAGGCGTGCCCGGTGGCAGCCTTTGTGGCTTCGCTGGGTTCTGCGCGGTCGCTCCAGTGGCGATCACGGCAGCAAGCGCGGTCGAGGCACACAGACCAATCCAGTTCCAACTATCGCGTCGCATGTCGTTTCCTTTGTTGAGGTCGTGGTGGTCCACGAAATCTTGCCTTGCCCTAGCTTTCGAACTCCCCAGTCGGGGAGAGGACTATATCTGACCGCATACCGCTATGGATCGAACAGAGTTGAAGCAAACTCGATTCTGCTGACCAAGTTTGCCCGATCGATCCGCGGACCCTCAGTGTGGAGATACACTGCCCCCCCATTTCGAGGTCAACGCATCCATGAGCACCGCAAATCTCGCCGAGCATCTCCAGCGCCCCGCCCTTCGCCGTATCCACCCGGTCCAACTGCAGAAGGACAACCAAGTATTTCTCGGACTGCAGGACCCCTGCATGCTCTGCACGCAGATGATGGTGGTCCCGCCGCAGGCGTTCCAGGTGATGCAGTTTTTCAACGGCGAGCGCTCGCTCGACGAGATCGCGGAAGGGTTGAAACTGGCCGACATAGCCCCACTGCTCGAATTGGTGCAGAAGCTTGACGAGTTCGGACTGCTCTGGGGCCCCACTTGCGAGGCGCTTGAGGACAAGAAGAAGGCCGAGTTGGCCGCCAACGGCGCCTTTGCTGCGGGCGCTACCAAGAGCCTCGGCGAGGATCCCGCAGTGATTCGCTCGCAGTTGGAGAAATGGCTCGACGAGGCAGAGGACGCCGAGATCGATGAGTCGATCGTGGGCATTGTTTCCTGCCATCTTGATTACGGTCGCGGACATCCCGTCTACGCGTCGAGCTACCGCACCATTGCCAAGGGACCGAAGCCCGATCGCGTGGTCCTTCTCGGTACGAATCATTTCGGTCTCGGTGATGGAGTTGTCGTTTCCGATGTTGGATTCGAATCACCGCTCGGCCGCATGCCCGTCGATGCGAAAGTCATTGAGCATCTGCGCGCCGCGACCGGTCGCAAACTCTTCATCGACATCCTCGACCATGTGCCCGAGCACTCGATTCAGCTGCATATCCTTTGGATTCAGCACCTCTATGGCAACATCCCCGTCATCGCCGCCTTGGTTCCCGATCCAGTCGTCGGGCTCATGAGTGATGATGGCGCGCGTGTCGGAGTCGACGAGTTTGTTGCGGTGTTGGGCAAGGCGCTCGACTCCCAAGGCGGACGGACGTTGTTTGTTGCTAGCGCGGACATGTCGCATGTTGGCCCTGCCTTCGGCGAGCCTGCCGCCATCGGCGACCAGCGTCGACGCGAAGTCGAGCATCACGACCGTGCGATGATGAAGGAATTCATCGCGAGCCCCGACCGGCTGATCGAGGGAATGCGCGCGCAGAAGAACCCGACCCGTTGGTGCTCGGTCGGCGCGATGACTGCCGCCGTACGCCTGGCAAAGCCTTCGAGCATCGAGCTCATCGACTACCGTCAGGCCGTCGACGAACAGGGCAACGCGCTTGTTTCCAGTGCATCCATGGTGCTGTTGGCTTGATGACGAATTTCCGATGATTGCCGTTGTGCAACGCTGCAGCCGAGGTGAGGTCCGCGTTGGCGGCGATCGCGTTGGTGCGCTGGGCGAGCGTGGCGGACTTGTCGTGTTACTCGGCGTTGAAACCGGCGACACCATCGATCACGCGCGCAAGATGGGCGACAAACTCATCAAACTGCGCATCTTCGAGGACGGCGACGGAAAGATGAATCTCGCGGTCGCCGAAGTTGGCGGCAGCATTCTTGTGATCAGTCAATTCACACTCGCGGGCGATTGTTCAGGCGGAAATCGTCCGAGTTTCGTGCGCGCGGCGCGTCCGGAGGCGGCGGAGCCTCTGGTCAACGAGGTGGTCGCCCGCATCGCCGAGTCAGGGCTTGTCGTAGAGACTGGTCGATTTCGCACCGAGATGAAAGTCGACATTCTGAACGACGGTCCCGTGACATTGATCGTTCGCGTCGGCTAGCACCAATCGAATTCGATCACGCGTTCTGCGTCACTTTCGCGCCGGAAGCGATCGCCCCAGCGCACTGAGGACTTTCTTGAGGTCTTCCCAAACCTGCGCCCGCGTTTCAACGGTGTAACTTCGCAGCAGGTACGCGGGATGGAATGTCGGCATCACCTGCACCTCGAACGGTTCGCCTTGCGCGACGCCGAGTTTGAGACTGACGAAATTTCCGCGCAGTCGGGTGATTCCCAATTCACTCGCAACAAGCAATTTGGTCGCGGGTCCACCGAGCGTCACGATGACCTTGGGGCGAATGATCGACAACTGTGCAAGCAGATATGGTCCACAGCGATCAACTTCGAGCGCGAGCGTCGCGTGATTTTCTGGCGGACGGCACTTGATGACATTCGCAAGATAGACCTCGCTTCGCGCGAGCCCCATCGCCGCGATCATCTCATCGAGTTTCTCGCCAGCGCGGCCGACGAATGGCCTGCCCTGCTCATCCTCGCTCTCGTTGGGAGACTCGCCGACGAAGACCAACTCAGCGTCGGCTGGGCCTTCGCCAAACACCAAGTTTCGGTGCGCGGCCGAGTTGTTGCAATGCGCGCACAAACTGGCGTGCATCTGTTCGAGTGCCGCGAGCTGGTCGGCGCGACTTGATCCGGCAGGAGGGACAATTCGATCGACGATTGGAGCGATGATCTCCGTCACGACTCCGGTCGAAATCGAAGCGATTCCCGTGGGCACATTGCTGTCGGCCACCCGCGCCACCGAACGCTCGGGCGTTGGCCGACGCGCTGGTCCGTCGTCGGAGCCGCTGACGACGATCGGCGGCGTGCTGTTGCGTCCAGTTGCAAAGAGCGCTGAATCAAACCCTCGCGCGACGGCGGGGGCAGATGCGCGCACAGAATTGCCGACAGTCGTCGACGCCACCGTTTGCACGGACGACGCTGTGACGCCAGGCAAAAGCAGAACCTCCTCCACGCCGAGGAGGAGGTCTGTTTCAACCTCGAGTCTTCCGCGTCGGAGGAGGTCCGTCATTTGCTCGCGCCTTGTTGGTGGCTGACCAGTGTTCGTGCGGCCGCGTGCCTAAAGCACGCGGCCACGTTTACTAAAACGGCTGCATCAACGCTTGCGCTGGTCACGAGAGGCCGAAGACTTGCCCGACGAAATCTTTGTCGTTGCCTCGACCTTGCCAGCCTTCGCTGGCTTCGGAGTCACGATCTGCACCATCGACTGAGTTCGCAGCACCAGGCCGCAATCAGAACGAAGGTGATAGCTCTGCAGATGGGTCTCGCTACGGAAGTGCTGCACATCGATGAGGGACAGGTTCGGCTTTCCGGCTGCGTCAGTCCAGACCGAAAGCAGCGAGTCGTTCTCGCGCGCGTGCTGCATCATCTCCTTGTAGGTTCCGAGATAAAGGTGATCGGAGAGCGTTTCGGTCTGCATGGTGGTCATGTAGACGATGTTCTCCGCGATCTTCTCTTCGAAATCACGCTCGCCCGCGCAAGGCAACGCGGCAATGAGACCGCGGTCAGGAATCTGATCGATGTGCTCGACAACGATCTCCGACATGCAGAAACCGTTGAGGGTAAAGCGCAGGCTATGACCGCCGCGAAAGATCCACGCCTCTGTCTCGTAGTCGCCATGCTGCACGCGCTTGCGCCCTTCGATTCCAAAGAACTCCGGGTGGAGAGCCTTGCGGAAGGCGAGCATGTGATAACTCTGGAGGCTCGAATTCTTCGAGGTGGTGCCAGCGGAAACGCCCAACGGCGCGCCTGAAGAAGCGCTAGCCGAAGTGCCGAGCGAGCTGGTGGGATTGGACCGTGCGCCAACCAGGCCGCCAACTGGGCCGCCAACCGGGCCGCCCGTGTTGCCGCCCGTGTTGCCGCCCGTGTTGCCGCCAGTACTGCCAGCGGGGAAAGCGTTTGTGTCGTCGTGTTCGTGTTGCATGTATTCCTGTATCCATCATGCTCGGGTTCGGACCGAGCCTCTGGCCTTCTTCGGCCCCTCGAGGCGATTGTCTACCAGCCAAAGGCAGGTAAGGCTTCGCCAATACAAAACTTCATCGAGCTTCTTCGAGGTTTGCAGCTGCGGCCGCTGCCGTGCGAGTGCCGCGTTTGAGCGCCAACGGGGCGCCCATCCAAATGCTCCTGTGGCTGTTGGGTGGGTATCTTTGCGTTTTGTCGGGCAAAGACAAGAGAAAAAACCAAACTTCCCCATGATGGAGTGAGAGCAAGCGGTTGTGGGAGTTCTGATTTAGCGCGCAACATGCGGTAGAGCATGGGCAGAACAGCGCCTGAAAAATGAACGAGCCTGCGCGCAAAAAGGCGGATGGCCTGCCCTACTCGGACAGGCCATCCATTGCTGCATGCACCGCTAAGCCGAGTTCTGTTCCTGATCGATTGCGCGATCAAGCAACGGCCATTTCTCTGGGCCGGCGATTGCCCGCCGGCTCTAGCGCGCTACCTGTTCCAGCCCCGCGGACCACGGAGGCGCGGCCAACCCGAAGGCTGACCGAGCGGAACGATTTACACTTGCACGAGGTGGGGTTTGCCCTGCCCCGACCGTCACCGGTCGGGCGGTGCGCTCTTACCGCACCGTTTCACCCTTACCGCAGAACGCAGCCGAAGCCTTGTACTGAGGCGGTTTATTTTCTGTGGCACTTTCCCTGACCCTGCAGCGGGTCGGTGGGTGTTACCCACCACCTTGTCCTACCGTGCTCGGACTTTCCTCCCTGCCCCTTGCGGAGCCGAGCGACCGTTCCGGTGCGGAGGCGAGTCTAACCACGAGCGGCCATCGGCAAACAAGATCTACGAAGGACTTGAGCAATCCCAAAGATTTGGTATGCTCACCCATTCGCCCCAGACTGCCGTGGGGCCTAAGAAGGAACCAAGACATGTACGCGATCATTGAAGACAGCGGTACTCAGATCAAGCTCCAGAAGGGCGATGTCATCGACATCGACCTGCGCGATGCCGACGACGGCTCAACCCTCACCTTTGATCGGGTGCTTGCGGTGGGCGATGTTGCAGGCACTACCCCCGCGAAACTCGGACTCCCCTACCTCACTGGCGCGACGGTGACGGCAAAGGTCCTCGGCGAAGCCGATGGACCCAAGCTTCTCGTCGGCAAGTACAAGCGCCGCAAGGGCTATCGCAAGACGATTGGCCACAAGCAGCACTACATTCGCATTGAGGTTCTCTCGATCAACGCGTGATCGTTGGCACAGCATCCACCCCGGATTGCTCCGCTGACCCGCACTGTGTTTGAAATGAGTCAAGGCCGCGTCTTCGGGCGCGGCCTTCTCTTTGATTCATATTGCCCAACTGGCGTGTGTGCTGCATGCGGCCATATCGCGCATGAGTCGTCGCGCATGAGTCGTCGTGCATGAGTCGTCGTGCATTAGTCGTCGCGCGGCACTAGTTCCACTGGGTCTACATCGAAGCTGCGAAGCATCGCCTCGACGCTCTCACTGTGGGCAGTGCGGGCGGAGAGGCGAATGGTGTCGGCGAGCGCGGCGATGCGCAACCGCATGCGGCGATGCCCATCATCGATCGAGCGCGCCACCATCTGTCCCACCATCTGTCCCGCCATCTGTCTAGCACTGCGCGTCGTGGTCGGTCGCTCTGCTTCGAGGATAGTCTGGATCGTCGGTTCATCGCCATCGAACTCGATGCGCGTTTCTTCGACCCATGATCCGTCGCGACGACGCCACGCGACCAACGCCGAAGCCACCGTCGCAAGTCCGCCGTCACCAACGATGGTGAAACTTGTCGCGTCAGCGCCCGCGCCGACTGCGAGCGTGCCGAGGCCGCGTTGCCCGATCAAACTCGCGGTGATGGCTCCATCATGCACACCGAATGCGGTCACTTCGTCGATCGGTCCGAGTACCGTGAGCGCGGCCGCCGCCGCAACTCGCAGACCTTCGGCGAGGTGGAACTCGTTGGGTACCGCAACGGCGGCCTGAAACACCGCGACCCTTCCGAAGGTCTCGCAGATGCTCTGTAGCGCGCGGCCAGTTTGCATGCGGCGAAAGCTCGGCGCGGTCTCGCACTGCGGAATCGCCAGCAGAAACGGAAGTTCGTACGCGCCCGCGATGATCGCGATGTCCTCTTGCTCGAGCGCCTCGCGATCGGGCTCGCCAAGCGGCGCGCTGCGATCGATCCACAGGGTTTCATGAGTTGCCACTGCGAGTTGTCGCAAATCGTCAAAGGGCTCCGCGCCAAACCGGTCCGCCAGTCGACGGCGGATACGCGGATCGTCGCAGCCGATACGCGTGGGCGCGAGTCGTGGGTCGGACAGGATCCGCATGGCGCGATCCGCGCGCGACGGTTCGATCCACGCGGAAATCTGGCGGGCTTCAAACGGGTGATGCATGAGAGACCCCCGAGGTCGTCAGTTCGCCACGATCAAATCGAGCTCGATACGCACTGAGTCGTTCGAGCGCGCCGTCGATGGTGGCGTCTTTCTTGCAAAAGGCAAAGCGCACGAGCGACTTCGCCTTGGACTTGTTTGCGTAAAACGCACCGGGCGGAATCGCCGCGACTCCGCCGTGTTCGACAAGATGTCGGCAGAAGGCAAAGTCGTCTGCGAAGCCAAACGAACTGTGGTCGGCGAGCGCGAAGTAACTTCCCTGCGGCGCCTCACAAGTAAAGCCACATGTCCGCAGCCCGCTGATCATCCGATCGCGGCGCGCACGATATTCAGCCCTGAATCCATCGAAGTAAGAATCGGGAGCGTTCATCGCCACCGCCGCTGCGGCCTGCAACGGCGTCGGCGAGCAGAAGGTGGCGAACTGATGGGCGGCGCGCACCGCAGCGGCGAGAGGCGCAGGCGCGATCGCCCAGCCGACCTTCCAACCGGTGAAGGAGAATGTCTTGCCGAGGCTGCCGAGCACGATGGTGCGCTCGCGCATGCCCGCCTCGGTCGCCAGGGTTCGATGCGGCGTTTCGTACCAGAGTTCCTCGTAGACCTCGTCGCTGATGACGATGAGATCAAACTCGTTTGCGACGCGCACGATCGCGGCGCGTTCAGCATCGTCGAGAATTCGCCCGCTCGGATTGTGCGGGCTGTTGACCAACAGCATGCGCGTCTTCGTGGTGATTGCTGCTCGCAGCGCAATTTCGTCGACGCGAAATCCTGGCGCTTCGAGGGTCACGATCTTGGGCACGCCCCCCGCCATGACAACCGCCGCCGGGTAGGAATCGTAGAAAGGCTCGAACAAAACGACCTCATCGCCCGGCTCAAGCAGCGCGAGCATGCAGTCGACGATCGCTTCGGTTGCGCCGCAAGTCACCACCACATCGCGTTCGGGGTCGTAGGCCAGTCCACTGGTCCGCTCGAAACGATCGACGATTGCCTTGGTCAGTTCGGGAAGCCCCGTCATGCGGGCGTATTGTCCGCGTCCATCGCGGATCGCCTTGATCGCTGCTTCCTTGAGGAACTCAGGCCCGTCGAAGTCGGGTGCGCCTTGACCGAGGTTGAACGCGTTGTGCTTGACCGCCAGCGCGGTCATTTCAGCGAAGATCGTTGCCCCGAATGGTTTCAGCCGAGAGTTCACACCGAGGTTGCGCATGGCCCGATCGTACCGCCGCTTGCGCGGATCGGTAGACTCGGGCGGTGACGCAACCGAAACCAAACAGTCAACTTCGTCTAGAGATCGTTCATGAGGATGCGCTGGTGGTCGTGGCCAACAAGGCCCCGGGTATGGTGACCGAGCCGGGCACCGCTCATCGCGAGGACAGTTTGCTCAACGCGTTGGTCGCGCGCCACGGCGGAAAAATGCTTCGTCTTGGCGAGCGCCGCGACTACGGGCTGCTTCATCGACTCGACCGACAAACCAGCGGCTGCGTTGCTTGCGCCATCGACCCCGACGCCTACGACACGATTCGAGCGCAATTCGAGGCGCGCGCGGTGGACAAACGCTATCTGGCGATCGTAAAAGGACGCATGCCTGAAGGCACGCAGACCGTCGAATTCAACCTCGAGGAAAGACGAGTTGCTTCCGACGAAGGCACGCGTCTGGTCAGCGTCATTGCGCGCGCGGGCAAGCCGGCCCGCACCGATATCGAACTCCTCGCGAGCAGCGCCACCCATTCGCTCGTTGCCTGTGAACCGCACAGCGGACGCCTCCACCAGATCCGGGTGCATCTTGGCCACATAGGCTTTCCCGTCGCGGGCGATCCAATCTACGGAGTCGGCGCGCGGATCCTTCCCTCCAACAAACTTCAAGAGGGAACGCTGGGACTGCATGCGTGGAAGCTCGGCTTCGCTCATGCCGGCGGACGGGTGGATGCAACCGCCCCGCCAAGCCGCAAGTTTCTGGCATTGGCCGCCTCGCTCGGCGTGCAGCATGACGCGCTGAAGCCGTAGATCGGCACAGATTCGAACTCGCGCTCGAGAGCTAGAAATGAAACGGGCCGCCTTTGCAGGCGGCCCGTCGTTGTTGGTTTGAATCGAAAGAATCAGCTCTTGGCGTCAGCAGGAATGCGCATGCCGTAGAAGCTGCGCCACACGAAGAAGCACGCGATCAGCGAGCAACCGATGGCGATCCAGATCTTGATCGGACTGTCGCCCATCGCGATCGCGGTCTCGACGGCGAGGAGGCCGAAGAGCGTCGTGAACTTGATGACCGGATTGAGCGCGACCGAGCTGGTGTCCTTGAAGGGATCGCCGACGGTGTCGCCGACAACGCACGCTGCGTGCAGGTCGGTGCCCTTCTGACGCATCTCGACTTCGACGATCTTCTTCGCGTTGTCCCAAGCGCCGCCAGCGTTGGCCATGAAGAACGCCTGGTAGAGGCCGAAGAACGCCATGGCGATGAGGTAGCCGATGAAGAAGAACGGATCGAAGAACGGCAGACCGAGCGCGAAGAAGAAGACCACCATGAAGATGTTGGTCATGCCCTTTTGCGCGTAAATCGTGCAGATCTTCACAACTTCCTTGGCGTCCTCGATGCTGGCCTCAGCCTTGTCGAGGTTGATGTTCTTCTTGATGAAGACCACCGCGCTGTATGCACCAGTAACGACGGCCTGAGTCGCCGCGCCGGTGAACCAGTAGATCACCGCGCCGCCAACGAGGAGTCCGAGGAGGATCTCAGGCTGCACGATCGAGAGCTTGCCGATGACGATCTGTGCCGACTTGGCCAACTGCTCGCTGGTTGCTTCGGCGCCGCCTTCCGCGCGGCTCTTGATGAGCGCGAGGATGATGCCGAACACCATAGTGGTCGCGCCGACGACAGCGGTGCCGATAAGCACGGGCTTCGCGGTTGCCTTGAAAGTATTGCCTGCGCCGTCAGCCTTCTCGAGCGTGTACTTGGCGCTCTCGAAATCTGGGTCGACGCCGAAGTCGCGCTTGAGCTCCTCGCGAATGCCGGGGATGCTTTCGATGCGCGACAGTTCGTAGACGGACTGCGCGTTGTCGGTCACCGGGCCAAAGCTGTCGACGGCGATGGTCACTGGACCCATGCCGAGGAAGCCGAAGGCGATGAGACCGAACGCGAAGATCGGTCCGGCAAAGGTGTAGGCGACAGGCATGATGGCCTTGACGCCTTCATCCATCGAGAACTGCCAGCCGAGGAACATGAGTCCCGCAATGACGAGACCCTTCCAGAACGCGGAGTAGTTGCCCGCGACAAAGCCCGAAAGGATGTTGAGCGATGCGCCGCCCTGCTTAGAGGCGTTGACGACCTCCTTGACATGGCCAGAGCTCGTCGAGGTGAACACCTTGGTGAACTCTGGAATCAGCGCGCCCGCGATGGTGCCGCAGCTGATGATCAGGCTGAGTGCCCACCACAGGCTCGGAAGCGCGGCGCCGTTGTAGGTGATGTCTCCCAGAAGCACCTTGCTTGCGGCGAAGGTCACGACGATCGAGAGGATCGAGGTGATCCACACCAGCCAAGTCAGCGGTGCTTCTTCGTGGAAGTCCTTGAGCTTGGCGAAGCGGGCGTTGGAGATGACTTCGTTGACGAAGTACGACACTAGCGAGGTGATGATCATGAGCGCGCGCATGGCGAAGAGCCACACGATGAGCTTGCCGCACATGGTCCCGGCTTCACCCTGGTCGCCGAGCGAGAGAGCGAGGAATGCGATGAGCGCAACGCCGGTCACGCCGTAAGTCTCGAAGCCGTCGGCGGTCGGGCCGACAGAGTCACCCGCGTTGTCGCCGGTGCAGTCAGCGATGACGCCAGGATTCTTCGGATCGTCCTCAGGAAGCTTGAAGACGATCTTCATCAGGTCGGCGCCGATATCGGCGATCTTGGTGAAGATTCCACCGCAGATGCGCAGGGCCGCCGCGCCAAGCGACTCGCCGATGGCGAAGCCGATGAACGACGGACCAACCAGCTCGGACGGCAGGAACATCAGGATGCAGATCATGAAGAACAGCTCGACCGACACGAGCAGCATGCCGATCGACATGCCTGAACGCAGCGGAATGCTGAGCACGGGCAGCGGATAACCCCTGAGCGATGCGAACGCGGTGCGCGAATTCGCCTGGGTATTGATGCGGATGCCAAACCACGACACGCCGTAGCTGCCGAGGATGCCGAGCACCGAGCTCGCCAAGATCACAGCGAGATCGCGCGCGCTCTTGTGCTCGAGGTAGCCGAAGTAGAAGAGGATCGCGCCGGCGATCAGGATCCACAGGACGGCGAGGTACTTGCCCTGCTGCCACATGTAGCTCTTGCAAGTCTCCCAAATGATGTTGGAGACCGACAGCATCGACTTGTGCGCAGGCATGCGCACCGTCTGCTTGTATTGCACGTAGCCGAAGAGGGCGCCGAGCACCGAGATGACTAAGCCACCGAGGAGCAGGAACTTGCCCGTCATGCCATTGCCGAAGGTGACTTCGCTGACATTCGGGATCTTGAGGTCGGCTTCACCGGCAAAAACGGCGGAAGCGATGAAGGCAGGAACGAGTGCGGTAAGCACCCGACCTGAGCGCACGAAGGCAGTCTGCATATTGGCTGTCTTCCAATTGCGTGGAGTGGTCAAACTCCACTAGGGACATTCGATAAGGACTTACAGATGCATAACTCTGAACTCTGAGGTGGCGCCCGTCCGGGATCCTCCACCTGTGCGTTGCCGCACACCTGAGCCTTGCGCGACCGCGTCGGCAAGGGGGCGGAATTGTAACGATTTTTCGCCGCGATGGCGAGCGCGTGCCCGTCGCACCATCTTGCGGCTCGATGTTGCGGAATCGGCTACATTCTCGCTCCCGCTGCGGGCGTAGCTCAGCGGTAGAGCGGCAGCCTTCCAAGCTGCATGTCGAGGGTTCGATCCCCTTCGCCCGCTTTGCTTCATCGGCCAGTGGACCGCCTCGCGGGACATGGGCCGATCGACGGCGAATCGAAACAAACCATC
>QWPT01000026.1 GCA_003671075.1 Planctomycetota bacterium
GACGCTTGAGAAAGAAGCGCGACAAGCTCGGCGCGCGGCCGCCCGCACCCACGCCCAGCAGCCGCGCGCGCGCGAAGGGCAACACGACCACAAAGCCGGAGATCACGAAGAACAGTTGCACGCCGAGAAAGCCGTTGGCCACGATCCAACCGAGCGGCGAACGAAAGACCGCGCCGTCGCCGGTGATCATTGACACCTGTCCCTCCGCGCCTTTTAGATAAATCGAGAGCGTCGCGTGGAACAGCACCACGGGCAGAATCGCCACCGCGCGCAGGCCGTCGAGTTCGCCGAGCACCGCCCCGCCCGAGGTCACGCGGCGCAGGAGATGAAAGGGAAAGCGTTGGAACATCGGGCCTCGCAAGGAGCCCGTCTATCGGCAGGAAAGCGGCCGCCCCTTTGAGAGGGCGGCCGCGATCGAACTTTGAAGAGTGCAACGGGTGTCGGTTTAGCGACCGCCCTGCATGTAAATCGTCATGTCGGTCGTGTCGACCCAGCCGTCCCGGTTGAAGTCGGCCTTGGTCATGTTGCCAAGTCCGCGTCGGCGCAGTTCGCGCACCGAGATGCGCGAGAGCGGCTGGCCCGGAGCGTCGAATGCACCACAGGTATCGCCAGTGAGCAGGAAGCGCAGGGAGATGAAGCTGAAGTCGCCGTTGTTGACCGCCAAGTCAGAGTTGAAGTTCGAGCGGCCACGGCGGGTCAGATCGGCGCCACGGTCACCGAGGAAATTGCCGAAGTCGAGGATGTCGATCAGATCGTCATCGTTCGAATCGCCCTGCGTGAGCACAACCGACGCCGCGTAGCGCACGCCAACCACCGATGTCGAAGCCGCGTTCGAAACCGAGTGCAAGATGTCCTTGGCCAGGAGGCACGGGATCGACCCGACCACAGGAACCTGGATACCCGTAACGGTTCCCACGCCCGCAACAGTCACGACCTCGTGCAGTTGGCTGATCGCGCCGATCTTGATGCGCACGGTGCGCGTGGAATTTTGCGAGATCGAGCCGAAGAGGTTGACCGTGAGATCGAGCAGCTGGTAGTCGCTGACGGTCACGGTGCGCGTGATCGAAGTCACCTGATTGAGCGCGTCAGTCGTGGTCCACTTGATCGTGGTCACACCGACGGGGAACATCCCGCTGGCCGGCCACGCCGATGCCGTCGAGGCGTCGGGATAGGTCACGAGCGTCACCAACGGCAACGCGCTGCCACAGAAGTCGGTCGCAACCACCGTCGGCGCCGCAATAAACGCACCGAGCACGGTGCCCGCATCAGAAGCGCCAGAGAAGTCCGCGGGGGTTCCCGAAATCGCCGGCGCTTGCGCGAGCAGCGAGATCGAACCGAGCGCTGAAACCTGCGGAACCATCGGCACTGTGGTGGTGGTGGTCAGGCTGCTCGCCAAACCGCCGACCGTACCGAAGGTGACGAGGCTGCTTGTAGCGCAGAAGCCCGCGCCCGCACGCACATTGAACACGAGGTTGGCGAGACCCACCGCGGCGGTGTTCGCCGGATTGGCCGAAGGAACCTGCACATTGAAGCGCAGCGTGCCTGGGACGCTGTTGTTGTCGATGGTCTGCGCACCCGCGAGCGAGAACGCGCTGCCCGCGACTGGCGCGGCCGACACGAGCTCGAGACGCGAGGAGTCGAAGACGATCGAGAGATCAGCAGCGCGCAAGCCCGTGCCCGACACGCCCATGTTCACACGCACCAGCACCTGCTCGCCAGCGGCGTAGTAAGTCTGATCGGCCGCCAGAGTGAGCGCGGCGATTTGGCCGTAGCAATCAGGATTGCCGTCGGCGTTGGCATCGGTGTCGGGAGTGCCGCAACCGCATCCGCCTGGGGCAAGCTTGTTGGCATCGTTCGTGCAGGTGTCACCAGCGACGGTGACATAGCCCGCAGCCTGCGTGCAACTGAGCGTTGCGGTGCTGGCATCGCCCGCGCCGTCACCGTCGGTGTCGGCGTAGTAAGTCGTACGATCAATCGCGTCGCTCTCGAGGTTCGACCCGTCGCAGTTGTTGTCCACGCCATTGTTGGCGCAGTTCTCAACGGCGCCCGGATAGACGGCCGCCGACGCGTCGTTGCAGTCGGTGTGATCGAGGACCGATCCAACAACCGCGACGCAGCTCTGTTGAGCAACGGCCACCGAGCTGCCGAAGTTGTCGGCATCAAAGTCGACGAAGTAGGCGACGCTATCGATGGCTTCGGCGTCCGAGTTGGCCTCGCCGTTGCAGTTGTTGTCCACGCCATCGTTGGCGCAATTCTCTACGGCGCCCGGGTAAACGGCCGCGTTGGTGTCGTCGCAGTCAGTCAAGAGAGAAGCAGCCGTGCGGTAGCCGGTCACGCTGTCGCAGAAGCGGCTGGCGGATGCGAGGGTGTAGGTGTCGTTGTCGATGTCGGCGTAGAAGTTGGTCTTGCCCGCGTCAGCGGCAGTCGCGTCGGCGTTGTCGGCGAGACCGTTGCAGTTCTCGTCGACATTGGCCGCGTCGCAGATTTCCGTCGCGCCTGGGTTGATCGCAGCATCGTTGTCGTTGCAATCGATCGGAGCAGAGACCGATGCGACGTAACCAACCACGATGTCGCAGTAGCGCGTGGCCGTTGCGACGGTGTAGGTGTCGCTGTCCGCATCGGCGTAGAAGTTGCTCTTGCCCAAGTCAGCAGCGCCGGAGTCGGCGTTGTCAGCGAGACCGTTGCAGTTCTCGTCCGTGTTGGCCAGGTCGCAGATCTCCGTCACGCCTGGATTGATCGCAGCGTTGTTGTCGTTGCAATCGATCGAGGCGGAGACGAGTGCGAGGTAGCCACTCACGATGTCGCAGTAGCGGGTAGCCGTTGCGACGGTGTAGGTGTCGCTGTCCGCATCGGCGTAGAAGTTGCTCTTGCCCGAGTCAGCAGCGCCGGAGTCGGCGTTGTCGGCGAGGCCGTTGCAGTTCTCGTCCGTGTTGGCCGCGTCGCAGATTTCCGTCGCGCCCGGGTTGATCGCAGCGACGGCATCGTTGCAATCGATCGAGGCAGAGACGGACACGAGGTAACCAGACACGATGTCGCAGAAGCGCGTGGCTGCGGCGACGGTGTAGGTGTCGTTGTCGATGTCGGCGTAGAAGTTGGTCTTGCCAGCGTCAGCAGCACCGGAGTCGGCGTTGTCGGCGAAGCCATTGCAATTCTCGTCGACATTCGACGCGTCGCAGATTTCCGTCGCGCCCGGGTTGATCGAAGCGTTGTTGTCGTTGCAGTCGATCGAAGCGGAGACCGATGCGAGGTAGCTCGACACGATGTCGCAGAAGCGCGTGGCCGAGGCGAGTGTGTAGGTGTCGTTGTCGATGTCGGCGTAGAAGTTGGTCTTGCCCAAGTCAGCAGCGCCGGAGTCGGCGTTGTCGGCGAGGCCGTTGCAGTTCTCGTCGGTGTTGGCCAGGTCGCAGATTTCCGTCGCGCCTGGGTTGATCGCAGCGATGGCGTCGTTGCAATCGATCGAAGCGGAGACTGATGCGCGGTAACCAACCACGATGTCGCAGAAGCGCGTAGCTGGGGCGACGGTGTAGGTGTCGCTGTCAGCATCGGCGTAGAAGTTACTCTTGCCCGCGTCAGCAGCGCCGGAGTCGGCGTTGTCGGCGAGGCCGTTGCAGTTTTCGTCCGTGTTGGCCAGGTCGCAGATTTCCGTCGCGCCTGGGTTGATCGCAGCAACGGCGTCGTTGCAATCGGTGTTCAGATTGGCGCCATTGCAAGCGACCTTGATCGCGGTGCCGTAACCGTCGACGTCACTGTCGTTGTACATGACCAGCGCGTCGTTGCAGTCCGTCGAGTTGGTGACCGAGCCCGCGGGAGCCGTCGTCTGGCAGACCGTGTTGGGCGAACCGGCAGCGCCAAAGCCGTCCTGATCAGCATCGGTGTAGTAGGTGGTCGGCGCGAGCATGGCCGCGTTGGTCGGGCAGAGATCGTTCGACGAGCTCACATAGCCAGCAGGCTGGGTGCAACTGGTGGTCGAATCGCTCGGGTCGCCCGCGCCATCGCCGTCGGAGTCGCGGTACCAGAAGATCGTCGAGCAATCGAGCTGAGTGACAGTGGCCGCGTAGCCGATGCCGAAGTCGTCGACTCCAGGAACCACGCCGTCATAGACGATCGTCTCGGTGGGGTAGGTGGCGGTCAGGTTGTCGATGACACTGATTGATGTCGAGGTGAAGAGGCCAACCGACTCAAAGCGGAAGGTCACGACCTGCACGCCAGCTGCCGGCACCGCGCGCGGGTTTCCGAGCGAGGTGAGCGCGTAGTACAGAAGATTGCCGTCGGCGGGCGGATTGGCCTCGTTGACGCCGGTGTAGTCGTTCGCGGGCGTAGGAAGGTACGAGCTCGACAGCGGAGTCGAGCCGGTCGTGCTGATGCTCAGGAACTTCACATCCGCAGGGTTCCAACCGACAATGCAGTCGATCGCGACGAAACTCGCGGCCAGCGTGGGGTCCTGTCGCGCGGCGCGCAGCTTCACATCAAAAATTTGCCCAGGAATGATTGGGGTCGCGGGGCCAACCAGTTGAAGGTCGACGATCGACTGCGCCTGCGCGCTGGCGGCAAAGCAACCGGTCGCGATGGCTACCAACAGCGTTGCTCGGGAAAGCACGGACCAATGAAGTGGATTGGAAGTCATTCTTGGAACCCTATTTAGGCAGAACTGTCAATATGCACGCATACAACACCACTTGTGCATATCGCGCAAGGCAAATCAACATAACCCCCTGTTTCAACTATGGAAACGATCAATCCTGATTTATGGACAAGTTGAGCGTGGTCCGAAACACACGCCAAAGCCAACGCGTGAGCGTGGTTGTGCCAACAAATTATTGGTCTGATATGCAGCCCGATCAATCGATCAGGCGATTGCGGAGTCGAGCATCTTGGCGAGATCCGCCTTGGACTTAATGCCCACCACGCGCGACACCACCTTGCCGCCCTTGACGACAATCACGCAAGGGATGTTCTGAATGTTGAACTGCAAGGCGAGATTTCGGTTGGGCTCAATGTCGACCTTGCCCACCTTGGCTTTGCCTTGGTATTCGATGGCAAGCTGGTCGATGGACGGGCCAATCATCCGGCAAGGCTGGCACCACTCGGCCCAAAAGTCGATCATGACGGGCACGGCGCTTTCGGCGACTTCGCTCTGGTAGTTCTGCTCGGTGAAAGTGAGGGTTGCTGCGCCTGCCATGGTGATGCTCCTGTGCGTGCTGAAGGGCGGCGCATAGTAGCGATGCCATGCGGCGTGGGGCGCGGATAAATGCCTACGAAATGCGTGCGCCCGACCGGCAACCGCGGGCGATTCGCCCACTAGATCCCAGCGCCCTTGAGCACCGCCTGCGCCACCAAAAGCGCCTCGCGGTGCGCGCCGACATCGTGGGCGCGAATGATCCGAGCGCCGCCGCCGTAAGCCGCGACCGCGGCAACAACCGAGCCAACAATGCGTTGCACCGGATCGGCCCTGCCGCTCACGGCCCCAAGGAAACTCTTTCGGCTCGCTCCGACCAGCACGGGAAAGCCCAGGGCGGCGATCTCGCCGGTGCGCGCGAGCAACTCGTAGTTCTGCGCGACGGTCTTGCCGAAGCCCAGCCCCGGGTCGAGCGCGATGCACTCCCGCTCCACCCCCGCCGCCATCGCCATCTCGGCACGGGCGAGGAGGAAACTGGCGACTTCACGCACCACATCGTCGTAGATCGGCGGCTCGGAGTGGCGGTCGGAGTAGTGGTCGTCGCCCGGAGTGGTCAGCCGATGCATGAGAATCAGGCCGGCCCCCTTGCGCGCAACCAGCCGAAACATCGCGGGGTCCTCGGCGCCGGCGCTGACATCGTTGACCGCGTCCGCGCCCGCCTCCAGCGCGGCCTCGGCAACGGCGGCCTGGGTGGTGTCGACCGAAATGGCCACATTGGAACGGGAGCGGATGCGGGAAATCACAGGCACCACGCGACGAATCTGCGTTTGGGCATCCACGCGCGCCGCACCGGGACGCGTGCTCTCGCCGCCCACATCGATGATCGCGGCACCCTCGTCAACGAGCGCGAGCGCAAACTCGGCCGCCTCCTCCGCATCGGCGAACTGACCGCCGTCGGAGAAACTGTCGGGCGTCGCGTTCACGATCCCCATGATCGCGAAGGGCTCCAGCGAGACCACGCGGTCGGGACCTGCGGACCAGAATCGGATGTCGCCGTTGTTCGTGGTCAATTGCCCACTCCTGTGGAGGCGGGGGCGGGTGCGGGTGCTGAAACTGGGGCTGGAACTGGAACTGGTGCGGCTGCGCGCTGTTGCGCGGCGGCTTGGGCGATGGCCTTCAGTACATCCGCGGGCAGCACCAACACCGTCGCAACGCGGCCTTGCCCGAGCTCGACGGCAAGGGCGATCGGGGCCGCATCCTTGGCGATCTGCGGCATCATCGACTTCACCTGCTCCTCGCTCACGAAGCTCGACGCGACCTGCCCCACCATGTTGACCAGCGGCCCGAGGCCGATCATCAACTCGATATCGCGCTGCTCGGGAAGCCAGGCCTCGATCGACTTCACCGTTTCGTCGCCCGCGAGCGACTTGGTGGCCGAGTTGGTCCCGGCCGCCGCCTCAACGGCGCGTCCATACACATCGGGACGCTGGCTGAAGGTGACCACGACGCCGTCGTCGCGCTGCTTGACCAGGCCGTTGAGCCCGCGCGCGCCAAAGATGAACTGCTTGGCCAGACGCTCATAGTCGATGCCGGCGCGCTTCGTCACATCGACGACCGTCTCCTTCACTTCGAACGCGGTAACGATGTCGCCCGATTTGAGCTTCTTCTCGGGGTTCCACGAGGGTTCGCGACGAATGCCGTCGACTTCGCCCGCCAGCGCCTCGAGCGATTGCTTCATGCGTGCGATCGTGTGGACCGGGTCGCGCGAGGAGACGAAGAGCGCGCTGTCGTTGAGCACGCCGCCGATGGCAACCCCGAGCTTCGACGGGTACGCCGCCATCTGCACCGCGGCCAGATCGGCGCCCTCGGTAAAGATCCATTCGGGCACCAGCGTCCGCGGCGCAACGCCAACCTTCATGTCGGCGAGATCCAGAAGTTCGCCAAACTTGGCAACGCCGCCCAGGCCGTCGATATCAACCGAAAGCGCCAGATAGAACGGGTTCTGCGGGATGCGGTCGAGGCGCGCGGGCTTGCCGTCGCCACCGGCCATCACGGCGGCGAGCGGAGTGACCGGCTCGGCCACGCCAACGGCGGCAATGAAGATCCCCAACGGATCGACATCGACCACGACCATGCCGTCAGCCAACATGTCGATGATTTCGAGGCCCTTGGTTCGCAATCCCTCCTGCTGGCCGCGATTCAGCGCGCCGCCGGAGACATCGTCGGGAATCGGCTCCAGGCGCGCGCTCTCGACCGCCGCGCGCAACGCATCGCGCGAGGCCCAGGCAACGAGATCGGCGCGATCGAGCCAGCCAATTTCGGCGGGCTTGAGCCGTCCTTGAAAGCGCTCGCCAATGCCGTGGGCAGGCAACGCCGCGGGCAGCGACTCCTTGGTCGGCGCCAGCGCAACACAGTTGTTCTCCAACGCGCGCGCGAAGACGATTGTGCCGTTGGCGCTGGTGAAAGCGCCATCGCCCTTGTCGGGCGCGGCCGTCAGATTCGCCTTCAAAAAGGCCTCGCCGTCGGTCGTCGCAACGATGACCACCGGCATCGGCCGCGTCCCCGCCGGCTGCGCGACTGCCCCGGCTGCGGCCAGGCTCGGTGGGAAATACGCCACCACCGCGCCCTTCTCATCAAGATTGGCGCCGATGCCCAGTTGCGACTTGAGCAAGTCGATCGGCCGGCCCATCGAAAGCAGACCGCCTTGACCAGTCGTCTCAATGAGTTGCGAAACATCGTCGCTCAACCCCTTGAGGCTCGGCACGGCGATGAACGAAATCGCCTCCTCAGGAATCCACGCCAGCGCGCGTTCGAGCGCGGGCAGATCTCCACCCACGGCCAACGCCGGCGAGGCCATGAGCGCGAGACAGGTAGTGGTGCTAGACAGGAATCGGGCCATAGCCCCTACTCTACGGCTTCCGCCGCATTTGCGCCCTTCCACTGCATCGACCGCGCCGAGTGCTGCGAAGCCCCGCCTCCACGGAACAACCATGCTCAATCGAATCACCAATCGTTTCTCGGCCGGCCTCTCCCTCAGCATCGTCGGCGCCATCGCCCTCGTCACCGGCTTCGCCTGCGCGCAAGCCGCCCCGCAGACCGCCGCGCTCACCACGAAATGGAAGGACGCCACTTTGCACGAAATCAAAGTCAAGACCCTCGATGGCAAGGACGCCAACCTCGCCGAGTACGCCGGCAAGGTCACGCTCGTGGTGAATGTCGCAAGTCAGTGCGGATTCACCAGCCAGTACGCGGGCCTGCAGAAGGTCTACGACAAGTACAAGGACCGCGGCCTTGTCATCCTCGCCTTTCCCAGTGGCGATTTCGGCGGACAGGAGTTCAACGATCCAAAGGAGATCAAGGAATTCTGCTCGACGAAGTACAGCGTCACCTTTCCGATCTTCGAGAAGTGCAAGGTCAAGTCTGGCGCCGAACAATCGAAGGTCTTCGAATGCCTCGGCACCAAGACCGGCGAACTTCCGGGCTGGAACTTCGGCAAGTATGTGGTTTCTCGCGACGGAAAGACCGCGCAGTTCTTCGCGTCAACCGTGGCGCCCGAAAGCGCGCGCATGATCGAGGCGATCGAGAAGGCCCTCGCTGAGAAGACCTCGAATGAGAAGGCAGTTCCCGTCGCGCCTACTGCGAACAAATGACTGGTTGGCGCGGCGCGGATGCGAGTAGCCTGCGCGCATGCACCCGCATCCGAAGCTCGGTTTCCGAGACTGGGTCGTCATCCTGCTCACCGTGTTCCTGATCTGGAGCGGAGTAAATCCGTACGACCGGATCGTTTGGGCGCTCGAGGTGGTTTGGGTCGTTGCCGCGATCGTGATGTGGGCCTTCTGGCTACGCAGACTTCCTGCGACCACAGTTGTGTTCGCGGTGCTGGTCTTTCACGCAGTGGTGCTGATCGTGGGCGGAATCTATTCGTATTCGCTCGTACCCGTCGGCGCGTGGGTGCAAGACTGGATGGGCCGGCCGCGCAACGACTACGACCGACTCGGGCATTTCATGCAGGGATTCGCGCCCGCTCTCGCCTGGCGTGAGGTGCTGCTTCGCAACGGCGTTCTTGCGGTGCGCGGATGGTTGGGCACGCTGGTCGTAGGCATGTGCCTGGCGTTCTCGGCGTTCTTCGAGTTGCTTGAGTTTGCGGGCGCCATCTTTGTCGGCGACGCGGGAGTCAACTTTCTCGGCGCGCAGGGCGATGTGTGGGACGCGCAATGGGACATGCTGTTTTGCCTCGTCGGTTCGCTGCTCGCGCTGTCGGGCTTTGCGTCCGTGCAAGACCGACAGATCGCCGCGGCGATCGCAGACAAAAAGTGAAACGGCCCCTGTTTTTGGCCGCGATCGCTCGCGCAGGGGCCGTGATGCTTTGCATGGATCAGCAGGTCACTCGACCGTCACGCTCTTGGCGAGATTGCGCGGCTTGTCGACATCCTTGCCGCGCAGCACCGCCGCGTGGTAAGCGAGCAATTGCAGCGGAATCACCGTCAAAAGCGGCTGGAACATCTCGATGCAGTCCGGGACATAGAAGACTTCCTGCGCGAGCCGCTTGATGTCGTCATCACCTTCGGTGGCAACCGCGATCACATGGCCGCCGCGCGAACGGACTTCCTCGATGTTGGAAAGAACCTTCTCGTACTGCGAGTTGCGCGTCGCGAGAAAGACCACGGGCATACCTTCGTCGATCAGTGCGATCGGACCGTGCTTCATCTCGGCAGCGGGCATGCCCTCTGCGTGGATGTACGAAATTTCCTTGAGCTTCAACGCGCCCTCGAGCGCAACCGGATAGTTCACGCCGCGGCCGAGAAACAGCCAGTTCTCCCGATGGACGTACTTCGCCGTGGCGGTGCGAATGCGACTCGACCACTCGAGCGCGCGCTCGATCTTGTCGGGAATCGCCTCGAGTTCGCGCAGCAGATGCGACACATAGTCTTGCGAAAGAAATCGGCGGCGGCCCATGTAGGTCGCCAGCATGGAGTTGACCATGACCTGCCCGGTGAACGCCTTGGTGCTCGCGACGCCAATCTCGGGACCAACGCGCAAGTAAACGCCCGCATCGGTTTCGCGCGAGATCGACGATCCGACCACATTCACCACGCCCAGCGCGAGTGCGCCGCGTTGCTTCGCCTCTTGCAAAGCCGCGAGCGTATCGGCGGTTTCGCCTGACTGGCTCACGGCGATGACGACGGTGCCGTCCTCGACGATTGGATTGCGATAGCGGAATTCGCTGGCGAAATCGTGCTCCGCGTGCACCTTGGCCAGGTCTTCGAACAGGTACTTGCCAATCATGCACGCGTGCAGCGCGGTGCCCTGACCAACAAACACAACGCGCTTGGCATTGGCGAGTCGTCGCGCATGATCGCCAACGCCGCCGAGAATGATCTGACCCTTCGCCGAATCAACGCGACCCTTCAGCGTCATCCGCAACGCACTCGGCTGCTCGAAGATCTCCTTGAGCATGAAGTGGTCGTAGTGGCCGAGCTCGATCTGCTCGAGGTCGAACTCAAGTTCGCGAATTTCTGCGGTGATTTCGATGTTGTCGACAGTCGTGGTGCGGAATCCATCGCGGGTGATGCGCGCGACGGTGTAGTCGGCAAGCGCAATCGCCTGGGTGGTGTGCGACACAATGGCGCTGGCGTCGGAAGCAACGACATACTCGCCGTTACCAACGCCGACCATCAGTGGCGAACCCTTGCGGGCAACCACCAAAACATCGGGCTCTTTCTCGCAAATCACGGCAATGGCGTACGCGCCGGTGACCTCGCGCAGCGCTGCTTGCACAGCCTTCTCGAGATCGCCCTGATAGAGCTCGCCGATGAGATGCGCGAGCACCTCAGTGTCGGTTTCGCCCTCGAACACATGGTCCTTCTCCTGCAGGTACTTCTTGATGGCCGAGTAGTTCTCAATGATTCCGTTGTGGATGATCGCGATACCGTGACCAAGCCTCGCGTCGTCACGATGGGGGTGAGCGTTCTTCTCGGTCACACCACCGTGCGTGGCCCAGCGCGTGTGCGCGATGCCGAGCGTGCCCGTGAATCCGCCGCGGTCATGAATGACCTTCTCGACATTGGCCACGCGTCCCACCGAGCGCGCGACCTTCAAACCACCGTTCATGAGCGCAACACCCGCCGAGTCATATCCGCGGTATTCAAGCCGCTTCAGACCCTCGAGAAGGATTTCCGCTGCCTGCCGGCGGCCAATGTAAGCGACGATTCCGCACATAGATAAGTGTTCCTTCGATGCGCGCCGAATCGGCGCGCTCGCAAATATCGACCGATTGCCTATGCCGCTTCGCGAAACTCGTGAGAAACCTCGCGGGCCCGCGTTTGCCGATAACGATTATCCGTCGAGGCGGCGAAGGCGCATCTTTCGCATGCGGACCTCCATTGGTTCGCCCGCATGAATCTGAAGGCCGATGCTTCCGCCCACCGCCCGCTCCTTCGACTCGTCGATGACCTGCACGGTTGCATCGCCGTCGATGTAGTGAGTCATCTTGGGTCCCCGGGCCACGACGCGGTAAGTGTGCCACTGCGTGATATCAGCGGCGGGCTCGGACTCGCCAGCGAACGGCGTTGTTGTGCGGGTGCCGTCGGCCGCGATCGCAACCTTGCTCAGTCGCTCGGCGAGAATGCCGCGGCCACCCTCTTCGTACATCATGCCCACATACGGCGGATTGGGATGCGAGTCGATCTGCGGCCCGCGCATGCGGCAATGGTCGAACACAACGCTTCGGTATTGCACGCCCGCATTGTTGCCATGCACCTGGAACTCGACCTCGAGCTCAAAGTCGCGCACTTCGCCGTTCCAAATGAGGAACGTGTTGTGCGGCGCGGGATTCGCCGCAGTTGTGCGACCAACCGCCTCGCCGTTCTCGATCGACCAGAACTTGGGGTCGTAGGTAAATGGAGCCAGCGCCGTGTCGGCGGTCTTGCCGTTGGCGTTCACCGACGAAAATATCTCGAGGTAGCCGTCGTCGTCAGAACCCGCAAACGCAACATCCGCCGCATCGCCGCCCGAACGCAAGAACGCGAGCAAATCAAGCATTTCGCCTTCGTTCAGCCCATCGTGCAAATGCTCCAGCATCGGCGAAACCTTGCTCGGCGCACGCGAGGCAATGTCGGATTTCTTGATCGTGTCGCGCGCCTCGCTCAGCAGGCTCGTGCGCAACTCGATGGCATCGGGAGAATCCGACACGATGCGTCCGGTCATGATCTTGCCATTTTTCAGCGTGATATCGGTGTTTTGATACTGGTCGCTCACCGTCTTGCTTGGATCGACAAGGCTCAACGCGAGGTCGGCAAGCGAGAAGCGGCGCGAAACCGCGGTGAGTTCAGGTCCGCCGCTACCACCGATGCTGCCAACGCGATGGCACTGCGCGCACTGCGCAGCGCGATAGGCGCGCAGACCCTCGTTGTAGTCACGACCAGCAACCAACTTCGGCCCAAGCGCAACGATGCTCTCGACGGTCCACACCCGACCAGGTCCACGCGCCATCACCACGGCGACCTCGTTGGCGGACTTGCCCGACGCAACCGACACGAGCATCTCGCGCTCGGCTTCTGGCGCGTTGGCAACGAACTCCTCAGTCATGTGATTGAGGAAGCCAGCGAACGAATTGCCGCCGCTGCCCTTGCGGATGTTGGCGATGTCGCGGGCAAACTGCGCGCGCAGCGCTGGATTCCATCCATTCTTTGCGTCACGCATGGCGTGAACCATGCCGATCTTCTGCGTGGCGGGCGCGTTGGCAATGATGTCGGCGACGGCCTTTCCGTAAGGCCCGCCGCGCGCAAGCAACGCGGCGTCGATCTTCGGCGCAGTGCGCACATCGGGCCGATCAAGCAGCGCAACCGCGACCTCCACCGCCCTCGGATCGCCAAGCTTGGCTAGAAGCGCAGCGCGATGCATGTCGAGTTCATACGCATCAGCATTCGATTCCTCCGCGGGAAAATGCGCGCACAGCGACTTGATGATGTTGGCAGCGTCTGCCTCATTCGCCTTCGATGAAGCGATGCGCAGGAACCAAAGCTCGCACGCGCGTAGCCATTCCTTCTCAAGAATCGTGTCGCGCACGGTTGGCTCGAGTTCCACGAGGCGCGACGCAATGGCACTGCCGTCGATCGACGGATCACCGGCGCGCGCAAGGGCAACCAGCGCCAGAATCGATGACTGCGCGGATGTTTCGGCAATCGCGCGCGCGCGCCACAGCGATGGATCCTGATGCTCGAGCGCGATACGCGCGGCGCTGCGCACACCCGCATCGCTCGACGAAAGCGCGGTCATTACGCGCGCGACTGCAGCGTTCGCTGCATCGCCACTCATGCGCTCATGAAGTTTTTCGATCTCGCGCCGCTCGACCAACGCGGCGGGAGCCTCCTTCGCCGCGCGCTTGATTGCAATGGGATTCTCCGCACGAACGCGGTAAACCGCGCTGGGAAGATTGCGCCCGCCCACCGCGAAGTACATCGCGCCATTCATCACCACCGCATCGGTGAGCGGAAGCGGACGACCAACGATGAACGGTTCGACGCGCAGCTTCGGCGTCGACGCGTCCTTCGATTCGTCAGTCGGCCAACCCGCCCACATCGTGCCAAATGTCCAGTCAAGAAAGAACATGCAGTCGTTCCACGGCGGCGGAAACATCAAGCCTTGCGACGCAAGCACGCCCGTCGGCGAGGCCGGTCCAACATCAGCCGCCGACGGCATCGACTCTGGGCTCCACGCCGGCCACTTGCCGCTGCCAGAGCGCCAACCGTAATCGACGCCACTCGCCAACTCGCAGATGCGCGTGGGGCGGTACCAGGGAAGTCCCATGTCCCACTCCATGTCGCTGTCGTAAGTAAATGCGCGGCCGAGTTCGTCGAAAGCAAGGTCGTAGCTGTTGCGAAAGCCCGCGGTCATGAGCTCCCACTTCGCGCCTTCGCGATCGGTGCGCACAACCCATCCACCCGGCGCCATCACGCCAACCGCGTGACCATTGGGATCCCACAGGCGCGAGAAGATGACGTCTTCCTGCCACAACTTGGGAATGCGCGAATGCTCGAGCGCCTGCTCGGGTGGTGCGCAGTGATTGCCGCCGACGATCCAAATCGAACCATCGGGCGCAAGCACAACCTGATGCGGTCCGTGTTCGCCGCCATCGCGCGCGACCGATGCGAGCATCTTCTTCTCGTCGTAGATGCCGTCGTTGTTGTTGTCGCGCAACCGCCAAATTCCGCGCGTTTCGGAGCTTCCTTCGTTCACCACCGCGAAGAGATCGTTGTCGACGGAGAGAAGTCCGTGGGCGCGACCGATTTCCGGCTCGATGATGTCGACCTTGGAACTTGCTGCATCACCCGCATCTTGGCAAGGAGTCACGGCAAACACGCGGCCGTATTGGGCGCTCACGATCAGGCGACCGCGCGCATCGGGCGTCATTGCCACAATCGAACCGCGCGCCTTGGGCGCGACATACACAAGTTCGCAGATGAAACCAGCGGGCACGGTGATCGAGCGGTCGATGTCACCAGCAACAACCGCACCGCCAAATGCCTGCGCAATCGCATCGCCCCACGGCGTTTCGCCCAGTTTTGCAATGACGACCGCAGGCACAGCAGCGGCGTTGGCGGCGCTGCTCGACTTCCACGATCCATCGGTTCCGATGCGCGTGCGCACGCCCGCGCCGTCGCTCCACTCGATCATCGCGCACGCACCCGCGGGTCCACCATCGTTGCGGCCTTCGATGCTCAGCGTGTGCTTGCCCGCGGCGAGCGTTGGAAGATCAATGTCAGCAGGCAGAGCCCAATCATCGGTGGTGGCAACTTCGCGACCATCAAGCAGCACGCGCCCAAAATTGTCGACGCTGGCAACGATCTTCACCGACCGCACCTCGGCATCGAGTGTGAACTCGCGCATCAGCGTCACTTGCTCGGTCTTCGTTGCCTCCTTACGCGACCAAATCCAGAACGGCGCCGCCAGAGATGCGGCTGCTGGTTTCTGCGTTGCGCTCGGCCGCGCCACCTCTGTTCGCGGCGCATCCACGGCAGATTTCGCTGCAGTTTGAGCCGCATCGAGGGCGGTGTCGTTGGCCGTCGGCCGTGAAATCACGGTCGTGAGCGCAATGGCGACAAACGCCGATGTGAAGATGAGGGTCGAGGCGATGATTCCGATGGCGACTTTGCGATCCATCGGCGCATCTTCGCGTGAGACTTCGCGCCGTGGCACTTCGTCGCACCAACTTCGACTTATTTCCCCAACGATGGTTCCGTATCATGCGCCCATGTCCGAGGACCTCTGGTCGCCGATCCGCACCGAACGCCGCGCAAAAGCTGCGCCGCTGGCAATGCGCGTACGCCCGCGGACCATCGACGAGATGGCCGGGCAGCAGCACTGCCTCGCGCCCGGATCGCTTCTGCGAAGGCTGATCGAGCAAGACGCGTTGCAGTCGATGATCGTCTCGGGGCCGCCCGGTACGGGCAAAACCACGCTGGCGGAGGTGATCGCCGCGCGCACGGGCGCGTACACCGACCGCGCGCACGGTGCGACCACGGGCGTCAAAGAACTGCGCGAGAAGATCGACAGTGCCGCCCGTCGCCTCGGCGAATCATCGCGGCGCACGCTGCTCTTCGTCGACGAAATCCACCGTCTTGCCCGCAATCAACAAGATGCGCTGCTCGAAGGCGTCGAGTCGGGAAGCGTGGTGTTGTTCGGCGCAACAACGGAGAATCCCACTTGGGCCGTCGCGCCCGCGCTGCTGTCGCGCTCGGTGGTGTTCAAGTTTCAGCCGCTCGATGAGGCCGATGTTGCGAAGACTTTGCGCCGCGCGATCACCCATGTCGATGGCGTGGGCATCGACGGGCTCACCATCGATGACGACGCGTGCGCGCACTTTGCTCGCGCCTGCGACGGTGATGTGCGCCGCGCGCTGAGTGCGCTCGAAACTGCGGCCAGCGCCGTGCGCGATACGGCGAATCTGCGCATTGATCTCGCACTCGCCCGCGCCGCGCTCGACGGCAAGATTCCAGTTTTCGATCGCGACGGCGACGAGCACTACGACCTCGCCAGCGCGCTCATCAAGTCGATGCGCGGCAGCGATCCCGACGCTGCCGTCTACTGGCTCGCGCGCATGTTGGTGTCGGGCGAAGATCCGCGCTTCATTTGTCGGCGCTTGACCATCTTCGCCAGCGAGGACATCGGCAACGCTGATCCGCGCGCGTTGCAAACGGCGATGGCGTGTTGGCAGGCGGTCGAGCGGGTAGGAATGCCTGAATCACAGCTGATTCTGTCGCAATGCGTGACCTTTCTCGCCGTCGCGCCGAAGTCCAACGCTGCAGCTGCGGCCATCTGGGAAGCGATGGACGACGCGCGCGAATCGCGCACCGTGCCCGTCCCATTCACCATCGTCGACCAAACGAAACGACGCGCGATCCGCACCGCCGACGATGGAACGCCGCTCGCGCAAGACGCAGGCAAGTACGAGTATCCGCACAATCGCGCCGACGGCATCGGCATGCAAGACTATCTCGGCGTCGCCAAGATCTACTACCGCCCCACCGATCGCGGGCTTGAGAAAGCGATCGGCGAACATCTCGAGAACATCCGTGCGCTGCGCAAGCGCGCGAAGGAATCGCCGCAGTGACTGCTGTCTCGACCGAAGAAATGAAGGCCGCCATGCGTGTGCATATGCGCGATGCGGTTGCGCGGGTTCGGCCATTCGCGCGCGCGCAACGCGCCGAAGCGTTGGAGTCAACGGTGCTGCGTTCGCCCGCGCTCGTCGGCGCGCGGATCGTGCTCGCCTATCGCGCGATGCCTGATGAAATCGAAGTCGACGGCATCGTCCGCACGCTCGCGGGCCGCGGCGTACGCGTGGCATTTCCACGGGTGAGCGACCATGGAACGTTGCAACTGCTCGAGATTGCGGCGAGAGATCCGCTCGATCCGGCGTTGTGGACGCTCGATCGCTACGGCATCGCGGCGCCGAACTCTGGCCTCTTGTGCGCGCGCTCGGGTTTGGTGCGCGCGCTGCACCCGCGCGAAATCGACGCGGTCATCGTGCCCGGTCGCGCCTTCGACCGACGCGGCGCGCGACTTGGGCGCGGCAAGGGTTTCTACGACGCGCTTCTCGGGCGCCTTCGCCCCGATGCGCGCCGCGCGACCATTGGCGTTTGTCTCCGTGAACAACTTGTCGATTGTGTTCCCGAGGCAGCGCACGACCGCAAAGTCTCGTTCATCGCGGCCGAGCGGCGACTGCTGCGCGCCGCGCCCATGACAGTCGCCGTGCCCGTCGCCATGCCGGTCATGGGGACCAGTGCCGTTACCAACACCTGAACGCTGTGCGAATTTTCCCTGCGTGCCATGGACGCCCATCGGGAAGGGCGTACGCTGTTCCCCCCCTGCATTTGCAGGCCTTCACCGCACGATCGCGACGCGGAACCGTTCGCAGATTCAATCGAGGAATCAAACCATGGCACTCGCAAGCCAGAACAGCCGACCCGAACGCACCGCCTCCCCGAAGGGCCGCGGCAAGCCCATGTTGTTGATGGTGACGATCGCCGCCGCCGGCGCATGCGTCGGCGCGTACTGGCTGATCAGCAAGAGCGCCGGCTCGGACTTCGCAATGCAGCGCGCAGCCAACGCCGCCGAGTTCGTGCTGGAGCCTGCGCCCGTCATCAACCGCATCACGACGCCCATCACGACGCCCTTCACCAGGCCCTCCACCGAACCAACGCCATCGCCGACCGCGCTCGACCAAGCGATCGCGATGACCGGAACCATCCAGAGCGAGCCCACGGCAACGCCCGCCACGCAAGAGCAAGCGAAGCCCGATCTCGCGAAGCCTGAGGTTGCGAAACCGGATGTTGCAAAGCCTGATGCCGCGAAGCCCGAAGTTGCGAAACCAGAGGTCGCGAAGCCTGAGGTCGCGAAGGACGAAACCGCGAAGGAACCGCGGCCGCCTGCGAAGTTCGACAACGGATTCAAGGCCAACGGGCCCGCGCAAACTCCGCCCGCGAGTGCGCCTGCAGGATCACCCGCCGCGCAACTGCAAGAGGGACTTTCGCTCGGCGCCACTGACCCGATCAAGGCTCGCCGCCTGCTTTCGCAAGCCCTGCTTTCCGACGCGCTCAGCGAAGGCGACGCGCGTCAAGCCTCCAACGCACTCAGTCGCTTCAGTGCGCAACTCTTTCTCACGCCCGTCTACAACGCCAACGATTCGAGCTGTTTCCAGTACACGATTCTTCCCAACGATTCGCTGGAGAAGATCGTTCGCAAGAACAAGCTCGGCTGCGATTGGCGGCTAGTTGCGCGCATGAACAACATCAAGAAGCCTGATTCGATCCAAGTTGGCAAGCGGATCAAGCTGCCAAAGGGGCCGTTTAGCGCGGTGATTTCGAAGCGCGACTACCGCTTGGACATTTGCATGGGCATCGGTTCGGATCGCATCGTTGTCGCGTCGCTGCCGGTCGGACTCGGTGAAGCGGGCGGTACTCCACTCGGGCGATTTCGCGTTCGCGCAGGCTCGAAGTTGCTCAATCCTGAATGGACTCATCCCGTCAACGGACAGCGGTTCGAGGCGGACGATCCGGCGAATCCGATCGGCGAGCACTGGCTCGGACTCGAAGGAATCGAGGAGTCGAACTCGAAGTTCGCTGGCTACGGAATCCATGGCACCATCGACAACGACTCGATCGGACATGACCGCAGCCTCGGTTGCGTGCGGCTGCTTGCGGCCGATGTCGCGCTGGTTTGGGAATCGCTGGCCGATGGCGCTGAGATCGAAATTCGCAAGTAGCGCCGCGCGAGAGCGATCGGCCTGAAAGCGCCGCGAGCGCCCGTTGCTTATCCTGCAGGCATGCAGCGACCACTCGTCGGCATCTCCATGGGCGACCCTCTCGGCATCGGGCCGGAGGTTGTCGTCAAGGCGTTGGCTCATGCATCGCTGCGCGCGTCGGCGCGATTCGTCGTCTACGGCGATAACGAGCTGATGCTGGCGGCGGCGGAAAAGGCGCGCGTTCATCCGACTTGGTTTCGCGTGAGCATCGACCATGCCCGCGATGCGAGCATGGTGCTCGGCGATTTCACCGTCATCGACTACGCCATCGCTGGCGCGCTCGGATCCGAGCGTGCCCCGTCGAGAGCTGGCGGTGTTTCATCGAAAAGCTTCGTCGAGGACGCGATTCAGGACGCCTTGCGGGCGCCGAATGATCCGCGCCGAATCGATGCGTTGGTGACCGCGCCGATCTCGAAAGAATCGTGGGTGCTCGCTGGATTCCGTTGGCCGGGTCACACCGAGCTTCTCGCCGCGCGCACTAGGTCGAAGCGACAAGCGATGGCGTTTGTTTCGCCGCGCCTCAAGGTCGTTCTTGCAACAACCCATGTGCCGCTGATGGAGATCCGCAACATGCTCACCATCGGCCGCGTGCATGAGCCGATCGCGCTCGGCCACGAGTTCTGCCAGCAGTTGGGTATCGCTCGTCCGAAGATCGCCGTGTGCGGACTCAATCCCCACGCTGGCGAGAACGGACTGTTCGGCGACGAAGAAATTCGCGTGATCAAGCCAGCCATTGACATGGCGCGCGCAACGGGCATCGATGTGCACGGGCCTTTCCCGGGCGACACCATTTTCATCGCTGCCGCTGCGGGAAATTGGGATCTGGTGGTTGCGATGTACCACGACCAAGGCCTCATTCCCGTCAAGCTGCTCGGCTGGGATAAGGCGGTGAATGTGACGCTCGGATTGCCGATCGTCCGCACCAGCCCCGATCACGGCACCGCGTTCGACATCGCCGGCAAGAGCCAAGCCAGCGAAGGTTCGATGCGCGCAGCGATCGATCTCGCTGTGCTTCTCGCTACGCAACAGTTGGCCAGCGCGGCTGCACTGTTGGCGGCGCCGCTGCCATCGACCTCGGCGAAGTAGTGGCTCACTTGATAAGCCGAAACACCCACGGGTAGCTGTATTCGACGCCATTGGATGCGGCGATCAGCGCTTGAATGCCGACGACCACGCAGTAGACCGCGAGGGCGAATGTTGCGATTCCCGCAAGAATGGCGGGGAGAATGAGCACCAGGCCCAACAAGCCGAAGATCCAAATGCCGATCAACGCGATGAGCAGCGTGAGCAGGCAATTAAAGGTTTGCTTCGTCTCCGCCACGATGCGCGGATTTCCAGAGCCGAGCATCCACACGATTCCCGGCACTAGGAAGGGAATCACGACCGTCGATGGAAACAGAATCGGCGCGGCGAGAATGCTCGCGCGGCAGATCACGATGGCGACCTTAGGATCGAGGCCCACCGACTGATTGCACTCGCGCCCGCATGATCCGCAGCGCGCGGCCGACGAATCATTTCCTGCGCCGCAGAAGCGGCAGTAGAGGACGGCTGGCGCGGGATTTGGCGCGGGCGCGGAATATGAAGCGGGATTTGACGCGGAAGCTGCCGTGGCATCGGGCGGTGCCGACACGCTGGCGGCGAAGAGACCCGCGACCGAACTCGCCGCTACCCATGCCCCACCAACGGGCTCGAACAACCATGTGTCGCGCGTGATCGAACCGTTGGCTGCGAGTCGGCGAATCTCATCGAGATCAACGGGGCCGAGTGTTGCGCCGGCCTGCGACCAGTACCAATTTTGTGCGGAGGTGGTCATGGGTTCGGAGATCCTGCGTTCGGACTTGCGTGCAAACTTGCTTGCGAAACTGCATGTGGCGCAATCGTTCCGATTGTCCGCACAGCGTTTTCAGACCGCGCTCGTGCGCCGAGCAAATCGTAGAAAAAAGTCCACGCAGTTGTGTGGTGAAATCGAGGAGGCATCCGCGCAGGGTTTATCTTCGCGGCAGCTCAACACGGCGATGTTCGCTGCGGAGCACTCGAAACCTCGGGCGAGGGCCCAGGAAAGGACAAGAGAGATGTCTCTTTGCGATATCGGTCTGCATGCGCGCCACACCACGGTGTGGGCGCTCGGGATGGGGTTCGTCGCCGCTGCTTTCACAGCGGATCTCGCCAACGGCTCCGTTGTCGCGGCATGGAATCTGAATGGCGTGAATCCAGCGCAGTCGACGCTGTTCAACGCCACAACGGGCACGGGAACGATCGACTTCAGTGGATTCGGGGCCGGCGCCACCGTCCTGCAAGGAACAACGCTCGGCGGGCAAACGGGGGAGCTCGCCGGCGATTCTCTTGCGGCGCTGGGAACGATCTCGAACAACTCGTCGATGCGCGTCGACTTTCAGACGGTCGGATACCTCGACCTCGTGCTCAACTTCGCCACCCGCCGTTCGGCCACTGGCGCGGCAGCAAATCGGGTTGAGTACTGGACCGCGAGCGGATGGGTGACGGCGGCCAAGTTCACCTCGAACGCAACGGCGTGGGAATTAGTGAGCCTGAAGCTCGCGGCCGGGGACTTCTTGGCGAACGGTTCAGCATCGCTGCGCTTTGTCGTCGACGGCGCGACCGGTTCCACCGGCAGCATCCGCTTCGACAACATCAGCGTGTCTGGCTCGGCGATTCCAGCGCCAGGTGCGATCGCGCTGCTCGGGCTCGCGGGGGTTCTGTCGCGACGCAAGCGTTAATCATGCTTTGATCATGCCGTTCGCAAGCAATCAATCTTCTGTCTGCGGCCGCGGTGGCCCGCTCGGCGTGTTGTTCGCCAGCGGGTTGCCGGGGCTGTTGCTGGAAACGTCTGTCTTTGACAACCAAACCCTGCGGTTGGTCGGAGGCGCCCGAAAGAGCTCCCGCGTCATCAATTGATGTTGAGCCACGAATTGAACAGGAACTCAAGCCGTTGCGCGAGCAGCGTGATTCGTCCCATCACGGTCAAGCCGAAGGCTGAACCAAAAGTGATCATGAGGAACCACACGCCCAGCCGCGCCGCCTTGCCGACCGCTCCCTTGTGCTCGACTGAGAAGAAGAAGTAAGTCAGCACCGAAAGCACGCCGACGACACCGACGAGCGATCCGACCGTTGCCCAGAAATTGACCGCGCTCACGGCTGATGACGCGACAGCGCTCGTGCTCGGCGCCGTGAACACCACCATCGGCTTCATGGTCGCCACCACTTGCGCCATGAGGTCGGACTCGATCGACGACACCAACTTGAGGCCCGCCGTAGTGCCGATGATGAACGCCAGCGGCCACACCGCGATCCATCCGCCCTTGGGCGCAAGACGCCAGATCAGCATGAAGCCGAGAATGAGCGGCACAAACGCAAGTCCCGCATCGAGTCCAGGGTGCTCAGACACCGGCAGCGATGGAATCGCGTAGGCGCGCACGACATCGGGCGCGAGCTTGCCGAACAGATTGGGAACGATCGTGGTCCAGAAGCCGTTGATCATCCAGTACGCGGCCGATGAGCCGATCAGCAGGCTCTCCGACACCTTGTAGTACGGGTTGTCGCGATAGAGAAACGAGAAGATGCCGAGCGTGAGAAGCGCGGCCGCCCACACTCCCAGCGAGTTCCACATGCTGAGCTCGACCACCGGGGCGCTCATGTCGCCCGCAGCACGCCGCGCACTAGTTTCGTTGGCTTCCGTCGTGGACGCGACATCTTTGTGCAGTTTCCACTTGATCGGCGCGACGCCTTCGACAAGGCGCAGCGTTCCATTGGCCAGGCGCGCGTCGGTGGGATCGACCCACTCAGTTTGAGCGGTTTCAGTTCCCGTCGCATTCGCGCCGGATTCAACAACTGCTTTCGCCTCCACGCGCTCAAACTCGATGACCTCGACATAGCGATGCGCCATGCCGTCCTTGCGTAAAAAGGCGTTGGCCGCGAGCGCGGCAACTGAAAACACCATCAACGAAATCCAGAGCCAGCGCAAATCGGACCGGCCGGGCGCGGATGTTTGCGTGTTCGCGGTACTCATCGTGCACCACCCTTCATACCGCGTCCGGCAATCATCGCGACATTGCCCAACACAATCAGGCCGATCATCAGCAGGTGCGCGACCAACTGCGGGCCCATGCGGCGGCGACCCTCCTCGAGTCGATCGGCGTAGTGCGATGTGGGATACTTGCTGGTCACGAGCATCTCGTATTCAGCCGCGCCCTTGATGGCAACCAACAGGCCTTCCATCTGCTTTGGGTAATACGGAAGCAACTGACTCACCTGCACGCCCGTCGATCCGCCAACAACCTTGAACGCGTCGGGTGTGTTTCCCTTGGCGTACTGCACCCACTCCTTCGCGCCCGGAAAGCCCGCGGAGAAGCTGCCGATGAACTTGAACGCGCGCAGATCGGCGGCGTCAGCAACGATGGGCATCTTCGAAAGCGCGGCGCCGTCGGCGTCGGTTGGGTACTGGCCAGGAATGTTGGTTGTCATCAGTTTGATGACGCCTTCATTTCCCGCCTTGTATCCAAGCTGGACATAGTCGACGCCATACTTGTACTCATGGTGGAACTCCAGCAGCACATCCTTGATGGTCTTGTCCGCCATCTGCTTGCCCAGCGGCCACAGCGCCATGAAAACGATTCGATGATGGCGCGACGCGCAGTGGTAGACGAGCGCGTTGGCCATCGGCTGCAACTCGCCTGCACTCGCGGGGTCGTAGTCGAACGAAAGAAGTACGCGCGATCCCTCGGGGATGCTCTCAACCGCGTCGAAAGTCGCTTTCGCCATCGGGCCGGGAACCTCAGGAAAGCGCAGCTTCAGCAGGATCGGCACGCCGACGGCGAGCGCCATCGAAAGAAAGATCCAGCGTCGATCGACATTGCCGATGCCCGCGAGAAACGCACGGAGCCGGCCAGGCGATTGCTTGTTCATGTTTGTTTGGCTTGTAGTCGTCATGGTTGGCTCCTTTCAGTTCTTCGAGAGATAGCTCTTGTCGAGGCCGAGGATGAGGCGAAGACTGGTCGCCGCAATGCCCAGCGCGATTCCGATGGTGATCGCGCGCATGCCCGCGGTTTGGATGTACTCGGTGATGCCGACTTTCATCCAGTCAAAGCGCAGGAACGCGAACATGCTGTCCTCTGGAATCCATCCAGTAAGGAACATTCCACCCGCGGTCTGCGCGATCAGCACGATGAACGCGGTGCTCAGCAGCAAGATCGCTTCGATGTTCTTGGCGCGGAAGGCGCGGAAGGCGGCGCTGGCAACATAGAAGGCGAGCAGCGCAAACATGGTCGATGTCAGCGGCGAGAAGATGTATTCGTACACCCAACCGAATGCGGACTGCGACGATTCGTAATCGCCGGCGAAGTAGACATTGGGATGATCGGGGTTGGGAACCACGCCGATCTTGAACAGACCGAAGACGAACATGGCGGCGAATGAAAGCAGCGTGATGAGCGCGTAGGCCCAGCCAGCGCGGCGCGCCGACACGAGCTCGAGATTGACCGCAAGAAGATTTCCTGCGCCCAACACGAAGGCAACGGCGGCGAGCACATTGAACCAGCCAAGAACCGTCTCGCTCCAACTGGTGGTGAACGGAGAGAAGTAAGCGACTACGAGCAGAATGCCGCTCGCCGCCAGAATCAGCATCGGGATGGTGCGTCGAAGCATGGGTTAGCCTCCGAGAAAGTTTTGAAATGCAGCGCTCGCGCGGGCGGACGCACCTTCGGGCGCAAACGCGGCGACCGTCGCGAGCACGCAGCCCACGAGAATCACCATCACTGCGATAAGTTTGCCAAGGTCTTGGCCCTTGATGCTGCCTAACTGATCGCGCTCACCAGAGAGGTACGCGCTGGCCGCGAGAAACTCTTCGCCGATCAGCGTGTAGTCGCAGGCGGCGACGAAGAAGGGAAGCTGCGACGGTTCGGCGGTACCCGCGATCTGAATCGCGCCGACCGCGTTGCCGTTCTCGGCCAGCACCAGGCTCTCCGCGTAGAACGCACCCATGTAGAAGCACGCGGCCGGCTTCTCGCGCACCATCCTGCCCGCGACATAGGCGACATAGCCGAACTGCTCGTCGGTGATGTAGTTGATGTTCGCCTCGCGGTAAGTCTCGGGACGGCCCGCGCCGAAGTGCGCGGCTTGAACGGTGTCGCGGCACGCGCTCATCACGATGGAGCGGCAGGTGGGAACCTCGAGCGTTGCGTCGTACTCGGCGGCCGTCTTGGCAACGCGACCGAGAATGGTCACGCCGGCGACGGTTTGGATGTCGGTCATGTCTTGGATGCCCGGCACGAAGAGCACGGGGCGACCCATTTCGGTTGCGCGACCGATGGCCTCGTCGACCGCATCGAGCGCAGCGATGCGGCGGATCTTCACCGAACGGCCCGCGCGCGCGAGCAAGATCCAGAGGATCACCGAACCGCAAACAAGGACAAGCGAAACCGCAAGTCCGAGCTTCTTGGCAAGAAAGATGTTCGCCACACCGACCACGGTGTTGGAGTCGGTGAATGCACTCATCTCGCCATCGGTTCCGAGAAAGGCGACGCGAAAGACGAGTTGATCAGTGCTGCTCTTGTTGGCGGCACTGGGCGGAAGGTCGGTGATTTCAAAGCCAAGGCCTTCGCCCGCAAGCGTGGGCGCGCTGGCGACGCTGATCCAAGCTGCGCTGTTGGGCGCGGAAGCCTTCAACTCGGCGGCGGTCGCACTGCGCTCGATGCGCGCCTCCTTCACCTCGCTTGGCGCGGGCGCGGTCCATTGCAACATCACCGCGCCACCACCATCGCCTGGTCGGTCTGTTGCAACGACATTTGTCGGCGCGGGCGGCATCGCCAACGCACCGGCGTTCGCGGACAACATCGCCGCCGCCATCGTTCGGAAAGCCCACCTGAGCGCAAGTGCATTCATCATCAAAGTCTCCTCTGCGCGCCGCACAAGGCGGAGTCGCGTCTCGATCAGGCCTCGATCATGTCTCGATCAGTTCAACATTCGCCCGAGGAACCGTCACGCGTCGACCGTCGCTGAATGCGACTTCGAGCACGCGCGCCTTCGAGCCGGATTCGAGCACGGCGGGCTCGTTGGGCAACGCCGTCACGCTTGCGAGCACTCCAAAGTGCGGATCGCGAATCAGTCGGACCTGCGTGCCGATCTCGAGCGCTCCCGCCTCGGTGCGCGCGCCGTGGGTGGGCTCGGGGTCGGCGGCGGTGCGCGCGATGATGATCTCGGGTCGCATCACGCCCGCGCGAATCTGCGTCGCGCCGTTGACGCTGGCCTCGCGGCCCTCGAACGACTTCAGCAGCGCAAAGGTGCGCTCGGCCATGGCGATGTCGCCAAAGCCTTCGGTGACCACGATGGTGAGTCCGATTTTCTCGGTACCCGTAATGGCGACGCCGAGGTCGTAGCCGAGGATCGCCTTCAGATCGGAATCGTCGATTCCACCCGAGACGATCGCGGCCACGCCTGCGGCCTGCGCGGCCTTGACGGCGACAGCGGTGATGCGCGCGCCGCCGACCACCACGCAGCCCTTCATGTCGGGCTTGATTTGCGCTGCGTCAAGGATCGCATTGGGCGTGGCGCTGGCCATGCGGATCGCGCCGATGGTTTCGCCGCCGATGCCGAAGATTCCCTGCACGAACACCGCGTCGGTTTCGACGACCGCGCCTTCGCCGGGAAGTATCTCGACCACCGTGCCATCGATGTACGCCTTGGTTTCAACGGCGAGCTGCGCGCCCCGAAGCATCATCTGCCCCGTGGTGGCGCTGACGCTCTCGACGGTGCCCGCGGACGGCGATGCGACTTCCTTCTTGCCGAAGCCGAAGATGCCCTTCGACCGCGCGATGATCTGACCCGCCGCAACCTCGTCGCCGATCTTCACCAGCAGCAGATCGGGAAGATCGGCGGCCTGCACTGAGAGCAGCGACGCAACCGCAACAGGAACAACATCACCGTCGATGAAAGTGCGGGCGACGATGTCGCGGGCGCGTACGCGGTCACCGAGCTTGACCAGCACATCGCCTTGCACGGGCAGCAGTCGACGCGCGCGAAAGTTCGTGCGAGCCGATACTTTAAGTCCTGGCGTATATGCCTTGGCCATCCGCGCAACCTAACAGAGGTTCAGGTTGACCATACTTTCGCCCATCGTGCGACGGCGGCCTTGCGATCGACGGCCGACTCGGGAAGCGTGAGCGGACGGCCGCGCGCGTCGAAGAGAATTCCGACGGTGCCGCCCTTCACCCGTCGCGTGACCGACTTGCCCGGCCCCGCGCCCAAATCGAAATCCTTCGCCGGTTCGACCACCACTTCGACCTCCTGCTCGGGGCCGACGCGAACCAGCGCGACATCGCCGCAGCCGAGCTCGCCCGCCGCCACCACCGCACCCGACACGCGGTAGCTGAAGCACTTGCGCCCCCACTTACCTTCGCCCTTCGCGGCCACGCTCCAGCCCAGCCGCACCAGACAATCGCGCTCAAAAACCTCCATCGCCGCCACCGAGTGCACGCTGGCAAGCACGCCGAGGTGCGGCATCATGAAGATCGAGTCTTTGGCCAACTGGGTGAAACCCTGCGGCTCAAAGCTGTCGACCAACATCGCCGCGGTCTGCTCCATCCTCGGCGCATGGCTGAGCACGCCGCCCGAGGCGACCAGGAGATCGAGCCTCATATCGTCGACGATCGACTGCCCGCTCGCGACCTGCGCGAACAGATCGCCGACGGTTCGCTGCTGCTGCACGCCCTTGAGCGTGGTGGCGAACTCCTTGTGCTGCACATACGCCAGCCGAAGCGCCTCGCGAGCAACCGCCTGCTCAAACACCAGCGCCTCCGCCGATTGCGGAATGGTGGTCGGGCGAATCATCTTGTTCTTCACGCGATTACGCAGCTCGCGCTCGTCCATATCGATGTGCACCCAGCGCAGGACATTCTCCAGCCCGGCCTCGGCGCACACATTCGAGATCGAGTAGCTCATCCCGAGGTTCGCGCTCACCGTGCGGTTGAAAGTGCCGCCGAACACGCTGAAAACATCGGTCGTCGCGCCGCCAATGTCGACGCAAACCGCGTTCAGCCCATCGCGCGCGGCAATGCGCTGCAGGATGTCGCCGACGGCGCCGGGCGTCGGCATGATCGGCGCGTCGCTCCAAGCCATCAGCCGGTCGTAACCCGGAGCGTGCGCCATGACATGCTCAAGGAACACATCGTGAATCTTGTCGCGCGCGGGGCCGAGATTCTCCTGCTCGAGCGAGGGGCGGAGATTGTCGACAACCGCAAGGTCGAAACCCTTCTCGCCCGCGGCGCCGAAGATCTGCTTCACCTGCGCGGCGGCATCCTTGTTTCCCGCGAAGATCACCGGGAGTTCATACGCGCCGCCGAAGCGCGGGCGCGGCTTGGCGGGCGCGATCTGCTCGGCCAGCTGCACGACCTGCTGAACATTGCCGCCGTCGGTTCCGCCGGAAATCAGCACCATGTCGGGCCGCAGTTCGCGGATGCGCTGGATGCGCTCATGAGGCTTGCGCTTGTCGTTGGCGGCGATGGTGTCCATGACGATCGCGCCCGCGCCAAGCGCGGCCCGCTTTGCGCTCGCGGCCGTCATCTGCGCAACCACACCGGCAACGACCATCTGCAGGCCGCCGCCCGCGCTCGAGGTCGAGATGTAGAGGTCGCAACCGTTCGCATCGGTGTCGCTCTTGCGGCGGATGATCGTCCCGTCGTCGGCGATAAAGCGCCGCCCCGCGAGTTCACCGATCTCGGTGAGCGCGTTCGAAACGCCAATGGTCACATCGGCAAACGGCTCCTCGACGGTCGTCGGCGCCTCGGCGCGCTGAGTCTGGCGCCACGAATTCCCGATCTTCTCAACCAGAATCGCCTTGGTGGTCGTCGAACCGCAATCGGTTGCGAGGATGTAGCGCAGCTTCGAAAGATCGATGGATGGCAAACTCATATCGCGCAGAGTAACGCGTCACTTCAGGGTCGGCGCCGTAGTCGTCGGTGTGGTCGTCGGCGCGCTCGGCGCCGCGCTCGGCGGCATGGTCGGCGGCATGGTCGTCGGCGTGCTCGCGTCCTTCACGCATCGAAAGCCTAAGTGCTCGAGCGCGGTGTCGGGCGGCGACGCCATGCGCGCGCTCGGACGGTAGCTGGCGCAGTAGCTGTCGTTGCAGAGAAACGAACCACCGCGATGCACGCGACTTTCAGGCGCATCGGGATTGCGTGGATCGCGCGACCGCGTCGGCCCCTTTGGATTCAACGCAACGCCGCCCTCGCCCGCCGCGCGCGCAACCACTGCGTAGGTATTGTCGGCATAGAAGTCTGCGCACCACTCCCACACATTGCCCGCCATGTCGAAGAGCCCAAAGCCGTTTGGCGGAAAACTCTTGACCGGCGCTGCACGCTCGAAGCCGTCATCGTTGGTGTTTTTGCGGGGAAAATCGCCCTGCCAGATGTTGCAACGCCAAGGCTTTCCCGCTCCGGGATCAACTGGCTCATCGCCCCAAGCATTCATCTTCTCCGCAAGCCCGCCGCGCGCGGCGAACTCCCATTGGGCTTCGGTCGGCAGCCGCTTGCCAGCCCATTTGCAATACGCCACCGCATCTTCGAAGGCGATTTGCACAACGGGAACGGTGTCCTTCCCATCGATGGAACTGGTCGGGCCCTGCGGATGACGCCAGTTTGCGCCCGGCGTCCACGCCCACCAACTCGTGTAGTCCTCGGCGAGTTGACCAGCAGCCGGCGGCGTGAAGACCAACGATCCGGGAACGAGCACCTCGTCGGGCGGCTTGGGCGTGCCTTCGGGCACCTGCTTCTTCAGCTCGTTCCAATCGACCGGCCGCTCGGCGATGGTCTTGTAGCCCGTGGCCGCGACGAAGGCGCCGAACTGCGCGTTGGTGACTTCGGTCGCGTCCATCCAGAAGCCGTCAACCTTCACCTTGTGCTTCGGCGACTCGTCGGGCCGAGCCAGCGCATCGGTCGAGCCCATGACGAACTCGCCGCCGGCAATCCAGAGCATGCCCGTTGGTGCGTCGATGGAAGCGACGGGCGGGTTCTGCGCCGGCGCGGGCGCGAGAACAGAAAGCAACGTGAGTGAGGCGAGTGTGCACATCGGGCGCGAGTGTAGCGGTGGTGTGCGCTACGCTCCGCGCATGCGCGACTTCCTACGCAACGCCTTCGCCCTCGGCGACGGAAAGCCCTGCGAGCCATCGCCCGAAGACCGCGCGATGCTCGAGCGCCTCGCCGCCGAGGTCGCTCGCCGGCGCATGACCGGGCCGGCACTGGCGTTTCTTGAAATGTCGCGTCCACTCAACGCCATCGGCGCCGCGGCGATCCATTTCTTCACGCCGCTCGCGTCGATGCTGGCCAACCCCGACGCGGCCAAGCGATTCGCAGAGTTCCTGGAAAAACGCGGCTCCATCGATGTGCTGTGTGAGCTCCTCGAAGCCGCCGAGAAAGAGCGCGTAGGGGAAACTGGCGTGACAGACCCGACACACTAGGTTTTGACACGCGTGGGTTTTGACACGCGTGGGTTTTGCCGCGTAGGTTTTGACTTGCGCGGGATGCCGAGGCCGACTGGCTACGCTGCGCCCATGCTCACCCGATCACTGGTCCTGAAGTCCATGCTCGTGGCACTCGCAGCATCTGCGCTGCTTGGTCTCGCGGCGATTTTCCTCGACTCCGCACTGGCCAACCGCATCCTCCAGACCGCCGTCCTGATCGCGGTGGCATCGGCGCTCATGATTCCAGCGGCGGCACGCGATGCCAGCACGCGCATCGATCTCTACCAACGCTTCCATCTCGGATACATCATCATCGCCACCCTTCTTCTGATGATGGTGATTTGGTTGAGCTTCGCGAGCATCCAGATGTGGCAGGGGTTGATCGGAACTTGGTTCGCCTTGGGGATTCCGGCATACCTCGTCGCCACTCCCGCTCTGTTTCATCGGCGTCGGGAAGATCGCGCGCTGGCGCTGGCGGAGTCGATCGCCATCTGGGGGGCGCTCGTCGTGCTGCTGGGAACCTGCGCCGCGTTCATGATCGGCTCAACAACATGGAATAGCTCAAGCGACTCCCTCTTGATCGGCTTCATCGCGCTCGCCGCCACCGTTGCCGCGGCGACATCAGCCGTCGGTTGGCGCGCGGCTTCGACAAGCCGCTTCAACGCGACTCCAGCGCCATCAGCGCTCGACCGCCGTCTTGCGCCGATCGGAATCGGCTGCGCAGCGTGCGCGGGCATTCTTGGTGGGATCGCGGTGATCATCACCCGCCCCGTCGCCAACTCGCCGTCGCAATGGTGGACGGCGACCGTGTTGTTGGGCGCGTTGGCAACGGCCATCGGCGTCTGGAATCTGCTCGGACTTTCACGATGCGCATCGGCGTTGCGCTTCCTGCGCCATCTCGCCAGCACATCGGTGCTCGCCCTTGGACTGATCTTGACCTACGCGCTGTGGCTGGACATGCCGCGGGGACCCCTCAGCGAATTCATGGGCCAGTTGGTGCTGGCATTCGCCGTGGTTGCATCCACCTCGATCATCGGCGCGTTGATTCTCATGCGCATCCATCGCGGGCGTGCGTTCGACGCCGATCCAATCACATCGATCGAGTGGAAGTGCCCGCGCTGCTCGGTGCAATCCGCGATCGCGCTGGGCGAAAATTCCTGCGCTGGCTGCGGGCTCGCTGTGCTCATCGACTTTCGCGACGACCGTTGCCCGGGCTGCGGCTACAACCTCAGTGGCATGCCGGCAAGCAGCACGAACTGCGCCGAATGCGGGCGCGCTCGGCAAATGCCGTCGTAACGCTTACCCGTCCAATGTGAACGCGGCCACCGTCATGCGCAGCACCTGACTGGCGCGTTGCAGTTCCGAGGCCGTTCGTCGGAACTCTTCGGCGCTGTCGATGGCGCGTTTGGCCGATGTCGCCAGTCCGCCCATCGAATCCGAGATGGTGGCGGCGCCCTGCGATTGGCTGGCCATGCCATCGGCCACGATGCGGAAACGCGCGGCGTTGGCCTCGACTTGCGCGATGACCTCCGCCATCTGCCGACTCGACGCGACCACTTCGTCGACGCCGCGGCGCACCTTCTCGGCGAAACGATCCATCTCCATGACGCCCGCGCCAACGGCGGACTGCATCTCGCGCACCATGGACTCGATGTCGACGGTGGCGCTTGCGGTCTGGTCGGCAAGCCGGCGGATTTCGCGGGCGACGACCAGGAAGCCGCGCCCCTGCTCGCCCGCCTTCTCGGCCTCGATGGCGGCGTTCACCGAAAGCAAATTGGTTTGGTCGGCGACCTTGGCGATCGTCGTCACCACGCCGTTGATGCTCGACGCCCGCTCGCTGATCGCAGAGAGTTTGATCGCGATGGAGCCGGTTGCCTCGGCGAGTTCGCGGATGGTGGTGTCGACGGAGGCCAGATCCCCGCGCGCGCCGTCGGCGAGACGAGCGGTGCGGTCGACCGCGCGATCGACCTCAAGAATGGTTTGCGTTAACTCCATGCCCGTCGCGCTGATCTGCTTGGTCGCGCCGGCGATCTGACTCGACGACTCGCCGAACCGATGCGCAACGCCCTCTTGCTCGCGGCTGGTTGCCGACAGCTCGAGCGCGCTCGAGTCGAGCGTCACGCCCGCACTCTGCACGCTTGAAATAAGTCCGTTGAGATTTTCCTTCATCTGCTGCAGGCTGCGCAGAAGCACGCCCGCCTCGTCGTTGGAATCGCTGTCGGGAATCACCACGCTGAGGTCGCCGTCGGAAATGGCGTCAGCCGCCACCGCCGCCGCGCGCACCCGTCGGCCCGTGCTGATCGAAATCCAGCCAACCAGCGCCATCGACAAACCAAGCCCCGAGGTAAACATCAGTGCGCTGATCCAGACCTCAGTCCGAATCGACGCAACCACCACTTCACGCGGCTTGGTGCAGATCAGCCGCCAATCGCCGTCGACGAGGTGCACCGATGCAACCAACAACTCGCGGCCGTCGCGCGGATCTTCCATTTCGCACACGAATCCCGCCGCCGTTGCTTGGCGCATCACCGGCTCGATCAGCGCGCGAATCGGCGAGTCGGCGACGGGATGGGTGCGCAACTGCGATCCAACCTGCTTCAACACATCGGCAGTGATCTCAGGATCCTCGGTCGCAGCAACAAAGCGCCCTCGTGACGAGATCAAGTACGACTCAACGCCGATCTCCGCACTGCGCGCGCGCAACACCCGCTCGATGGATGCAAGCGCGCGATCGACTGCGCCAATGCCGCGAAACTTGCCATCGATGACGATCGGATGCGACTGCTCGACGAGCAACTGGCCTTCGTAGAAGTACGGCTCGGTGACCATCGTCGCCGCAATGCCATCGGCAGAGAAAGCCTTGCGCACGCCGTCGTAGTACAAACTCGTTTCGTAGTCGATGCTCGGCTTCACCGCGATCGCATCGCCGTTTTTCCAGTCGCGGAACGGATACGGCGTGAATCGACCCGTCGCATCCATCCACTCTTTCGGGTCGGTGGTCGCGGCGGTCGCGTCCTTGGCGTCGGCGTTGGGCTCGTAAAGCACATAGGCCGCGGTGAGGTTCTCATCGGCGGCGAGCACGGCCTTGAGCAAGTCCACCGTCAGCTTCCGCTGACCGAAGAGCTCGGTTTGCTGTTGGGCGGCGATGAGGACAGCTGCCTGAATGGCATCGGTGTTGGACTTGCTGATGTGCTCGGCAAGCACCAGCGTCTCGCGCGCCAACTCGACCTCGGCCGCGGCCACCAGCGTTTCAAACTTATCCATCATGCCCAAAGCAACGATTGCGGCGATGACCACGGTGCCCGGAAGGATCCCCAACAAGAGCAGCCGCCCGGCAAGCGAACGGATGAATGGGATTGAGTGAATGTCCGAGACAGTGGCGGCCATGGGGGGGATAGTAATGAAACCCGAGCGCAGTACGATGAGCGCATGACCACTGCTCCCTCCAAGCCCGGCGTCATCTCCCGCTTCCAGTCGATCGACGACACGCCGGGCGAACCCAATGGGTTCATGGCTGACGGCGCGGTGATGGCGCCGTTCAACCTGCTCGACTGGGTTGGGGCCAACAGCGAGCAGTTCAGACCCCCGGTGGGCAACAAGTACCTCTATTCCGGGCGCGACTTCTTTGTGATGATCATTAAGGGCCCCAACGCTCGCAACGACTTTCACAAGGTCAACAGCGAGGAGTTCTTCATCCAGCTTCAGGGCGATGTCTCGGTCAAGACGATCGAGGACGGTGTGGTCAAGGTGCACGCCATCCGCGAGGGCGAGGTCTTCTTCATCCCGCCCAATGTCCCCCACTCACCTCAGCGCGGGCCCAACACCCTCGGCCTTGTCGTCGAGCGCCGTCGGCCGCAGGGCGAGCCTGAGCACATCATCTTCTTCTGCGAGAAGTGCAACACGCTGGTCTACGACAAGGTCTTCGACTGCAAGGACATCGTGCAACACTTCGCGCAGGCGATGGAGGATTTCTGGGCCGACGAGGCGTTGTCGACCTGCAAGTGCTGCGGAAATCGGATCCGCAAGCCCACTGCCTAAGTTACGCGCAGGCGCTCAGAGCTCGACTTGCGCGCCGAAGTCGACCACTCGGTCGGGCGGCAGGCTGAACGAGCGCGTCGCATCGACCGAATTGCGCGACAGCGTTGCGTAGAGCCGCTTGCGCCAACCCGACATCTTCGAGATTCCCGTGGGCACCACTGAGGTACGGCGGGCGAAGTACGTCGTCTGCTCGGCGTCGAAGTTGAACCCCTGCGTCTTGGCGCGCTCGAGAAACCGCGGGATGTTCGGGCTTTCCATGAAGCCGCAGAGCGCAGTGATCTTCCAAACGCCGTCGGGCAGCCACTCAACGCGGATCTGTCGGCTCGCGGGAACAACCGGCAGGTTCGACGACACGATCGTCATGAGCACCACCTGCTCGTGCAGCACATGAGCGTGTTCGACGAAGTGCTTGAGCGCGAGCGGCGTGTTGTAGTTGGTGGTGAGGAAGACCGCGGTGCCAGGAACACGCGGAATCGCGTCGGTCCAGAGCTCGCCGAGGAAGTCGTGGATCGACTGGGTTTCCTCGGCCAACTTTCGGCCGATGAAGTACGAGCCCTGCACCCAGGTCGACATGACCACGAAGCCGCCGAAGGCGATCGCCAACGCGAACCATCCTCCAGTGAGGATCTTGGGCGCGTTGGCCGCGAAGAGCAACAGGTCAACCACGAGGAACGCGCCGACCATCACCATGACCCAGCGTCGGCGCCAACGCCAGAGGCGACGGGCGACGACGGCGAACAGAATGGTGGTGATCGCCATCAACGCCGTTACCGCGATGCCATACGCGCTTGCCAAGCTGGTCGAAGTTGGAAACAGCAGCACGGTGAACAGGCAGCCAACCAGCATCAGCGAGTTCACTGAAGGGACATAGATCTGCCCCTCCTGCTCGCCCGAGGTATGCACGATTTCAAGCCGGGGCAGCATGTTCAGCCGGATCGCCTGGCGCGTCATCGAGAACACGCCGGAGATCATCGCTTGGCTGGCGATGATGGTCGCGACCGTTGAGAGGATGACCGCGGGAATCAGAAGCGGCGCGGGAACCAGCGAGTAGAACGGGTTGAAGGTCTCGGCCTTGGTTGGGTCGAGCAGGCCGGACTCCATGCCCGTGAGCACCGCGGCGCCCTGACCGAAATAGTTGAGCATGAGCGCCGGCGCCACCAGCAAGTACCAACCGATGCGGATCGGCCCGATGCCGAAATGCCCCATGTCGGCGTAAAGCGCCTCGGCTCCGGTCACAACCAAGACGATCGCGCCGAACAGGAAGAACACTTCCATCGGCGAATGCACCAAGAGTTCGATCGCGTACATCGGGTTGGCAGAATTCAGGATCGACGGCATCTGCATGATCCCGCCGATGCCGAGGGCGGCGATGACGACAAACCACAGAATCATGATCGGGCCGAAGATGACCCCGATCTTCGCCGTGCCGAACTGCTGGAAGTAGAAGATTCCGATGAGAATGATGACCACGATCGGCACAACGATCGGCTTAAGCGAACTGTTGAAGACGATCAGGCCTTCGACGGCGGAGAGCACCGAGATCGACGGAGTGATGATGCCGTCGCCGAACAGAAGCCCCGCGCCCCCGATGGCGAGCATGGACATGATGAAGCGGCCTCGGCGCGCACCGGCCGAAAGTCCGCGAGGAATCAGCGAAAGCAGCGCAAAGATTCCACCTTCGCCGCGATTGGATGCGCGAGTGATGGTGAAGATGTACTTCACATTCACCACGAAGATCAGCAGCCAGAACACCAGCGACAACATGCCTCGAACGATTTCCTCGTCGATGTCGCGCTCATGCTTGCCGAGATGGATGAACGCCTCTTTGAGGGCGTACAGCGGGCTTGTTCCGATGTCGCCGAAGACGACGCCGATGGCTCCGATGGCGAGGGCCGCGAAGGCCGATTTCGAGAGATGCTGGGTGCGCGAGTGCGACACGGGTGGAAGCGGAGAGTGTAACCCTGTCGCGAGAGTTCGCGCGACCCACAAGCGAGTTCGGGAGCGGATAACCTAAACCATCACTCCTTCTTATAGAGCGAAGTTCCCCGCATGCGCGTGATCGACCTCCACACCCACATCCTGCCGCCGTCTTGGCCCGATCTCGCCGAGAAGGCGGGCACGCGCGGTTGGCCGGCGATCGAGCCGATTCCTGGTGTTCACGGTTCGGGCTGCGCCTGCGCGCGTCTGACCATCGACGGCAAGCCGTTTCGCGACATCGAAGCCAACTGCTGGGACCCCGCCACCCGCATTCGCGAGTGCGACGAGCATGGCGTGTCGGTGCAGGTGCTTTCGACGGTTCCCGTGATGTTCTCCTACCACCAGCCCGCCCGCGCCGCGTTTGAGCTGGGCCGCTTTCTGAACGACCACATTGCCAGCGTGGTGCGCGCCCATCCGACGCGCTTCCTCGGACTTGGCACCGTGGCGATGCAGGACACCGAACTCGCCTGCCGCGAACTCGACCGCTGCATGGACGATCTGGGCATGCGCGGCGTTGAAATCGGCTCGAACATCAACGCCGCCCGCGGCGACCGCATCGTCGAACTCAACCTCGACGCGCCCGAGCTGTTCCCCTTCTTCGAGCATTGCGCCCGGCGCGGCGCGGCGGTGTTCGTGCATCCGTGGAACATGCTCGGACAAGCATCGACGCCCAAGTACTGGCTCCCGTGGCTCGTCGGCATGCCCGCCGAAACCGCGCGCGCCGCTTGCTCGCTGATGTTCGGCGGCGTGTTGGCTCGGCTGCCGAAACTCAAGGTGTGTCTTGCCCACGGCGGCGGAAGTCTTCCGTTCACCATCGGCCGCATCGAGCACGGCTTTCGCGAACGCCCTGATTTGTGCGCCGTCGATTGCAACGAAAGCCCGCGCGAGCAAATGAAGCGCTTCTACTTCGACACGCTCGTTCACGATGAAGCCGCGCTGCGCTACCTGATCGAGTCCGTCGGCGCCGCGCGACTGGCCCTCGGCAGCGACTACCCATTTCCCCTCGGCGAACGCGTTGCCGGCACGCTGATCCGGTCCATGCACGGAATCTCCGACGCCGACCGCGCACGCATGTTGGCGGGAACGGCGGAAGAGCTGTTGAGGGTGTAAGCGCGCGCAATTGGCTGCGGCTGCGGTTGATAAAGCGGATGAGGCGGGAGATGACGGGCGCGGACGATGGCGAGAGGCCGA
>QWPT01000027.1 GCA_003671075.1 Planctomycetota bacterium
AAGCCATTGTTCAGGTACGCCAGCGCCTGATTGGGCGAAACGCTTTGATTGCGCTTGTCGACGCGCTGCGATGGATCGGCGCAATCGAGCGTGGTCATGAACGGCTGCATCTGCGATCGAACGATGAAGCGATAAACCGAGCGGCGAAAGGTCGCGCCATCGTTGGGATCGGCGAGGTCGTAGCGATAGTGGGGCGAATGCTCGGGCTGCTCGATCACGAAGTCGTGGAAGCCAGGGCCGCCCATCGCGAGGTCGAGCGATCCAGTGGTCGTGAGCACGGCGTCGCGGACGGCCTCCGCCTCGAGTTTGCGGGTGTTTGCCCGCCAAAGGAGCGTGTTTGCGCTGTCGATCGATTCGGCGGCGGCGCTGGCGGCGGCAGACGGCGCATCACGGCTGACATCGGAGCGCTGCCGATACGCCGCGCTGGTGACGATCAGCCGATGCAGCGACTTGAGCGATCCCTGCATGTCGTCGCGGAAGGTCGCGGCAAGCCAGTCGAGCAACTCGGGATGCGTGGGCGTTGCGCCCATGCGGCCGAAATCGTTGGGGGTATCGCTGATGCCGTGGCCGAAGTGGTAGTGCCAAACACGATTGGCCATCGTGCGCCAGATGAGCGGATTGCGCGAGTCCACCAGCCATTTCGCCAGTGCAGCGCGGCGTTCACCTTCGCCGCTCGACTCGGTGAGACCGAAGCTCGATGGCAGCAGCGGGTTGAGCGCCGACAGCGCGGCAGGCTCGACGACCTTGCCGGGCTGCGTGACCTGGCCTCGGGAAAGAACGCGGATTTCCCGCGGTTTCCCGCCCTTTGCGCCCGTTCCAGCGAACGAGCCCGTGCCAGTGTGGATGGTGGCCGCGTAGACCGTCATCGGCGCAGGCAGCGCGGCGAGCGACTCATCGGCGCGTGCGATGTCGGTTTCGATCTCGGCTCTTCGCGCAGTGACCGCGTCGGTCTCGAGTTGTTGACGCAGCTCATCGCGTTGGGCGCGCAGTTGTGCGGCGCGCTCAGGCGATGTGACCAGCGCGGGATAAATGCCGTCGGTCAGGTTCACTCGCCGCCAACGATCGGCCAGTTCGATGCTGTCAAAACTGGTGACGGCGGCGCCTTGCGCGATGTTGCGTCCAGCGGCATCGATGACCTGCAATTCAGCGAGCGCAAAGATGAAATCACCCTTGCGGTGCGCGAGCGTGGTTGCGCGAACGCGCACATAGCGCGTCATCACGCCTTGCGCGTCGAACGGCACCAGCGCGGTGGAGTTCGCGCCGCGGGGGTCGCGAGTTGCCGCCGCGATCAACTGCACTTGCGACTTAAACTCGGGATCGTCCGACGCCTCGACGCGAAACTCTTCGGGAAAACCGAATCCAGCGCCGATTCCGTTGAAGGAGTCGCTGCAGGGCGCGAGCACGATCTGATTGAACGCGCGCGACGCACCGAGATCGACCTGCACCCACTTCTCCGCGCGCGGATCGAGGGAAATCTCGCTGTGATATCCGTACTCGGGCGCGTCTTGCTCGGGCGCATCTTGCTCGGTCGCCGCGCCTGGCACAGCAGTTGCCAGTTTCGGCGTTGCCGCGGCAATCTCGCGATCGAGCTGCACCAACGCGTTGCCGGCGGCGTTGGCAAATGCAGCATCGATCGCCTTCAGTTCATCGCGCAGCCACGTGCGCTGCGTCGCAAATTCGTCGCGTTTGCGCGCGATTTCGGGAGTCGCGTCATAACGCTTGTCCGCGCGATCAACCGCGGCGAACACCGCCTGCAGCGCGTAGTAGTCTTCTTGCGAAACCGGATCGAACTTGTGGTTGTGGCATTGCGCGCACTGCACGGTGACGCTCGCAAAGGTGCCGATGGCGTTGCCCACCATGTCGTCGCGATCGAAGTGGCGCGCGAACTTTCCGTCGATCTTCGCTTCGCTGACTTCCTCGTGCCCGATGAAGTCCCATGGTCCAGCCGCGATGAAGCCCAGCGCTTCGACGCCATCGCGCGTGCCAGGAAACAGCGCGTCGCCCGCGATTTGCTCCTCGACGAACCGCGAGTAGGGCTTGTCCTCGTTGAGCGCGCGGATCACATAGTCGCGGTACGGCCACGCGTGCTCGCGCGGCTTGTCTTTGTCGTAGCCGTGGGTGTCGGCGTAGTGGACAACATCGAGCCAGTGGCGCGCCCATCGCTCACCGTAGCGCGGCGACGCGAGCAGTCGATCGACGAGGCGCTCGTACTTGTCGCTGGTGGCGTCGGCTGTGGCGTCGGCGGCGTACGCGTCAATCTCCTCCGGCGTCGGCGGCAGACCGATGAGGTCGAAATACACGCGCCGACACAGCGTGCGCGCATCGGCCTCCTTCGCCATCGCTAGACCATCCTGTGCAAGTCGCGCCGCGATGAACGCATCGATCGGATTGCTGGTTTGCGCGGGCGGCTGCGGCTTGACCAACGCCCTCAGACTCCACCAATCGAGGGGGTTTGCCGTTTGGACGCTGGCGGTCTCGGGCCACTGCGCGCCTTCGTTGATCCAGCGGCGAACGAGCGCGACCTCGGCATCGGTCATGCGCTCGCCTTTGGGCGGCATGACCATGTCTTTGTCGAGCCCCGCGATGTAGCGCGCCATCGGGCTTGCGTTGGCATCGCCGGGATGGACATTGGGCGCCGACGAATCGCCGCCAAGCAGCGCGATCGTGCGTACATCGAGCCGATAGCCGCTCTTCTGTTTTTCGGGCCCGTGGCAAGGCAAGCATTTGGCGGCAAAGATCGGCGCGATCTCGCGCTCGAAGTCCACCGCAGGCGCTTGCGCGGTGCAGAGGACTGTGATCGCGAGCGCTTCCAGCATCGCCGCAATCTATCCGCTGCACGGTGATTGGCCGTGGGTTTTTCCCATTAAAAACACCAACGCCCACGACGGCTGCGTCGTGGGCGTTGGTTCATGCCGGTGACAGGAATCGAACCTGCAAGCCTTTAGAGGGCGGCGGATTTTGAATCCGCTGCGTCTGCCAGTTCCGCCACACCGGCGTGGGGGCGGGAAGTGTAGCGCTCCGTCGGAAAGTGCGCGATTCCCGCATTTGTGCTGAGAGAACGCCCGCGGACGCGCGGAAGCGGTCGACGGCGATCCGCTGTCCCCCGTACCCGTTCACCACGCCACAAACTGAGAATCCCATGAAAAATCGAATCCTGACATCTCTTGTCGCCCCGCTCGTCGCCCCTCTTGTCGCCCCTCTTGTCGCCATGCTTGCGGGCATCGGCTCCAACGCCGCCTTTGCCACCGACCAATGCTCCTCGCCCACACCGATCGCTGGTTCGGTGGTCGTTCCTTTTGACATGTCTGGTAGCGCGCTCGATGCGAATGGCATCAACAGCTGCAGCAATAGTCCCGTCGCTCCCTTCTCCAGCGACTACTGGTATTGCTGGACTAGCGATGTTGACGGCATGGTCACGATCAGCACTTGTGGCCTCACGAACCTCGATACTGGTGTTGCGATCTATCCCGAATCGATCAGCTGCGGGTGCCCCGGCGACATGCTTCCGCTCTGCTGTAACGATGATGCTGGCGGAAATTGTGGCAAGCAGTCGTCGGTCACCTGCGAGGTCAGGTGCGGTCGACGCTACATGATTCAGGTTGCGGCGCGCCCGTCTGGGATTGCACCCGTCGGCCAAGTGCGCATCGACACCGTCGGAAATCCGTGTGCAGGGAACAACCCCCATGAGGCAATCGTCTGCGCGCCCTGTTGCGGCGGACGGCCGGAGATCGTCGATTCCTCCGCAGTTTCCTTCAATTCTGGTGCCGTTGCCGCCGGAACTTACAGCCCGAGCAGTGGGAGTTCACCCGTCGTCGTACTCTTTGATCTGGGCAATCAGGGCACCGCGCCCATCGGCCTGGTGCAGAGTTGGAACAATGGTCGCTATTCGAATTCGTCGTGGTCGCTCAATAAACTCGGCAGTGTGTTTGGCGTGGTGATCGATGATGTTGGTGACATCGTCGTCACGCAGACCATCGTCTACAACTTCGACATGCTCGGCACTCTTGGCGGCGCGGGCAGCGTGTATCGCCTCAATGGCGCCACTGGCGTCGCAACTGAATTGATCCGACTTCCCAACACGGTCGACGCCGCAAATCCTGCTGGCGCTGGCCTGGGACAGGTGGACTTTAGCTGTCGCAACAGTCTTTACTATGTTTCGAACTTCGAAGATGGACGCATCTACGCGATCGACCAGTCGGGCGCCGTCAAGGGAACTTTCGATCACGCGAGCGGTGTTGTCACCGGCGCGCTTCCCGCAGGTGGCCTCGCTGAACCTGGCGACGCGCCCGGTGCAGTTCCTCCAGGCGAGCGTGTCTGGGCGGTCAAGGCCGTGGACGGACGCCTGGTGTACTCGCTCTGGGTTGAGGACGGCTTGATCATCGATGCAACGCGCAACAACGAGATTTGGTCGGTCAAGCTCGATGTGAACGGCCTGTTCGTGGCCAACACCGCGCAACTCGAACTCTCGATGCCGAGCGCGGGCACCGTGACCTATCCGGTTGCTGACATTGCCTTCGACTCCAACTGCTGCATGTACACCGCCGAGCGCGGAATGGTGGGTGTTTCAAGTACCACGCCCCATGTCGGTCGTCTGCTGAAGTTCTGCGCCTCTGCCACCGGCGCCTGGTCGCCTGCGACCGAGACATTCTCCATCGGCACCGCGGGCTCGACCAATTCCGTTGGCGGCGTCGACATCGAAGGTCTTCCCAACGATCGCGTCTGGTCGATCGGCGACGGCCTGAACATCGGCTATCCCAACATCTACGGCCTCATCGGATTCCCCGCGGCCGGCGGCGATCGCGACAACTCGATCCTCATCGACTTCGACAACGACTTCAATTCTCAGCTCAAGACGCAGTACGGCTCCATCGACATCACCTGCATCGAGCAGAAAGCCTGCGAGTTTAAGACAGAGGACATCAGCTGCAAGCCGAACTCCGATGCAACTATGGGCTTCCTCTGGACGGTGCAGATCACCAACAACTCGTCGATTCCCGCGAATCTGCTCATTCTTCCCGACAGCGCGTTCTCGCCCAACAATGTGATCACCATCAGCCCAGCCCTTGCTCCCAACGCATCGACAACGCTCTACATCCCCATCAGCATCGGCGTCCCTGGATCGCAGTTCTGCTTCAGCGCAACGCTCGCTGGAAGCACGGGCGACGCTTGCTGCACCGAGGAAATCTGCGTCGAACTCCCTGACTGCACCTGCATGGAAACGGATGTTTCGATGCATGATGTGGCGGGCATCAACAACTTCGAGTTCACCTTGAACTTGACGAATCTCACAGCACTTCCTGGCCCTGCCTTCGCGGGTGAATGGGTCAGCCTTGCGGTTGCTCCTGGCTATGCGGCCACCATCAATCCGACGCTGGTGAACATTCCAACGCTGCCTGTGTTCAACTCGGCCATCGTCGGCCCGATCACGGTCAACAGCGCGCTTCCCGCGGGCTCGACCATCATCGTGATCGTCGGCTTGCACTCGGAGCTCTTCCACCCGTGCTGCTTCCGCGAAATCACTCTGACGGTTCCCGCGGCAAACGCGAGTTCAACACCGGGCGATGCGACGGGTGACGGGGCGGTCAATGGCAAGGATCTCGGCGCGGTCCTGTCGAGTTGGGGCCTCGCGGGCTCGACCGACTTCAATGCCGATGGCACGACCAATGGACAGGATCTCGCGATCTTGCTGGCCAACTGGGGCTGATTGGCGGGACGACCGTGGTGCAAACCACGGGGCCAATGCTCCACTCCTCACGCGGTCCGCGGGACTCCTCCCCGCGGACCGTGTTTGTTTTTCTACTGCACACTTCGTAGTTGGGTAGCATCCGTGCCATGGACGAAGCATTCCTCGGCTCGTTGGTCTCGTCGCTTCCTGATGCGGTTATCTCGATCAACCGAGCGAGCGTGATCGTGCATGCCAATGAGGCGGCCTTCCAACTTTTCGGCTTCGCGCGCGAGAATTTCATCGGTCAATCGCTTGCCGATACCATCATCCCCCGCGACCTCGGCCCGCAGCACATGCGCGGCATGGCGAATTTTGCGGCGACTGGATACGGCCCGGTCATCGGTCGTCGCATCGACATCAATGCCTGCGATTACACGGGCAGGCGCTTTCCCATCGAGCTCTGCGTCTTTCTCGACCGCGACCGTCCCGGCGAGATTTTTCACGCAACGATTCGCGAAACCACCGAACGCACTGTGCGCGATGCAGTGGTGAGCGCCGAGCGCGAGCGGCTTCGCCAGACCCTCGACGCGACGGCCGATGCGTGGTGGGATTGCACGGTGGGCGGCACGACGCGTTTCAGCGAATCGACGGCGCAGGTGCTCGGTTGCCCGCAGACCGAGCTTCCTTCTTGCGCGCCGTCGATCCTGCCATCGATTCATTCCGACGACATTCGCCGCGTCGACGAGGCGTGGCGCGCGCATCTCGACGGCAGCGTTGGACGCTACGAGTGCACCCATCGTTTGGTTGGCGTCGACGGCGTCATGCGCTGGGTTCGTCAGCGCGGGCGCGCCGTCGAGTTCAGCGACGGCAGACCGACGCGCATTGTCGGAACCATCGCCGATGTCACCGAGCAGCAGGGTGCCGAAGAACGGCTGCGCAACGCCCAGCGTTTTGAGATGATTGGCCTTCTCGCTGGTGGTTTTGCCCACGACCTCAACAACTTTCTCGCCGCGATCCGCGGTCATGCCGCGCTTGCTGCATCCGAACCGGGAGTTGTGCCGGCGGTGCTCGAGTCGCTCGCGTCGGTCCAACTTGCCACTACCAAGGCCAAGATGTTGACTACCAACATGCTGTCGCTCGGCAAGCCGTCCGTCGAGTCGATCGCATTGTTTTCACTCCGCCATTCGATCGAGGAAACCATCGATCTCGTGCGGCCGGGGTTGCCCAAGTCCGTTCGTATCGCGGTGGAGTTGGCGCAGGTCGATGATGTCGATATCGAGCTCGATCCCAGTGCTTTCCAGCAGGTGATGGCGAATCTGATCATTAACGCCCGCGACGCGATGCCCGGCGGCGGCCGGCTACGCGTTGAGGCCACACCGATGCAATCGACTGGCGCCGGCGTTGGCGCGAGAGTCATCGACTCGGTGCGTATCGTGATCGAGGACACTGGTGTGGGCATTCCAAGCGATGTTCTGCAGCGGATCTTCGATCCATTCTTCACCACCAAACCACAAGGAATGGGCACAGGCCTCGGGCTCGCGGTGGTCCAACGCGTCATCAACGGCGCGGGCGGTTCGGTCGTTGTTGAAAGCGATGTGGATCGCGGAACCCGCTTCATACTGCTGCTGCCTGCGCGTCGTCGGGTCATGGCGGCGGTGGTGAATCCCGTGCAGCATTTGCCGCAGGTGGTGCTTCTTGTTGAGTCGCATGCGGTGCTGCGACCCATGCTTGGTGAAGCGCTGCGTGCGGCTGGTCACGCGGTGGTGGAGACCGATGGCGCCGCGCAGGCGTTGCGTACGGTGCTTGAGCGCGCGCATGGGCGCGTGGGTGAACGGATTTCCATGATCGTGATCGAGAGCGCCTCGACCGGTCTGTCCGGCATCCAAGTGCACGCACAGATCGAGTCTGCGATCGGCGAGCGGATTCCCGTGGTGTTCATGTCACAGGACGCCAGTCTGGTGCTGGCAAAGGGAGACCGCGCCGACATGCTTCTGCTGCAGAAGCCGTTTGACATCAGTGAACTCGTCGGCGCGATCGAGCTCGTCTCCGCCACGGACCATTGACCCCAACCGTTTCGATGCGTTGATGTTGCGACAAGAAGCATGCCGCGATGGCGCGGTCATTTTTGAAATTTTTCAGCAAAGCCCTTGGGCAAAGGCCGGGGCGGCAGTACACTAACAAACACCGAACATCGGTTCGGCCCAACTTGGTTGCGAATGGAAAGCGGGCAAAAGAGCACGCGGTTGGCGAAAGCCAGGCGCGTGTGGTGACGCGCATGTGACGTGCATGTGACGTGCATGTGACGCGCATGTGACGTGCAGCAGTAAGCCTGAATGAAGGGAGATCGGTCATGTCGGTTCAAGAATGCTCATGCGAAAAATCATGCGGGGATCCGTCAGCACGCCCCGTTCAAAAAGCACGCGTTCAGCGTGCGCAACTCGTGATGCGTGAGGCGGAGTCGCGCGCGTCGGCTGTCGTTTCCATGCCCGATTTCACGCGCGTCTCGAAGCATGAGTTTCGAAAAACGGCCACGCGTGCTGATCGCATGGCGGTCACGGCGAAATCCATCCGCGCGCAACTGCAGGCGGCAGATTGCCAGAGCTCGCAGCTCGCGGGAGAGCGCGTGCATGATCCTTCGCACGATGTGATGCACGAGCCTTCGCATGACGTGATGCCTGCGCCGCAGCCCGCGCCGCCGATCACGCCCGTGGATGGATTGCGCGTACCGCTTGGCGACGCTGATTCTGGCGGCGTGTCGGGCGGATTGCTGTGTGGTGTTCTGCACGAGATCTGCGGAATTTGTATGCCGGTTCGTCGGCGAGACGGCGCGCAAGATGGCGCGCAAGACGGCGCGCAAGACGGCGCGCAAGATGGCCCGCAAGTCCGTGGCGATGAGTGGATTGTTCCGTTTGGATGTTTGCTGCACATTTTGCAATGCATCAGAAGCGGTGGCTTTGTGCATCGGAGCAACCGCAAGATCGACGGTCCAATCGGGCGTATGAAGACAAGCGTGCAGCAGGGCACGCGAAATCTTTCTGTGCTACTTGAGCGTGGTATTGCCTGGATTGGTGACAAGGTGCATCCGCATCCCAATGCGTTGCGCGACGATCCTGGTCAAGGATTTTTCGAGGGAGAACCCGACGCTCTTTTGACGCAGTCGGTCTTCATTGGCGATGCGTCTGACTCGCGCGCTGCCTGCGGTCAACGGCCGTCGCGTTCGGGTGTTCGTAGTGGTCGCGACGATGCTTTGTATGCGCGCGTTTGCAATCGAGTGTGGTGCGTCGAGCAGGCGCTTCGTCTTGGCGGCGCAGGGGTGGTGATCGTGGACGGTTCGGGCTTCGATTCAATGGCATGGCGCCGGCTGCAGCTGGCCATATTGGAGTCGTCGAAGGATTCGTCGTTGTGGCCATGTTCTGGTGGGGCATGCTCGCAATGGGGAGCCAAGCCGCTCGTGCTCGTGGTCACTGCGCCTTGCGCAGCGGGGGGATTGCGTGCCCGTGGCTGCTCGGCCAGCACGCGATGGAGCGTGCATCCGGCGCGGGGAGGTGATTTTTGTTGGCGTATGACACTCAAAGCGATGCGGGGAAACGCGTTTCGTGTCCATGACGATGACCGCGAGCGCGCGTGCGCGGACGCGCGGTCGCTTCTCGAGTCTGGCGCGCTGTGCATCGATATCGCTCGACCACGGGCGAGTCGATTTGCCCAAGTGTGGGCTGATCTGTCCGATCGAATGGCGGAGGCAATCCACGATGAATCTATTCATGAAGGGCCCGCACAGTGCGGCACGCTGGCCGCATGACCAGATCGAATCCATCATCAGCCACGGGGATCTCGACGCCGTCGCCTGATCGACAGTCACGGTTTCTGGCCGTGTGTTTTCCACATTGGATCGTCGATCTTGAGCGTGCATTGTTGCGGCGTGCGTTCGTGCATCTTGGTGAGCCTCTCGATGGAGCGCTGGCGATTCCCTTCCTCGTTGTCGAGGAGCGCAATCGGGTGCATCATGTACTTGGATGTTGTGAACTCGCGCAGGCCGTGGGCGTGTACGCGGGCATGACGACAAGTCAGGCGCAAGCAATATGTCCGCAGCAACAAACACCCGAAGCAGTGCGCGCCGGCGTGCTGTTGGAGCGTCTGCGTGGACAGCAGGGGCGGTACGGACGGATCGTTTCTTGCAGCGACCGGATGTTGGCCGTTCATTGGGATGCGCCGATGGCGGCACGCGCATTGAAACGCCTGGCCTTGTGCCTTGAACGCTGGATTCCCGTGGTGTCCATTGATGCGGCGGCCTGCGGGTCGGACGATCAGTCCAGCGGCGGATCCACGCTTATTCTTGGTGATTTCACTGGGTGTGCGCAGCTGTTTCGTGGCAAACACGCAACAGAGCGGGGTTTGATGCGCAGGGTCGCGGCATCGTTTGCGCGCAGGGGATTTCGCACCCAGATCGCAACGGCGTCCACAGTTGGTGGCGCAGCGGCAATGGCTCGATGGATGGCGCGATGGATGATGGGATCGATGGCGCGCGGAACGGCGCGCGTGCCGCAACCACCGACGCTGCATTGCTCGTCGTCGGACTGTTGCGTCGCTATCCCGCGAGGAAGCGAGCTGCAATATCTCGAGTCGCTTCCGATCGAGGCGTTGCGTATCTCGGCAGCGTCTGCCGCAGCGCTTCGAAGTGTCGAGGTCGAACGCGTCGGTCAATTCGCGAAGCTTGGTCGCCAAGGTGCTGCGGCGCGCCTTTCTGGACGCGACGAACATGCAGGAGGCGCGTCGACGCCCGCGCTCGTGCCCATGCCCGCGCTCACGCCGCGCCGACGCGCGCGTTCACGCGATGAAACGCCGTCGCTTTTCGACATCGAACCGCATGAAGTTGACGCGCGGCCTCGACGCTCTGTGTCGCGATCGACCGAGGATGTATTGCTCAGGCTCGATCAGGCGCTCGGCGTTGTCGACGAGACGCTGGTCGCGCTTCGCACGCGTGAGCCTGTCATTTTTTCGCGTGTGTTCGACGGGCCGTGCAGCCGAATGGAAACGCTGTTTGCTGCGTGCGGTGAACTCATCGAGCGGATGGCGGCCATGCTGCAGGCGCGTCGCGAAGGTTTGCGCTACGCGGTGTGGATCTTCAGGCATGCGCAGTTGCCGGCGGATCTGTCGACCGATCAAACGGATTCGGCGGATCTATCGGCACAGACGCGCGAGTCACGCATCGACCTTCGACTCGCCAGACCAAGTGCCCGTCGCGTCCACCTCTGGACCGTTCTTCGCACGCGGCTCGAAAATTTGCCGCTCGACCACGGTGTCGAGTCGATCGAATGTAGGGTCGAGCAGGCGGTGCGGCTGCGATTTCGGCAAGCGCAACTTTTGGCTGGCCACAACGGCGTATCGGCGTCTACCGCAAATTCGCGCCGAGCAGAGTGGATCGATCTTGTGACATCTCGCCTTGGTTCTTCCGTCCTTGGTTCGTCCGTCCTTGGTTCTTCCGTCCGTGGTTTGTCCGTCCGTGGTTTGTCCGTCCTTGGTTCGTCCTGCTCCGCATCCGCAATCGAACTCCACTCGACTGTCGTCGACGGTGGATCGCGGCAGCCTCATGCGTACTTTTCGCGGGGCGAACGCGCGCGCATCGTTGGTGGAACCGTGGATGATCCCGTGCGTGGAACCGTGGTTAACCCCGTGGCTGATCCCGTGGCTGATCCCGGGGCTGATCCCGTGCGAAACTCCATGCGCGAATGCTCTGCCGCGGAAAAAATTTCCGAGCAAGTCGCAGAGGCAATCGCCACGCGTACCCGTTGGACATCTCATGGCTCCTGCACCGTGGCTTGGCTTGATTGGCGAGGGACGCGCTGGCCGCTGCGCGCCGTCGATGGGTGGGAGCGGATGTCGGTTGCTTGGTGGTCGGACAACGCTCACCGAGAATCAGACGAACCTGCGTCTGGCCGCGTCTACTCGCGCCTGCAGATTGGCGATGGCCTCTGGCTGTTCGTGCAATGGCCAGCGCATCTGGGCAAGCGGCAGGTAGATCGAGCTTGTCAGCCGCGATCGGATCTTGTCCTCGAGGCGAGCGATTGGATTGCCGACGCAGCCGCGGTCATCGAACAAGGTGTCGAGCTGACGGTGCTTGGGGCGTGGGGGTGAGGACGATGGACGAGACTACCCACTCCAACTCTGCTGCACACTCCGGCCTTCATCAGGCCTCGGCGAACTTGGCCGCAAACGGTTCGAGCTCGTCGGCGCGATCGTCGGCGCGTGCGTGGGGCGAACTCATTGTTCAAAGTAATCACACCTTTCTCGGGGGCGCGAGTCATCCCGAGGAACTGGTGAAAGAGGCGGCGCGCCTCGGTCACGCCGGCATTGCGCTGACCGATGTTCAGACGGTTGGCGGCGCGGTGCGTGCACATGTTGCCGCGCGCGCCAGCCCTGGAATCCGTCTAGCGCAAGGCGCGCGCATCAGCCTGGACATCGTGCAGGGGCATGATCCGTCGCATGATTCACCGCATGATTCGTCGCATGCACCACCGCAGATCGAGCTCGCGCTTTACGCCAGTGACCGCGACTCGTGGGGCGCGCTTTGCCGTTTGTTGAGTCATCGGCTGCCCGATGGCGGAGGTGTCGAGCGTCGTCCGCGTGCGCGGCTTGTGCATGATCTTGTGGCGATGCTGAGCGACCATCCTGGGGGAAAGGGCCTGCTTGCCGTGTTGATTGCGCCGCGGGTTCCGTCGCAGTCGTTTCTCGAGGCGGCTGAGGGGTTGTCGCGGATCATGCCCGATCGCATGGCCGTTGCCATGCGGCGCGTTGATGAGCCGGAAGGTGTTGTCGATGCGGAGCGCGCACACACGCTTGCTCGAGCGCTCGGATTGCCTGTCGCCGCAACGAGCGATGTCCGCATGCACCATGCGTCGCGCAGGGAGTTGCTCGATACCGTCACTTGCATCGGTGCCGGCGTGGCGATTCAGCGGGCGGGGCGGCTGGTCGCGCCCAACGCTGAGCGGCGGTTGCGGCGGCCCGAGGAGATCTTTCGTCGTTACCGCGATTGCCCCGAGGCGCTCGACACCGCGTGGCGCTTCATCGACCGCGCAGCGCAGTTCTCGCTGGCCGAGTTGCGCTACCAATATCCCGACGAGGTCGTGCCTCTCGATCGGCGGGAGCAGGGGTGGACCGCGATGACGCATCTCAAGGAGGTCACATGGAAGGGCGCGCGCGAACGCTATCCGCGCGGCGTGCCCGAGAAGGTCGTGCGGCAGTTCGAGCATGAGTTCGCCATCATTGCCGATCTCGGCTATGCGCCGTACTTTCTCACTGTTCACGAGATCGTCGCTTTCGCGCGCGCGCGCGGCATTCTTTGCCAAGGTCGCGGCGCCGCGGCCAATAGCGCGGTCTGCTTCGCACTCGGCGTGACGGCGGTCGATCCCGAGCGCGTCGACATGCTCTTCGAGCGTTTCGTGAGCCGCGAGCGCAATGAGCCGCCCGACATCGATATCGATTTCGAGCATGAGCGCCGCGAGGAGGTCATCCAGCACATCTATGCGAAGTACGGCCGCGAGCGGGCGGCGCTGGTGTGCGAAGTCATTTGCTACCGAGGTCGCAGCGCGGTTCGCGATGTCGGCAAGGCTCTCGGCATCGCGCCCGATGCGGTCGAGCGTCTTGCGGCGGAGGTCGACCGCTGGGGAGGCGGCGGGCTCGGTACCCGCGACGACATTACAGAGGAGCGCGCCGACGATGGGCCGCGCCCCTCTAACGCCGCCCTTCCCTTACGCGCGGCCCTTTCCTTACGCGCGGCGGGGCGCATGCGCTCCGCCGGCCTCGATCCTTCTGCGCCCATGGTCATCCGCTACGCGCAGCTCGTCGACGAGATTCTCGGCTTTCCCCGCCATCGCTCGCAACATGTCGGCGGATTCGTCATCTCGCGCGGGCCGCTGGTGGAGACCGTTCCCATCGAGAACGCCGCGATGCACGACCGCACCATGATCGAGTGGGACAAGGACGACATCGACGCTTTGGGCATGCTCAAGATTGATGTGCTCTCGCTGGGCATGCTCACCGCGATTCGCAAGACGATCGATCTGGTGAACGGTGACCGAGCCGCGATTGCAGCAGGCGCCTCTGCGTTTCGGTCGCCCGACGCGCCGCCAGTGCGCGCGGATCTGCGGACGGTGAGTCCGCCGGCGGTCGCAGCGAGCGCTGCTCAGTCGTTGGTTGCTCCTGCGCTCACGCCCACTCCTGCGCTCACGCCGCTGCGCTTTCACGCGATTCCCGCCGAGGATCCGGCGACCTACGACATGATCTGTCAGGCCGACACCATTGGCGTGTTTCAGATCGAGTCGCGCGCGCAGATGTCGATGCTGCCCCGGCTGCGTCCGCGCTGTTTCTACGACCTTGTCATCGAGGTCGCGCTCGTCCGCCCCGGGCCAATTCAGGGAGACATGGTCCATCCGTATCTGCGCCGACGCAACGGCGAAGAGCCGATTCACTATCCCGACGAAGCCATTGGCAAGGTGCTCAGAAAGACGCTCGGCGTGCCGCTCTTTCAGGAGCAGGCGATGGCGCTCGCGATTGTTGCGGCAGGCTTTACCCCCGGCCAGGCCGACGAACTGCGCCGAGCGATCGCCGCGTGGAAGCGTCAGGGAAATCGCATCGCTCAATTTGGCGACGCACTCAAGAGCGGCATGGCGGCGCGCGGCTACACGAGTAAATTCGCTTCACAGGTCTTCGAGCAGATCAAGGGATTCTCCGGCTACGGCTTTCCCGAGTCGCACGCGGCGAGCTTCGCGCTGTTGGTCTATGCGAGCGCGTGGCTCAAACGCCACCATCCCGCAGCGTTCGCCGCCGCGCTGCTCAACAGTCAACCGTTGGGTTTCTACGCGCCCGCGCAGATCCTTCGTGATGCAGCCGATCACGGCGTCGCGGTGCGCGCGATCGATGTGCACTGCTCAAGATGGGATGCGACACTTGAACGGGGAATTGATCTTGCGCGTGATCTTGCGCGTGATCCCGCCGCCCATCATGCCATCCCAGCATCCACGGTTGCGCGATCCTCCTCGAGTTCCTGTCGTCGTAGTCAGCTCCAGATCGACGAGGAATCTCTTCGTCTGCATGCCCGCCATCCGCATGTCCGTCACGGCGCGGGCGTCATTGAGGCATGGGATGCGTGTCGGGATGCGTGTCGGGACGCGCGTCGGGACGCGCGTCAGGATGCGCGTTGGATTGTGCTTGGCGGCGTGGACAGGCGGGGGATAGACCGTCCAGACGCGTCCATTCCCGCGTCAATCTCTACTGCAATCCCCGGCGTGTTTGGACGGTTGCATGCTCGTGGGCGCAGTGTGGCCGACGCCGCTGCGCCTGCATCGAATCCCGAGCAACAGCCACTTTGTGCGCCCTCGTCCTCGCGGTCCCCATCGCCATCGCATGACGCCGCGGTGGACGATGTGCATGTTCCTTCACAGCCGGCGATCCGCCTCGGCCTGCGCATGATTCGAGGTCTTGATGTCGAGGAGGCGCATCGCATCGTCGACGCGGTTGCTCGTCATGGTGCGTTCCGGCGGATGAGCGACCTTCAACAGGCGGCAAGCGTGAGCGTGGCATCGCTGCGTCGCCTTGCCGGCGCCGATGCATTCACCTCGATGGGCCTTGATCGCCAGCAAGCCTCCTGGCAGATTCTCGCCTTGCGCGATCGCGAGCGTCCGCTCTGGTCCTTCTCCGCCACCAGTTGCGATATCGCCGCATCTCCCGCGCCCGACGCGCCCGAAATCGAGCAGCACCTTCCGGCCGTCGCGGAACTTGCCGACATTGCCAAGGATTTCGACGCGACCGGCGTCACGCTCAAACGCCATCCGATTGCCTGTATCCGCGAACGCCTTGATCGCGCGCGCGCCGTGGCGTGCTCTTGGCTGCGCGATGAGGCGCGATGTCCTACGGGGAGCATCGTTCTGGTTGCGGGTCTTGTGCTCGTGCGTCAGCGGCCGTCAACGGCGAAGGGCGTCGTCTTTATGACCATCGAGGACGAGAGTGCGATCGCTAATCTCATCTTCCGTCCAAAGGTCTATGAGCGTTTGCGCACGCAGGTCCGGCGGGCGATGGTGGTGTGTGTGCGCGGGCAAGTCGAGCGTCGCGATGGCGTCGTTCATCTGCTGGTGACGAACGCGAAGGATGTGACCAAGGCGCTTGCGTCCGCGCAGATCCATGCAGTCAGTAAGCCTCGCGACTTTCGCTGAAGGTGTCGGCGAACTCACACAGGCGGCTTTCGCCAAACTTTCGCCAAAGCTAGCCATCAAAAAAAGGCAATGGCCGCAGCGGAAAGTGCGGCCATCGTCTTGGCAAACATTCAAAGTTCAGAAGCGGGGGTCAGAATCGGGGGTCAGAAGCGGGGAGGTCGAAGCCGTCAGCGGCGTCGAACGAGCGCAACGCATCCCGCGAGCGCGAGAAGTGCGATCGATCCCGAGCCAGGAGGGGTGAGGGTGAAGGTTCCACTGCTAGCGAGCATGCTGGTTGTCTGCGCGCCAGTATTAGAAAGGGGCGCGGAAGTAACCCGAGTTGCGGCGAGGTCGCGTGTGTTCGTTACGAAACTGCCGGATTCGGTGGCGCGCGACTCGTAGTTTTTCGAAGTCGATCGTTGGCGAACTGGTTGGATCGTCGCGAGGGAACTGCTGAAGGAACTCACAGGCGGCAAACTGGTGCGGAACTCCGCGGTCGCTTCGCCACTGCTCAAAGCAGGGGCAAAACGGTCGGCGGTGAGATCAAGAAAGCCAGCAGTGACATGCGACGACGCCAGAAGCGCAGCGACAGTGCCGAGCAGGCAAATGTTGAAAGCGAAATCCTTCACGGGTCGTCCTCCTCAAGCCACTTCAAAAACCGTCGGCCCCAATGCCGCGCACACGAGTGCAGGTCTTCGAATTGTTTCCACGATGCATCGATGATTCGTCCACGATGCGTTACAGACGAGAAGAGAGGGAAAACCCAGCCTCTCTGCGCCTGTTGTGGTCATTTTGTAAAACTCGCGCGGAGTCACAATTGGCGTGTCCGCGCAAGTCCCTTCTCTCAAGTCGCTTGCATTGCCGCGGCGTCGCGGGTGAAATTTGAAGAATTGAACGCGTCAGCGTCGGCGGCGAGCGAAAAGCCCACCGAGGGCGAGCAGCGCCACTGGTCCCGGGCCAGGGACGGTCCCGAGGGTGAACGATCCGCTGACGACCTGGTAGTCATCACTCAGCGAGTATTCGTTGCCGTATTTGATGCAGATGGTGAACGCTCGGGCATACTCGCCTTCACTCAGAACGAACTGCGCCAGGCGCACATCGGTGGTCGGCACACCGGCCGAATTGCCGACCGTGCCTTGTCCGTTGTCGCTGTCACTGTTGGTCCAACCGATCATCCCGTTGGCAGGCAGGTCTGGGCGTGACCAACCGCGGGTTTCCGGATTACCGCCGTCGAACCATTGCGAGTTAGCTCGGGTGGTGTTGGCGGGGCGTGCGATGCCGCCGATGGTCAGGTACGAGTCGAACGGCCGATTCGCCGTTGCAGAGCCCGTGGTGGTCGGATCCCAAGTGCCGTAGCGCTGGGAGAGAATGCCGTTGGTCGCGGGGTCGCCGTGATTGTCCTTGTGCCAGAAGCCGGTGAGCGCGTTTGGATCCTCACTGGCCAAATCGAACGCACTAAACACCGTGTCGTAGGGACCGTTGAATCGTGCGGTGAGGGTGTAGACCACCAAAGCGTGGCCCCCGGAACTCGTGTTGTACGAGCTCACGAAGTAGCCAACGAAGCTTGCCGACGAAGTCGCCGACGCGCTGACAGCAGCGATTGCGGCCAAGGCAGGACCCAGATTCAAAATCTTCATTTTCGCTCCTTCGAGCCGCCAAAGGCGACAACGAAACTACCTTCAAGATCGTCAGGCGCAGTGACAACAACTGCGCATTGGTCGTGACGACCAAGACGATCAAGCCAACGCAAACGCGTTGGATTTATCTATCAACAGTGATGAGAACGGTGGCGGTAACAACTCCAGCCATATGCGAATAGAGATGGGTCCGAAATCTCTGCGCGGGACACGACCGAATTGGGAGAAATCGATAACTCCGCTTACGCACAAGCCCGCAGGACGACGGCGCTGGTGAACGCGCATTCCACAGAAACCCGCGTGCGCGCCTCAGCCCTCGGTGCCGAGACCGCGGTGCTCCTCTTCCTCAACCTCCGCGCGCCGCACATCGAGCTTGGTCTCCTGCAGGCGCTTCATTTGCCGAAGCGCGGGGAACGCCAAGGCAACGAAGCCGACGACCGCGAGCGTGCCCACGCCGCCGCTGGCCACCGACGCCACCGGGCCGAGCCATTCGGCAACCAGGCCCGACTCGAGCGCGCCAATTTCGTTGGAACACTCGATGAACACGGAGTTCACCGCCGTCGTCCGCCCGCGCAGTTCGTCGGGCGTACGCGTTTGCACCAATACATGGCGGATCACAACCGAGATGTTGTCAACGGCTCCGCTGACGGCGAGGGCTGCGATCGAGACCCAGAATGAAGTGCTGAAGCCGAAAACGATCATGCAGAGCCCAAAGATGGCGACGCTCCAGAGCAGCGCGCGACCCGCGTGGCCGAAGGTCGGTCGCGCGGCCAGCCAGATCGCCATGGCGAACGCGCCGACGAATGGCGCCGCCCGAAGCGCACCGAGTCCGACCGGGCCACAGTGGAGGATTTCCTTGGCGTAAACGGGCAGCAGCGCCGTTGCGCCGCCGAACAGCACCGCCAACAGGTCGAGCGTGAGTGCGCCGAGGACCGTCTTCTCGCGGAAGATGTGCTCCGCGCCGCGGAACATGTCGACGAGCCTCGGCGGAGCGGATGTGCGTATCACTGGACGCGGCTTCAGGAAGAGGGCGGCGACTCCGGCGCCGGCGCAGAGGCAGGCCGTGATCGTATAAACCACCCAGGCGTGGCCGGTGGCGGCGATGATTGCGCCGGCGAGAAGCGGCCCAGCAACGGCGGCAAACTGGAAGAAGCCCGACTGCCAAGCGATGGCGTTTTCAAACCGTTCGGGGGTGAGCAGCGAAGGAAGCAGCGCCCCTCGTGACGGCGCGTTGAAACTGCGTACGCAGCCCGACGCGATCAGCAGCGCAAAGTAGACCCAGATGGGCGCCACGGCAAAGCTCGCACACGCCAACGCAACCGCGACCAATCCGAAACCGATCTGGGTGATGGAGAGAATCTTCTTCCGGTCGCCCCGATCGACGAGCGTGCCAGCGGCCAGAGTCAGCGCGATCACCGGCAGCGCCCGCGCGAGCCCCATCAGCCCGAGCATGAGCGCGGCGCCTGTGCGCTCGTACATCTCCCAGGCGATCGCGGTCGAGAGCATTTGCAGGCCCATGCTCGAGGCGACGAATGCAAAGGCGAAGAATCGATAGTTCGGCTCGCGCATGGCGGCGAACGCATCGTGGCGTGCGGGCGCCCCAAGTTTGGTGGCGTCGCGTGCAGGAGGGGGGGTTCTGGAGGAACCGGGGGGCGAGGGCTCAGTCGTCAAGGGCGCAGTCTACGCAGTTGCGCGATGGGAATCGGTCGGCCGCGCAGTAGTATGGTTGCGATGCCGCACCTTCGCCATGCTCCCTCTCGTCGCCCGGTGCTTGCCACGGGCGTCGCCGCGATTGCCTGCTTGTGCGCCATCGTTGGTTGTCAGGACCGAAAGCTCAAGGTTGAAATCGCCGCGGCTGGCGACAGCACTGGACGCACCTTCAGAACCAATCAGACCGATCGCGCGAGCCTCGAGCAGGCGGCGGCGGCATACGGGTCGGAGGGCGAGGCCGAAGCTGAGCTTGGCCGCAAGTTCATCGGAACTTTCACCGAAGGCGCGCTTCCGAGCGAGATCGGCAACCGCGGAGGGATTGGCCGTCTCGACAGTTCCCTCGGCAGCGCGCGCGCTTACTACGAGCAGTTCGCCGATCGACGCAGCGAATGGACGGCGATGCGCGACCGCGTTGAGGGCGGCATTCTCTGGATGCAACTCTTCGGCCGTTTCATCGAACGGCGTAAGTTGAAGGTCGAAGCCGAGCGCGTGGCCTTCAGCACTTGGTGGAACGGCGAAATGATTCCGCTGGTCGCCGATGTCTACCTGATGTATTCGGGGATGCAGGCCGCGGTGCAGGCGCAGCGTATCGGCGCCATGCCCCGTCGCGCTGAGGACTTTGGCGCGCGCACTGCCGACGAGACTTTCAGAATCTCCGTGTTCCAACCGATCGCGGTGCTTCTGGCCGAGCGCGGCTGGCTCAACGCCAACGAATTCGCCGCCGCGCAGATGATCGGGCTCAATGGCAATGTCTCCAATCGCGAGCGCGCATGGGCCAGCGAGAAGATCTTCATGCCCGCCATCAGTCGGATCGTGACCCGCTTCGATCCGTCGCGCAAAGACATGAAGTTGAAGGACTTCGCCCCGCTCGGTCTTGAGTTTGTGCTTTGGCTCAAGCTTTCGCGCGAGTACCGCGAAATCGTGCTCGAGTCCGACGCCATCAGTCCGATGGTGAAGGAGGCGATCCGCGCCGGCAAGTGGGACTTCGAACTTCCGCCGCCGTTTGGCTTTCGAGTCATGGAGCGGCCGAAGGTCACTGACGCCGAGGTGGTGCTTGACACGGGCGCCAAGCCCTTCTTTACCAATGGGGTTTGGAACGAGTCCACTGGGCGCGTCGAGTTTAAGGGCGGCTTCTACGAAGGCAAGTATCGGTATGCGCCGTACAACGCGCCGTACTACGCGCTGTGGGCGCTGCCCTCGCAGCGGCAGGAATCCTGCTTCGAAAGCACGATTCTGGTCGGCGAGTCGCTGGCTGAGTATTGCGCGTGGGAAGCCGCGCTCGACGAGCCGCTGCGCGCGCGCTGGATCAAGGGACTCGACGCGTTGGCTGCATCGAAAGACGCAGCGCCTTGTTTCGCGGCGATGGTCGAACTTGCCGACGACCATCCCGTTCCTGTGCCGCTGGCGACCTGGCTCGCCGAGCGCGTAGGCAAGCCGCTGCCGGAGCAGTTCAAGCCGAAGGCGCCGTCTGAAAAAGCTGGGGAGAAGAATGGCGATAAGAACGGCGAGAAGCGAAATGCTCCTGTGAACAACGCACCCGCGGCGAAGGTCGCCGCGGGTGCGCGTTGATGTTGGTGTTGGGCAGTGGTTGGCGTGAAGTCACGCGGCCACTCAGAAGCCGATGCTCGCGCGCTCGCCTTGCTTGACGACTTGGGCCTCGCCTTCCCAAACCGCCCGGCCGGTCGCGGTGTTGGTCAGGCTCATCTGCAGGACATAAGCGACTTGGCGGGTATTGCCAGCACGCGCGCGGTCCTCGATCAGCTTGGCGGTGATGGTCACATCAGGAACATTCTTGTTGGACGCATCGGTGTCGACGCCAGCGGCGCGATCCTTGCGGCGTTGCGCCTCGCGAGCGATGCGATCCTCGGCGCCGCCGAACAGGTCGTCGGCCATGATCACCTCGACGCGGCCAGTGTTGAGAAGCGCGATGCGAATCTTCTTCATGATCGCGTCGGTGTCGAACTGCTGCGTGGTGGTGTTGATCACCGGATTGAGCAGCAAACCAGCGGGCTGATTGGGCAGACGCGCGAGCGTTCCCGAACTCACCATCGATTGAATGGTTTGATCGGCGAGCATGCTCCAGTCTTGGATGTTCATGCGGTCAACGCTGACGATGAGTTCGTTGCCCTTTGGATCGACATACTGAGCTTTCTGGCAGCCGGCGAGAACGACGGTGGCGGCGAGGGCGCAGGAAGCGACGGCGGAGAAGGCGTTGGAAACGGTGGTGCGCATGGGAGTCGTGCTGTTGGTGCTGCGAGGAACGATGGGTTTGATCGGACGATGTATTGAAATGCAGGAAGCGATGGCAGGGGAATTCATGGGTCAGCGCTGCTGATGATCGAGGAAGGTCAACCGCCATTGCGTCGCGGTGGCCGAGGTGGCAACCGAGCTCAGCGTGATTGTTTCCTTGGGATGGATGGAAACGCTGATGAGCGATCCGGTGGGATTGACCACGGGCATGCCGCTGGCATCGAACCATTCGAACTTGTAGCTGAAGCGCTGCAGCGCCGACTGGTCGCTGTAGACATCGACGGCAACGCGCTTGAGGTTGTCGGTGACGGTGCCTTCGCGGACGCCGACGATGTTGGCTTTGTAGTTGAGCCAGCCATTGGTGATGATCTGCTCGTACTCGACATTGGAGCCGAGGCCCTTGGGGGTCTCGCTGCCCGAACGGGAACCAGAGCCTGCGGTGGTGGTGTTGGCGGTGTTGCAGGCAGGAAGCAGGGCGAGCGCGACGGTGCAAATGAGCATCGCGTCGCGGGTCAGGATCGCGTTGCGGGCAGCATTGAACATGGTTGCATTCTTCAGCATGGCGAGCTTTCGAGAGTGGAACTAGTGGACGGGAAATCGCATGGTACGCAGCGCGGGCGTGGCTCCGCTGCTGGGCACGCGGATATGGACGACGGTCGAGCCGTTGGATTCCACTGCGATCGGACCGATTCGCTGCCCGTCGCCGAGATCAAGCGAGATCATTCCATCGGCGGGCGCAGGGAATCTTGCGTACAGAACTTCCTTGGGGAGCGTGAGCCAGATGCGCAGGTCGGCGCTGTTGGTCGCGACTTGGTAAATCGCGCCGGCAATCGACACCAGCCACGCCGTTTCCTTGTTGCGGTTGAGCGCCGCCTCTTGCAAGAAGTATGTTCCGACTGCCTTCGACGCGCTCGAGATCAAAGTGAGCGCGATGATCGCGGGAAGCCTGCGGTTGAAATCGCCAGCAATGACCGCGTCCATGTCGGTCAGTTGCGTTGAGGCGTAACTCGCACTGCCTGCCCGCGCGGTGAATCCGCTCGGACCGCCAGGCTTGAACTTAAGCACGGGAAAACTGGCGCCGACATAGGGCACTTGGCGGATGAACAGCGGAATGCTGATCTTGAATTCCTCGAGTGCCGGCCCCATTCCGCTTTCAACGAGGATGTAGACCATCGGCGGCGGCCGCTTGCCGATCGAAGCGTCTTCGCCCGCGCGTGCGTCCTCGAGAACATAGGTTCGATCCGATTCGCGCAGCATGCCCGCGACCTTGCGGAAACCCACGGTCGCCTGCGCGGCGTCGTCGCTGCGGCCGGTCAACATCTGTTGGAGCGACTGCAGGTAGGTTGAGTAGGGCACGGCAAACTCGGCGTAGCCGGTCATGTCGCGGATGGCGCCGTAGGCCGAATCGAGCCCGGATTTGGTGCGCGGGTCGTTCATCGCCGCTTTGGCGTCGTAATTCTTCTCGCGGGCCGCCTCGTCGGCCTTAGCCTCGAGACCCTCGATTTCCTTTGCGTTTTTCGCGACGGCATCGCGTTGCCACTCGTAGGCCCGACGCAGCGAAACCCCCGCCGAGGCGAGGTCGCCACGGTCGAGGTGGTTGAGCGCCTGATAGGTCGAGCACATGATGCGGTCGTAGGTGGTCGCGCGATAGGTGATGACCGTCTGGTTGGTCAGGATCGCCGCGGCCTGCTCAGAAATGCGGATGTCCGGTTCGGAGTCGAGGTACTGCCAAGTCTCCTCGTCGGCGAAGCCAAACGCCGCCATGGACTGCGCGTCAACCTCGGGCGAATGCGCCTCGGCTCCCAGCGCGCGATCGATCGAGCCCGCCTCGAGTTCGTAGAGCAGGCGGTCCTTGTTGCTCTTGCGCCGCTCCTTGAGGAGCGGCTCGTAGGTGCTCGCGGCCTTCGCGTAGGCGCCGCGCGAGTAAGCCTCGATCGTCGGCCGCATGCGGTCGGCATGCGAACACCCCGTCGCCCCGCACACGCTGACCGCACCGCACACGCTGATAGCGCGAAGCGCCGCAAGCAGGCGCAGCGCGCAGGAGGGGAGATGGGAGGGATATTGGCGCATGGTTCGGATCTGGCGGTCGATTCGGGGAGGCAACCGACAGGCTGCGCACTTTAGCGCGTCTCCGATGGGCTTCTGAAACCACAGCAGTTTTGCGTGTACTTCTTTCTCCGTCCACGGGTCCGCAGGATCGGGCATAATCGACGACTCGCGCGGGAGCTCATTCCCGCCCCTCGGAGCAAACATGCACTCGGCCCGTCTTCTTCTCGATTCGATTCTCGACTATGCGGGTCTGTTCCCGCCCGCGCAGCTCGGCATGCAGCCGACGGTGGAAAACTTTTCGCGCTACCGCAAGGGCCCAGACAGTTGGATGCTTGGTCGCTTGGTTGTTCCCGTAGCTCGCTTTCCCGAGTTCGTCGCCAAGGCCGATCTGCTGCTGCCCAAGACCGCTGATGCCGAGGGTGACTCGCCCTGGCCGCTTTCGGTGCTGGTTGCGTCGGCGTCGGACGAGCAGATCGTCGCTGACCTCGAGCGCATCGAGCGCTTCAACGAGCGCATGGAAGACCGCGACTTCAGCCGCGCCCACGGCCGCGCCATGATCGACACCATCGAGGCCAAGGCCACCTCGCCTCACGAGATCGACCGCGCGCTTGAGTATGTGCCCGACGAGATTTTCGCCTACTTCGAGGTTCCCGTCGACGCTGACCCACGCGGACTCATCGCCACCATGGCTTCGCTCGATGCGGGCGCCAAGATCCGCATGGGCGGTGTCACCGTCGACTCCCATCCGACTCCCGAGCAGGTCGCGCGATTCCTCAAGGTTTGCCGCGCCGCCGAGGTTCCCTTCAAGGCGACCGCTGGCCTGCACCATCCCTGTCGGCGCATGTCCACCGAAATCGGTTGCATGCAATTCGGCTTCCTCAATGTGTTCGTCGCCGGCTGTCTGCTTTGGAATTACGACGCGATGACGGAACGCGAAATCGAGGAAATCCTGGTTGAGGAGAACGCGCGGGTGTTCGAGTTCGGACCGACGGGTCTGACTTGGAAAAAGCGCGTCCTGCGCTTCGACCAGATCGCGACCGCGCGCGAGCGCTTCGCCCACAGCTTCGGCTCGTGTTCATTCGACGAACCACTGGCAGATATGCGCGCGCTCGGGCTGCTTCCCGCGGCCGAAGAGGAGGTCGCGTTATGAGCGGCAATGTCCTTGTTGACTCGAATGATCCCAATTTGCGCTCGTGGGTTGAGAGCGCGAACGACCCGCTCGGCGACTTTCCGATTCAGAACCTGCCCTATGGCACTCTCGACGGAAGCCCCGCGGTTCGCATCGGCGACCGCGCGCTTTGTCTGCGTGACGCGCTCGATGCCGGACTCTTCGTGAAGAAACTTTCCTCGAACGAGGAGTTTCAGATGGCGCTCGATGTTGCGTGGCTCAACGGAATCGCCGAGCTCGAGCCCGAGCAGCAGACGATGCTTCGGCAGAACATCGCGTACATGTTTGCGGCCGGTTCGCCCGCGCGCTCCAAGGTCGAGCGCCTCCTGTGCGCCGCGGAGTTGCTCCCCGATGAAATGGCGCAAGACACGCCGTTTGTCGTCGGCGACTACACCGATTTCTACGCGTCGCTGCACCACGCCACCAATGTCGGCTCGATGTTTCGTCCGAACAACGCGTTGCTGCCCAACTGGAAGCATGTTCCCATCGGCTACCACGGTCGCGCGAGTTCGATCGTTCCTGATGGAACCGGCATCGTGCGTCCGAAGGGTCAAACCGTTGCCAACGATGACGGCCCGCCGGTGTTTGGCACGTCGAAGTTGATGGACTACGAACTTGAGGTCGGGTTCTTCGTCGGCAAGGGCAACGAAATCGGCAGCACGATTCCCGTCACGCAGGCGTGGAATCACATCTTCGGCTTCGTGCTGGTCAACGACTGGTCCGCGCGCGACATCCAGAAGTGGGAGTACCAACCGCTCGGCCCGTTCCTCGCGAAGAACTTTGCGACGACGGTTTCGCCGTGGGTCGTGACCCGCGAGGCGCTCGAGCCGTTCCGAGTGCCGGGCCCCGCGCGTTCGGCCGACGATCCGCGTCCGTTGCCTTACCTCGACGATCCAAACGGCTGCAACCTCGACATCACGCTCGAGGTCTTCATCTCCAGCGCTCGGATGCGTCAGCAAAGCATGGCGCGCACGCTGGTTTCACGCGGCTCGTTCAAGGACATGTTCTGGACGCCGGCGCAGTTGCTGGCCCATCACGCGTCCAACGGCTGCAACATGCAGATCGGTGACCTGCTTGCTTCGGGAACGGTGTCGGGACCGACCAAGGAATCGCGCGGATGCCTACTCGAGCGCACTTGGCGCGGCGCCGAGCCGATCATGCTCGGCGATGGCACCGAGCGAAAGTTCCTGCAGGATGGCGACGAGGTGGTGATGCGCGGCTACTGCGAGAAGCCAGGTCATCCGCGCATCGGCTTCGGCGAATGCCGAGGAATCGTGCTGCCGGCGCGCCCGTGATTCTCGCGCGATTCTCGCGTGATCCTCGCGTGATCCTCGCATGATCCTCGCATGATCCTCGCATGATCCTCGCATGATCCTTATTTGGCGCGCTTGTCGAGCGCAGCCCAGTCGATGTCGACCTTCTGCCCGAGTGCCGGCTTCGCCTTGGCGATCGATCCGGCGGGTAGCTCGATCACATACTTCGCGCGACGATTGGAACCATAGCGCGTCAGGCCCATTTCGTAGACGGTGAGCGATTGCGACTTCAGTCGCAGCGGCTGCTTCTTCGCTTCGTAGGTAGCCGAAATCTTGCCACTTTCATCGACAAACACCATGTCCATGTCCACCAAGCAGTCCTTCATCCAGAACGACAGCAAGGACGAAGTTGGATGCACGAAGATCATCGCGGTGCCCGCAGGAAACTCCTCGCGTGCGCCCAGGCCAGTCCTGCGCGATGTGTCGTTGAGGCAAAGTTCGCAGTCCCACTCTTGATCGAAGAACTTGAACTTCTCGCGGGGAAGATTGGTTTGCGCCTTGCAGTGCAAGACGGTTTCAGCTTTGGGCGCAGGAGTCGGAGCTACCGGCGGATCGCCCGCAGCGAAGGTGAAGGCAGCGCAAGCGAGGAGGATGAGGCGAGGGATGGTCACCATGTGTTTGCCGACTTTTTCGCAGGCGATTTCGTTGAGGCGGCCTTCTTGACGGCGGCGCCCGTCTTTGCGCCCGTCTTTGCGCCGATCTTCTTCGCGCCGATCTTCTTCGCATCCGCAGGCGCGGGCGCCGCATCGCTCGAATCCCAGCCTGATTCCCAACTGCGTGGATAGCTGAGATCGTCCAACCCTAGCGCCGCTTGCGTTGGATACAGCGGAGCGAAGGTGTCGCACATCACCGCGAGCTCGTTGGTGTGCGTTGCACCGATGGTGGCCTCGGGTGTGCCCGGGTGTGGACCGTGGGGAATGCCCTGCGGATGCAGCGAAAGCGAACCGACTTCGATTCCCTTGCGCGCCTTGTAGTTGCCCTCGACATAGTAGAGGACCTCGTCGGAATCGAGGTTGGAGTGGTTGTAGGGAACCACGATCGCCAGCGGATGAAAATCGAGCGGGCGCGGGCAGAACGAACAGATGACGAAGTTGTGCGCCTCGAAGGTCTGATGCGTTGGCGGCGGCATGTGGTGCTTGCCAACGATTGGGCTGAAATCGTCGATGTTGAAGCAGTACGGGTAGTAGCAACCGTCCCAGCCGACAACATCAAGCGGGTGGTAGTTGTACATGTACGAGTGCACCTGATCGCGGCTCTTGATGCGCACTTCGAACGAGCCCTTCTTGTCGAAAGTCATCGGCATTTCAGGCAATCGCAGGTCGCGCTCGCAGTAGGGTGCGTGCTCGAGGAACTGCGCGGTCTTCTTCGACATGTAGCGCGGCGGCGGCAGGATGTGCGATCCGTTCACGCTCTCTATGAGGAGGAAGCGTGGCTGCTGCTCAGGTTCTTTGCTTCCCTTTGCGGGCTTGTCGAACACGAACTGGTAGATCGTGCCCTTCGGGATCACGATGTAATCCTTGGGCCCGAACTTCAGCGCGCCGAACATGGTGAACACCGTGCCCGAACCAAAATGAATGAAGAAACACTCGTCAGCGCAAGCGTTTTTGAAGTGATACTTCATCGGCTCCGCAGGAACGCACACGCTGATCTCAACATCGTTGTTGCCGAACAGCACGGTGCGCCCAGTGACTGGATCGCCCTTGGCCGGCATGGGCAAACTCTTTACATGGCGCATGCGCATCGTCTCGCGCTCGACATACTCAACCTTGGTCGGGTAGAGCGACTTCCAACCGATGACCTGGGTTGGCGGATTGATGTGGTAGAGCGTCGAGGTGGGACCAGTGAAGCCCTCGGTGCCGAAGACCTCTTCCGCATACAACTTTCCGTCGGGTCGACGAAACTGAATGTGGCGCTTGGAGGGGATGTTGCCGAGCTTGGTGTAGTAGGGCATTGGTGGAATCCTGAGTCGCCGAGTGTACTGCGCTCGACCGCTGAAATCACGCGGGTAACGCCTCTACTTCACCGCCTTGCGCGGAGCGGCGGGAACGGGCGGAACTTCGGACGGTTCGGCTTTGATACGTTCCTGCAGGTGCGCGATTGCGGCTTCGAGTTGTGCGTCTTCGCCCTGAAAAGTCGCGTAGGGAAGATTGTCGACAACGATGTCGGGTTCAACGCCGTGGCCTTCAATCAGCCAGGCGCCGCTGGCGTCGAACACGCCGTTTTCACCCGCGGTCGCGATGCCGCCATCGGCAAGAGTGTTGCTCGAACTCAGCCAGATTTCGCCGCCCCAGGTTCGGGTGCCGATGATCATTCCCAATCCAAGTCGGCGAAATCCATCACTAAACGCTTCGCCATCGGAAGCGGTGTCCGCGTCGCACAGCACCACCATGTGTCCACGAAACGCGTATTGCATGTTCCAACTTGGCGAACGCCCAACCGGTTGACTCCAGTACATCCACGCCTTGCGCATGAGTCGACTGAGAATCCAACTGTCGATGTTGCCGCCCCTGTTGTTGCGAACATCGATGATGAGCGCCTTGCGATTGAAGACTGGGTAGAAATCGCGGGCAAAGTCGCTGAAGTCGCTGTTCACCATCGAGCGCAGGTGGAGGTAGCCGATGTCGTTCGCGCTTGCGGTTTCAACGCGGGCGCGGCGCGCAATCTCCCAACTTCGGTAGCGCAGCGTTGCATCGGCGCGTGCGGAAAGCGGTCGCGCGATCACATCGCGAGCAACGGATCCGCCCTTTGCCATCACGCTCAGCAGCGTTTGCCTCTGCGCTTTGTTGCGCAGCAGCATGGACGGATGCGCCACCGAAAGCGTCGGCGTGCCGTCGATGGCGCGAATGACATCGCCAACCTCCACACGCACCGTCGGCTCCGTCAGCGGCGAACGCATGGTCGGCTCGTCGGGATCGCTTGCAGGAATCGCCGAAACTCGCCAACCACCAGCGGCTTCGTCGCGAACGAGATCGGCGCCGAGAGTTGCGATTGCAATCTTGTCGGTGCCATCACGCAGATCGCCGCCGTAGACAAAGTGGTGAAGCGCCGAGAGCTCGCCAGTCATTTCCTGAAAGACATCGGAGAGCTCTTCGCGACTGCGCACGCGGTCGATCCACGGTCCGTACTTCGTGCGCACCGCGGCCCAATCGGCGCCGTGCATATTGCGGTCGTAGAAGTAATCGCGCAGCAAGCGCCACGCGTCAACCATCATCTCGCGCCACTCCTCGCGCGGAGTGATCGCTAGCGCAATGGCGCTCATATCGAGGGGCTTATCGAGCTCGGCTTTTTCCGGCTTCGCATCGACGATGTGCCAGCTCGCGGGAGATTCGCCTGCCTTCGCCGGCGGCTTCTGTAGAAGCAAATGCTTGCGATCGGCTGACATGCCTGCGATTCGAACGCCCGTTGCGATTTCCTTCGGCTCTGGTTTTTCGCTGCCAATCGCTAACGCGAGAACCGTGCCCGCTTTGGCCGAATCGTCGTCGTCATCGGTCGGCGTGATCGCGTCGAAGCTCGACCAGAAGATCGCGCTCTCGGTGACCAACAGCGGGCCGTCGCCGAAGTTGGTGGCCTTGATGGGAAGTTGCTCGATGCGCGCGCTGAGGCCGTCGATGTCGATGACGACCTTGCTTGCGGGCGCGACTTGAACACCAGCTTTTTCAGTGGTTTGTGTCGCGCTCTCTTCTGTCGCCTTCTCTTTCTCCGCTGCTTTCACACTCGGGTGCAATTCGTCTTGCGGTTGAAACGGCGATCGGGCATCGGCCTTCAGCGCGAGTTGGTAGATGCGGCCAGTTTCGGCGAAGAATGGCTCGGGCGCGCGCGGGCCCCACGGGCTGCTCGTCGAGGATTCGAAGGTGCGGTCGGAGAGGAAGTAGAGAAACTTTCCGTCGACGCTCCACTGCGGTTTGTAGCTGTCGTAACGATCGGTCGAAGCCGCGATGGGTGCGCCGCCGGTGATCGGCCACAGCCGCACCACCTGGTTCATATTGGCTGCGGGCGAGCTGTACGCGAGCCACTTGCTGTCGTGCGACCAGGCGAGACCGGTCGGCTGTTCGACGGTGTTTTCCTCGACCAGCGTGTTCACGCCCGTTGCCAGTTCGAGTACCCAAACCCGCAGTCGTTTGTCGGTGTGCGCGATGCGAGTGCCATCGGGCGACGCCACCGCCAACCAACGCACCGTCTGGCCATCGTTGGTCTTGCGCTCGGCCGCGCCCACGCCGTTGGCGGGAAGAGTCGCGATTTCGAGTTCGCCGGATTCATCGGAAATCACAGCGATTTTTGCGCCATCGGGCATGAAATCCGCCGAGCGGTAGCGGATGCCGCTGCGCCGATCGGCGTCGACGGTGCGACCTTGCTTGGCGGGCACAACAAACACGCGACCACGAATGGTGAAGACCACGCGGTCGCCGTCGGGCGAGATCGCCGCCGAACTCACTTGCGCAGCGGGATCGCTGATCCAACGCTCGCGCATCTGATCGAAATCGGATGCGAGATGGATGTCGATTTTGCTGTCGGTTGCGCGGAGTAGATCGTGGATCCACAGATCGGGCCCGAGCTGATAGACAACGCGGTCGCCGTCGATGGACGCGTTGGCGATGTCGAAGTCACGGTGATGAGTGTGCTGCTTGAGGTCGGTCGCGTCGCGGTTCATCGACCACAGATTCATGCGGCCGCTGCGATCACTGATGAACGCAACGCGGTCGTGCCAAGCAAGTGGCCGACGACTCGTGCCGGCGTAATCGGCGGTGAGCGGCTTGGCCTCAAGAGTCTGCGCGTCAGGAATCGGCAGCGTAAAACTCCACAACTGCTGCGCAGTACCGCCGGTGTAACGATCGGTGTGGCTGCCTTGAAAGGCAAGCCGAGTGAAGACGATGGATGATTCACCGAAGAACGCAGCCTCGGCACACTGCGCGAGCGGAATCGGACCGCGCGCGTCAGTCTTGAGATCGTGACGCCAGAGTCGAGTGGAGGGAAGGTCCGTGCCCGCTTTGGTCGCGTAGAGAAGAATGCCCGAAGGAGTCCAGCCCGTCGTGCCAACGCGCGCGGCGTCCCAGGTGCGGCGCACGGGAAGGCCGCCGTCGATGGGCATGGTGTAGACCTCGCGCGGGCCTTCGTAGGAAGCGGTAAACGCAAGCGTCGTGCCATCGGGCGAGATCGAAGGGTCGCGCTCCTCGCCGGCGTGAGTCGTGATGCGCGCAGCCAATCCGCCCTTGGCATCAACGCGCCAAAGATCGCCTTCCGCGACAAAGACCACACTGTCGCCATGCAGCGCGGGCATGCGGTAGTAACCAAGCGTCGAGTCGCTGGCGCAGGCGAGCGCGGCACAAGCGAGTGGACAGGCGCTCACAATACGTGCGATAAAGAGGCTTCTGGCGATCATCGACGCAGCGTACTGCGGCGGGCATGCGGCGGGCATGCGACGGGCACGCGACGGGCATCTCAACTGAATCCGCCATGTCGGGTACAGTCGCCCATCCACCATGAACACCCAAGACCCGACCACAGCGATCACCATTCTGCACGAAGCCGCGACCTGGTTCGTGTTGGCCAAGCCGGCTGGGATTCACTCGGTTCGTCAAGATGGAAGCGACGGTCCGTCGGTTGAGGCGTGGCTTGCCCAATCGCGTCCCGAGCTGGCAAATCTCGATGAATGCGGTCTTGCTCATCGAATCGACTTTGACACCAGCGGCTGCCTGATCATCGCCAAGGACGCCGCCACCCGCGAGCGGTTGCGCGATGCGTTTACGGGCCATCGCGGAGAGATTCGCAAGACTTATCTGGCCCGCGTCGAGGGCCTCTACGACAATCGGGTGATGGCGGGAACCTTCACCCTTAGCTTCGCCAGTCGGCACAAGGGCAGCGCGAAGGCCTCGGTTCACACTCGCGGCGAGCCTGAGACCATCGGTCGTTGCCGTTGGCGCGTGCGTTCGGTGCGCGACGACACCACGCTGATCGAGGTCGACCTGCTCGGCCCGGGCCGGCGCCATCAGATCCGCGCTGGATTTGCCTACGAAGGCCACCCTCTCGTCGGCGACACGCTTTACGGCGCGCAGGAAGCGGCCTCCGGACTCGGGCTCCATGCCTGGCGGGTCGAGATCGATGGCGTGGTGGTCGAGTGCCCGATCCCGGCGTGGGCGTGATGAGATGGGCCTCACGCGAGTATTTTTCACGGGTAAGGCGTGCGATCGCGCGGTTCAGAGTTGTAAATGGGCTCAATGGTCGTAGGCTGACTCGTCAGGAGAATGCGATGGCCTTATCCGCGCGCGGCGCGATGGAGTTCATGGTTGGCGCAATCACCGCATGCGCAGCGGCCGATGTGCCGTTTTTCTATGACGAGGCGTTGAAGCGCGGGATTTCGTATGTGGTGATCGACGGCGCGTTTGGCGGCAACAGTCAGTACGGTTGCGGGGTGGCGCTCTGCGACCTCGACCAAGACGGCGACGACGACATCGTTGCCATGGGCGCGTCCACCAACCAACTTACGCTGTTCGAGAACAACGGCGCGGGCCACTTCGTCGATCGCACCGTGGGCTCGGGCCTTCCGGTGGCGGCGCGCGCGTCGGGCATCGTCGCGGGCGATTACGACGGCGACGGCGACCTCGACCTCTTCGTCACGCGCTGGTTGCAGCCGGCGATGTTGTTGCGCAACGAAGGCGCGCTGCACTTCGTCAACGCCACGGCGCAGGCGCTGCTCACCGGCATCAGTGGGCCGGGCTCGGGTTGCGCGTTTGGCGACTATGACGCCGATGGCGACATTGATCTCGCGGTTGGAATGCGCACCGGCTCGGTGTCAAACTTCATGCGCAATCGTCTGTATCGCAACAACGGCAACGGCACTTTCACCGATGTTGCTGCCGCGCTTGGAGTCGACGATTCGTTCCCGAGCTTTCAATGTCTGCTGCAGGACTTTGATCGCGACGGCGATAGCGATCTCTATGTTTCGACCGACAAGGGATTCCCCGGCATCGCGTGGAACCGCTTCTTTCGCAATCAAGGCGGCGTGTTCACCGAGGACCCCGACTCGGGCTCGGAACTCACGATTGATTCGATGGGCGTTTGCGCGGGCGATCTCGACATGAACGGCCATATCGACATCTATTGCACCAACCTTCCGACCGGCAACGCGCTGCTCGCGTCCGATGATTCGCTGCACTACACGCGCAGAGACGGCGATGCGGGAGTGCGTGGCTCGAGCACGGGTTGGGCGCCGCTGATCTTCGATGCCGACAACGATGTCGATCAGGATCTCTTCGCCTGTTCCATGACTGGCGCACCCGACTATCTCTGGCTCACTGAGCAAGGATTTCCGCTGATTGAAAGCCAAGCGGCTTGCGGAATAGGCGATCCCGATGATTCGTATTGCCTCGGCGCCAGCGACATTGACAGCGACGGCGATGTGGATTTGCTCATGCAGAGCCGCGGAGTAAATCTGCGAATGTATGTGAACACGACTCCGCTGGGCAACCATGGTTTAACGCTGCGCATCATCGGCGTGGGTAAAAACACCTACGCGGTGGGGGCGCTGGCCGACATTGAGGTGAACGGGAAGAAGGTGCTGCGCGAGGTGATCGCTGGATCGAGTTACAAGAGTCAGAGTTCGTATCTGCTCCACAGCGGACTGGGCTTGAACACGACCGCCGAGCGCGTGACCGTGCGTTGGCCGCGGGTGGGGTCGGTGCGCGAAGAGCGGGTGTTGACCAATGTTCCCAGTGGGTTGGTGGTGGCGGTGTATCCGCCGTCGCGCATCGGCGACGCGCTCGGCGACGGACGAGTTGATCCCGCTGATCTCGTTGCGTGCACTGCATGCGTGGGCGGTGCGTTCAGCGCTGCTTGCGCGGTGTTTGATGTGGATGGCGACTGCGATATCGACGCGGCTGATCGCGCGCAGATCGAGCTGCGCATGATCGATCTCGATCGCGACGGCGTCATCGGCGCGCGTGATCTTGCGCTGCTGCTCGACGGCTGGTCGCGCCCGGCCCGCGACATCACCGGCGACGCGACGGTTGACGCGGCGGATGTGGCGCGAATGATGGGCGCGTGGTAAGTCGCGCGGACTTTCGTCCGCGCGATACATCACTGCGCGTCGCGCATCCATGCGGTGAATTTCGATTCCGCCATCGGCTCGGTCATCCACGACTGATCGGGCATCGGATCGCCCAGGCACTCTTCGACCGATCGCATGCGCGCCAACCCGACGCGTGAAGTCGTGCCGCGCTGCGTGATCCACGCGATCTGTTTCGCACGATCAATCGCCGCGACCACATCAGCCGTCAGCCGCACATCGCCAATCACATAATCGCACACCGCCTGGTGATTTCCCGCGAGCCACTGCTTGGGTGCATCGGCGCCGGCCATGAGTTTGACCGCCTGAACACCCATTCCTTCGCCAACCTTTCCGAGTCCGACCGGAAAGCCCTTCAGCTTGAAGAACTGAAACATCGGGTCGTGGAGTTTGAGCGCCACGCGCCGCGCCGTCGCCATGTCGCCCGCGGCGTGACCGATCCAACGCAGATCAAACGCGAGACCGTTCCACGCGACGAGTGTGTGGCCGTCGCGCTGCTTTTCGTCGAGATAGTGCAGGAGTTCGTGAGCCTTTTCGCGCGTGATGTTGTTGAGCGGAGTGCCGTCGGCCGAAGTCGACAACCAGAGCCGCTCCTCGCCGCCGACGATGTGCGTCGCCGCAACCGAAATGTCGAACGGGCCGTATCGATCGAGATCTTCGCCGGGAGCGAGGTCGAAGATGTTGGAGATTTCGATGTCGAAGGTGAGGAGAGGCATGATGGAGGCGCTCGGTGCGGGCGGTTATTTTTTCTTGGCGGCGAACGCTGCGTGCATGGCCGCAGTGTCGAATCCGTTGGGGACTACGCCGTCGGTGGCGAAGCGGTAGAGCGCGACTTGCACGATCGAGCGCAGCGTGGAGGCAACGATCATCCACGCGATCAGCGCGAGCACGCCGATGCCGCCGATGATCACGCCGATCGCAATCGATTGCGTCACTACGCCTGCGATCACGCCGACGATGATCAAGCCGATTGTCAGGAGCGATACCAGGATGCCGGCGATGCCGAAGCCAGTTGCGAGCACGAGGCCTTCGCCCCAAGTTTGTTTGATCACGCTCGCCGAACGCTTGAGTGCGGCAACAGGGCCGAGGCCGTCGATGACGAGCGCGGGCAGCACGAAGTAGCTCGCGATCGCCCACGCCACTCCGACGAGCGCGATGACGATTCTGCCGAGTAGGCCGACGCGTTCCTCGAGCGCGCGCAGGATCGTTCCGATCACCGCGCTCACGAGCGTCCAGCCGAGGATCTGCGGAAGGCGCGTCATTGCAACAGCGATGCCGTCGCGCACGCCGCCCGATTCGCCGCGGAACTTGCGGTCGGCCGCGCCGAGGAGCGCCGCGTTGAAGAAGATGGTGACGAAGCTCGTTGCGAAGTAGAACGCGAACATGATCGCAACGGCCGTGAGTTGCGCGCCGCCGGACGAGGTTGCTTCGGCGGCCTCTTCGCCATGGCGGCTCGCGCGGCTCGACTCGCTGAGGTCGCTGAACGCGGCGCGCAAATCGTCGCTGAGAAGAACGGGCACCGCGAAACTCGCGACAACCGCTAGCGTTGCGGCGATGCTGAGAATCGGAAACAGCATGAGCGCGGGATCGCTCTTGAGCACGACCCAGGCTTGCTTGAAGAGTTCGGACGAACGCTTGATTTTTCCGAAGGCCATGTGTGTTCGACAGTCCTTTCCGCGGCAAGAGCCGCGAGGTGCGAGTGCGGGAAGGCTACCGCGTGGCGGGGTGGCGATGCGCGCGTGTGCCCTTTGCGCGGGAATTCTGTGTTGCTGATGGTCGGGAGGAAGCCTTCAAACCGGGCTCCTCCGATGATTTCACGCGGCCTCGGCGGGCCGACGGTGCCGTTCTTCGTCGACCGCGCGGATGGCAGATGGCACTCAAGGTCATCATGCGCACCACACGACATGCGGTCGTTGTGATTTCAATCGACCGCCGCTACTCAGCGTTGCGCGTCCACCTTCGCCTCACTCCGTTACATTGACCTCACGATGTGTGTTCTCAACCTCCGCGCCATCTCCACTCTCGCGCTCCTCGTTTCCTCGCTTCTCAATTCTTGCGCGCTCGCATCGCCACCGCCATTCGTCTCATCCGTCCCCACCGAAATCACCTCGCCCGCGTCTGGCGATTCTTTCGCGCCTCGCATCGTTGCCGATGGCGATGGGCTGATTCTCTCGTGGATCGAAGCGATTGCGCCATCGAGCGCGAGCGACGTCCCCGCGACCCATGCTCCCGCATCGGCTCCGCCATCAGCTCCCGCCGCAGTTCCTGCAAAGACCCATCGCCTCTGCCTCGCGCGCTTCTCCGCTGGTGCGTGGTCGGCAGTTTCCGTCATAGCTTCTGGCAACGATCTCTTTGCAAACTGGGCTGATACGCCGACGGTCGTGCGATCCACCGACGGCAGCCTTCTTGTGACTTGGCTTCGACAAGGCGCGGCGGGCGGCTATGTCTACGACGCGGTCGTTTCGCGGTCGGATGATGATGGTGCGTCGTGGAAGTTGCTCGGTCCGTTGCATGATGACGCGAAGGCTGCGGAACATGGGTTTGTGAGCGCGGACTCTGCCAACGGCGCGACGGCGTTCTGTTGGCTTGATGGGCGCGCGATGGCAACTTCCGATGCGCACGCAGATGATCACGATCATGGCGGCGGCGGTGACATGACTTTGCGCGCGGCGCGTGTCGCACCCAACAGCGCGCGGGTTTCGCCGCCTTCGGAAATCCTCGATGAGCGCACATGTGAGTGTTGTCCCACCGATTTGGCGATCGGAAAAAATGGACCGATCATCGTCTATCGCGATCGGCGCGAGGATGGCACGCGCGATATCTCCCTGGTGCGTTGGCTTGGCGAAGGTTGGTCGCAGCCACAATCGATCGGCAACGATCGCTGGATGTTGAACGGGTGTCCCGTGAACGGCCCCAGCATTTCTGCCGCGCAAAATACGGTCGTCGTCGCATGGTGGACGGGCGAACCGGACGAAGGCGCGGTGCGCGCGGTGCGTTCGACCGATGGCGGCGCGACCTTCTCGCCCGTCATCGACATCGACACCAATGGTTCGATCGGACGCGTTGAAACACTGCTGCTTCCTTCAGGCGATGCGATCATTCTCTGGTACGACCTCGTGGGCAAAGACGGCATCATCGCGATGAAGCGACTCGCGCCCGATGGCACGCTGGGCGCATTGCATACGCTCGCGAAAGTTTCGGTCGAACGATCAAGCGGATTCCCCCGCGCGGCGTTGGTCGGCTCGGATGTCTGGTTCACTTGCACCGCGCGCGGCAACGGATCGATACGCAGCGTCAAGGTTTTTTGTGTATCGGTTG
>QWPT01000028.1 GCA_003671075.1 Planctomycetota bacterium
GTGGAGACAGTGCTCCAGTGATTACGCTATTCATGCGCGTCGGAACTTACCCGACAAGGAATTTCGCTACCTTAGGACCGTCATAGTTACGGCCGCCGTTTACCGGCGCTTCGGTCGCTAGCTTCGCTTGCGCTAACCAGCTCCCTTGACGTTCCGGCACCGGGCAAGCGTCACACTGTATACGTCCTCTTACGAGTTAGCACAGTGCTGTGTTTTTGATAAACAGTTCCCAGAGCCTTTTCTCTGCGCCCTCTCTTGCGAGGAGGGCCCCCTTATTGCGAACGTACGGGGTAAAATTGCCTAGTTCCTTCACGACCGTTTTCTCGAGCGCCTGAGGCTATTCGCCACGCCCACCTGTGTCAGTTTTGGTACGGACTGCATAGTTGTATCCGAACGGTTTTTCTTGGAACTTCTCTGCCCAACATCGGCCTCAAGGGCCTGGACGCTTCACTGTCCCGTTGAGCTTTGAAATTCGTCACGTCGGCTTGGCCTTCTATGCAGGTCACGGAATGTTGACCGTATGTCCATCGACTACGCTTGTCAGCCTCGTCTTAGGATCCGACTAACCCTGGGCGGAATTACCTTCCCCAGGAAACCTTGGGCTTACGGCGATGGAGATTCTCACTCCATTTATCGTTACTCAATCTGGCATATTCACTTGCTGCCGCTCCACCAACCCTTACCGGGAAAGCTTCACAGCTGACAGCAACGCTCCCCTACCACTAATATTATTAGTCCACAGCTTCGGTACGAACCTTATTCCCGATAATTATCGGCGCCGGATTCCTCGACTAGTAAGCTGTTACGCACTTTTTAAATGGTGGCTGCTTCTAAGCCAACATCCTAGCTGTCACAGCAATCCGACTACCTTTCTAACTTAGATTCGATTAGGGACCTTAGCTGGTGGTCCGGGTTGTTTCCCTTTTGACCACGAAGATTATCCCTCGTAGTCTTACTCCCGTGCCTGCCAAGTTGGTATTCGGAGTTTGATTAGACCGGATAGGCGGTGTGCCCTCCAAATCCATTCAGTAGCTCTACCCCCAACTTGTGATACACGAGGCTAGTCCAAAAACTATTTCGGGGAGAACGAGATATCTCTGGGTATGATTAGACTTTAACTCCTCCCCACAGGTCATGCCAGAACTTTTCAACGTTCACGGCTTCGGTCCTCCAAGAGGTTTTACCCTCTCTTCAACCTGCCCATGGGTAGATCACCGCAGTTTCGCGTCTACCCCCTACGACTACACGCCCTTTGAAGACTTGGTTTCCCTTCGGCTGCGCCAGGGTATGGCTTAGCCTTGCCGTAGAGAGTAACTCGCCAGATCATTATGCAAAAGGCACGCTGCTACCCTTACGGGCTGCAACCGCTGTGTAAGCATGTGATTTCAGGTTCTTTGAACTCCCCTTATCGGGGTTCTTTTCATCATTCAGTCGCCTTACTGGTTCACTATCGGTCGTCAAGGAGTACTTAGCCTTGGAGGGTGGTCCCCCCGTGTTCAGGCCGGATTTCACGAGTCCGACCCTACTCTAGGGCTAACCAGCTTCTGCACTACAGGACCATCACCTTCTGTGGTTGGCCATTCAATGCCATTCGCGCAGTCTGCTGGCTGATCCGCTTTCGCTCGGCGCTACTAACGGAGTCGCTGTTGCTTTCCTTTCCTCTCGCTACTAAGATGTTTCAGTTCACGAGGTTCGCTTCACACGGCCTATACATTCAGCCGTGGATGACTCATAAAGAGCCGGGTTGCCCCATTCGGAAATCCCGGGATCGTAACTTGGTTACCAGTTCCCCCGGGCTTATCGCAGGTTCCTACGTCCTTCATCGCCTCTTGACGCCAAGACATCCATCACATGCCCTTATTGACTTGATCGCGTCTACCGAATGCCGTAACCATTTGATTTCTCAAACGGGTTGGTCGGTGTTGATCACGGCTTCACTTGCATTATGAAGCCTCAAGCGATGCGCATTTATGCCGCATCGCCCGCAGTCGCTCAGGTGCTCTTATCTCGGTTCGATTACTCATTTTGCCCACTGCGAACCCCTCTAGAAATCTGACCGGCGCTGGTAAACCAACGCAGAAAGACTTCTGAGGCCGCGCAGTATCGCGACAATTTGCACGCTTCTTCACTTGTCAAAGATCATTCCGCGGTCGTCTCGGTGGTTGCCGAGGTCAACTGCGGAGGGTCAAGGATAGCGATTCCTTAATGCCTGTCAATGCCCTTGGATGCCGTGTGTGAAAAAAATCTTTCCCTTGTTCGGTAACCTCTTAAGGGACTCTAAAACGTGATGTTATAGGACAAAATTACCTGATTTGAACCCGTTTTCCGCCTGTCCTGGGTGTTGGCAACGGGCTTATCCACAATCGACTCAAATCAGGACTGTCCACCAGGCTGGAGCGGTTGACGTTGCCTAACTCGCTTGGGGATTGTTCGGCAAGCCCGCGTGGCCGGCGATCATGAGATTGATCTTCCCCACGATTGTCATTGGACTATAAGAACAGAGCCCGCGTCGCCTTACAAGGCGTCGCGGGCTCCAAGGCTTGATTGTGATGAGGTTATTGATCAGTTGCCGTTCGGGCCGTAATTCGGATCGCCGTCTCGACCACCGCCCGTGGGGTCGCCAGGAAGCTTGGGCTTGTCACCGTTGGGCTTGTCACCGTTGGGCTTGTCACCATTAGGGTTGTCCTTCTCTCCGGACTTCCCACTGGCTTTGCCTGTGTCGGGCTCAATCTTCGCCGCGTCGGCAATCTCATCCTCGAATGTCAGACGCAACGGATGCCCTACTTCATCCTTGGGAATGCGAATCTCGTAACGGTCGCCGAGGGCATTTTGCACCACGGCAACCGCTCCCGGTCGTCGATCCGTTCCGCCTCGATCAATGGATGGGTCGGCGTAGACATCGACAAGATAGAAACCTGTGTCGAAGTCAACGCTGTCACGCTTCTTGCCTGCCCCAATGGAATCACCGGGTTGCACGGTGAAGCGCTCTCGGCGGCGCTCGCCATCGAAGTAACGGAAGACCTCCACCGTCGCCTGGCCTGTACCGAGCCGCCCCTCGCCTGCCTGGGCATCGACGACGAAGAACGAAACCGGCGGCGACACGCGGAATGCGTTGCTCCAGTCAGAAGCAGCGGATCCGACGGTGAAAGGATCGCCAAACTTCTTCTGCGCGTCCACCAGAAGCGCGCCGTTCGTAAAGAACGGGTTGTAGAGCTTCGCGACTGCGCGATAGCGGTACTGCTCTCCCGCTTTCACATTGATGTCATGGGCCCAGACGATGACGGTGTCTACGGTCGAAAGGTCGTTTGACGCAGAGTCCTTCGGTTGGGCCATGGCGGCGGAAAGTCCCGCCGACTTCAGTTTGCTGGCCAACGCTTCTTCCGCAATCGTGACCTTTTTGTCGAGGTCCTTCAGCGTCTTGGTCAGTTTAATTCTGCGTTCCTTGTTCGCAGCGTCACCGGGCGTGTTTTTGCCTCCGCTCATGCCGCCAGCAGCGCCGCCACCACCAAGACCACCACCTGGTCGGTTTGCTCCGCCACCGCCAGCGCCGCCACTGGAGCCGCCGCTGCCGCTGCCGCCTCCGCGATTCTGGCGCTCCTCTTCCTTGCGCTTCTCTTCTTCGCGCTTCTTGTCATCCTTGGAATTGTCCTCGAGCGGTCCCCCGATTCCGTCAAGGTCTTCTTTGACGCGCTTGGCGTCAATGGAACGGCGCGCGAGATCCTTCTTCATCCGACGAACTTCATCGTCAAACTTAGCCTTCGCGGGGTCCTCGCTGCGGGCACCTGTTTCGGCGTCCTCGGCGAGGAGGAGCGCTGGAGAGAAATTGGAGCGCTTGGTGGGATAGAAATCGGGCTGCAACAACTGACGCTGCGCAGATTTGTCGGCGAGGTAGTTGAAGGCAGCGTCGCGCAGTCCCGCGTCCGCTCCCTTGGCGATTTCTGGCCTAAATGAGAACTGGCCTGGAAGCACCGGTACGACCGTTGATTCAGACCACGAACCATCATCAAGTTGGCGCTCCCGCTCAAACTCGAGGTCTATGACAAAGAGCGTGCTGCGGTACCAAAAGCCTGGAATCTGAGCGCCACCCACCGATGATTCCAATTCGGAGCGCATCGCCTTGGCATTCAAGACCGCGCTTGGGATGAGCCAATTAACATCGAATGGACCAGTGCTGCTGACGAACATCTTCTTGAGATCGGCCTGCTGCTCTATGACCTTGGCCTCGATGGTGTCCGAAACCTGGAGAGTCGAGCGCATCGCCAACGCGGGGAATGATGGAACATGGAAAGGCTGACCCGCCGTTGCGCCATCGGATTGCAGCAAAGCGGCGAGCGCGGGCTCGATGGGCGGCAGGTTGCCTGGCGGAGACACCGGCGCTCCGAGGATCGTTGCGTAGCGTTCCGACTGAGGCTTAAGTCGGTCGCCGACTTTCTCCTCGATCGAAGGGGCGGGCTGCTCCAATTTTTGCGCGAGGGTCTGAGTTCGATCAACCAACGCCTTGTCAATCTCGCTTGGGGCAGCCTCGCGGCCGTCGAGTTTGACATTGTTGTGCGTTCCAAGCACTTGCCAAGCGATGACGCTTAGGAACACGACGCCTGCGGCGCCGAGAACGATTTTCTCAACGTGCTGCTCGATGAACGGAATGCCCTTGTTCTTCATGAGTGGATCCAGTGCTGAATCGTTTGGCCGACCTGCGTGGTAATTTGCTAAACTAAGTTCCGTTGTCTTGACTTTAGGCGCTCGGGGAATCGCTTCCCACGCGTCGCCGAATGACTTCACATTCCTGAAGCTGCCCCCGCTGCTGGGTCAACATCTGCGCCAGTTCCAGCGGTGGGGACGATGCCGAGCGCGGTTCGCACCGACACGGGCATGTGCTTTGAAGTCCAGTCTCTAAACCAAATGGTCTCGATGGTCGCAGTGACTTGGCTCACGGACTCTGGACCGAAAAGAAAACCTGCGCGAGCGGCGATGAATGGATCGGCCGGCGCCAAGCGGACATTCGTCACCGTCATGAAGTTCTGAGCGGAGAGCGCGTCGAAGACTAGCGGGAGCTTTGAGGTCTCCGCGATGAAACTCACGTCGGCGAGTCGGACGTCGTAGACACCGTTGGTTACTCGACCGGTAAAGCGCTTGGTGAAGTCGCGATTGGCCTGCTGCTTGGTGTCGATGACGGGGTCAACGAGCGCAACCTCAGCGCTGGGTGCAACGGGTGCGGCCGCTGCGCCGTCCCCACTTTCGGCATCCGCCGGAGGAGCCTCGCCACCCATTGAGGTAGCCTCGCCTGAACTCGCAACGGCGGCAGTCTCCATGGGCTGAACACTCAGCGAAACCAGTCGCTTCACTGGCGACTGAAGTACTGAACCAGCGGCACGATTGGACGCGTTGAAGGCCTGCATCACATCTGATGCAATCCAAAGCTTCCATTGCATGTCAAACAGGGCGGCGTCTTGTGCGGCTCCATCGGCGGGCTTCTTGTAGAGGCCGGTCACCGATGTGCGCGACGGCACATCAAACGCGCTGAGATCGGCGTAGATGGAAATCTTCTTCGCGGCCTCAGCGTATTCAGCGATACGGATCTTGCCGAGATAGGTATCGAGTTGCTTGCTCTGCTCAGCGCTGAGCTTGGCCCGTGACTCCTGCTTGAGATCGCCTTGGATATAGCGCAATTCGCGGGCGTCGATGTTCTTTGTGACCGCCGCATCGCTCGGTGGCGAGCCTGCGCGGGAATCCTCAAGCAGCTTGGTGTAGGCGGCGGCGATCGCGTCGGCAACCTTGAATCGCACTTGCTCAGCGATGGCGCTGGACTTGGCGTCGTAGCGTGGAAACACCGACGACTGAACGACAGGCTTGTGCTTGGGATCGGTGTCGGAGCCTTGATGGAACGCATGCGCCTTCGCATAGACCTCCGACGCGTCCTTCGAATACTTCTCGAGCACCGCACCGAACTGTTCGACGACCTTCTCGGTTGCAACGGTGTCGAGAGTGACGGGCTCTCCGCCCGGAAGAGGAAGATCGACGTTCTTCGCGCTCGCCGATCCGAGGTCGTTGTAAACCGCCGCGCGGCGCTGTGCTTCTTTGCGAACACCTTCGCCCATCATGTCCGCAGCGAAGTATCCGCCGATCGGAACCAAGATGACGATCGCCGAAAAAGCAAAGGCGAGTGAATTAGCCTTCGCCCAGGCGCCAATGGTCTCGAGTTGCTTTGGAATTTTCACTGCCATCACTGAGCCTCCGCCGCGGCTGCTGCGACTGGGATTGCTTGCCTGAACTTCACCACGAAGGTGACCTTGCCGAGATGCACGGTGCTTTGGGGCGGATAGATTCCGGGACGGTTGGGGATCGGAGCGACCTTGTTGATTTCGGTCTTCGAAGCCGCGTCGTCAGTGTTTGCGCCAGGTCGATTGAATCCAGAATTCTGCGCTGCGCCACCGCCGTAAGCGGGGTCATTGGAACGATCGGCGGAGAATCCTCCGTCGGCGCCAGCGCCTCCAAGTAGCCCACCAGGTCGATTCACTTTGGTATCACCAGAGGGTGCGCGGCGACCAGTGAGGCCGCCGAAACTGTTGCCAGCACCGCCGGATCCTGCGGTAAATCCGCCGCCAAGCTTGGGATCTTCTGGCGCGACAGTTCCGCCAGCTGCTGCGGTTGAGCCGCCTGAAGTACCGCCAGCGGCCTCTCCGATCGAAACCAGAGAACCGTCGTCGCCGACCGTCATGTCGACGATGCTCGCGGTATTGGGCTGGATGTTCTCAATCGTGTACGGCGCCTCGGGTCGGTCTCTGTTGTCCTCGAGCCAATCGCAAACAGTCGCACCGAGATGCCCCTGCTTGTCCGCGCCGACGAACTCGACATTCATCGTGATCTCGATGGTGCGGCTGCCCTTGGCATCAATTTTGTAACTTCCTGAAAGGTCGCGCAGCACTGTCTGCTTGCGATCGCCCTTCTCGAGCAACTTCTTCAGGTCTGCGCCGACGAAGGCCTCGTCGTTGCCCGCGTTGATAGCGTTGACCGCGTCATGCACGATAAAGGGCCAAATCTCGCGATCCTCAACCAGGGCGAGCATGTTGCTCGAGGTTGCTCCGACATCAGCGGCAAGGCCTTGAACCTTCGTCTGGAAGCCGGCAGCGGACGCGAGTGTTGCCTCGGCGCGGTTGATCGCGTCGCGGCTGGCGACGGAACCGTTGTCGATGATGTTGCGCACGAACATCAACCCACCAGCAGCGCAGGCGATGGCGGCAGCGGCGGCGAACCAGCGGGTCTTCTTTGCCCAGACTTGCTGGCGAACGCTTTCAACGGGAAGGAGATTGATCTCGATGGTGGCGAGACCGAGTCCTTGCAGCGCCAGCCCGTAGGCGGTGGCGAAATTCACGGTATGCGCCGCGAAATCGGCTGCTTCTGGGCCTTCCACGACGATCTTTGAGTATTGGTCGAGGCGCTCGACCTCGAGTTCAAGGCGCATGCCGAGGAACTTTCGCAAACCGGGAATCTTCAGCGTGGAGCCGAGACCCACGACATTGTGCAGCTTGATGCCACGATTCTGCGTCTCGTAGAACTGAAGCGACTTCTGCACATCGTCGAGAAGATCGCCGAGGACTGGTCGCATCGCGGCCATGATCTGCTTGGCGTATTTGCTGGTTGCGCTTTCTTGCTTGAGCTTGTCGCCCTGCGAATACTTGAGTTCCGCGGTTGGCGCGAATGCCTCGAGAATCGCTTCGGTGAAACTGTGTCCGCCGAGGGGGAAACTTCGCATCCAGCAGCGCGAGCCGACGGCGACGACGAGATCGGTCGATGCAGTTCCGATGTCGAGTAAGACGAGCGGTTGACCGCTTTGGACGATGTCGCGGTCGAAGGCGATCGCGTTGTAGAGCGCAACAGCTCCAAGCGAGATTGCGCGCGGTTCGACGCCGAGCGTCTCACTGACCAACGCAAGAAAGTCCTTCAAAGGCTCGCGTTGGACGGCAAAAAGGCCCAGATCGACTTCAGGCGAGTCGTCGGCTTCAAATGTGTGGTAGTCCCATTCGACTTCTTCGAGAGGGAACGGAATCTGCTGCGTCGCTTCAAACGGAACCAGTCCCGCGATCGTCTTCGCATCGCCCGGTGGAAGCTTGACGAAGCGCGTGAGTCCGCGGTTGCCGAACCAACTGTAATTCACGGTGATGTTCTGTCCCGTGAGTTGTTTTTGGCTCGCAAGTTGCGACAGCGACTGCTCGAGAATCGTCTTGGCCTGTGACTGGCCGCCCTCGAGGAGAGGCTCGTCGAGACCCGGAGTAGTCAGGACCTTCTGGTGAGGAATGACAACGAAATCACGCACGCGCACGCCGTCGCCGACCCTCTCAAGCTGGATCGCTTTCATTGCGTACTGACCGATTTCGATGCCCCACGCGGTGTTGGAAGAGGCCATTGGGTGCTATCTCCGATTTCAGAGTTCCGCGGATGCGGCCCGCGAATGCGGGTCGCGGATGATAACGATCCCTGCAGATCCGATCAGGGTGATCGGGGCAGGAAGGAGTCAGAGGGGGCGAAACTTCTCGGACGGACGAAAAGTTGCGCGTTGGATTATCAGACGACTCGACGGGCCTTGGGAATTGCTCCCCCTGCGTCGAGCGAGGATTGACTTTGGCTGAGAGGGGCGGACGGGGATCCGTTTGGGGATCGGTGCGGGGATCGGTTGGCGGTTCAAAAAACGGCGTCAATACTCGGGTTCAAATCACTTGGCGGTGCAGCGCGCGATTGGGCTGCGGACTTCTCGGCGATTGATTCGCGGCGCGCATGGACGAAGTTGCCTCCGCATCTCAGAATCCGCACAACCATTTGGTCAGGTGCACTCGAGTGCTGTACGCTGCGCGACCTGAGATCCATCATGTCCAATGAACCAACAAATCACGACCAGTCCGTTCCCGCTCCGCGCGCAAGCGCTTATGACGCCGAACTCGAGCGAGAGATCGAAGCCGCTCTTGGCGGCATGTCGGTCGAGGATCTCGAGCAGGGAAGTTCGCCGAGCCGCGGCGGATCGAGTGGCGGATCGGGTGGTGGATCAGGCGGTGGATCGGGTGGCGGCGGCCGAGGTCGGCAAAATCGTCGCGGCACAATTCTCCGCGTGCACAACGGCGATGTCTTCGTCGAGTTCGGCCCGCGATCGCAGGGCGTTTGCCCAGCGTCGCAGTTCCTGACCAGCGGCGACCAGCAGCCGCCGACCGTCGGCAGCGAGCGCGACTTCATCGTTGAGCGCTTCGATCCGTTCGAGGGTCTTTCGATCCTCAGCCTCGAGGGCGTCGTGCAGAAGGCCGACTGGGGCACGCTTGAGGTCGGACAGATCGTCGAAGCGCGCTGCACCGGAATGAACAAGGGCGGACTTGAGATGGAGGTCGCGCATCACCGCGCCTTCATGCCCGCTGGCCAGGTCGATGTTCGCCACATTGCCGACATCTCGGTCTTCATCGGTCAGAAGTTCCCTGTTGAAATCGTTGAACTCCATAAGGACAAGGACCGATTGGTCGTCAGCCGCAAGTCCGTGATCGCGTCAGAGCGTGCGGAGCAGCGGGAAAAGCTGATGGCGGTGCTTGAAATCGGCCAGACTCGATCTGCCACTATCACTTCGGTGCAGAGCTACGGCGCGTTCGCTGACATCGGCGGCATCGATGGCCTCATCCATGTGTCGGATCTCTCGCATGAGCGAGTGAAGTCGCCGGCGGATGTGGTGAAGGTCGGTCAAGTGGTCATGGTGCGCATCGTCAAGCTCGATCTTGGTCAGACGCCACCGAAGATCGGCCTGGGCATGAAGCAGCTCGTCGCCGATACTTCGCCGAGCATCATGCAATCCGTCGAGGCCGGCGCGACCGTCACCGGCCGCGTGACCAAGATCATGGCCTTCGGTGCATTCGTCGAACTCGCGCCGGGCGTCGAAGGCCTCGTGCACATTTCTGAAATCAGCCACGAGCGCATTCCTACTGTCGACGCTGTTCTGCGCGCCAATGAGATCGTCACCGCCAAGGTGCTCTCCATTGACATGTCGAAGAATCGCATCAGCCTTTCGATCAAGGCGCTCATCGAGGCGCCCGCGCGTCCTGAGCCGCAGGCTGTGGGTGGTGCGGGAGGTGGCGGCGGGCCGGGGAACAAGGCTGGGAGTTCTTCGGGCAACCGAGGCCCACGCGTCGACGAAGGCTTCGCGGGCGCGTTCAGCCGTGGTCGATCCAAGGGCGATGTGCCGACCGTCGATCGCGCCAAAGACGCTGCGCTTGAGCGTCTGCGTGCGGGCTGGGGTGCTGGCAAAGAGTTCAAGGGCGGCCTGGGTTAATCCCGGCGCGGCTCGATCGAGAAACCAAACATGAAACGCGGGCGTCACCTTTCGGTGACGCCCGCGTGTCCTTTTGCCGATCCGTGCGAGGCGAATCGGCGCTGCGCTAAAGTGAATTCTGTCAGCCGCTGACCTTGAACTGGGCGACGACCTGCTTAAGACTGGACACTTGCGCCGCGGTTTCCTCGCTGGCTGCTGCAAGTTCCTCGGAGTTGCCCGCATTCTGCTGGGTGACCTTGTCGAGCTCGGTCACGCCAGAGTTGATCTGGCCGATGCCCTGCGCCTGTTCGCGGCTTGCGCTGGCGATCTGACCGAGGAGTTCGTTCACTTCTCGGGTGCCGTCAACGATGGTGCGCAGACTCTTGTCGACATCGCTGCAGATCGACACGGCGCGGTCGGCGCGCGTGGTCGACTGTTCGATCATCGCGGCGGTCTCGCGTGCGGCCTGGGCGGAGCGCTGTGCGAGATTGCGCACTTCCTCCGCGACGACGGCGAATCCCTTGCCTGCCTCGCCCGCACGAGCAGCCTCGACGGCGGCGTTGAGTGCGAGAAGGTTGGTCTGGAATGCGATCTCGTCGATCACCTTCAAGACCTTGGCAATCGAGTCGCTCGACTGCTTGATGGCGCCCATCGCCTCACTCATCTTGACCATCTGTTCCTGGCAGGTGTTGGCGCGGGTGCGTGCTTCGTCGGAGCGCGTGACCGCGGTGGTGGCGTTCGAGGCGTTGCGCTCGGTCATGGCGCTCATTTCTTCGAGGCTGGCGCTGATTTCCTCGAGACTGGCGGCTTGCTGGCTTGCGCCGCTGGCGACCGACTGGCTGGTGGACGAAACTTGCGACGAACCCGCGGCAATCTCGGTCGCACCCTTGCGGATCTCGGACAGGACGCCTTCAAGCTTGCCGACGAACTTGTTGAACCAAGTCGCCATGTTGCCCAGTTCATCGGTGTTGATCGCGTCGAGGCGCTTGGTGAGGTCGCCCTCGCCCTCAGCGATGTCGCGGATGCGACTGATCATCGCCAGCATCGGTCGGCCGAAGGTGAGGCTGAGAATGTAGGCAAAGCCGAAGCCGCCGAGAAGGATCATTGGAATCGTCCACATCAGGCCGCCGGTGACAAAGCCCGCGACCTGGGCGTCGACGCCGTTCAGCGGAATGGCGACTTCGTACGCGCCGTGAGTTCCGCCGACCTTCCATGCTTCCATCGGAAAGCCGAGGGCGTCCTTGCCGTCCTTGTCTGGGTCGAATTCGCCGCGCGGATCGCCGTGGCAAAGCATGCAGCTTTGGTCGAGTTTGATGGCGCGCATGTAGTGAAGCGTGTTGGTGGCCTCGTCGATGGCGTGTGCCGAACCGTCACCGCCGGTTGCGACCTGCTTCTCGAGGCGCTCGAGCAACTTGAAGCGGAATGAGCCTGATTCAGGCTCGTTTTTCTTGTTGCGCGCCTCGAAGGCTGCGATCTTGAAATTGATGCCTTCGCGCTTCGCGGCCTTCTCGGCGGTCACCCAGCCGACGACGACGGGAATGGTGGCGAAGAAGCGGCTTTCGGTGTAATCGCCGCCCTTGGCAACACTCTCGTTGAGTTCCTTCAGCAACTCCTCGGTTGCGATCGACTTCTTGAGGAAGAGCTCGCTGGCGTGGTTCTTCGCCTCGTCGGCCACGGCGGTGAACGCGGCGGCCTTGTCCACCATCGCGGCTTCGGCGCTCTTGCGGTATCCGATGACGAACACCACATAGTTCACCGCCACTGCGGCGATCACCAACATGACCGTCAGTGCAACGATGCGACCAGACAGTGATCGATTTTTGATCCAACTAAACATTCGGACCTCCCGGACTTTCGGTCCGTTGACTTCTACTGCGCCACGGACTCGGCCGCGCGGGCTCCGCGAAGGGTCGCGGGTTGCCACGAGCAGACATCGGGCGCGGATTCGCCGCACTTCAGCATTGCGAGGTGAACGGGGAATGCACCTAGGAAGTTTGCGCGTTCATCGACTGCCGAAGCGGGGCATTCGCCTGAGAAGCGCTTCAAAATCAGCGTGTTCGACGGGGTTACCTCGGTAGAGGTCGGCATCGGCGTCGATGCGCGCGCGGGGCGGGATGCGCGCGATGCTGTAGCGGGCGTACTCGCCGTCGAAGGTGATCTCGTCGAGATGGCCGTAGCGGGTGTCGATGGTTTTGACCTCGGCCTCGCCGAGTTTCGCATCACAGATGGACTGCGCGAGCACATGCGCACCGATGGTGGTGATGACGCGGATATGAACCGAGGGATCGAGGTCGAACTCACCGCGGACGGCGCGACCATAGACCGCGGGAGGGGCGTGATCGGCGGCGTCGCGATCGTGCGTGATGAGCGATTCCTCGAGGATCGAGAGGACGCCGAGCGCTTCATGCATGGTGGCCTCGATGCGAAGTTTGCGCGCGAGGTCCCCCGCTTGCGATTCCTCCATCGCCTGCGCGTGCGCGCGCAGGAGCGCACGCGAAGGCCGGGCAACGCCGCGGTTGTTGAGGCGGTGGGCGGTGGTTCCATCCGCGGCGATAGCCCTGACGGAATTCCCCCTGAAATCCCTCGCGGAATTCCTGGCAAAATCCGTGGCGCAATTCATGGCGAAGTCTATCGCGCCATCGACCGAATCCGCGCGACCATCAAGGAGTGCGCGGACGGCGATGCGGGCGATTTCATCGGAATTACTGCGATCCCCTGTCATGGAGCCAAGTGTACGCTGCCCCAATGAACCAACTGCTCCCAGATGAATGCCGTGTGCTCGGAACGCTTATCGAGAAGGCGTTCACCACTTCTGGTCAATATCCCCTCTCGTTGAATTCGCTGGTTACCGGTGTAAATCAGAAGAGCAACCGCGACCCCATCGTTGAGATCGACGAGGATTCCGCACTGCGCGCGATCGACGGGCTGCGCGCGCGCGGGCTGGCACGCGATGTGACTTTCACGGGGTCGCGGGTGGAGAAGTACCGGCATCTTGGCGGCGAAGGTCTTGATGCGCGACCGCAGGAACTGGCGTTGTTGGCGGAGTTGATGCTGCGCGGGCCGCAGACCGTGGGCGAATTGCGTGCGCGCGCGAGCCGCATGCAGCCGTTTGACTCGCTGGAAACCGTGGAAGCAATGCTGGCGGGGCTCGCGGGGCGCAATGATCCGATGGTGCGCGAACTTGCGCCTTCACCAGGTTCGCGTGCGCCGCGATGGATGCAACTTCTGTGCGAAAAACTTCATCCGACTGGACCGACTGCGATGACGGGATCGGCAGCTCGAGCGGCGGGTTCCTTCGCAACAACTGCGCAAACCGCGGCAAGCGACGATCGCGTCCGCTCTCTTGAAGATCGAGTGGCGGCGTTGGAGGCGAGCGTCGCAGAACTCAAGAGTCTGCTTGCCTAGAAGCGTTTAGCGCAGGCCGTATCCCGAGATGGTTGCGGCATTCTCGCCGTCGATGCGTTCGCGCATCCAGAGGTAACTGCGGGTTGCGAGATCGCAGGCGAGTGTGAAGACATAGGCGGCAACGGTCGCGTCGAGCAGGCTGTTCCAGAACCCGACGAGGATGGCGACCAGTCGATCTGGTCCGAAAAGCGCAGCGACTTCTGCGCCGGCGCCTGAACCGAGTGCGCGACCGGCATCACCACCGAGCGTCGAGAGCAGCGTGTCAATTCCCGTCGAGGCAGTGGCGACGATGGCGTTCACGAGGATGCCGCCGATGGCGAGCGCGATGAGCGATGCGCCAAGAATCCCCAACCACGCCAGCGGACGCGCGAGGACGAGTGCGCCGGCGCGGGTGATTGCATCGCCGGCATCGCAATCCTCGACGGCGATCGCGGCGGGCATGAGCGGAAAGCCTGCGATCACGGTGAGCGCGAGAATCGAGCCGAGCAGCGCGACGAGCATGGGGATCACGAAGAGCGCGCCGCTGATGACATTGAGCACGGGGACGCGCAATAACGCGGTAAACGCGATCACCACCAGTGCGAACAGGCCGATCACGATCGCGGGAAGCACCGGCAGCGCAACAAGGTTGAGCGCGCGCGTGCGTGCAAACATTGCGCCTTCGACGATGGTCAGGCGACCGCCACGGCCGGCGTGGATCGCGGCCATGCGGCAGGATCCACCGGCGAGCATCGAGACGACGCAGACGACGACCACCAGCGCGAGCGTGAAGACCAGTGGTGATTCGCGCATGGCGGCGAGGGGCAGCGCGAAGATGCCGGCGACGACCGCGCCGAGGGCGGCGTTGAAATCGAACCTGAGCATGCTCGCGGTTGCCTGGCGGACGGCGCTGCGTTCGGCGGCGAGAAAGGTGGTGGCGATTCCGCGCGGAGCGGTTTCCTCGATCACCAACATGGCTTCGGCTGCGCGTTGACGCAGGCGCAAGAGTTCGGGGTCATCGCTGGAAACGCCGTTGGCGATGCGGTCGGCGATGCGCTTCGATGTTGCGCTGCGGACAGCGGTGGCGAGCTCGCTGCGGGTGACTGTTCGACCGGGAACGCTGCCGTCGCCACGCGCGTCGGATTCGAGTTGCTCGACCTCTTCGCTAGCGACGCGATTGGCGGCGGAGCGGGCGCGTTGGGTCCCGAGCTCGATTTCAGTTGCCGAGAGCGGCGAGGCGTTGAAACCGCGCGGGCCGTAGTACTTGCCCGCACCGAGGTCGATCAACGGCGCAAGGCCCGCGATAAGCAGCACTGCGAGGAGCGCGATCGGCAGCCGCGCGGGCTGCATCGCACTGGTGATGGCCGAGAACATGAACGAGAGGCAAGATGCGACTGCTCCGCGTTGCGCGATCGAGCCTGGGGCTGAATTCATGGGGCGGATGGTACGGAATCAGCGGGATGCGGTGCGGCGCGGGGTGCGGAGGTCCAAAGCAATCGGCGTGGGAGTGGATGTCGCGGCGGCGGATCGCGCAGTACGGGACCGCCGCGTGTCAACCGGGAAATGGACCTGATCCATTGTTGCGGGGATTGCAAATCTCGCTTGGATGCGCGGGGTCCGATGCTATCGTTCGATCATGCTCATTCGCGCAAAGGATCGGTCGAGGCTCCATCGGCGCCAGTGCGTCGCGTGTGGCTACTCAGGCCGATCGGTTGAGCGGGCGAACCAGCCGAATTGCCCCCGCTGCTCCTGCGATTTTTCGGTGCGGCGGCCAATGAGCTACGCCGAAATGGAAGGGATCGTCGACCTCGATTCTTCGGGAGCGCGCACGGCGCGTGAACGGGGCGTTGAGAGTCCTCGACGGGAGTGGAGATTGGTCGAGCGGTGGCTCGTGTTCCTCTTCGTGATGTCGGTGGTGACTATCAGCCTGCTCGCGGTCACTATCGCGGCGCTGCCGGTTCGGTGAACGGCTTGCGGAACTGCTTGCGGAACTGCTTGCGGAACTGATCGCGGAACTATGTGCATGGGCGTGCGCGGGGTGAATTTCCCCATACACTCGCGCCCCCAATGTCGAACATATCGAACCAAAACCTGAGCGGTGGACTTCCTTCAACGCAGTCGCTTCTTGCCACGGTCGAGAGTGGTTTCGCGGCGTCGACCGCGCGGCTTTGCGACTTTCTTCGCATTCCGAGCGTGAGCACTGATCCGGCGTTCGACGAACAAACGCGTCGATGCGCGGACTGGCTCGTTGCTGAACTGCGCGCGATCGGATTCACCGCCGAGGCGGCGAAAACCATCGGACAGCCCATGGTGGTGGCGCATCATCCTGGAGTGGGGCCGGACGCCGCCAAACGGCCGCGCGTTCTTTACTACGGTCACTACGACGTGCAGCCCGCCGATCCGATCGAACTGTGGACGAGCCCTCCGTTCGAACCCTCGATCGTTGATGGACCGCGCGGCAAGCGTGTGGTCGCCCGCGGTGCGGTTGACGACAAGGGGCAGGTCATGGGAATCGTCGAGGCGCTGCGTGCGTGGCATGCGGTCGCGGGCGGTCCGCCCTGCCCGGTCACGCTGATGATCGAAGGCGAAGAGGAGTCGGGCAGCAAGAGCCTCGAGCCGTTCATGCATGAGGCGAAGGCGCGCTTGGCGGCGGATGTTTGCATCGTGTCCGACACGGGCATGTGGGACATCAAGACGCCGGCGATTACGACGCGACTGCGCGGGCTGGTCTACATGGAAGTCACGGTGCATGGTCCGACGCGCGATCTGCACAGCGGCATGTATGGCGGCGCGGTGGCGAACCCGATCAATGTGCTCGCGAGCATCATCGCCGAGCTGCATGATGAAGATCGTCGCGTGACGATTCCGGGCTTCTACGAAGGGGTTTCCGAGTTGTCGCCGCAGGTGAGGTCGCAGTGGGACGCACTCGGTTTTAATGACGCGGAGTTCCTCGGCGATATTGGATTGAAGGATGGCTTGGGCGAGCGCGGACGGTCGACGCTTGAGCGGACTTGGTCGCGGCCGACCTGCGATGTGAACGGCATCTTTGGCGGATACACGGGCAAGGGCGCCAAGACCGTCATCGCAGCGCACGCCACCGCAAAGGTGAGTTTTCGCCTGGTTTCACGGCAGAACCCTGAGAAGATCGCGGCGGCGTTTACGCAATTCGTGCAGGCGCGGCTGCCGTCGGGCTGTCGCGCGGTGTTCGAAACCCATGGCGTGAACCCCGCGATCGAAGTCAGCGAGCACTCGCGCTACCTCACGGCGGCAAGTCGTGGCCTGCAGTCCGTGTTCGCCAAAGAGCCGCTGCTGATCGGCACCGGCGGCAGCATTCCTGCGGTTGGCGCAATCCAGCGGATCCTGGGAATGGACTGCCTGCTGGTTGGTTTTGGCCTCGACGACGACTGCGTGCACTCGCCCAACGAGAAGTTTGAGTTGGAGTGCTACCGCAATTCGATCCGTAGCCAAGCGACGATTCTGCACGAGCTCGCCCAGCTTTCCCGCTGAATTGAGCCCAAATCAGCGGCGGCGCGCGCGGGCTGGGGCGGTGGCGGCGCGGTGGAAGACGCGCAAGCGGCGGGTTTCGCGCACGAGTTCCGCAAGGCGGCAGGCGTGGTCGACGCGCGTGACCATGACCTTGAGGGTCAGGATGGCGGCGATGAACGCGCCCACGCAGGCGAGGATGGTCGTGAAGACGAACATGCAATGGGGATCGGCGGGTCGAGGCTCCGAGTTGAGCTCGACCCTTCGAGTCGAGCGGCTTCGTTGGGTACACTTCGCGCCCATGGAATTTCGATCGGTCCTTGCCTGCCTCTGCCTTGCGTTCTCCGGGGTTCTCGGAAGTTCGACGGCGGCGCAATCGGTCGACGTCGAGTTGCTGCATTTCGGCGCGGGCGATGTGGCGCGCGGCGGAGGCCCCTTAGCCCTGCTGGTGCAGTTTCGCAGCAGCCTTGATCGAGTGACCGAGATCGAGGCGGTGTGGGAGATCCCGAGCGCGGACCTCGACATCGTCGAGCACTCGCGGCGATTCGTGCTGAATCCCGGGCAGGCGCAACGACGCTGGCTGTACGGAGTGCTGCCGCCTTACCAACAAGGCACGCTGCAGTCGACGATCTTTGATCTTCGACTCTACGAGCTCGAGGGCGGCGAGCGGGTGCGCGATTTGGGCACGGCGAAACTCGCGCCGTCGACTGCTGCGAATCCGCCGAGAATCCTCGGTTTGAATGACGACGCGTTCCTAGTCGTCGGGCCGCGCGTGGCGGGGCTAGACATCTACGCACAAGCGGCGCAGAACGGAACGATTCCGTCGATGAATACGACGACGGCAATCGCCAACGCGCGCGATATCGAAGCGTTTCCCGATCGTTGGGAAGGCCTAGCGATGTTCGACTCGATCGTGTGGGTCGACGGATCCATCGCGCCGGCACGGCTCTCCGCGGAGTCGGCGCGCGCAATCGAGCAGTGGACCGAACGCGGTGGAAACTTCGTGATCGCGCTGCCTGCATCGGGCGATCCGTGGTCGATTGGCGTAGAAGGTCGCCATGGATTCAGCGGATTGCTGCCGTCGGTGGCGCCGACGCGCATCGATGATGTTGCCGTGAATGACATCCTCCCGATGCTGTCGGTGTCGAATTCACTGCGCGATCCCAAGGCCAAGACTCGCCTTGGTTTGTTTGAGGAAGCGACACTTGACCGCGGTTGGCGTCCGTTTATTGCAACGCCGGCGACCAAGGCACCCAACTCGACGCTGGCGGCGGACAGCGGGCCGATTGATGGGAAAATCGTGGGTATTCGCCGCGAGTTGGGCTTCGGCCACATGACACTGCTCGGAATCGATGTCGAGGAACTCTCGGCGCGTGCCCTGCAAGTGCCAGCGATTCCGCAGGGCGATGTGTTCTGGAACCGCATCCTGGCGCGCCGCGCCGACACACCGTCGGGCGCGGAGTACACCGCGCTTGAGCAGAAGCAACGCTTGATCAGCAGCGGCGGTTACACGCGTGAAATCGGCGACGGAATGGCGATCGCGCAAACCATCGGACTTTCCGGCGAAGCGGCCATCGGCGTGTTGACGGCAACGGCGGTGTTCGGGCTCTACTGGCTGATCGCAGGGCCGCTCGGATTTGCTGCGCTGAAGGCGATGAAGCGCGAGCGTTGGTCGTGGGTGGCGTATGTCGGCGTGGCGCTGGTGTTCACGGTGGTGATCCTGCTGGTCGGTCGCACCTTTGCGGGACGAACGGCGCGCGCGAGCCACCTGACCGTGCTCGACATGATCGAGCGCGCGCCTGGCGAGAACGACATTACCCGCGTTCAGCGGCGGCGCGCGGTGACTTGGCTTTCGGTTTTTGCGCCCGACTACGGATCGGTTGAGTTGGCGATCGATCCCGATGGTGACCCCACGCTGCGCAACACGCTTGAATCGTGGCGGCCTGCTGGATCGTCGGTTGAGGGATTCCCGAGTCGTGAGCGCTACCAACTTCCGCTCGACAGCACCAACCGAGTCACGGTGCCGTCGCGCGCGACCACCGTCGATTTTAAGGCGCAATGGCTTGGCGCCGTGCCTGAAGCGTGGGGACGAATGCCTCACGCACAGACGCCGATCACCGCCCAGATCGACAACAACGCAGCCACCCCGACGATCGCGTTGACTGGCTCGCTTCTGCATGAACTGCCGGGCACGCTGCGCAATGTGAAGGTGATGCACATCTGGCCGCGGCGAAATCCGCTGACCTCGCTTGCGCCCGCCGAAGCTGACGACGTACCGGTGCGACGCGCGATCGACCCGCTACCCAATCGCGGGGTGATGATGGATGTTACGGAATGGGCGCCAGGAAAACCGCTGGATATGGCGCAGGTGTTTGGCGATCCGCGGCCGATGACCATTGTCTCGGGGCTCGAGCGCACGCTGGCAACGGTTTATTACGATGACACCGAACAGGACGCGCGCCAAACGGCGGGACTCCGCGACATTGAGCTCGAAAAATCGATGGACATGCTTTCGATCTACGGAATGCTGCAGCCGCCGCGCTACCTGCGCGACAACGGTGAGACCACGCTGCGCATCGCCCGATTGGGCGGCCGTGAGCTGGACCTATCGCAATGGCTCACGCAGCCGTGCTTGATCGTGACGGGCTGGCTCGAAGCCGCTCCCCTGCCCTACGACTTCACCCTCGATGGCGAGCGGATCAAAAGTTCGGGGCGGGTGATGGTGCGATGGGTGATGCCGCTGCCCGCGAGTTCGTACTGGATCGTGCCTGACAAGTTTCCGCGACCGAGCAGGAACAGCGAGTGAGTCCAACGCCATGCCCATGATCGAAACGGTCAACCTCACGAAGAAGTACGGCGATTTCGTCGCGCTCGACAACCTCAACCTCACCATCGAGGAAGGAACTTGCTTCGGTTTCATCGGGCCCAACGGTGCGGGTAAGACGACGACGATCAAGATTCTTGCCACGCTGCTGAAGCCCACATGGGGCGAAGCGCGCATTGATGGGAAGGTCGTTGGCTATCAGAATCACCTGATTCGCCCGCTTATTGGCTATGTACCCGACTTCATGGGCGCGTACCAAGACATGACCGTTGGCGAGTATCTGGAGTTTTTCGCGGCGTGCTACTCGGTTCCCGCGTCGAAACGCGAGCGGACGATTACTGAGGTGCTGACGCTGACCGACCTCACGCATAAGACGGAGACTGAGGTGAACGGGCTGTCGCGCGGAATGCAGCAGCGGCTGGCGGTTGCGCGCGTGCTGATTCATGATCCGAAGGTGTTGTTGATGGACGAACCATCGTCGGGCCTCGATCCGCGCGCGCGCATTGAAATGCGCGAGCTGCTGAAGGAGTTGCGGCGCATCGGCAAGACCATTCTGATTTCCTCGCACATCCTGTCCGAGCTCGCAGACCTCTGCAACGCCGTGGGCGTGATCGAGCAGGGAAAGCTGATTTTCGCAGGCGCGTTGAGCGAACTCATGCAGCGCACCAAGGTCGGCAAGGTCGTGCAGGTTTCGGTGGAGGCGCGCACTGATGAGGCTGCGCAACTCTTGCGCGGCGTGCGCGGAGTCGCAAAGGTCGACATCGCCATCGAGGAAGGCGGACGGCGCATGGATGTGCAGCTGGAGCCGGATTCGGGCGTGGCGGCGAGCGAGTTGGCGGCGCGCCTGCTCGCGCAAGGTTTCCGGCTTTCGCGGCTGCAACCAGAGGAAATCAGCCTTGAAACCGCGTTCATGAGAGTGACCAAGGGGCTTGTGAGCTGAGGGGGCTTGTGAGCTGAGGGGGCTTGTGAGCTGAGGTGGACGCGGCACGCGGTTCGGGTCTGAGCACGAGCTACACTCCAACCCCTATGCCGCCCCGCGCGCTTCTCATCGCCAATCGCATCAGGCCCGAGGCCGTACGCACCGCCGATGATGTTCGCGCGATCATCGCAACGCGAGCCCATATCACCGAGATCGATGCGAGCGATGCGCCGCTGCCCGCGGATCTGCTCTTTGACCTCGCGTTTGTCATCGGTGGCGACGGCACGCTGATCGCGCAAACCCGTCGACTCGCCGATCGCGCGCGGCCGATCGTCGGCGTGAACGCGGGAAGACTTGGATTTCTTGCCGAGTTCGATACCGACGACCTCGCCAAACACGCGGATCTCGTGTTCTCGCCAGCGCCGCCGCTGCGCGAGCGAATGATTCTGCATGTCACCGTGATCCGACCGGATGGATCGGTCTCGGACAGCGGACTGGCCATCAACGATGCCGTCATTGCCGCAGGCACGCCGCACCGCATGATCGAGATGTCGCTGAGCGTCGACGAGGGCGCGGGTGGTGTTGAGATCACCGGGGATGGAGTGATCCTTGCGACGCCCACGGGCTCCACCGCGTACAGCGCGAGCGCGGGCGGGCCGATCGTTCACCCCGATGTCGCGGGCATCATCATCACGCCGATCTGCGCGCACAGCCTTGCGTTTCGTCCCGTGGTGGTCGGCGCGCACGAGTTGATTTCGATCACCCTGCGACGCGCCAATGAGGGAACCAGCGTGGTTCTTGATGGACAGCGCTTCGTTCCCATGCAGTCGGGCGACAAACTCCAGGCGAGCCAGCACACGCAAAAGGCCCTGTTTGTCGCCAATCCGTCCAATCGCTACTGGGAAACCCTGCGCGCGAAGATGCGATGGGCGGCGCCGCCTTCGTATCGCGACCGCGGCCCCTGAAGCGTGGGCGTGCGACTTTGGCGCGTGAGCTTCCTCGATCAACGCACGCACAGTGAAGTGCCGACTGCGCTATCTTCCGCGCAACCATGATCGACCTCAAGGACCTTCGCGAGAATCCCGACCGCTACCGCAACGCTGTGCGAGACAAGTGCATGGATGTCGATGTCGACCGCCTGCTCGCGCTCGATGAGGCGCGACGAGCGATCCTCACTCGTCAAGAAACCGCGCGATCGGAGCAGAACAAGATCTCGAAGGAGATCGGGCCGACCATCGGGCAACTGAAGGGAAAGCTCAAGGGCGCAGCGGGCGACGAGAAGGACCGTCTCGAAATTGAAATCGCAACGCTTGAGTCGAAGCCCGCGGAGTTAAAGGCGATTGTGGCCGAGGAAGAGCGCCACATGCAGGCGATCGAGCCGGAGTGGAAAGCACTGTGGCTGCAGGTTCCTCAACCACCAACCGACGAGGTTCCCAAGGGCAAGGGCAGCGACGACAATGTCGAGGTTCGCCGCTGGGCCCCCGCTGGTTGGGACTTCAAGAAGAGCTTTGCGGAGAACCGTGGCTTCAAGCCGCGCACGCATCTAGAACTCGTGAAGATGCACGGCTTGGTTGATTTCGAACGCGGCGTGAAGATCGGCGGCACGCGCCACTATGTGATGTGGGGCCTCGGCATGCGCCTGCATCAAGCGGTGCTGCGCTACGCGGTTGACTTCATGGCCGACAAGCGCGGCTTCACGCCGATGGGCGTGCCCGTGTTGGTGAAGGAAGAGTGCATGATCGGAACTGGCTTCTTTCCAGCCGGTCGCGAGCAGGCCTATCACATCGAGGAGTCCAAGCGCGGCTCAGGCCACGACATGTTCCTGACTGGCACCGGCGAGGTCGGGCTCATGGGCCTCCACGCCGATGAAATCCTGCACATGGACCAGTTGCCGCTGAAGTACTGCACGGTTTCAACCTGCTTCCGCCGCGAAGCCGGCGCGGCGGGCAAGGACACGGCGGGCCTGTACCGCATCCACCAGTTCGACAAGGTCGAGCAAATCGTGGTGTGCAAGGCCGATGACGCAGAAAGCCGCGCGTGGCACAAGCAGATGATCGAGTCGGTCGAGATGATTCTGCAATCGATGGGGCTTGCGTACCGATTGCTTCAGTGCTGCACGGGCGACCTCGGCGTGAAGAACGAGGACATGATCGACATCGAAAGTTGGATGCCTGGACGCGGCGCAAACGGTCCCGACGGCGCGCCCACGGGCGAGTTCGGCGAGACCCATTCCGCGAGCCGTTTGAACGACTTCCAGTGCCGCCGCCTCAATCTGCGCTACAAGGACGAGGCGGGCAAGATGCGCTTTGCCTACGCGCTGAACAACACGGTGGCGGCGAGCCCGCGCATTCTGATCCCGCTGCTTGAAATGCACCAGCAGGCCGATGGCAGCGTGATTGTGCCCGAGGTGCTGCGGCCGTACATGGGCGGCATCGCGAAGATCGGCTGAATTCAAGGCGATACTCGGTCCCGAATCGCATCGAGAAGCGCAACGAATTCTCGGAGGTATCTCATGGAAATTCTTAGTGCTCTTCGCCGTTCCACTCTCTCGCTTGTGCTGGCTCTGACTGCTGCTGCGGGTGGCCAGTCGCCGCCTGGAGATGGCTTTCAAGACCGGCCGCCTGATGGTGGTGGTCGCATGGGGCCGGGAGGTCCTGGCGGCGAAACACGGAAGATCCTCGAGAAATTCGACAAGAACGACAATGGCCGACTCGACGGCGCCGAGCGCGATGCCGCGCGCGAGGAACTGAAGAAGACTCCGCAACGCGCGGGTGGTGGGCGTGGAGGAATGCGCGGGCCAGGTGGTAGGCCAGGAGGAATGCCAGGAGGAATGCCGGGCGGAATGCCGGGCGCGGCGCGCGCCGAAACGAAGCCGGGGCCGAAGGTCGCGCCTGCCGATGTTCAAAATTACCCTGATTCGCCGCTGTTTGCCCAAAATGTTGTGCGCACCGTCTTCATCGATTTCGATCTGCCCAACTGGGAGGAAGAGCTCGAGCTCTTTCACAACACCGATGCTGATGTGCCCGCAACCATGACCGTTGACGGCAAGAAGTTCAACGGCATCGGCGTGCACTTTCGCGGAGCGTCGAGCTACATGATGGTGCCGCGCGGGACCAAGCGTTCACTCAACATCTCGATCGACCACACCGATACCAAGGCGCGGTTGTACGGACAAAACACGCTCAATCTTCTCAACTGCAACGGCGATCCATCGATGATGTCATCGTTGCTGTACGCACAAATCGCTGCGCCGCATTTGCCTGTTCCCAAAGCGAATTTTGTGCATGTCGTGGTGAACGGCGAGTCGTGGGGCGTGTTCGCGAGCGTTGAACAGTTCAACAAGGTGTTCCTCCGCGAGCACTGGCCGAAGTCTGACGGCGATGGCGCGCGATGGAAGGTCATGGGCTCGCCGATGGCGACGGGCGGACTCGACTACCGCGGCGAGGCGCTCGCGCAATACAAGCAACGCTACGAAATCAAGACGAAGGACGATGGCAAGCAAGGCGCGAAGGACTGGAAAGACCTTGTAAATCTGTGCAAGGTGCTGAGCGAAACGCCGACGGACAAACTCGAAGCGGCGCTCTCGCCGATCCTCGACATCGATGGCGCGCTGTGGTTTCTTGCCCTCGACATCGCGACGGCGAACTCCGATGGCTATTGGATTCGCTCGAGCGATTACTCAATCTACAAGGACCCGCAGGGCGTCTTCCACATCGTGCCGCATGACATGAACGAGGCTTTCAAAGCGTCACATGGCGGGCCAGGTGGACCGGGCGGGCCAGGTGGACCGGGCGGACCAGGCGGTGGGCGCGGGCGCGGGCGTGGAATGCCGCGCGGACCTGAAGGACCGGGTGGACCTGAGGGACCAGGTGGACCAGGTGGACCGGGCGGGCCAGGTGGACCGGGCGGGCCGGGCGGCGGCTCGATGATCGAACTCGATCCGCTGACGGGCATGGACGATGCGATGAAACCGCTGCGCAGCAAGCTTCTTGCCGTGCCCGCGCTTCGAACCAAGTATCTCGCCAATATCGCGGTGATTGCGAAGGAAATGAGCTGGGACAACATGGGGCCACTGGTCGCGGCCCACCGCGCGCTCATCGGCGAGCTGGTCGCACAAGACACGCGCAAGGCGTTCGCAACCGTGGCGTTCGAGCGCGAAACCTCCGCCGAACCGACGGGCGCGCTTCGCGAGTTCTTTGAGAAGCGTTCCAAGTATCTTCTCGGCTACACGCCGAAATCGGCGCAGCCGGCCCTGAAGGACCACGAGGAGTGACATCCGATGCCTGAATTCCTGACGACTGCGTTTGGCAGCGATGCGGATATCGCCTTTGTTGATGCGGCGACCCGACTATGCATGGCGCTCTTGCTCGGCAGCGCCGTCGCATTCGTCTACCGCTGGACACGAGGCCGCGCGTCGGACCAACGCTTCATCGCAACGCTGGTACTGCTCACCGTGCTTCTTACCGTGACAACGATTGTGATCGGCAACAATGTCGCGCGTGCGTTCAGCATCGTGGGCGCGTTGTCGATTGTGCGCTTTCGCACCATTGTTGAAGACACCCGCGACACCGCCTTCGTGATCTGCGCGGTGGCGGTCGGTCTGGCGATTGGCGCGGGGTACCTCATGGTTCCCGCACTGGCATTGGTGTTTGTTGCGGCGGCGGCGAAGTTGTTCAGCGGCGACGCGCGAAGAACCAGCGGCACCCTACGCAACGCCTTCACACTTCACATTCGCCTTGCGCCCCTCTTCACGCAGCGCGAGGCTCTGCAACGCGAAATCGCCGCCGGGACATCGCAGCCAACCCTGATCGGTATTGAATCAGTGCGCAGTGGTAGCGCCGTCGAGCGCAGCTACGAGATCGACCTCGCGGGCGAATCCGAAGCGGACATGCTGATCGAGCGCATCTCCACGCTCGAAGGCGTGCTTTCGGTTGAAGTGAAGCGCATCCTGAAGTGATCGCGGGTTAAGCGATCGTCCAACCTGTCGGCCGCAATTGGTACTCGAACGAGCCGTCGGTTTTTAGGTCGATGAGTGCGTAGCAGGGATCGCAGTAGGTCGCGTTTTTCTTCCACCAGCCACCACAGATGGCGCCGCTGCAGGCGTAGGTCACGCCGTCGGCAGTGCAGCGGTCGACGAGGTGGGTATGGCCGCTCAGCACCAGCTTCACCCGGCCGGACTTGCGGAACATCTTGTGAATGTCGGCCGCATCGAGGTGAACCAGACCGCCGGAGATGATGGTCTGCTGGTTCTTCACACTGCTTTCGCCGCGGATGGACGGGGTGATGGTGACGATCGGGATGTGCGACACGACGACGGTCGGAAGCGTGTTTGCAGCAAGGTCCTTCTCGAGCCACGCGCGCTGCTCGGGATTGATCTGCGCGAGATATCCGCACTCGTCCTTGGGATCATGCTCGACCGAGCTGAGCACGATGAAGTGCCAGCCGTTGCGATCAAAGCTGCGCCAGCGCGATGCGAGTTTGGTCTCAGCCATCGCGCGTGCGTATCCGTAGTCGGGTTCGCTTCCGTCGAGACCGGATTTGGCCTTGCACCAACCGAAGACATCGTGATTGCCAAGGCAATGCTCCACCGGAACCTTGCAGTGCTCGTCGAAAGTCTTGTGAAAGAGCGCCCATTCGGCATCGACGGTCGCACGCTTGGTTGCGAACGAATCCATCACGAGGTCGCCGCCGGTGAGGATCATGCTGATGCCCTCGCCCTGCGCCGTGGCCAGCGCGCGCGCGGTGCCTTGCGCGGCGTTGTGCTCGGTGGTCATGTGAATGTCGGTGAAATGCGCGAACAACAACGCGCGATTGTTGGCGACTGCGGCCTGCGGTTCGGCTGCGGATGCTGTGGGCGGCTTGATGCCTATCGCAACTCCGAACGCGCCTCCGAATGCAGCGATTCCAGAGATGGCGGTGAAGGAGCGGCGGTCGAGGGTGGGCATGATCCGCGCAGATTACGCGGATTTTTCAGCGATACAAGCGCGGATGCGATGCTGAACTTCAGTTCGCACGATTGCGCTGCGCCATGAACGCGTCAAACTCGGCGCGGGTGATCTTGTCGTCGTGGTCGGCGTCGGCTGCATCGAAGGCGCGGCGCACGACTTCGCCGCCTTCGCCGCGCTCGATCGCGCCATTGGCGTTCTCATCAAGCGCTGCGAACTGCGACGCCCTATCGCGGATACGCGCGCGCATGCCGCCGCTTCCAATCGTGGGTCCGCCGTTGGGCAGTTCATACTCGATGTATCCGATCAGCATCTCATCGGTCGTCTGTTGGCCCCAACGCACGCGCTTGGACGGATCGGGATTCACGGGATTCGCCGCTGAATTATCGAAGACAGCCTCGATGCCGATCGTGGTTGCCCGCTTCACCTCGATCGGCGTGGCGTAGTCGTAGGAGAGTTGCCAGTTGAAGTCGTAGTGCGCAATGTCGAGCAGGGTCTCGCGCACGCCATCGACCTCGCGATATGCGCGAAAGCTCTTGCCGCGCGTGTGCATGTGCGGCATCCACGAAAGTATGCGCAGATCGGCTGGGGCAGTCATGGCGATTCCCTCGCGGTGGCTCGCGTCATTGGGGGCAATGTCCAATTGAGAATCGAAGATGCCCGCGGTATGAACCTCGTGCTCAGGCGGCGCGTCGGCGAAGACGAGGCCGATGCGGGTTCGATCGATGGTGGCCTTGCCATTGGGCGTGTAATGCAGCTGAAACAGGAGGTCGCTGCCCTTGGGTAGTTTTTTCGCGCGCGTCGCGTCGTACTGGCGAAATCCGCCACCCGGGACATAGGCGGCGAAGAACCCATGCGCCTCCGCCATCGGACCCTTCGCGCCTTCGGGCACGGCGAAGACAAGCACATGGTGCACTTGCGCGCGCGCAGTCGGAAGAACTTCCCATGCGCGAATCCACTTGTCTTGGGTGAAGCCAGTCGGCACTCGCAGATTTACATAGGGCATGGTGCCGTCGGGCTTGATCTCGACGCCATGGGGAAGTTCGAGCACGACATCAGGCTTACCAACGCGCCACTCGGGAGCGGCGCCGCGCGGGGGCGGAGCCTTCGATAGATCTCCAATGGGTCGACTTTCAGACTGGAGCCAGGCCAAAAGCGTCGACTTGTCGGCGTCGGAAAGCGAACGGTCGTTGCGGAATCGATGAGCGGCAACGGCATCGGCGGTCGCGAACCAGGGCGGCATGGTCCCGTCGCCAACAACGCGGGCCACCATCGCCGCTCGGTTGGTGAGATCGGCTGCCGACTCAAGGCTGAAAGGCGCGATCCCCCCTCCACGATGGCACTCGGTACAGGCCTGCGCCACGATGGGGGCAACCGCTGTCGCGTAGGTGGGAACCGGATCCGCCGTGGCTTGGATGCAGAGGATCGCGATTGCGATGGATAGGGTCATGGTGTCGGCCAACGGAAGACGGGCGGTCGAAATTGCCGACTTCGAAATTCCTCATCCGACAAAGTCTGCAGAGCGGTCTCAAGTCGGCCTGCCCGCTTGACGATTCAGCAATCCACGGTATTCTCTCCGTCCCATTCCCCTGTAGCTCAATTGGTAGAGCGGGCGGCTGTTAACCGCCAGGTTACTGGTTCAAGTCCAGTCGGGGGAGTTCAACCGGTCGGCCTCTCGCGAGGTCGACCGGTTTGTTTACAGGCTGATGAGGGTGAAACCCCCTGCTGCCGCGCCGTGGCGGGGGTTGGGCGCTCTCGCCTTTGTGGAGAGAGCGAAGGCCGCCGATCCGAACGGCGGCGAAACGGGCGAAACCCCGCCTTGATCTCACGCGCTCTCTGGACTGGTTCACAGCCTTCCGAGATCAGGGGGTTGATTGAAACGGTCGCACGCTCGCGGCTCGCTGCGGAGTGTCGGCCGCGCGCACCAATGAAAGCGCGCCGTCTCGCGCGTGCGACTCCGTGGCATACTTCCCGCCGACATGCTCCGAACGGTCCCCATTTCGATCGAGTCTTTCGAGGCCGCCGTCGGTCAGGCACTTCGAAGGGAGCCGGTCCAGAACCAGCTGCCGTGGGTTCGATGTCGGGCACATGTCGAACGAGTGATGCAGATATCATTCTGAGTGCGCGCTTTCGAACTGGATCACCAGAGGATCGACACCCATGCGCCACATGACCATGCTCACGCTCGTCGCGTCACCCTGCATCGTTCTCGCGATGGGCGGCTGCTTCGGCAAGCACCCCGGGCCATGGCGCGCAGCGTCACCCACAGACCTCGAGACACTTCGCGATCACTACAAGATCGAGACCGCGAACCGCGACATCGTGCGGCGGGATGTTTCGGTCTGGGTCATCGTGCCGGCTTCGGGCTACCCTGAATGGGGCGTCAAGCGTGAAGACGGCTCTGTGCAGATCGTCGCGCCGGATAAGTCGCGGCACTGAGATCCGTTTCTGCTCGCCGCATCTCGGTCGATTGGTGAGCGCACGGGTTCGAAATCGAAGGAAGGCCCGCCTCGACGTCGAGGCGGGCCCTTTCGTTGACTGGAGCCCCCAAGGCGCGAAGTCAAGGGCGTTTCCTCCACGGATTGACTAGGAAGCGATCGTTTCCTAGAATGCCACCCAGAGAAAGGAACGCTTCCGATGCCGCGCACCACCGGCAACTACCGCAACTCCACCGTCGCCGGCGAGACCGTGCGCGCGTTCGTTCCGGCCACCCTGCCCCCTGACGGTCCGCCGCTCCGCGTCGAGGGGCCCATCGACGCCGCCTGTGCGCGCGCCATGGCGGCCGTCGGCCGCCTGGAGGTCGCCGCGAGCCTCGTGCCAAGCACCGAGTGGTTCCTCTACGGCTTCGTCCGGAAGGAGGCGGTGCTGACCTCGCAGATCGAGGGCACCGAGGCCACCCTGCGCGACGTGCTGGAGTTCGAGGCGACCGACCGCACCGCGCATGAGGACGACGTGGCGGAGGTCTGCAACTACGTCGAGGCGCTGACCTACGCGCGCCGCGAGCTTGCGAAGCCGAAGGGGCTGCCGCTGAGCGCGCGCCTGCTCTGCGAGGCGCACCGGCGTCTCATGCGGGATGCAGGCACCCGTCGCGGCGGCGACAAGAAGCCTGGCACGATCCGAACGAGCCAGAACTGGGTCGGAGGCACGCGGCCCGGAAACGCGCGCTTCGTGCCCCCTCCGGCCGATGCGGTGCCGGGGCTGCTCGCCGACCTCGACCGCTGGATCCACGGGCGCGACCCGCTTCCGGCGCTCGTCAAGGCCGGGCTGGCGCACGTGCAGTTCGAGACGATCCACCCCTTCCTGGACGGCAACGGCCGGATCGGGCGCCTGCTCATCACCCTGCTCCTCGAGCACTGGGGCGTGATGCGCTCGCCCATCCTGTACCTGAGCCACTCGTTCAAGCGCCACCAGCGCGAGTACTACGACCGGCTCTCGGCCGTGCGCACCGACGGCGACTGGGAGGGCTGGACCCGGTTCTACCTGGCGTGTGTCGACGAGGCCGCCGAGGACGGCGTCTCAGTCGCCCAGCGCATCTTCGCGCTCACGGCCAAGGACCGCGGCCGGCTCATGTCGCACACGGGCGCCACCGTGGCTGCGATCCACCTGCTCGACCTGCTGCCGTCGAACCCCATCGTGACGGTGCCGAGGGCCGCGGCGCTGCTGGGCGCCACCGCACCAACCGCGCGCAAGGCGGTCGAGGTGCTGGAAGAGATCGGCGTCCTGCACGAGACCAGCGGCAGGCAGCGCGACCGCGTCTACGCCTACCAGGCGTACCTGCAGGCGCTCACGGCGGACGAGCGGCGCGGGTAGCAGAACTGGGGTTTGAAGTCGTCTCGTCCGGGGACGTCACTTCTCTGTGTAAGGTCCTGTGGCACAGCGTGTGCCCGTGGAAACGAGAGGCTCGCTCATCTGAGGGCGTTGGCACCCTTCGTGGGAACGCTCCGTTCGTCCTACCAAACCGATGCCCCGGGCGACCGCCACCCTTCTCTCCGCTGCGCTCAACGTCTTTCGAGCCGTGCGCGGACTTCGGAGATCTTCGCTCGCTCAACCGTCATCCAGGTCCCGAAGATCGCACCGCAGATTCCGAGGATCGATCCGCCGATGCCGCCAATGAGCCCCCACATGCTCCCGTCATTCGGGAACCAGGCCTGAAGGACGCTGAACAAGCCGATGCAGGCGGGAAGCACAACGCCGATGCCCCAGAAGAGGCCGAGCACGCGCTTGCGGCGCTGCGCGGCATACAGCTGAGCCAGTTCCGCCGAGCCCGCCGCGTCCATCGGCTCGGGCTCGGAGAGGGTGCGCCGAAGGCTGCGGGGAAGGATGGCGAGCACGAACCCGAAGACCGACCCGAAGACGACGAGCGAGAAAATCCACCGCGAACGCTCGACTTCCGCATAGGCGACCCGCGCGGCCTCGGGGTCGATCGCCGAGTCGCCCGGGTACGGGCCGACGCCGAAGGGCAGGAGTCCGCGTGCCGCGATTGCCGCCAGGATCAGGACGAACAGCGTGATCGGCACCGCCCACATGGCGCGGGTCACGGGGCTCGTGCGTTCACGGTTCACGAGCGACGCCGTGCGCACGCCGCCCGAAGCGGATCCGCTGCCGACCGTCCATCCCCAGTACGGGTTCTTCGCCACGATCGCGGGCATCGCGAGGAAGAACCACAGCGGGAAGAACCACGGCCACCAGAAGCCCGCGATGACCATCGCGAAGTTGAACCGCAGTCCGGTCAGGACCAGTCCGACCCAGATCGCAAGCAGCGCGGCGGTGCTCATCGCGAGCGTGAGCAGCATCCCGCGCGCCTTGATGCGCGCCGAGTCGTCGGCTGCGCGGTTCGGCACGAGCGCCGCGAACACGAGCGGGAAGAGCAGCATCACCGGGACGAAGATGAGCATGAACAAGCGGCCGAGCGTGATGAAGGGATCCGACATGATGGGTCTCCGTGATCTGGTGTTTGAAACGGCGTGTCGTGCGGTCTAGGCGTGCTTCCACAGGCGCTCGATCTGGCGTGCCGCCATGGATTCCGCGGCCTCACGGGTGAGTCCCGCGAGCTTGGCATCGCCGAGCGCGGCGGCGATGCCTGCCTCGATGCGCTTGCGTTCCTCGACCTTGGGGCCCGCGGCGCGCTCGACTGTGGCGATGACGATGGTGCCGCGGCCGCGCACGGAAGCGAACAGCCCGGCGTCCGTGAGGTCGCGGTAGGCGCGAGCGACGGTGTTCAGGTTGATGCCCAGGTCCGCGGCGAGCTGCCGGACCGGCGGCAGTTCATCGCCTTCCGCGAGCTGCCCCGCGGCGATGAGCCCGCGAAGGCCGGCCACGAGCTGGTCGTGGATCGGGACAGGGCTGGCGAGCGAGATCGTGAGCATGATGGCCATTGTATCATACGTTGCTACAATGGCAAGTGCGATTGGGTTGGTGCGGCGGCGCCTTCGGGAACCCCGGTGCTCCACGAGGGACACCGGACCTGAACGGGTCTTTCGCATGGGCGCGCGGGTCCTGCGGGAACCTGATCCGAGGTCGCGGGTTTCGGGGGTGCCCGGAGCGTGAGCGATGCGTTTGGGGCGTGGTTGGCTTCGCGCTCTTTGCCCCTACGTTTCGATCGGGCCCCTCACGCCCGTTGCGAGGAAATGGGTCTTCGCCCCCTCTGGCGCGGTCAGAACGCCATCTAAAGTTTGGATCCGTTTCGCTGGGGGAGTTCAACCGGTCGGCCTCTCGCGAGGTCGACCGGTTTGTTTACAGGCTGATGAGGGTGAAACCCCCTGCTGCCGCGCCGTGGCGGGGGTTGGGCGCTCTCGCCTTTGTGGAGAGAGCGAAGGCCGCCGATCCGAACGGCGGCGAAACGGGCGAAACCCCGCCTTGATCTCACGCGCTCTCTGGACTGGTTCACAGCCTTCCGAGATCAGGGGGTTGATTGAAACGGTCGCACGCTCGCGGCTCGCTGCGGAGTGTCGGCCGCGCGCACCAATGAAAGCGCGCCGTCTCGCGCGTGCGACTCCGTGGCATACTTCCCGCCGACATGCTCCGAACGGTCCCCATTTCGATCGAGTCTTTCGAGGCCGCCGTCGGTCAGGCACTTCGAAGGGAGCCGGTCCAGAACCAGCTGCCGTGGGTTCGATGTCGGGCACATGTCGAACGAGTGATGCAGATATCATTCTGAGTGCGCGCTTTCGAACTGGATCACCAGAGGATCGACACCCATGCGCCACATGACCATGCTCACGCTCGTCGCGTCACCCTGCATCGTTCTCGCGATGGGCGGCTGCTTCGGCAAGCACCCCGGGCCATGGCGCGCAGCGTCACCCACAGACCTCGAGACACTTCGCGATCACTACAAGATCGAGACCGCGAACCGCGACATCGTGCGGCGGGATGTTTCGGTCTGGGTCATCGTGCCGGCTTCGGGCTACCCTGAATGGGGCGTCAAGCGTGAAGACGGCTCTGTGCAGATCGTCGCGCCGGATAAGTCGCGGCACTGAGATCCGTTTCTGCTCGCCGCATCTCGGTCGATTGGTGAGCGCACGGGTTCGAAATCGAAGGAAGGCCCGCCTCGACGTCGAGGCGGGCCCTTTCGTTGACTGGAGCCCCCAAGGCGCGAAGTCAAGGGCGTTTCCTCCACGGATTGACTAGGAAGCGATCGTTTCCTAGAATGCCACCCAGAGAAAGGAACGCTTCCGATGCCGCGCACCACCGGCAACTACCGCAACTCCACCGTCGCCGGCGAGACCGTGCGCGCGTTCGTTCCGGCCACCCTGCCCCCTGACGGTCCGCCGCTCCGCGTCGAGGGGCCCATCGACGCCGCCTGTGCGCGCGCCATGGCGGCCGTCGGCCGCCTGGAGGTCGCCGCGAGCCTCGTGCCAAGCACCGAGTGGTTCCTCTACGGCTTCGTCCGGAAGGAGGCGGTGCTGACCTCGCAGATCGAGGGCACCGAGGCCACCCTGCGCGACGTGCTGGAGTTCGAGGCGACCGACCGCACCGCGCATGAGGACGACGTGGCGGAGGTCTGCAACTACGTCGAGGCGCTGACCTACGCGCGCCGCGAGCTTGCGAAGCCGAAGGGGCTGCCGCTGAGCGCGCGCCTGCTCTGCGAGGCGCACCGGCGTCTCATGCGGGATGCAGGCACCCGTCGCGGCGGCGACAAGAAGCCTGGCACGATCCGAACGAGCCAGAACTGGGTCGGAGGCACGCGGCCCGGAAACGCGCGCTTCGTGCCCCCTCCGGCCGATGCGGTGCCGGGGCTGCTCGCCGACCTCGACCGCTGGATCCACGGGCGCGACCCGCTTCCGGCGCTCGTCAAGGCCGGGCTGGCGCACGTGCAGTTCGAGACGATCCACCCCTTCCTGGACGGCAACGGCCGGATCGGGCGCCTGCTCATCACCCTGCTCCTCGAGCACTGGGGCGTGATGCGCTCGCCCATCCTGTACCTGAGCCACTCGTTCAAGCGCCACCAGCGCGAGTACTACGACCGGCTCTCGGCCGTGCGCACCGACGGCGACTGGGAGGGCTGGACCCGGTTCTACCTGGCGTGTGTCGACGAGGCCGCCGAGGACGGCGTCTCAGTCGCCCAGCGCATCTTCGCGCTCACGGCCAAGGACCGCGGCCGGCTCATGTCGCACACGGGCGCCACCGTGGCTGCGATCCACCTGCTCGACCTGCTGCCGTCGAACCCCATCGTGACGGTGCCGAGGGCCGCGGCGCTGCTGGGCGCCACCGCACCAACCGCGCGCAAGGCGGTCGAGGTGCTGGAAGAGATCGGCGTCCTGCACGAGACCAGCGGCAGGCAGCGCGACCGCGTCTACGCCTACCAGGCGTACCTGCAGGCACTCACGGCGGACGAGGGGCGCGGGTAGCGGGCCTCGGGTTTGAAGCCGGTTCGACCGGGGAGTTTGGAAGCGAAACAAGGCCCGCCTCGAAGTCGAGGCGGGCCTTTTCGTTGACTG
>QWPT01000029.1 GCA_003671075.1 Planctomycetota bacterium
GCGCTCTCGGGCTTTGCGCTGTCGACCTTCTTGCTCGTGGTCTTCTTCGATACGGACTTCTTTGCAGCCATCGTGGAAACCAATTGTCAACTGATCTCGCGCCCGTGCATTGGCGAACGAGTGTCCGCGCGCGGGGTGCGTCACGGAAAGCAGTCGAGGATTTGCGGTGCTTCAGCGCGGATGACCCGAACGGGAAAGACCTGCGGGCGCGGCGGCCTGTTTCGGCGGCCTCGTGCTTCGCTGGACTCCCTCTGCGTAGGTATCGGCGTCGGGGCGGATGCCCACGACCTGCGTAGTCAATCAGAGCGGCGGCAAAGTGTCAAGTCAGTCGGCGCGGGCGAGCATGGTCGCGACTCGCGCACCAACGCGGGCGTTGTTCAGAAGCACCGCCAGATTGGTCGCAAGTGACGCGCCCATTGTTGCGCGTGCGACCGCAGCCAGCAGCACCGGCGTGACTTCGGGTCCGCGCACATCGTCGCGCTGGCATTCAGCCAATCCGTCGGCGATTGCGCGTTCCATCGTTTCAAGCGGCAGGGCGAACCGAGCGATGGGCGGGACGCAGAGCAACATCCCGCGCGCAGGTTGCAGCGTGCGATGTGAAGCGAAAGCCTGCGCGGCCTCGCTTTCGTTCTGGACTTCCATGTTCACGCGCAACTCGGCGTTTCCCGCAGAAAGGAAGCGCGGGAAAAACGGCGTTGCCAAACCGAGCATCGGAACGCCGAGGGTGTCGAGCATTTCCACGGTGGCGGGGAGGTCGAGAATCGACTTTGCGCCGGCGGTCACGACCAACACGCCCGAGTCGCGAATCTCCATGAGATCCGCGGAAATGTCAGGCCTTTGCCCATACCCGCGGTGCACGCCGCCGATGCCGCCGGTGGCGAATACGCGGATCGGCGAAGGAAGCGCGAGCTTGCATGCCAGCAGCGTGCCCGCGACGGTGGTGCCGCCATTGCCGCCGCGGCTGGCGACCAACGCCGCATCGCGCGCGGCGACCTTGTGCGGGCTGCGTGCATTGGCGAGCTCGTCGAGTTCCGCGCTGGTGAGTCCGATGACGATCTGCCCGCGCAGCACGCCGACGGTCGCGGGGATCGCGCCCTCCGCTCGGACCGCCGCCGCCAGCGCGTGGCCGAGCGCGCGGTGCGCGGGAACCTTCGGTCCAAAGCAGGCGCGGATTTCCGCAGGGGTCTCGCTGTCGGTGAGGTACGCAGGCAGCGCAGACAACGGCTCGCGCGGAAGTCCGTGAGTAACCGCCGCCGTTTCCAATGCCACCACAGGGCGACCGGATGCCAGCGCATCACGGACCTCGGGAGCGATTCGAACAAACTGCTTCATCGGATCAGTTGCGTTTCTCGGCGTTGCAACACTCAGCGCCGACCAGAACGCGCTCGTCCGCCCATGCGCCGACCAGGCAACGCGATCGGCACGATTCCATCGGGGAACATCGTGGTATCGACGACCGCCGCGGTCACGGGAATCTCGGGTCCAGCGGAACGGTTGCGCGCGGTCTGCGCGGTTTCCTTGCGCTTGGCGTCGTGCTCGCGCATGGCCGTGACATCCGAAGGAACGGGTCCGGGCTTGAAGTCGGTGTAGGTCGTCGTTGGGATCTCGACATTGGCGAGCATTTCGACATTGGTGAGCAATTCACCCTGATCCGGCGCCACAAAGCTCCACGCCACGCCCTTGCGTCCGACGCGGGCGGTGCGGCCGATGCGGTGGATGTAGACCTCGGGATCCTCGGGCATGTCGTAGTTCACCACATGGGTGATGTCGTCGACATCAAGGCCGCGCGCGGCAAGGTCGCTCGCCACCAGCACCGAGAGATTGCCCTCGCGAAGGTTGCCCATGACCTGGTCGCGCTTCTTCTGATACATGTCGCCATGCATCGATTGCGCCTCGATTTTGTGCTTATTGAGGTACTCGGTGATCTCGTCGACGGCGCGCTTGGTTCGGCAAAACACAACGGCCAGGCCCGGCGTCTCCTTCTTCAGGAGATGAAGCAGCAGGCGCTTCTTGTCCCAGCGCTCGACGGCGAAGTAACTCTGCTCCACCTGAGAAACCGTGAGGCTCTTCTCAAAGGTGACGATCTTCTCCGGGTCCTTCATGTAGCTGCGCGCGAGCTTTTCGATCTCGGGCGAGATGGTGGCTGAGACGAAGATGGTCTGTGGTGTTCTGCGGAGTTTGCCGAGGATCTTGCGGATGTCGTCGCGGAAGCCGATGTCGAGCATGCGGTCGACTTCGTCGAGGATGGCGAAGCGGAAATCGGCGAAGGGAAGGATGTTCCGCTCGGCCAAGTCCATCACGCGGCCAGGAGTACCGACGATGATCGGCGGGCGCTTCTCAAGAAGGGCCAGTTGCTTCTGAATCGGTTGGCCGCCGTAGACCGCGACCGTTTGCACCTTGGCAAAGCTGCCGAGTTCCTGAAGTTCCTTGGCAACCTGAATCGCCAGTTCACGGGTCGGCACCAGAACGAGCGCGGCGAACCCAGCGTCGCGGTCAAGCATCTGAAGCAACGGGAGTCCGAAGGCGGCGGTCTTGCCGGTACCAGTCTTCGCTTGCCCGATCACATCGCGACCTTGGAGGGCGACGGGGATGAGCGCAGCCTGGATTTTTGTCGGGTGCTTGAAGCCCCGCTTGGTCAGTCCCTCGAGGACATCGGCCCGGAGCCCGAGGTCGGCGAAGGTCTTGCTGAGATCAAATGTATCGGCGGCTGAATTGTCCATTGACTCTTTCTGTGACCCAGCTTCATGGCGGTGGTCGTGGCGGTCGTCGTTTATGTAGAACGGTGATGGTAGAGGGTTTCGGAAGTCGATACAAATGCAGCTTCGAGAAGGTTTCTGGCCAGGACGGCCAACCTTCGCCGCGGAACTTTCACTGCGTGATTTTCACCAGGAAGCCTGTGGACGGCGAACGAGGCACGAAGGAAGCTGAGGCACGACGCCATGCAGGACACCAGCACCATCGACATCGACCTTTCAGCGATCGACCACAACATGTCGGTCATCCGTCGCACTGTCGGCCCTGATTGCGCGCTGTGTCCGATCGTAAAGGCCGATGCGTACGGGCTTGGGGTCACGCGGGTGGCGCGCAGGCTCGTGGGCGCGGGTGCGCAAATGCTCGCGGTTTATTCGCTGCGGCAGGCGATGGAGACGGCCGCTGCAGTGAACGGCGCGGTGCCTGTGCTCGTGCTCATGCCCGTCACGACCATCGCGCGCGAGGACGAACTCGTGCGACTCATGCTTGCGGGACAGCTGCATCTGGTGGTGCACGATGAGGCGAATCTCGCGGCGCTTGAAGCGTGCGCGATCTCGCTCGGCGTGGTTCTTCCCGTACATGTCGAGGTCGATGTTGGCATGAGCCGCGGCGGTGCGCTGCCCGATGAGGCGGTGCGCATCATCAGTAGGATCTGCCAGTCCCCGCGCTTTTCGCTGTGCGGCGTGTTCGCGCACTTCTCTCACGCGCGCACCGACGCCGCGCTCACCGCGCGCCAGTTGGAAAGCTACGACTACGTGATCGCCGCCAGTCGCGGCTTCATGTCCGAGCAGGCCTTCGAGCGTTTGTTCCAGCATGTTGCGAGCACCTACACGCTCGCACGCGACGCGCGCTACCACCGCACCATGGTGCGATTTGGCGTTGCTTGGCTCGGTTACGGCCTCGATGAACTCGAGGCGTCGAGCCCGGTGATCGAGCGCGCGCAACTGCGGCCGGTTGTGCGTTGGTCAACCACCATCGTGCAGGCGAAGGCGATTCCCGCGGGTGCTGCGGTTGGATACGGCGGTCGCTGGGTTGCCCCGCGCGCATCGACGATCGCGCTTATTCCAGTTGGTTACAGCGATGGCTACCCGATGCCGCGCAATCCGCAGGCGTCGGTCGGAGCATGCGTGCGTCTGTTCATGCCCGATGGCCGCGTTGCCCACGCGCCCGTCGTTGGCATCGTCAACATGGATCAGATCACCGTCGATGTGACTGGTCTTCATGCTGGCGACATTCACGACTGGATCGGCTGCTCAGTCGAGTTGATTTCTCGCGATATCCACGCGCCGACGCATTTGCCGCGGCTGGCCGCAGAGTCGGGAATGATTCCTCACGAGCTGCTCACCCGCCTGAATCCGCGCATTGCCCGCACCACATCCATCACCGCCAATGTCCTGTCGTCGGCGACCTCTGGCCTGATGGCGGGTTCGATTTCGACCGACTCGGCGTCATCCGAGGCCCCGCGCAGCGCCTCCGCGGTCGGCTGATCGGTGGATTGGTGGGTGAGGTTGGCCGAGAATGCGGGAATTCGCCGCCACTGCGCGATTCCGCGGCAACAATTCCAAGTCGACATACGAAACAGGATCCACCTGCCCGAACCGAACTCACCCCGGCGCCGACTTCCCACGCGACTTCCCACGCCGACTGAACCCGTAGACTGCCACGCGTGTTTGAGCGTGGTCCCGAGTGAAGAGCCGCAAACATGCCGCGAAGAGCTAGTTACAGCCTCGCAACCATTCAGGCGCTCCCCGCGCAGACGGCCTACGCGTCGGAAGCGGCGACTCGTCGGCAGATCGACGCGGCTGAGTCGCTGATCGCGTCCATCGATGTTGCGGGCGACTACGGTCTGAGCGACGCGCTGCAGCGAATCTTCGGCGCGGAGATTTCCGCGGCGGCGGGCGAGGTTGTCGGAGGTCGTGCATTGCGCGCGGATCTCGCCACCCTTGTGCTCGATCTTTCCGCGCGCATCGCCATGGTTCCCGAAGAGCGCCCCGGTGGCTCGCTCACTCCCGAAGATCTCGCGCGCGAACTCGGCATCGCTTCGAAGACATTGCAGCGATGGCGGCGCGCTGGCTTGTGCGCACATTGGGTGTTCGACGCAGGCAAGCCGCGGGTAGAGATCTACCGCGAATGCCTCGATCGTTTCGCCTTGCGTCATCCGGCGGAGGTCGAGCGCGCGCGAAATTTCCGCCGCTTCGACACCGATGAGCGCGCGTCGCTCATCGATCAAGCACACAGCTTGCTCGAGAACGGTCGATCGCTCAACCTTGCGGCCAAGGAACTGGCGTTGCGTTTCGGTCGTTCACACGAAGGCGTTCGTCTGTTGCTGCTGCGTGAATTCGGCCTTCGACCTTCTGCCCGCAAGGGCGCCGGCGAGCGTTCGGCTCGGTTGGCGGAGCGCGCGTGGCGCATGGGAATTGATCCTGCGCGCATCGCCGCGCGGGTCGGACGCAGCGAGTCGCTGGTGCGCGCACTGGTCGATCGAAGGCGCGCCGAACTCTTGCGTGGTGTGCAGCCGTCCTGGATTGACCTGTCCACTTTCGATCTTCCCGGCGCAGACGAGACGATTTGCTCGGCGCCTTGTGTGCGAAAGTTGCAGCCGTTGGGCCTCGTCGACGGCGATCTGATCGCCATGATTTCCTCGGCGCGCGAGCTGCGTCGGCTGTTCGCTCGCGATGCTCGCGCCGCCAGCGAGCGCGATGAAACCCGCGGCGCCGCGATGCACTATCTCTTGCGCCGAGCCTCGCGCGCGATCGATGCGCTGCCGCGTTGGCCTGACCGCGCCGCGCTCGACCAAGCCGAGACCGACTTGCGCACAGCGCTTCGCCTTCGCGCGTTGCTCGTTGAGCGTGGCTTGGTGATCGCACTCGGCCGCGCCGATCAAGCGTTCGAGTCCGGCCCCGATCGGCTGCCTTGCGACGAACTGCGCGCGCTGGTGCGCGAACTTGTGCGGTCGGTGCAGTCGGTCGTTGCCAGTTTCGATCCTTCGCGTCAGCGCCTCGACCGAGCCGTCGCGCTCGCGGCCGACTACGCCATCGCAAAGCTGACGCCCGCCAAGCGACCTGCGCGTGCAGCGGCGCGTCACGCCTCGGGTGTGCCGATGCAGGCGATGGCCAGCGTTGCGCAGTGGCAACCGCTCGTCGATCCGATGGCGCATCACGCGCAGTTGCTCGCAGGCCTGATGTCTCGCGGACCACTCTCGATCACCGCGCGCCTGGTCGCGCGCCGCCACGGTTTCTGCGGGCTCGCGCCGCGCACCGTGGAGGCTCTGGCCAGCGAGGACCGCACCACGGTTGCCATGATGACGAGAAAGCTTCGCGAAGCCGAGAACGAGATTCGTCTCGCCGCGCGCGCGCAATAGGCCACGCCCGCGACGCGATCGTTCCTGCTGCCTTCAAAAAACACCACGCCACTGCATGTCGCGCGCGCCAAAAAAAACACCCAGGCTTGAGGCCTGGGCGTCTTGTTTTTAAGTTGTTTTCGCCGAGAGTCTCGCGTACACGCCATCTCGCCAAAGCGATCGGCGCGCACTCGAGCGCTCCAAGCGCATCAGCGCTTGCTGAACTGGTAGCGCTTGCGGGCGCCGGACTGGCCATACTTCTTGCGCTCGACCTTGCGGGCGTCGCGGGTCAGGAAGTCGTGCTCGCGGAGAATCGGCTCCAGCGTCGCGTCGAATTCCATGATGGCACGACCGATGCCGAGCAGGGTCGCGCCGCACTGGCCGGTGGTTCCGCCGCCCTTCGCGTTGACCTTGACATCGACCTTGCCCTTGAGGCCGGTCTTCTCAAGCACACCGAGAATCAGCTGCCTATCGCGCTCTTCGACGAAGAAATCAGCGAATTCCTTGCCGTTGATCTCGATGGTGCCGGCGCCATGCTTCATGCGAACTCGCGCAACGGCGGTCTTACGACGGCCGGTGCCCCAGTACCAGCCCTTCTGATCGGGGCCGCGGAGGATGCGCGTCGAAGTCGAGGTCGCGGGCGCAATAGGCGTGATCGTGGTCTCTTCGGTCATGGCGTCTTTCATTCAATTTGCGCGCTGCTCTGGCTGCGTGCAAGTGGCTTTCGTGTTGCCTTCAATGTGCTTTGCGGAAACTTGGTTGGTTCGGAAACAAATTTGTCGCGCGGTGTCGCGCGATCACTTCGCAACGGTGCGGCAGTGGGCGCGACGCGGTGCGCTCTTCAGGCGTGCAGCCTTCTGAGTCGCCGCGTTGGGCTTGTGCTCTGGCATCGTGTGCGCTTCTGGCATCATCTCGAAGTCGACGGGCGACTGCGAAGCATGAGTGTGCGCTGCACCAGCGAACACGCGCAAACGCGCGTGCAGCGAGCGACCGTAACGACCCTTGGGGATCATGCGGAAGATCGCCTCGCTCACGAGACGCATCGGGTTCGATGACATCTCCTGTCGGTACGAACGGATCTTCAATCCGCCCGGATATCCCGACCAACGACGGCGCGTCTTCTGATCGAGCTTGCGGCCCGAGAGAACCACCTTCGATGCATTGGTGATGATCACGGCGTCGCCCGAGAGGACGCCAGGAGTAAATTCGGGGCGGTGCTTGCCCATGAGGACGGTGGCGACTTCCGTCGCGAGACGACCAAGCGTCTTGCCTTCGGCATCGACGTGCCGCCAAACAGTCTTGATCTCACCGGGCTTAGCAATGTAGGTCTGACGAGGCATGTTCTGTCCAAATCGTTCAGTCCACCGAGGCCGAGGCCCAAGCGGAGCAGTCAAGGTGTGCACGGAACGCCGTGCGGAGAATCGGTGAGGATAGCAGTAGCCCCGATGATGTCAAGATCACCGTTGACCGACCATCTGCCTTGCGTCAGCCGCTAAGGTGCGCTGAGCGCCTCAAGTAGCTGGCGTATCGATCGATTGTGCGCCCGATAAAGTTTGGACCGATCCATGATTTCAAGTGAACGCTTCCGCAAGGTCTCTATTTGGGTTTGTATTGCCGCCGTCGTGACGGTGACGGTGCTGCTGCAACGCATGCGCGGCGATGAGCGTGCTGGAGCGGATTCCTCGCCGGCGCAGGTCGGCAGCGCTCAACTCCAGCCCGTGTCAAAACAGGCGGAACTCGCGGCAAAAGTCGTGGTCGCCTTCCATGGGTTGGCGCCGACACTTGAGCCGAGCAAACTGCTCGATCAGGTTGCCCAGTTGAAAGAGGGCCCATTTACCGAACGCCTCGGGCGAACGCTGCTTGTGGGCTTTGTGGAAAACTGGCAGGCCGGAATCGATCAGGCGAAGACCATCGCACTGCCTGAGGGCGCCGTCGACGAGGCGCGGCAACTGCGCGACCTGGCAATCGCCGCGATGGAGAAGCGCGCCGAGTTGGCAAAGGCTGGCGATGCCGACGGAAGCGGCGCGGTCGACGAGATCAATGCCATGCGGCCGATGCTTGGGTTTTTCGCCGACGCGGTTGGACCCGATGCGCCGTCGAAAGTGTGGACCGCGCTGGCGGTGCTGTTTGCAGCAGCGGCGTGGTACTCGATCGTGCTGCTGAGCGGAATCATCGCGCTCGTCGTACTCGCCGTGCTCGCAGCCTCCAACAAGATTCGGCCTCGGCTGGTGCAGGCGCCGTCTCCGCACGCCGCGCTTGTGCTGGGTGAGACCTTTCTGCTTTGGATCACGGTGTTTCTGTCGCTGAATGTCTTGTTGGTCGCAGTGCTTGAGCCGTGGGCCGAATCGCTGAGCGCCTCGGTGCAACTGCTTGCGTCGATCGCGGTGATGATCTGCTCGTTGTTGATTGCGCTCGCCTATCCGGCGCGGCGCGGTATTGGCTGGATAGAGTTGCGCACGCTCATCGGTCTGCACCGCGGTCGCGGCGTCGGCCACGAAATTCTGCAGGGAGCCCTTTGTTATGTCAGCTCGGTGCCACTGCTGGCCATCGGGTTCGTCGTGTTCGTCGTCATGAGCAAAATTTTGGAGGCGTTCACAGGCCCATCAGCAGGGCCATCGCATCCGATCGTGGAATTGTTCGGCGATTCGACGCCGTTCCAGGTGGTTCTGCTTTATCTGCTCGTAAGCGTTTGTGCGCCGATCGTCGAGGAAATCATGTTCCGCGGCTTCTTCTACGGACATCTGCGAAGCACGGTCGTGCCGCGCGTGCGGGTGGTGTCGGTGCTCGTCGCTGCGCTCGCATCAAGCGCAGTGTTTGCCCTGATTCATCCGCAGGGGTTGTTGTTCGTGCCGGTTCTCGGCGGACTTGCCGTCGGCTTCTGCTTGTTCCGTGAAATGCGCAGCAGCCTGATCGCGCCGATGGTTGCGCACGGAATCAACAACGCGGTGACTCTGACGATCGGGATCACGCTGCTTTCGTAGCGCGTCGACGCTCAGAAGTTCATGAACTGCTCGCGCACGATGCGACCGTTTTTCACCGTGTACACGCCGCACTCATGCGTGTCGGATTCGGTTCCATCGGCAGTGCGCACGCGGCCCGTGTAGACCACGGCAAAGCCAGTCGAGCAGACATACGGACCTTGTGCGCGCATCGAGAGCACGGTGAAGTTTTCCTTCCACCACTTGCCCTTTTCCTGCACGCCCTTCCAACCTTCGAAGACAGTTCCGTCCGCCTCGATCGACTCGATTTTGCGGTGGTACCAAGTCGATTCCGCTTCCTCGCTCTTGCCGGCGTTGAAGAGCGCGACCAGCGATTCGCCGACTTCTTTGGCGGTTTGCCCCTTGCCGCTGCTCAACTTCTTCTTGCAAACATGCTTGAAATCAGGAGCGCCGGTGGCGGGCTTTGCAGCTTTCGCGGTAGCTTTCGCCGCGGCCTTTGCCAATTTCTTGGCGGTCTTCTCTGCCGCTTGGTCGGTCACTGCGACGGCGATGTCCGGGGTGGCGACCATCGTTTCCTCGGTGGTCGACGGCTTCTGCTTGTTCTTCTTGTTTTTAGGCATTGGTGTGTCTCGCAGCCACTTTGGGCAAGGTGAAGACTGTAGCCAGTGCCAATGAAAACACGGCGAAATCTGCAGCGGGTGATCGATCTTAACAATCGAGGCGGTGGTTCGATTGGTGATTCAGTCGTCGCTGAGTTCGACAGTCCAGTAGGCCTCGTCGAGGAAAGCCTTCCAGGATTCGTACTTAGGACTACCGAGTCGCAGCGAGATCGCGGGGTTGCGCTTCGGCTTGACCGCGGGGCGAATCAGTCGAATTCCCGCCTGTTCGGGGGTACGACCACCCTTGCGCGCATTGCATTTGACGCAGGCGCACACCAGGTTGATCCACGAATTCCCGCCGCCCTGCACGCGCGGCTTCACATGATCGAGCGTGAGTTCCTTGGTCGGAAAGGTCTTTCCGCAATACTGGCAGCGGTTCGAATCGCGCGCGTAGATGTTGCGGCGGTTGAGCTTGACTTGCTCGCGCGGCAATCGGTCGTAGCCGAGCACGCGCACGATCTTCGGAACGGCGATGGAGATTCGCGCAGTGCGCACCCAGTCGTGCTCGCGCTCTTCAAAATGGCTTCGAAACTCGGAGAGTTCGGTCCAAGTCGTGAACGGATACGAGACATACGAGCCGTCTTCGACGGCGATGACTTCAGCGATTTCTTTGGCGAGGAGGAGAAACGCACGACGCGCATCAATGACGCGAATCGCGCTGTAGTACCGATTGAGGACGAGGACCTTAGCGTCAAGGCCGCCGCCGAGCAGGTTCGAAGCACCGCATGACATTGTCGTTGACATCGCCGTTGACATCGCCGTCATCGACTCTCCAAGTCGCGGAATCCATTCCGCAGACTCGAAAAGTCTACCTCGTTCGGCGGGCGACGCAAACGGAAGATGCGGAATCGGTGGGCGAAAACCACGGAACGATTGCTACAGCCCGAGCGCGCCCCGCTGTTGGGCCATGGCCCCAGGAAGCAAAATCACGGGCGTTTCCACAGGAACATACTCAGCGATGAGCTTTGCCAACAGTGTCAGCGGCAGCACGCCCTCGCCGGCGCGACAGGGCGAAAGCAGCCCATTTACAGGGGTTTCCGCCGTGGGCGCCATGTCGATGAGCAGCACGGCCGACGCCACTGGCCCAAGGTGGGCGAACATGCGGATGAGGTGATCCTCAAGCTGCGCAAGCATCGAAGGCGCCAGCAGGTCGCTCGGCGAAAGCAGTATTTCGAAAGGCCCGCCCGCGCGTTCGCGCAGCAACTTGACCGACGCGTGGACATCGCCCACCACATGGCGGTGGTGAGGGCGCAGGCAAAGCGTGCGCTGGTGGTGATGGAGCGCGGGAGTGATTTCATCGAGAAACGCCTGAAATCGAGCCTGCCCCGTCTTCATCCAGGTTCGTGGTTCATCGGCGAAGAGCTCATCGGCGAGCGTGCCACTCCACGAAACCGTCCGCCGCGACGGCGCCTCGGTGTCGATGATCCAGTCGCCAGAAAGCGGGTTGGCCTCGACGAACGCCCCCCAGGCGTGCGCGCTGTCGGCGTTGGTGGACATCTGCGTCGGCATCGCCACTTGCGCGCAGCAGGGCGCTTCGACACCAACCATGCGCGCGAGCAGGGCGGCGTCATGAAGGAGATAGACGGGACGCACGGTTAGCGACCCTCGTAGACGCAGCGGCTGGTGCAGGTCTCGAACACGATCACTTGCGAGAGCAGCGGCAGTGTCGGCTTGAGCTTGTCCCAGACCCACTTGGCGAGCAGTTCGGCGGTTGGGTTCTCGAGGCCAGTGATCTCGTTGAGGCAACGATGATCGAGCGTGTCATGCACGGGCGAGATCGCCTTCTTAATGTCGCCGTAGTCCACCAAATAGCCCTTGGCAGGATCCATCTCTCCTTCGACGACCACCTCGATGCGGAAGGAATGCCCATGCATGCGGCGGCACTTGTGGCCATCGGGGAAGCAGGGCAGGTAGTGGGCGGCTTCGAAGCTGAAGCTCTTGGCGAGTCGGACATGCATGCGCGGAGTGTAGGAAATGAAACAGGCCGCCTTGCGGCGGCCTGCGTTGAAGTTTCTGGAGTGTTCAGGCAATCGGCCGAAGCCGCGCCCGATCAGGAGACATGCTTGAGGCCGCGGCGCTGGTCGCGCAGACGGCGGCTCTTGCCGAATCGATCGCGGAGGAAGTAGAGCTTCGCGCGACGGGCGTCGCCACGGCGCACGACATCAATCTTGGCGATACGCGGCGAGTTCAGCGGGAACGAACGCTCGACGCCCTCGTTGGCAACGATGCGGCGCACCGAGATCATGCGGTGGATGCCGCGGCCGGTGTCGGCGAGCAGCACGCCCTGGAAGACCTGAACGCGCTCCTTGTCGCCTTCGATGATCTTGTAGTGCACATCAATGGTGTCGCCAACGCTGAACTTTGGGAGTTCGTTGGGGGCCTTGATTTGCGAGGCAACGACGCTTTCGAGGATCTGAGTTTGGTTCAAACGGGCCATGGGAGATTCCTTATGCGCTTTCAGGCGCGGCTTGTCCGTGCAGATCCGCGTCGCGGTTGGGCGACGCGGGGGTCCGCTTGGATTGAGCAACTTGCTCGGCGGCGTTGTGTTTGTTGGCCACCGGCAGGGGTTGCGGTTGTGCGAATGGAGTGTTCTGCAGCAGGTCGGGGCGACGCTCGCGCGTGCGCTCGATCCGCTGCGCATCCCGCCATCGTGCGACCGCTTGGTGGTCGCCTGACAGCAGGATGTCCGGCACTTCGCGCCCGTTCCATTCGCGGGGACGGGTGTAGTGCGGACAATCGAGAAGAGGGTGGGCGCCATCGGCGGAGCGCACGCTGAACGAATCCTCCGCAGCGGAATCCTCGTGACCGAGGACGCCGGACTGCAGGCGGGCAACGGCATCGATGAGAACCATCGCGCCGAGCTCGCCGCCAGAGAGGACATAATCACCGAGCGAGAGTTCGAGAGGCTTGAGCTCCTCGACCACGCGCTCGTCGATTCCTTCGTAATGACCGCAGAGAAGGAGCAGGCGCGGCTGCTGCGCCAACCATTCAACGCGTGGTTGCGCGAGGCGCTCGCCTTGCGGCGAAAGCAGCACGCGAACCGCGGTCGCAGGGTCTTGCGACTCTGCGGCCTTCACGGCGTCGAAAATGGGCTGGCACATCATCACCATGCCTGGACCTCCGCCGAACGGCCTGTCGTCAGTCTTGCGGTGGCGGCTCGCTGAGTGGGCGCGAATGTCGTGCACATGGCAAGACAGGGCGCCCGACTCGATCGCGTTGGCGGGAATACTCGTGGCGAGGAATCCCGTAAACAGATCGGGGAAGATGGTGAGCACATCGATTCGCATGGAGTTCACGCGCTTCGCGAGGCCATCGTCCCGCAGCACCGCCGGCATTGCCGACAGCGTTCGTCAGTTCACTACTTGATTTAGAGCTTCTTGCCAGGAGTCGGGTCGATGCCGACCTTCTTGAGCAGGTTGGCAGCGGTCTGCGACGGCTGTGCGCCGACGGAGAGCCAGTGCTTAACGCGCTCGGCATGGAACAGGTACTGCGCGCCCGGCTTTGCGGTCGGGCTGTACCAGCCAAGGTTTTCGATCACGGCACCGTCGCGCGGGTTGCGCTTATCCATGGCGGACAGACGGTAGAACGGGGAATGGGAGCGGCCCATTCGCTTCATGCGGAGAACGACCATGTGGTCAGTCTTTCGGAAAGGCGAGCCTCGGTCCCGCCCGACGCATGTCGGGCTTGATAGGACTCTGACGCAGCGTTGGACGGGAGTGACCGCCGTGCGCTGCGCCTTCGGTTCGCGGATGCGAGTTGGGAAAGGTAGGGGAAAGAGCGCGCCGACGCAATCGCAGGCGTGGGAACGGAGACGGCGTGATAACCGTTCTAGTGGCCCAAATGCGCGATCCAGTTGGCAAGTCCGAATCCGACGAAGTCAGCGGCGCGGCCCATGACCCCGCCGACGCCGCTGAACATGGCCACGATCACGATGAAGAAGCCCGCGCTGGCGACGCGTGGATTGTGCATCCAGCGGTAGTAGGTGCGCGAGAAGCCCGCGACGATGCTGGCGCCATCAAACGGCGGCAGCGGCAGCATGTTGAAGAGCGCGAGCATTCCGTTGAGGCTGCCGCCGATGAGGAGGAAGATAGCAAGCTGTCGGTCGGTTCCTTCAGGCAGTCCCCTGATGGCGCGACCGATGTTTCCCGCCTCATCCATGTACTTTCCCAAGAGAAGCCCGAGCGCGGTCCAACAGCCGAGCCAGAGAATGACATTGACCGCGGGGCCTGCGCCCGACACGACGATGCGGCCTCGGCGGCCCCAGCGGTAATTGCCTGGATTGGTCGGCATCATTCCCCAAGCGATGCCCGCGACGGCGAGCAGGATCAGCGAAGTCCAGCCCATGTGCACGATGGGATTGAGCGTCATGCGTCCATAGACGCGCGGCGTGTTGTCGCCTTGCCAGATCGCGGCCCAGCCGTGTCCGAGTTCGTGCATCGTGATCGAGAAGATGCCCCAGAAGAGAAACGCGGCGGCGGCAGCGGGGCCGAGGTCGTTGTAGATGCCGAAGATTCCGATGTCCATAGATGGCGGTTTCCGCTGTTTCTTGCGAGGCGTGGATCAGAAGCTGGGCAGGATAGACGCACGGTCGTAAGTCGTGCGCCCGGCAACGATCGTTGCGTCGATCATCGGCATTTCGCGCGTCCAATCGATTTCCAGCGGCGAGCGGTCGAGGACAACGAGGTCGCCAGCGCGGCCGGGTGCGAGGATTCCGCTCGGTAAATCAAGCATTTCTGCTGCGGTGCGTGTGTAGGCGACCAACGCTTCGCGCGTGGAAATCGAGTGCGCGGTCGCAAACGGTCGGCCATCGAGATCGAGGCCGGTCACCGCCGCCTTGATGCCGAGCAGTGGATCGGGCGAGACGATCGGCCAGTCGCTGCCGAAAGCGAGTCGGGCGCCGTGGGCGAGAAGCGCGCGCATTGCGAAGAAACGCTCGATGCGCGCGTGGCCGAGTCGCGCGAGTGCTTGGCGCGCATCGTCGGCCTTGTGGAGCGGCTGCATGCTGGCGAAACGTCCGGCGAGGCGCGGGATGTCGCGCGGATGCAGCGTTTGTGCGTGCTCGAAGCGCGGCGCGGGCGAGTCGGCGCACGCGTCCATCGCGTCGAGGAGTTCGCGGGCAGCGCGGTCGCCGATGGCGTGAATGCTGGGTGAAAGGCCCAACGACTGCACGCAGCGCATCCACGCCGTCAATTCGCCGCGCAGCGTGTGCTCCATCGAAAGTCCGCAGGTGTTGGGCTGGTCGCGATATGGATCGAGCATCCATGCGGTGCGCGATCCGAGTGTGCCATCGGCAAAACTCTTGAGTCCAACGATGCGGAAGAAATCGCTGCTTTCCTGCGGTAACTCAGGCGGTTGATCGAGAGGCCATGCGCGGTCGAGCACGGTTGCGTGCACGCGCAGCGTGAGTGCGTTGCGCGCAGGCACGAACACATCGCGGATGTCGCAGAGGTACTCCATGGAGCCGACTGACGCGATGCCGAGCGCATGGAGATGCGCACAGGCCTTGGCAAGGCTGGCGCGCTTGGCGGCGAGCGATGGCGTAGGAATCGCGGGAATCACGCGTTTCCATGCAGCTTGCTCACGGAAGATGCCGTGTTCGCGCTCGATCTCGCCGCCTTCAATGGGCGTGGTGTCGAGCTTGGCGAGCGCTGCGTCGTTGACGACGCAGGAGTGTTGGTCCATGCGCCAGGCGACGGCGGGGCGGGTGCCGGCGGCGGCGAGCCACGCGCGCGTTGGTGCATCGGCGCGCCAATCGGCTTCATTCCAGCCAAATCCGACGAGCCAGCTTTCGTGTTCGCCCGCGTCATCGAGTGCGCGCGCATGAGCGCTTATGCGCGACTCGAACTGCGCCCGCGAGCTGCAGCCCGAGAGATCGCATTGCGCGAGCGTGGCCGCGCCGAGCGTGAGATGCAGGTGCGCATCGATGAAAGCGGGGCCGACCCAGCGACCGCCGAGGTCGATGACTTCGCCTTCGGGCTTTGCGTCGAGCGCAACGATGTTCCCGTCGCGCAGCGTGATCGAATGCGCGAACGGACGCGCGGGATCTGCAGTCCAGATCCGCGCGTGTTGCAGAGTAATCGTGCGAGTCGTTGCGCCTTTCGCGTCCTTCATCAGGGGGGCTATGCTACGAGCCCCATGCACACACTGCGCGCTTCTTCGATCATTGTTCTTGCATCGCTCGCCTGCTGCTCCGAGGCGCCGGCGCCGAAGCCTCCGATTCCTGCCGTTTCGGGGCCTGCAACCACCGTTCCTTCAACCACCGTTCCTTCAACCACCGTTCCTTCAACCACCGTTCCTTCAACCACCGGCCCCGCAATCACCATCCCCCCCAGCGGCGCTGATGTGGTCGTCGATCCTGCGAAGTGGAAAACATCGACCAGCGCCGATGATCCTGCGTTTATCGAGGTCGCGGGTCTGCGCGGGCCCAAGCCGGCGTCTTGGGTGTGGACGAAGCCAGTGGTGCAGTTTCGCACGCTTCAATACGCCGTCGCCGGCGAGCTTGACTCGACCAAATCCGCGGAGCTCATAGTGAGTCTGTTCGTGGGTGACGGTGGACCGATCGATGCCAACATCACGCGATGGGCGAATCAGTTTCGCGTAGGCGACGCTGCGGCCGAGCCCAAGCTTGCGGCGAAGGAAATCGGGCCGCTGAAAGTTGAGTTCGTCGAACTCGAGGGAAGCTACCTGGCGATGGGCGCGGCGGCACCGAAAGCCGGTTTCGCGCAAGTTGGCGCCATCGTGCAGGCGCGCGGGCGCAATGTGTTCTTTCGCCTCATTGGCCCGAAGGAAACCGTCGACGCCAATCGCGCCGCGTTCATGAAGTTGATCGACGGCCTGATGCCCGCGGACTGAATGCGCGCGCGGTGGCTGCGTTGCGGAACGCGCCCTTTCCCGCACCTTGTCCCGCACCTTGTCCCGCAAGTGTTTCAACGAACGACGGAGCCACAAGCGTGGCTCCGTCGTTCGTATTGCTTTGAATGATCGGCCTTACTTCGCCGCGAACAGCTTGTTGACCTCGTTCCAGTTGACGACGCTCCACCAGGCCTTCAAGTAGTCGGGTCGGCGGTTCTGGTAGTGCAGGTAGTACGCGTGTTCCCAAACATCGCAGCCGAGGACCGGCGTGCCGCAACCGTCGACGATGCCCTTCATCAGCGGGTTGTCCTGGTTGGGCGTCGAGCAGATGCTGACGGTTCCGTCGGCGTTCTTGCAGAGCCACGCCCAGCCGGAGCCGAAGCGTCCGACGCCCGCCGCAGCGAACTTCTCCTTGAAAGCGTCGAGCGAGCCGAAAGCGGTGTTGATCGCGGCCGCGAGTTCAGCGCTCGGGGCGCCGCCACTGCCGGCCGGGGCCATCCACTTCCAGAACATCGAGTGATTCCAGTGACCGCCGCCGTTGTTGCGAACAGCGGTGCGGATCGCCTCGGGAACCGTGGAAATATTGCGGCAAAGGTCGTCGATCGACATCGCCTGCAAGTCCGCGTGGCCCTCGAGCGCCTTGTTGAGGTTGGTCACATAGGCGTTGTGATGCTTGGTTCGGTGGATGTTCATCGTGAGCGCGTCGATCGATGGTTCGAGCGCGTTCTCGGCGTACGGAAGTTCGGGGAGCGTAAAGGTCATGGTCTTGTTCTCCTGCATGAGGACGGTGGTTGAATGTGCGAATGCGGACGCTGCGGCGACGCCGGCAGCGCCGATCGCGACGGCGCCGATGAAGTCGCGACGGTCGAGGTCCCGACGGCTGCTGTCATTGGATGGGCTCATCTGCTCAGACATGCGTTTCTCCAAGAGGAGGGGAGGATAGCCGTCCCACGCTACTCTGTGAGGCGTGCACGCGATCTCCCTCCTTCGCATGATGGACGCCAACTTGAACCGAGCGCGCGAGGCCATTCGCACGCTTGAGGATGTGGCGCGCTTTGCGTGGAACGATGGATTGATCGCGGAGGAAGCGAAATCGCTGCGTCATGGATTGCAGACGGCCGTCGCCGCGATTGCGGTAGAACGGCTCGCGGCGGCGCGCGATGTTGCGGGTGATGTCGGCACCGTGATGGTGGGCGCGAACGAATATGCGCGCGGCGATGCGGGATCGATCGCGGTTGCGGCGGGAAAGCGCTTGACCGAAGCGTTGCGCGTGGTCGAGGAGGCCGCGAAAGCGTTGGATCCGCAAGTTGCGCGGGCAGTCGAGGCGTTGCGCTATCGCGCGTATGCGTTGGATGCGCGCGTCACGCTGCGCGCGGCGCTTGCCAGGCCGCGGCAGTGGAAGTTGTGCGTGCTGGTCACGCGCGCGCTGTGCCGGTTGCCGTGGGAGGAAGTGGTGGCCGCGGCAATCGACGGCGGTGCCGATGCGGTGCAGGTGCGCGAAAAAGACTTGAATTCCCGCGATTTTGTTGCGCATGCCCGTGCGGTGCGCGCGATCTGTGCGCCGCGCGGTGTCGCGACGATCGTGAACGACCGGCTCGATGTTGCACTGGCCAGCGAGGCCGATGGCGTGCATCTAGGAACCGACGATCTGCCGGTGCGCGATGCGCGGCGCATTGCGGGCGCGGCGTTTCTCATCGGCGCGAGCACTCATGCGCTTGACGAGGCGCGCGCGGCGATCGATGCGGGTGCTGATCATTGCGGCGTCGGCGCGATGTATCCGTCGCGGCTGAAGCCCGGTCTCGCACCTACGGGCGAAGCGTACTTGCGCGCGTTTGTGGCTGAATTCCCGCAGATTCCTCACTTGGCCATCGGCGGCATCGAGCCTGGTCGAGTGGCGGCACTTGCGCGGGCGGGCTGTCGAGGCGTTGCGGTGTCGAGCGCGATCTGCGGCGCGGACGACCCTGCGGCAATCGCGCGTGCGATTATCGACGAGCTCGCATCGGGAGAGCCTCGCCATGAGTGATGCGGTCGTCTCCGATGTTCGCCTCGTTCTTCTTGGCACGGGAACTTCGGCTGGCGTGCCCATCATTGGCTGTGATTGCGCAGTTTGCACATCGAGCGACCCGCGCGACCAGCGCACCCGCTCGGGCGCGGCGCTGCTCTTTCGCGATGAAAACGGCCATGATCGCGTTGTCCTCTTCGACTGCGGTCCGGATCATCGCACGCAGAGCCTTCGCCTCGGGCTCAAGCGTGTTGATGCGATCTTCTTCACCCACGACCATGTCGACCATACCTTTGGACTCGACGATGTGCGCCGCTACAACGCAATCATGAAGGCGCCGATCGAGGTCTTTGCCGACTTGCGCACGCGTGATTTTCTTGAGCGCGTCTTTCGCCACATCTTTCGTCGCCACGAAAATGTGAACGACTCGTTCGTCGCCGATCTCTTCATGCGCACCATCGAAGCGGGGACGCCCCTCGACTTTCGCGGCCTGCGATTTACGCCGTTCGAGGTGTTGCACGGTCGTCTGCCCGTGCTCGCGTTTCGTGTTGATGCGCTGGACGGATCAGGCCGCATCGCGCGGGAGCAGCCTGGTCCGCTGCCGCTGGCGTACTGCACTGATCTGTCGGCGATTCCGCCTGCAGCTTGGCCGCGATTGCGCGGGCTGGGCTTGCTTGTCCTCGACCTGCTCCGCTACCGAGCCCATCCGACCCACCTCACCGTTTCGCAGGCAACGGGGATCGCCGCGCAGTCTGGTGCGCGCCGAACAGTCTTTGTTCACATGACCCATGACATCCATCACGCGACCCTTTCATCGGAACTCCCTGAGGGGATGGAACTTGGGTACGACGGCCTGACGATTGACGGCCGTTAGGTGTCACTGTCGTACCCGCCCGATCGTGGTCGGACTTTGCTATCATTGCCGCCCCTATGGCACAGATCCGCGAGCTCAAGAAGCGCATGGTCGCGGTGCGAACCATTCAGCGCATCACCAAGACCATGCAGATGATCGCGACCGCGAAGTTCACCGCGGCGCTTACCCGTGCGAAGGCCACTCGGCCCTACACCGACCGCATCCGCGGATTGGTGGGCGAGGTTTCTGGCGCGTCGGGCAGCGATTTTTCGCACCCGCTGATGGCATCGCCATCGACGCCGGTCAATCGCGAACTCGTACTCGTCATCACCTCCGACCGCGGACTCTGCGGCGCCTACAACGGCAATGTGCTGCGCAAGGGCAGCCAAACCGTGAAGGCGCTCAAGGTGGCGGGCAAGGAAGTTGTGCTTGAAACCGCGGGAAAGAAGGCGGTTGCGTACTTCCGCTTCGCCAAGATCGACATCGCCGAGCGCCACACCTTCGGTGACAAGCCGCAGTTCGCGCAGGTCGAAGCGCTCGCCAATCGTCTGATCAGCGAATTCACCGATGGCAAGTTCGATGCGGTGCATGTGGTCTACATGCGCTTCATCTCCAACGCGCGCCAGGTTGCCGAGAGCATGCAGCTGCTTCCGCTTGCGGCTCCGCAGGCATCGGGTTCGAGCTCGAACTATGAGTTCAGCCCATCGGGCGCGGAGATTCTCTCCGACCTGCTGCCCAAGTCGGTTGTGGTTTCGCTCTTCCAGGCGTTCAACGACGCCGCGGTCAGCGAGCATGTCATGCGCATGGTTTCGATGAAGTCTGCGACCGACAACGCCGCAGGTCTCGTCCGCACTATTCGCCGCAACTACAACCGCGCTCGTCAGGCGCGCATCACCACCGAGCTCACCGAGATCGTGGCCGGCGCGGCAGCGCTCGAATAAACGCGCGAACAAACCTCGAGTAAACGCGCGCGAACCTTCGCCCTCGACCAAGCCTGAAGTTAGTTGCCAGTGGCGACGGGATTGCCGTCGGCTTTCCACGCCTTGAGCCCGCCGAGAATGCAGTAGACCTTCGAGTAGCGAAGCTCGATCATGCGCTTGGCCGCGGCCTTGGACATCACATCGTCGTAGTCGGTGTCGTAGACAATGAACATGTCGTAGCCCTTGCACGAGACCTCGTGGGTGCGCTCGATTTCGGGAAACGGAATGTTCTTCGCCTGCGGGATGTGGCCAGCGGCATACTCGGCCGGCGTGCGCGGATCGAGCCAAAGAACCTTGGGCAAACCGCCAGCGCCGAATGCGCCCGACGGAGTGTTGGCCATCTCGACCGCCTCATTGGGGCGGCGATAGACAAGGTCGCGGTCGCTGGTGGAATGCTGGCAGCCAATGGCTGAAAGGCCGACAAGGACCGCGAGGGTGGCGGCGATCCATGAAGTGGAAACTCGAGGAAGAATGCGGCAAATGCTCATAGTGGGCAATCAGAGTCTGGAATAGGATCGCGATCGGCGCGTCACGCGCAGACGCGCTTGAGTTTCGCGTATTCCCAATCGAAGTGGGGCGCGGGTCGCGCGATTTACCGAGTTCAGTTCATCATGTTCCGAATCATCATGCTCGCCATTCTCGCGTTCGCCACCACCGCCCCCGCCCTTTCGCAGGGCGCGCTGCCTACGCCTGCTTCGCGCGAGCCCAAATCTGGCGAAGATGCGGTGAAGGTTTCGGTCGCGGTGGTTGGCGATGCGAAACCAGGCGCGATGATGCGCATTGTGGCGACCCTCGACATTGCGCCCAGCTGGCATATCTATTGGGAGAATCCTGGGGAATCAGGCGCGCCGACCCAGCTTGAGGTTGATCTGCCCGATGGCTGCGTGATCGCTCGTTACGCCGATGGCAAACCCGTGATCGACTTTCCGGTGCCGAGTGTGTTTACCCACGGCGAAGTCGCCTTCGGATACGAGCGCTCGGTCACGATCTCGATCGAAGTGAAGTTGCCAGCGACGATTCCCGCAGCAGGGTTGCCGACCACCGTGCGTTCAAATTGGCTGGTGTGCAAGGAGCGATGTCTGATGGGGCGCGGCGAGTCGAAGATCGATCTGAGCAAGCCCGTTGGGGCCGGCACCAAGCCAGTTCAGGCGCTTGCCGACAGCCTCGCGCATCTGCCCAAGCCATTGCCTGCCGAATGGAAAGTGTCAGTTTCCGATGTGGGACCGGTCAAGGCCACACTGGTGGTTGAGGCGCCGGCTGCAATTTCCGCAGATGCGCAATGGCAGCTGATCCCGAGCGATACACCGGGAGTCCTGCTTGAATCTGGATATATGGCCGAGGCGAAAGGACGGATCCTTCGAGTGCCGCTCGCACTTTCTCGCGAGAGTGCGCTCGGTCGACCGATCGAAGCGAAGGGTTTGTTTATTCTGGGCAAGAATGGCCCCGCCTACGCGTTCAGCATCCCCATACCCGCGAAGTGATTTGAAAGCGGCGCCCGTTTTTACTTGATTCTCGAGTCACCTCATAAGGAACCACGCATGAAGAAGATCCTCAGCATCGTTCTCGCCACCTCCCTCGCCGCGGGCTTCACGGCGATGTCGGTAGGCCAAGATTCTAAAACTCCGGATTCCGCGCCTCAGGACGCGCGGCCACCACGCCCCGCTCGCAATGGCGGCAAGGGTGAAGCGACGGCTGGCGCCAAGATTGGCGAGGCCGCGCCTGCGTTTACCCTCAAGACCACCGACGGCAAGGACTGGAGCCTCGCCGACGCCAAGGGCAAGGTCGTGGTGCTTCAGTGGATCAATCCTGAATGCCCGGTTTGCCAGCGCGTGATGACGGACGGCACTGTTGCCGCATCGATCAAGGGCTGCAAGGATCAGTTTGCCGATGTCGTGTATATCGCGGTGAACTCAAGCGCGTCGCGCAAGTCGAGCCTCGATTCGACCGCTGCTTATCTCAAGGACAACAAGATCGATGTGCCCGCGCTGCTCGACAGCGAAGGCAAGGTCGGCAAGTTGTTCGGCGCGCGCACAACGCCGCACTGCTTCGTCATCGATGCCAAGGGCGTGCTCGTTTACAAGGGCGCGATCAACGACAGTCAGGCTGGCGACGGCAAGATCAACTATGTCGCGCAGGCGGTCGCCCAGATGAAGAAGGGCGAGTCGGTTGTCCCGAGTGAAACCAAGCCGTTCGGCTGCTCGGTCAAGTATTGATGAACGCCTGGTTTCGAGCGTTGACCACGCAACGAAATCAATCGCGGCTCTGTTGAACAAGTTTCTAACGCAACCGCCCGCGCATGCGCGGGCGGTTGTCGTTTGTTGTTTGAAGGGTGTGGCGTCAGGACAGCGGCGCATGCCGCATCGCATGCCGCATCACTGAAGGCTGACCGGCATCACGACATAAGTGAAGTCGGCACCGACCTTGATCACGCCTGGCTTGTTCGGAGCCTTCATTTCAATGATGACCTGCTCGCTGTCGATGACCTTGAGAACATCGACGATGAAGGTCGGATTGAAGGCGATCTCGATCGGCTCGCCTTGATAGGCGATGGCGTCGATGCGAATTTCCGACTCGCCCATCTCAGGAGCGCGGCTGGTGAGCGTGAGCTGCTTCTGGGCAAAACTCAGGCGAACGCCCTTCGATTCCTCGTTTGTGAGCAGGCTCGCGCGTCGAATCGCACCGCCGAGTTCGGCCGCATCGCAGGTGGCGCGGCGGTCGTGCTCCTTTGGGATGACATCTTCGAAGGGAGGAAAATTGCGCTCGTCGACGCTGGAAACAAGCGTTGCTCCGGCAGTTGCATCGCCGACCTGAAAGACGACCTGGTTGCCGTCGCGATGGATCTTCACCATCGCCTCGGGGTCCGACATCAGTCGCACCAGCGCGTTGAGCGCCTTGGTGGGCACGATGAAGGTCGAATCACTATCGCCGCCCTTGCAAGTACCGCGGGCAAGCGCGAGGCGGCGGCCGTCGGTAGCAACAAGGCGCAGTTGAGACTTCTTGCGGTCGACAAGCACGCCAGAGATGGCGTAGCGCGAGTCGTCGCGGGCGGTGGCGAAAGTGGTGCGGTGGATCAGGCGACGAAGCGTGCCCGCGTCGACTTCGAAGTCAAAGCGGTCGCTCGGACGACGGACGCCAGGGAATTCGCGCGGCTCGTGGCCGAAGACTTTGAAAGTCGAATTTTCGGTCGAGATGGTCGCCAGCGTGCGGTCGACCGAAATCGTGACCGTTGAGTCGTCGCAAGCACGAATGATCTGATTGAGCTTGTCGGCGGGGATGAGCGCCTCGCCATCTTCCTTCACATCGACATGGGCGACGGTCACGATCAGACCGATCTCGCTGTCGGTTGCGCTGATCTGCAACACGCCGCCCTTGGCTACCAGCTTGATGCAAGTGAGCGCGGGTGTGGGCGTTCGCGAAGCGACCACGCCACTGGTCATGGCGAGGGCGTCGGACAACGAAAGGCGATCGCAGATGAGTTTCATAGTGGTGGCCTTGACGGTGCACAGCTTCCGAATTCAGCGGCCAGTCGGCTACTGCCGATGGTGGTCGCGGGCGGGCAGTGTACAGCCCGTGGTACGGCGCGGGGTGGTGTTGGGCGGTGGTGCGCGGCTCGAAATGTCGGGGAAATCCGCGCGGAGTCGAGTTCAGGGGGACTTCCGTCACCGCCCCCGAATACTCTTGCCCACCATGCTCTATCGAATCCTCCGCGGCATCTCCGAGATCTACCCGAAGGCCTGCCTGCTGCTCTTCATCGGGCTGTTTCTGGTGGCGTTCACCTTCACGATGGTCTACCCGCTGGTTCCGATCGTACTCATCATTTCGTCGGTGTACCTGGTGGTTGTTGTCCGCTGCGGATACCTCGTTTTGAAATGGGCGGAACTCAAGGTCGCGCGCAACAAGTTGGCCCAAGGCATGTGTCCGGCGTGCGGGGTGCGATGCGACAAGCGGCAGGTTGCCGAGCGAAGCGTGCATGATTGCCCTGGATGTCGACGCGGATTTACCGACACTGGCGAAGCGCATCTTCCGCAGGAATCGGCGGAAACTCTGGGCAATACCAGTCAAGTTGAATATCAGGGCAACGCCGTTGCGGCGGAGGGTGGCGGACATGGATGATGGTCGCGACATCGTTGAACTCACCAAGATGCCTGACGAAGCTTCGGCAAGCATGCTGGTGGCGCGTCTGGAGCAAGAGGGGATTCCCGCCTCTGTCACCAGCGTCCACTCCGCTCGGCTCTTTCTGGGAGTCTTCGGTCTGCCGATCGTTGTCGTGCGCCGATCCGATTTCGATCGCGCGACTTTGCTTCTGAAGGCAGAGGCTTTGCCCGATGGATGGGAAGACGAAGCCGAGCAGATGCCCCGTGAAGGCGCCCATGAAGATGCTCATGAAGATGCCCATGAAGACGCCCATGAAGACGCCTCGGAAGACAGCCGCCAGTAGGATCCCTCCATGCGCACCATCCTCTTCATCTGCACGGGAAACACCTGTCGATCGCCTATGGCAGAAGGAATCGCGCAGAAACTTGCTGATGGCGGACGATTGCCCGTGGGCGTTGGTCCGTTGTTTTTCGCTTCGGCGGGCGTGAACGCCTTCGATGGTGCGGCCACCAGCGCGGAGACGGTCGAGGTCCTTGAGCGCATGCACGCGCCCGTGCCTGAGCACGCCAAGCGTTTGACCGCGGAAATGGTGCGCAAAGCCGATCTTGTGCTGGGAATGACCGCGTCCCATGTTGCGCGCGCGCGGGCGTTGGTCGCCAACGATCCGGCGGCGGTTTCACGGGTGCAGCTGCTCGATCCGTCGGGCGATGTCGACGATCCGATCGGTCTTGGGCAGCGCGCCTACGACGAACTTGGCGCGTACTTCGCCCAGTTGATTCCGCAGCGAGTCGCGGGGATGCTATCGCCATGAAGATTGCGCTCGGTTGCGACCATCGCGGAGCTCTCGCCACCCAGGCCTTGATTATCCATCTCAAGGCCGACGGCCATGAAGTGGAACTTGTCTCGGACATGAACGGTGCGATGACCGACTATCCCGACAGCGCGTATGCGGCGTGCAGCCGAGTGGCGCGCCACGATTGTGATCGCGCGATTCTGATCTGCGGTACGGGGATCGGCATGTGCATCGCGGCAAACAAGATGGACGGCATTCGTGCGGCGCTCGCGCAGGACGAATTATCAGCGCAGCTTTCACGCACGCACAACGATGCGAATGCGCTTTGCCTTTCGGCCGATCTCCTCGGCCACACACTGGTGAAGCGCATCGTCGACACCTGGGTGCGCACGCCGTTCGACGGCGGACGGCATCTTCGTCGCCTGCACAAGATCGAGGCGATCGAGCGCGGCGAGGATCCGTCGGGTCTGCGCAGTTAATGCATCGTTTCCCATCAACAATTGTTGGGCGCTCGAGCGCGCCATTCAGCAAACCATCGAGCACCCCCTCGCGGAGCATCCATGTTTGACCGCATTTCTATCGTGCGTGCCGCGAAGGCCGTTTCCATTCTTGCAGTGTTTTCAGACGACAAGACGCTCAGCAAGACAGATCGCAACGCTGCGCGCGACGCAGCCGTCGCAGCGGCGAGCTTTCGCGCCGACCTCGGTGAGACGACCGCCGCAAGTGATGGCACGGTGATTGTCGGCCTAGGAAAGAAAGCGGAGTTCAAGTCGAAAGAGGCGCGCACCGCGGGCGCGCGTTGCGTGCGCGGGCTTGAGCGCATGAAGATTGCGAAGGCGCGGCTGGCGTTCGGCGCCATGTTTGAATCGAAGGACCAACGCGAACTCGGACAGTGCTTCGGCGAAGGAATGGCCATCGCCAACTGGCGCGTCGATATGTTCGACGGCAAGTCGACCCAGCGCGCGCCGCGAGCAGGCACGCTGTCGATCGATGGCGGAACAGGGGTGTTTTCCGAAGGATTTGCCCGAGGCCTCGAGATCGCGACCAGCGTGAACGAGGCGCGCCGCATCGCGTCGACTCCGCCCAACATCTGCACGCCGAATTGGTTTGCTGGTGAAACCAAGAAGCTGGCGAAGGCCGCGGGCATGGTGTTCAAGTTGATTTCGTTTGCTGAAGCGAAGAAGCTCGGAATGGGCGGCATCGTCGCCGTTGGCCAAGGCAGCGCGGAGCGAAGCCTGATCGCCATTCTCGAATACAAGCCCAAGCGCGTGAGTGCGAAGGCGCGCGGCAAGACGCTCGCGCTCGTCGGCAAGACGCTCACCTACGACACCGGCGGCTACTCGCTGAAGGTGAACAACGGCATGAAGGGCACGAAGTACGACAAGTGCGGCGGCGCCGCCGTGTTCGGCGCGATGCACGCGATCGCGCACGCCAAGCTGCCGATCCATGTGGTCGCGCTATTTCCTGCAGCAGAAAACATGGTGAGCTCAAACGCGTACCGCCCCGACGACATCATCACGATGTACGACGGAACGACGGTGGAAGTCACCAACACCGACGCTGAGGGTCGTTTGGTGCTCGCCGACGCGATCTCCTATGGATGCGAGAAGTACAAGCCGACAACGATGATCGAGTTGTCGACGCTGACTGGCGGCGTGGTGACGGCGCTAGGGCCTTGGAGCGCGGGCTACTTCTGCGATGACGCGCCGTTGCGCGACGCGATCGAGTCGAGCTCGGCGCGCACGGGCGAAAAAGTGTGGCGCCTGCCGCTCTGGAAGGAGCACAAGGACCACATGAAGAGCCAGCATGCCGACATCATCAACTCGAACCCGTCGCGGCTCGCGCACCCGATTCAGGGCGCGGCGTTCCTTGATTACTTCGTAGATAAGAGCGTGCCCTTCGCGCACATCGACATTGCCGGCGTGGCAAATTCAGAGTCGCCGAGCGAGCTTTGCGTGGCGGGGCCTAACGGATATGGCGTGCGGATGTTGATTGATATTGCTGAGTCCATGTGTTGAATCATGCGCTGAATCACGCGCTTCGCGCAGTCCGCCGCACCCACATCGCAACCACCGTCACATCCGCTGGCGAGATTCCGGCAATTCGGCTCGCTTGACCGAGGGTGCGCGGCTTGAAGCGCGCGAGCATTTCGACGGCTTCTCCGCGCAGTCCGAGCAATGCGCGCGGGTCGAACGAGTCGGGGATTGAAACCGAGTCGTAGTCGCGTTGGCGACGGATTGCCGCATTTTGCAGGACAACATAGCCCTCGTAGCGCGCATCGGTCACCACGCGATCTACCAGCGATGAGACGAAGGCGATGGCGTGCGCAACAGGAATTGCGGCCGCAAGCGCGGGTTCCACTCGAGCCGTCAGCCAGGCCAGATCCGCATCAGGGCGCTTGGCGAGATCAATCAGTCGCATGCCGCCTTCGCGCATCTCGCTCATTGCCCGCACAATCGCGGCCTTTGCGCGCATGCGCTCTTCAAACGCCGCAAGTTGCGCTGCGTCGACGAGTCCCCACGAAGCGCCGAGTACGGCGAGCCGTTCGTCGGCGTTGTCTGCGCGCAGGAGCAGGCGATGCTCGGCGCGCGAAGTAAACATGCGGTAGGGCTCGCGCGGCGTGCGGGTGACGAGGTCGTCGAACATCACACCGGTGTAGGCGGTGTCGCGTCCGAGACGAACGCACTCAAGGCCGCGCGCGCGTCGGGCCGCGTTGAGGCCGGCGAGAAGTCCCTGCGCTCCCGCCTCCTCGTAGCCGCTGGTGCCGTTGATCTGACCTGCGAGAAAAAGCCGTGGAATGCGCTTGGTTTCGGCGGTCGAATCGATCTGATGCGGCCAGACCATGTCGTACTCGACGGCGTAACCGAACTTCTGAATTTGAGCGTGCTCAAGGCCGCGCAGACCGCGCACGAGCGGAAGTTGCACATCGGCCGGAAGCGATGTGGAGACGCCGTTGAGATAGATCTCGTCGGTGAAGAGCGACTCGGGCTCGAGGAACACATGGTGCGCGTCGCGGGAAGCGAAGCGAACGACCTTGTCTTCGATCGACGGGCAGTAGCGGGGACCGCACTCAGCTTCGATTTGCCCCGAATACATCGGCGCGCGCGCGAGATTTTCGCGGATGAGCGCGTGGATTTCTGGAGTGGTCGCAGTTTCGCGGCAATCGGTTTGCGCGAGATGGGGGAAGCGCGCGGCGGGGAGGTCTTGCGGCGAGCGATCGCTGAACGCAACGGGAACGCTGTCTCCGAGCGCGGGCTCGAGCGCATCCCAATCAATCGACGCGCGGGCGACGCGGGGCGGAGTGCCGGTCTTCAGACGACCGAGCTCAAAACCAAGGGATTTCAGCGCAAAACTGATACCGCGTGCGCTGCCCTCGCCGAGGCGGCCGCCTTCGTTGGTGCTCTGGCCGGTGTGCATGAGCGCGCGCATGAAGGTGCCGGTGGTGAGCACGATGGCGTTGGCGGCAAGCGTGCGCGCGGACGATGATGGCGCTTCGAGCGCGATGGTGAAGACGGGTTGCGCGATGGCGTCGCCGCGAGCGTTGCGATCGATGGCCGCGTGATCGGCGCCGACGCGATGCGCGCCCGGTGGCAAGCGCACGCCACAGGCCGCGCCGTCGGCGCCGACGAGAATCTCGTCGACTGTGCCCGCGAAGACTTCGATCGCCTCGAAGCGCGCCAACAACCGTTGCACCTCGGCTCGATAGGCGTACTTGTCGCACTGCGCGCGCGGTCCGCGCACCGCTGGGCCCTTGCTTGAATTGAGAACCTTGAACTGGATGCCCGATGCGTCAGCGGCGAGCCCCATGATGCCGCCGAGCGCGTCGATTTCCCGCACCATCTGGCCTTTGGCCAATCCGCCGATGGCGGGGTTGCAGCTCATTTGTCCGATGCGCGCGGGCTCCATCGACACCAGCGCGACGCGTCCACCAGAGCCAAGCGCAGCAGCTGCAGCGCGCGCGGCCTCAGCGCCCGCGTGACCTCCGCCGATGACGACGACATCAAATCGGTCGGTGGCGGAGGCGAGGTTGGCGCTGGAGTTCTGCATGGATGACGGGATATTCGGGGGTTGCAATGGTAGTCGAGCCTCGCCCGGTCTCCGCGAGCCACTCTGTCTTTGCGCGCAGTTGGTTTGAAACCGCCGCATTCCTCCCCGATCCCATCGTTGTGCCCAACGATGAGGCGCGCGCGCGGATGGCGGCGACCAAGTTGGCGTGGAAGGTGCGCGACCGCAAGACTGGGATCGTGATGCTGCTGGTGGCGCCCGGAGAGTTCATGATGGGCTCGACCGCCACTGAGCGCATGGTTGCTGTTCAGAGCGTGCCCCAAGAGCAGAGGGAGCAGTACGCAGAGTCAGTGAAGAGTGAATCGCGGCGCCTCGTCACGATTGCGAGGCCTTTCTATTTGTCGGAGAGCGAGGTTTCGCAGGAAGCCTGGCAGAATGTGATGGGCGCGAATCCATCGCACTTCGTTGAGGCGCAGAATCCGGTGGAGCAGGTCTCGTGGGACGATTGCCAGCGGTTCTGCAAATTGTCGGGCCTGCGGCTGCCGAGCGAGGCGGAGTGGGAGTACGCGTGCCGGGCGGGAACGACCACTCTGTTCTCATTCGGTTCGACCATCACCCATCAGCAGGCGAATCACGCCGCAATCCAGCCAGTCGCGTGCGCAAGGCTGCCCGCAAACCCGTGCCTGCCCGCAAACCCGTGCCTGCCCGCAAACCCGTGCCTGCCCGCAAACCCGTGGGGGGGTTTCGCGAGATGCATGGGAATGTGTGGGAGTGGTGCGAGGACTCGTATCAGGCCGAGGCATCGCGCACGCACGATGCCGTGAAGGGACATTCGTCCGACCGCGTGTTGCGCGGCTTCGGCGCGCCTGGCTTCACAAACCTCAGCGTCGGGCTCCGAGTGGCGAGAGACCCCTCCTGAGTTCCGCGGCCACAAAGCAAGCCCCATCCGTTGTTGTGCATCACCCGCCGCTCACTGCAGCGTCTTGTCCATCATCGCCTTCAAAATGATGTCGCGATACTTGGGCGAGGCCACGTTGTGCGGAGTCCTGCCTTTGCTATCGATGGCGCGTGGGTCCGCGCCAGCCTTGATCAAGACCTCGAGCACGGCGAGCGTTGGGTTAAACTCGGCCGCGAAGTGCAGCGGAGTCGCGCCGTCCTTGTTTTCCGGATTGACGTCCGCACCAGCCTGGAGCAAGACTTCGAACACGGTGGATGTTGGGTTGGACTGAGCAGCCCAGTGCAGCGGAGTCCAGCCGCGATGGTCCTTCGCATTGACTTTGGCACCAGCCTTGATCAAGACCTCGAGCACGGCGGGTGTTGGGTTGGACTGAGCCGCCCAGTGCAGCGGAGTCCTGCCGTTGGCCGTCTTCGCATTGACGTTGGCACCAGCCTTGAGCAAGAGCTCGAACGCGGCGGGTGTTGTGTTGGACTTAGCAGCGAGGTGCAGCGGAGTCCTGCCGTTCACCGTCGTCACACGGACATCCGCACCAGCCTTGAGTAAGACTTCGAGCGCGGCGGGTGTTGGGTTGGAATGAGGAGCAGTCGCGTGCAGCGGAGTCACGCCGTCCGCCGTCTTCGCATTGACGTCCGCACCAGCCTTGATCAAGACCTCGAGCACGGCGGGTGTTAGGTTGGACTGAGTAGCGAAGTGCAGCGGAGTCCAACCATCCGCCGTCTTCGCATGGACGTCCGCACCAGCCTTGATCAAGACCTCGAGCAAGGCGAGTGTTGGGTTGGACTGAACAGCGAAGTGGAGCGGAGTCCTGCCGTTCGACGTCTTCGTATTGACGTCCGCACCAGCCTTGAGGAGCTTGAGTACAGCCGCGAGGATGCTGGGCCCGTCGCCTGATTCATCCCAAACCGCCCGGTGCAGCGGAGTCAAGCCGCCCTCGTCTTCGCATTGACATCGGCGCCGGTCTTGAGCATGCGCTCAACCTCAGCCAAATCGCCCCGCGAGGCTGCGTTTCTAAGCTCGCCCCCGGCAGTGTCACGAGTCGACTGCGTGCGCGCGGGCGCAACGGCTGCACCACGCACCGACGTCCCGAACTTCGCATAGACGCATGGCGCGACGATGAGCGCGAACACCAAAGCGCGGGCGAGAATCAGTGTGAACAGTCGAGTCATGGGGATCAAAGCTCCGAATCGCAGGCGAACCAAGGTTTAGGGGTGCGAAAGGAGACGCACGCCAAGCACCATTCATGGACGGAGAGCGGTTGATTCGCTTGATATTCTTCCGCCCCCCGCACCGCGCCGGGTTTGCAGGCCGAGCCCGAGGTTTTCGCTGGTTCCGTCGCCGTGGAACGCCCGCTCCTCTCCGGGAGCGCCGATCCATACGCGCCAGTGACTCAACAGCAGCAACACGCTGCCACGCCATTGGTCGAACCGAAGGCCGCGGGCAAGGGCAGCAGTTGGAAACACGACCTGCATC
>QWPT01000003.1:0-89125 GCA_003671075.1 Planctomycetota bacterium
GAATGAGAAAACCCGCGCTCGTTTCAACTTGGAAAGTTGGAACGACCGCGGGTTTTTCATGAAGCGGAGAGGGTGAGATTCGAACTCACGAGTAGGCGAACCCACTACTAGTTTTCGAGACTAGCTCCTTCAACCGCTCGGACACCTCTCCGTGTGCAAAGCCCCCCGCGCTTCATTGCGGGGGCTGAGCGGAAACCAAGTATCGCCCAAATCGCGGCGCTTGTCCACCGATTTACCGCGACCGGTTTGCTGTCGCGGTTATCGCAACCCTGTTGGCTCGGACTCCGCGCCACCACCCGCCGCGGGGGGCAAAGTTCCTGCCAACTTTCCCGAGGTCGTGAGCACCAAGACTCCGGTCACGATCAAACCGATAGCGATGGCCTTGCGCGCGTCCATGGATTCACCGAGCACGAGCCAGCCGAGAAGAACGCCCACCACGGGGGCGATCGAGAACGCGATCGGCTTGACGACCGACACCTCGCCGAGCGACAGCGCGATGTAGAAGCAAATCATGGCCACCGCCCCCGCCACCAGCCCCGAGCCGAGCACGAGCTTCGCCCATGTCGTTGCGTCGACCTGCGCCAGCGGCGGCTCAACCTTGAGTCCGACGGTGCCGCGCGTCATCAACCAGTAAGTCGCGACCAACAACGGGATCGCCACCAGCGAGCGCACTGTGATCGCACTGATAGGACCGATTCGGCCCGCGTGCAACGCGCTGCGCGTGCACGCTTCGCCAATACCCCAGCACAGCCCCGCCAAGATTGCAAACAGGATCGCCTTCATGCCCGCATTGTTACAAACTCAACTACGAGCAGGTCCCCCACGCGCCCAACAATGTTGCAAGGTCGAGCGCATTGGTCAGGCCGTCGCCCGTGACATCGCCTGATGCCGTGCCCCATCCGCTGAGCATGATCGATAGATCTTGTGCGTTTACCACGCCGTTCGCAGTGAGATCGGCGGGACAAGACGGGGGCGCAAGCACTCCGCGCTGCTCGAGGGAAAAGCTTCCAAATCCAACATAGATGTCGTGTCCGCCAACCTGCACAAAGTAAGTGTTGCCCGCGGTGATCGGCACATCGACCTCGGCGTAACCGCCGCAACCGAGAGTTTCGTCGCTGCAGCCGAGCACTGCGCCGCTCGCGGTGCGCAGCAGAATGATGCTGTCGAACTCGGCGGAATTGCCTGGGTGGGTCGCGGGGCAGCTGCTCACAATCGCTCGGCCGGTGTGGGTTGCAACGAAGCGAAACCACACATCGTGAGTGATGTCGTTGCCAAACATTCCGCCGCAACCGGCGGGCAGACGAATCTCCGTTCCGTTGGTCGCGCCGATGGTGCAAACCTCGAATGAACCAGTCTGAATCAGAATCGCCGTATCCATCGTGTCATTGATCGCCGCGGGGGGCGAGCAGCGCGCGACGGCGGACTGACGGCAGATGTAATCCCATTCAACTTGTCCGCAAAATGGATCAAGCGCGCAGATCGCCGAACAGCAACTCGCGTCGGAGCATCCTGGAGTGGCGCGAACTCTCATGCAATCGCGACCGCTGGGCGCACCGCAAGATTCCTGCCCGTGGGCGAGGCCGCAGGAAGAAAGCGCGATGGCGAACGCGAGCAAGTTTTTTTGCATGGATCTTCTCGCGACAATGAGCGACCTTTGAACATGACACCAGCCGTGCACACCGCAACAGGCGTGTCCTTGACCTGATCAGCAAACCCAACTGAGGGTCGGTCTGTGCGATCTGTGCGATCTGTGCGATCTGTGCGATCCATGCGCTGTGCACGCCCTTTGCTGCGCGCGCAGATTCGTCCGCGAAGTCCGATCAGCTCCAGGCGTCGAGCAGGATGGACAGGTCTTGCGCGTTGACATGACCGTCGTGGTTCAGGTCCGCCGGCCCGCTGGTGGCTCCCCACGCGTTGAGCAGGATGGCGAGATCTTGCGCGCCGACGATGCCATCGCCGTTGAAGTCGGCGGGATTCGCCGCCTCGCAAGCATCAGCGATGCCGTTGGCGTTGGCATCGACGCAAGTAGTGCCAGGACCCGCCCAATTCGCGCCCGCCGCCACAGCCTGCGCCTGCGTGAGCTGCAAGCAGAAGCCGTTGGCGAAGCACGCCGCGCCGATGGGCTCGGGGCAAAGACCTGCGGAACAGACGGAGCCGTTGCCTTGGAAAACGCCGCCCTGCGCTGAACATGCCGACGGACTCATCGAGCCCGCGCATGAACCGTCGGGCAGGCAGCACGCGCCTTGCGGGAAGCAGACATAACCCGTGCACGATTGCCCGGTGGGACCAGCGATTCCGCCCGCGGCCTGACAAGACGACGGCGTGAGTGTCACGCAGCCACCGGTGGCGACGAAGCAGCACGGACAGATATTCGCAACGCAAGTGTTAGCGGTGCAAACCACGCCGGCGCCGCTGAAGACGCCGCCCTGCGCAACGCACGCGCTGTTGGAGAGGCTCTGGCAAGTTCCGTTGGGCAGGCAGCACGCGCCGGGAATCTCGCATTGCTGCGGAGTCCAGCTCACGCGCATGACCCAATCGCCTGACGGGCGGCAAATCGACGGGATCTGCGCGAAGGACTTCCATCCTGCGCTGCAACCGAATGCACCGCAATCGAGCGCGTAGAGCCAATTGTTGGTGGGTGACGAAAGCCCGCCGACATCAGTGGTCGGAAAGGCGTTGGATGAACTCGGCGGCGCAACCTGACATGGATTCTGCGTTTGATTGTTGTGCTCGTCGATGCGGAATCCCACGCTGAAGGTGTGCGATCCGTTGTCAACAACAACCATTTGCTCGGGATCACCTGGATCGATTCCGAACTGCACATTGGTTCCGTTAGTTCCCGGAGACATCACCAGATGCGGCAAATCAACGCCATTGGATGAGTAGGTGTACGCGAGCGTTCCCGTTGCGGGCGTGCCTTGCCAAACCATGACCGACCACTTGGTCGTCGTCGAAACCGAGGCGTTGCTGGTGGCGAAGATCGCCTCGATGAGATCGATGCGCAACGGAAAATCGGTCGGACTCAGCGTGTACGAACACGCGCTGCTCTCGCCTTGGGCAAACCCCGCCTGCACGACATACTGGCCGCCATCGAACGCGGCATTGGTGTAGGTCGAGATCACTTGCGGGCAACCGCCACCCGCGACGCCGCCATCGGACGACCCATCATGCGGCTTGAAGTTCGGCGCGGCGATCAGCGACGGCGCGTTCTTCACGCCGATCGATTCCTCGACGAGACGGGATCCATCTGCCTGCGCGAGAGCGGCGCATGCAAGCGCGGTCGCGATGGACGAACGGTTCAGAATCTGCATGAAACTGCTCCAGAGTGGGCGTGCACGGCGTCGAATGGCTCGGCGGCTGCGATCAATCGACGCAGGTCGAGAGTACCACTGCTTTCTACACGCTCAAGAACTTGGAGCCCGTTCGGAGCCATTTGCGGCGATTGGGACTCTTGGAATGCGCGCCAATGGCGAATCAGGCGCGGAGGGAAGACGCCAGCGCATCCACGAGCGCATCAGGCTCAGGCAGCCGCCCCGGACCCACCGCTCGGCAAGCCTGCCAACCGGTCGCGGGCTCGAGAATGATGAATCCATCGGCCCGCAGCGTGACGAGGTTGCGCTGGGTTGCCGGCTGGCGCCACATCGCTTCGTTCATGCTCGGGGCAACGAGCACCTTGGTCTTGGTTCGGTCGATCGAGGCGGCCAGCAACGAGACCATGTCATCGCACTGCCCACTCGCGAGCTTCGCAAGCATGTCCATCGTGCAGGGCGCGATCAGAAATGCATCGAGCGCGCTGGCGGCGCGGATGTGCTGCGGGTCAGCGGGATTCGCCGACTCCCAGGCCGAAGTCAGCACTGGCCGGCCAGCGAGCGACTGAAACACCAGCGGCGCTACGAAACGCTGCGCATCGGCGGTCATGGCGACCGTAACTTCTGCGCCCGCCTGCGCGAGCGTGCTCACGACAGAGCAGACCTTGTAGGACGCGATGCCAGCGCAAACGCCGACAGCGATCCTGCGTCCGTTCAGGGATGCAAGGTTGGCTTGGTCACCGTCGTACATGTTGATACTGCGTGAAACCGCTTTCAATATGGCATTTACGCCAAAGCGCCCGGCCGGGCGCATCGCAAGTCATGCGCAAATCACGCCACGAAAGAAACGCGCAATTCAGCGCTTCTTCGACGAGCCAGGTCCGCGCATCTTCTCGATGAGGGCTGGGTCCATCTCAAGCGTGATCTTGTCTTGCATGATCTCGTCGATGACGACCTCGAGATCCGAACGGCCGTTGCGGTCAACGAGCGGACGGGCGCCCTCGATGATTTCACCGAGGCGGCGCTGGATGAGGGCGGTCAGCTTGAAGCGTCCGCCAAGCTTTTCGACGATAGCATCGCTCTTCAGTGCTTCAATCATGGGTTCCCTGTGCCTGAGCGGGTCTGTCCCTCAGGCGAAGGGATTACTATAGCGGCACATCGACTTCTTTGCGGCGACTTTTGCCGTTGTTCTCCTTCCGATCACCGTGACCGACTCATCGCGCCCATCTTCCGCCCCGCTCTTGGCTTCCACGCTCGGTCATACGCCAGGCCGGGCGGGGCGGCGACCGACCGATATCCCCCGTTTTATCCGAATCTCCCGATCCATCGGGCGGACGCTGACCAAGATCGGCCTCAACCGTGAGCGGCGACTGCTGCTTTGGGCGGCCGCAATCGGCATGACGCTGGCAGTGGTGGCGCTCGCGTTCATCCTGCCGATCAAGTGGGCCGAGCGTGCGGCGATCTCGTGGCTCCACGATCATCCCGGACGCGCCGCGCTGGCCATTGCCATCGTGCCCGTTCTGGGCGCGCTTGCCTGCGGAGTGATCCAGCTTGCCTTCCCGGTGAAGATCCGTGCCCACGGCGTTTCCAGCGTTCTCTACGCAATCCATCGCCGCCGTTCGCAGCTGCCCGCCACGCTTGCGCTGCGCACTTGGTTCGGCGCAACCGCGATCATCGCCACTGGTGGCTCGGCCGGTCCCGAGGGGCCGATCGTCACCATCGGCGCAACGCTGGGCTCGATCATCTCGCGCTTCCTTCGCGTTGATCCGCGAACGGCGACCACCATGCTCGGTTGCGGCGCGGCGGCGGGACTCGCGGCTGTGTTCAACGCACCGATCACCGGGATCTTCTTCGTGCTCGAGGTTCTTCTGCGCGACTTCTCGCTGCGGACCTTCACGCCGATCGTGATTTCTTCGGTGTTCGCCGCAGCAACGGTGCAAACCCTTCTGGGCACGCAGGAGCCTCTCTTCGGCGTCAGCGCGCAAGCGGTCTCCGCCGACGGCGCCACGGCGTTGAACATCGCCACCGCACCGGCCTTTGCCATTCTCGGCATCGCCTGCGGAATCGCGAGTGTGTTCTTCGTGCGCACCGTGCAAGCGTGCGAAACGGCGTTCAGCCGGTTGCCGATTCCGCGCTGGATGTCGCCAGCGTCGGGCGCGGCGATCCTGGCGGTGCTGGGCATTCTCAACATTGCGTTCGCCGCCCGCTGGATGGATTTCGGACAAGGGCTGATGCCTCCGTTCTACGGCAACGGATATCCGCTCGCCAATGCGGTGCTGGATCCGGCCTTCTATCACCACGAAACCGCGCTGGCGGTGGGCGCGTTACTCATCGGACTTGCGGTGGTGAAGTGCGTGGCCACTGGACTCACGCTTGGATCAGGCGGCATCGGCGGACTCTTTGCGCCGGCGCTTTTGGTCGGAGCACTCGTCGGCGGCGCGTTCGGAAGCATGGGTGAACTCGTTCCGCTGCTGCAAGATGTCGGGCCAACGCGGCTGGCGCTCGCGGGAATGGCGGGCGTGGTTGCGGGCACCACGCATGCGCCGCTTGCGGGCGCGATGCTGGTCTACGAACTCTCGCGCGAACCGTCGATCCTGCTGCCCGTGATCTTGGTCGCGGCGCTGAGCACGATCGTTGCGCGCCTCCTCGAACGCCACAGCGTGTACACCGCCGAGTTGGCGGCGCTGGGCGTGCAGATCGGATCGACAACCGACATGTTGTCGCTGCGACGGATGCGCGTGAGCGATGTGATGCTCAAGGACGCCGTCTTTGTCCAGGGTTCCGCATCGGCGCACACGCTTCTCGCGTTGGCCGAAACGAAAGACGACTTCATCGTGCTCAACGACGCGGGTGGGCTCGAAGGTGTCGTGGGCGCGCGCGACCTTCGCATGGCGCTCGTGCACCCAGAGGCGCTGCCGCTGCTGCAGGTGCGCGATATCGCCCGCATTTCCACGCGCATGATCGATCTCGACATGCCGCTCGATCAGGCGCTTGAACTTGTCGAGCGCGGACCGCTTCCCGTCAAAAACGCTACTGGCCTGATCTTGGGCGTCATTACGCGGTCGCGGATCATGCGCACTTGGCAGCGTCGAATCGAGCGCGACTCGTGACCACGCCGCGCCTGACTTTTCGGCGTGAGCAGCGACTGCGCGGTCGTGGCGTCTTCAAGGAAGTCATGGACGGTCGGGCCCGCGCCGACGGTCCTGTCATCGCTGTGCATGCCCGGCCCAACGGCGGCGCGGCGCATCGCATCGGCATTTCCATCGGTCGCCGCGTTGGCGCCGCCGCGGTGCGCAATCGCATCAAGCGACTGCTTCGCGAAGCCTATCGCCTTTCCCAGCACGAATTGCCCCGCGACGAGCCGGCCCCCTACGACTTCATCATCGTCGTGCGCGCGCACGAGCCGCTCCCGCTCGAACACTACCGAGCCGCCTTCACCGACGCGGTGCGCCACCTTCACTCCACATGGCAGAAGCGAATCAACCGACGCACAACCGCCGCCGACCGAGCCTCGCCGCGCGAGGACTGATCCGCGCTGTGCGTGGATATCAAGTCGTGCTTGGTCCGCTTCTGGGCGGCCATTGCCGTTTCACGCCGAGTTGCTCGTTCTATTCAATCGAAGCGTTGAACACGCATGGCGCTTGGCGCGGATCAAGGCTCACGCTGCGTCGATTGCTGCGCTGCCAACCATGGGGCGGCTGTGGTCACGACCCAGTGCCGTAAGCGATTCATCCGCACAACTCAATCGCTTGCGCGCTCTGGCGAATCAACTTCAATTGATCCTTGTTTTTACCCTTCGTGCACAAGACCCGTAACCGCGCGAGCAGAGCCTTCTTGTGCTGCCTATACAACAGCGCACACGCTGAAAATCGGGTCATCGACCTGAGTTGTCAACGCACGATCACTCGTGCGCGCATACGCGTCGATGAAAGGAATCAGGGAATCGATCGGGGTGGCTGCCGCCCTCCGCTGGATTTCAATGCGTTGCTCCAATGCCTGAACCCAACTCTCCAATCATTGTCAGCGTGCTGCTCGCCGCGCTGATGGTGTTGGGCCTTGGGATCGTCGTTCTTCTGTTGTGGCGACGACGCCACGAGATGATGCGATGCGATGAGATGATGCGACGCGATGATGCGGTTCGAGCGCATCCATCGCGAGCGCTCCGAAGCCATCGAGCGCGGTAGCCATCAGGCTCGGCTGATTCATCCCGACATCGATCTCGCAAAATGCATCGGCTGCGGAACATGCGTCCGCGCGTGCCCCGAGGACGGCGTGGTGATCAGCGCGCGGCAAGACTTCGCCAACGCGCGAGTGGCACGAAGGCAACGCTCATCAGCGCGAGTTGCACGATGCAGAAAGTAACGAGCGCGAAGACGGCGGAGTCCATGAAGCCGTAGGAATGCAGGCCGACTCCGAGCATGTTGGTGCCGAACCACGACCACGCCGTTACGACATTTCCTGCGATCGCCAACGCAGCCACGCCGCGCTCGCGAATCATGCCGCCCCAACGCGCGTGCAGAATCAGGAGATTCCACAGCACGATGAGCGCTGCGCCGTTCTCCTTTGGATCCCAGCCCCAGAAGCGACCCCAAGACTGATCGGCCCAAATGCCGCCGAGCACGGTGCCTACGAAACTGGCGAACGCGGCGAAACAAATCACGCCGTAGATCATCTTCGGCAAAGCCTTCATGGCATCGCCGCGCAAGAGACGGGTCAAGACCCCGCCGAGCACATAGAAGATGGCGATGAAGCCGGCGAGAAAGCTCGCCGAGTAACCGACGGTGACAACAACGACATGAGTCGCGAGCCAGAAGTTCGAATCGAGAACCGCCTGCATCATCTCCATGGTGTCGCCGGAGGCGGAGAGATTGTGGGCAACAACGAGGGTGGCGAAACCGATCAGCGATGCGGCCATTGCCAACACGCCGATGCGCGCGAACCACTCACCGGCCAGCGCGAGCGGAATGCAAACCCAACCGATGAAGACCGCCGAGCTGTAGAGGTTGGTGACGGGCGGACGGCCTTGCAGGTAGATGCGCGCAACCAACCCAACGGTGTGAAGCACGAAGGCGATCGCGATCACGATCAGCGCGCTGCGCAACAGGCTTGGTTTCCAGCGGTCTGGCGAAATCGGCGAGGCCAACATTGCCACGCAGCCCAGGAGAAACGCGAACAGATAGAGCAACGATGCCTGATAGAACGGCTCGCAGCGGCTCATGATCACTTCGAAGGAACTGGCGCTGCTTCCGGTGCCGAGATTTCCCGCTTCGGCCTTTGACTCAAGGAGCGCGCGATACCCCGCAACCCGTTGCGTGAAGTCCGCGCTGTCGCCGGTGGCGTAACTGGCCAACATGCCACGAAACGCCTGCGCGGAAACAGTATCGAGCGGCCTGCCGCGCGGGTCCGCGCCCATGAGCGGCGCCCACTCCTCGCCAGCCGCCAACGGCGCAACCGTGTAAGGCGTGCGCAGCGACTGCACCTCCGCATACTCCACGAGCTTTCCGTACAGATCACTGATTTGTCGCTGGAAAGGATCCTGTTTCTTGCGTGGAATCTGCGAAGCGAGTTCGGCTTGACGCACGACCTCCTCGAGTTTGGGCGCAATCTCCATCCAACTAAAGCGGGTGCGCGTTGCATCGGACAGGGCCAGCAGAGAACGCACATCGGGATGATCGATACGAAAAACGCGCCGCTCGGCCGCGAGCTTTGGGTTGGTCCACAATTCGAGAATCCACTCGATCGCCGGATGCGTGCCTCCGTCGATCTCGCAAGTTTGTCGACCACTCAAACGCAGAAGCGTGTTGCGCGCGAAAGTATCGAGCGGCTTGGTGCGACCGCCGGCGGAAACGGGAATGCGGGCGATTCCCTCGAGCGGCATGGCGCGGGAAAGATCACCCTCGTCAAAACCGCGCAAAAGCACGATCGATATGAAGGCGACGACGCCGAGCGCCACCAACGCGGGAAACCAGTGGGCAAGCTTCTTCAAGCGATCTTCCTCCGAACCGAGCTGGAGAGGCGTGTGCCGAAGTGCAGGAGAAGCCCAAGCGAGACCAACGCGCAAGACAAGTACGGCAGCATCCATCCGGGATTGCGCACAACCTGCAAGACCGTTCCGCTGTCGTCAGGCGCGAACGACGCTTGGTAGAAGGTTTCTCCCGCGTAACGCAGCGGATTATTCATCGAGATCAGAACTTCGCGATCCACGCGCTCGGTGGGATCAGACAAGCGCACCAGGCTGGAGAAGTTGCGCGCCATCTCGGTTCCGACAAAGCGATCGTGCTTGAAATCAATAAGCGAAACCGTGTAGGAGCGATAGTTGCGTTCGAAACGCAAGGCGATGTCGTAGCGCTTGGCGCCAACAACGACCGTCTGCGGCGCATTCAGCCGAGGCGAAACCATATAGGTTCCGAGCGAAGTTCCATCGTGCAATAACTCGAGGTAGGCGGCGGGAGTATCGATATCAGCGCCATCGACGCCAGTCGCAACATCAACGGCGACTGCGGCGACTTGCGTGCCCGTCCCCACCGTCGCCCTCGCAAGTTGTTGCTTCGAAGCCTGCATCGGCCCGAGTACGCGCGCGTTGGGCATCCACTCGATGACTCGCACCGCGAAAGGCATCACCCCGCTGGTGATCGGCGCCTGCGCACTTTCAGCGAGCAGGCTCGCGGGCACCACGACCACAAGGTCATCGGCCGGATCGGACCGATCGATGATGGCAAGCTCGCTGGTGCGCGTGTCCTCGATGTAGTTCGCCGACTGACCTTCGGCGATCGTCATGTTCCCTTCCTTGGCGAACGCACCGGTGACGAACTCGCCGACAAGCAGGAGCAGAACTCCGGCGTGCGTCGCGATCATTCCCGCGCGCTTCCACGAAAGCGTGAATCGCACGGCGTGGGCGGCGAGCAAGTTGACGAAGAGCAGGACGCCAAGAGTCATCCCGCCAGGAAAGGGGAAAACCCCTGGGATTCCTAGCACTTTCGCCGGCACGAACAGCTGGAAGGGAATCAGGACAAACAGCGAACGGAAGTAGAGGTCGACGACCATCCAGACGCCCTGCTCGGTCTGCGCGAGCGTGCCCGCGAGGATGAGCACAATCGACAAGGCGAAGAGGACGACGGTCAGCCGCAGCGACGAGAGGCTGCGTAGAAGCGGTTTGAATGCGTTCATAGTGCGACTCCTAGACCAACCGCGCGTACGAAGGCATCGAATTGCGCGCGCTCTGCTTCGACCCCAGCAACGGTGCCGCGCAACTTGAAGTACCAAGTCGCGCCGTCAACCGTGATGATTGCGACGATCATGCGGTCGGTGCCCGCGTCGTTGACGAGATCAACCGCCGTCGCACCCGGTCCAACTTGACTGCGCTTGACCTGCGCGAGATCGGCCATCGCCTCGAGCCCGAGCTGACCGCGCCAACGATTGATGTTGGCAAGATCTCCGCCGCCGTCATTGGCGAGCGAAGTCGCGGTCACCCTCGCTCCACCTCCCGCATTTGTCACGGCAAAGGCGGCGGTCACGATTCCGCCAGCCTGCGCCTCGGCCCTCCAAGTGGCGGGCACGGCGCAGAGAGCAAGGCGTTCTTCAATCGCACCCATCGCCTGCACCGGTGCACCCGCCGATGCGTTCGCGGAAGTCGGCGGCGAATTCGGATCGGTCGTTGCTTGGTCCGCGCGAGTGCTGGCGGGAGCGCTGGCGGGAGCACTCGCGGGCGCACCCGCACCCTCTCGGCGAAACGAACGGGCGAACGCGTCAAAGGTGGGACGCAGCGCCGCGGCGCGGGTTGCATCGGTCGTCGACTTCACGAACCAAGTCTGCCCATCGCCAGGCGTAACGACGGCGGCGAGCATGACTCGTCCATCGCTTGCGGTCATCGCCAGCGTGGCAACATCGGTGCCATGATCGCTCGTCGACGAAAGCAGCGGCGCGAGCTCACGCTCTTCGATGGCGGCAAGCCCGATCTGCCCGCGCCAACGATTCACATTCGCAAGCATTCCACCAACAGCGCCGGGGAACGCCGCCACCGTCACCTCAGCGCCCGAAGCGTCGTAAGTCGCCAGGCGCATCGGCTGGTCCGATTGCACCACCTTCCAATCGCCAGGAACATCCCAAACGACGCGCGCGCCATCGGCGGCCCTCGTTGGAAGTTCAGGGTTGATGTCTTGTGGTCGAGCGCGCCCCGCACCCGCGAGCGAATCGTCAACCGATTTCGCAACACGATACGAGTGAACATCCTCACGGCCACAGCCGACGGTCATCACTGCGAGAGTGGCGATCAAAGCGATTCGGCGCTGCACAGAAACTCCATTGATGTCGAGCGCCAGCCATCCGCGCGCCCCGGCGACACGAAAAAAGGCCGACATCCTCGATGATAGGATGCTATCGACTGTGACCGCGTCCGCGCCTCAGAACTTGGCCTGATCCTGCCGGCGCGCTCAGGCCTCGCGCACCTTGTTCACCAGGTGCCCGATCCGGGCGATCTTCACCTCAACGCAGTCGCCGTCCTTCAGGAAGAGCGGCGGCGTCCGCCCCGCACCAACGCCCGCTGGGGTGCCGGTGAGGACGATGGTTCCCGCCAACAGCGTCATGCCGCGCGAAAGTTCGGCAATGAGAAACTTGACCGGAAAGACCATCAATCGCGTGCTGGCGTGCTGCACACGCACACCGTTGAGGATCGTCTCGATCTCGAGATCCTGCGGATCAGCGATCGCACCCGCGGGCACGAGGTCGCTCATGGGACAGAATGTATCGAAGCTTTTGCCTCGGCAAAACTGCCCACCCGAACCAGTCTTCTGCCACCAGCGCGCGCTCACATCGTTGGCTACGCGGTAACCGGCGAGCACCGACATCGCCTGTTCCACGGGAACATCGCGGCAATCGTCGGCAATCTCAAAGGCGAGCTCGCCTTCGTAATCAACCTGCGGTCCGCCTTCGCGGCAAATCGTGGGAATCACGATGGTGTCGCCGTTGCGACACGCGCTCGCGGGATTCTTCATGAACACCATCGGGCGTTCGTCGGTCTTGCCGCCCATCTCGGCGGCGTGGTCGGCGTAGTTACGGCCAATGGCGATGATCGCGGGTGGAATGCGCATACGCGCAATCTACCGACCAACGGTGACGAGCGCTCGCGCTACTTCCGCTCCGCGTCGGAACGGTTTTCCTGCTTGACCGCTTCGGCCTTCGCCTTGGCAGCTTCGGCCTGCGCCTTTCGGAACGCGTCGATGCCGGCTGGCTCAGGAACAAGATTGGCGAACACCAATCCAGAACTCGCCAACCGACTGCTCTTGAACTCCAACTCAAGCGCGGGGCGCACCTGGTCATAGACCAATGCGCGCACTTCGTCAGGCGCCTTGCGGAAGATGATCAGGCGATCAAGCAGCGGCTGCGAAGTATCGAGCAGAATCTTGGTGAACACCGCGGGAATCGACTGGTCGAGTTCGCCGATCAGGTCCTTCATGCGGCCCTCGCCGAACTTGTTCACGAAGTCGTTGTACCGCGCCTCGCGGAAATACCGAGTGAGGCCACGCGCGTACTCGAGCGCCTCCTTCAGCACCTGCTCATTGTCCAGCAGCAAGCCTTCGCGGAAACCGCGCTCGAGCACTGAGTAGACATCGCTGCGCGCAACTTCGGGCTGCATTTCAAACTCGCCGTAGGTCACGCTTCGCACGAACTCGTCGATAGGGACGTGGTAGGTGGTGTTCTCGTTAAACGAGCCGCGGCCGTAGAGCCGATCGAGCTTGTCAAGAATCGCCTGCCCGCCCGCGACATCACCGGTGCGATACAGCTCGCGCACCGCCTGTTTCATGAAGTTCTCGTGGAAGTTCGTGAAGGTGTCGCCACCAGCGCCGCGCACGTCGTAGTGCTTCTTGTAGAGCACCTCGAAGTACTCGTCGATCACCTTGATCCAACGCGCGTCGTTGAGGCGCGTGACATTGTCGCCGCTGAACGGGTCGTACTGCACCAACCCCGAACGGGCGAGAGCCTGCATGGCCTGGATCTCGACGCGATCGTTGTTGATGACCTTGTAGATGTCTTTGTCGTCGGTAATGCGATGCTCGCCGTATTCGGAGCCGCGGCGCGCCCAATAGAGCGCGTGGGCTGCGGGGTGGCGCCAGTCGAGCGGACCAGTGGCGGCTGTGTACTTGGACATCAGCGCCGGATCCATGTTGTAAGCGTCTACGAGCACGCGCTTGCGAAGGAACGCCATGAGGGCGCCACCGGCACGGGCGCGCGCGGGATCGCCGAAGGTCGAATCGAAGATACCAACGAGAGTCGCGGCCTCTTCACTCATGGCGCGCAGGCCAAGAAAGCGCGCGTAGGGCGAACTCTGCCGCGACGCCCATTCGCCAACGAGCAACAGAAAACGCTTGTCGGCGGCGAAGGCGTAGCGCGGCGGAAGCGGCGCCAACTTCGTCTCCAACTCGCTGACGAAATCCTTCGCCTCCGGGACTTTGGCGTAGAGGCCGTCGAGGGTGTCGGGTGCGTCGGCGATCGCCTTGATCCACGCCTTGCGCTGCTCGTAATCCTGCGGCGGAATACCGAGGAGATACTGCCATTCGCGGGCAAACTGCCGCTTGTAGGTGAGGTGCGCATCGTCGGCCACGCCGTCGATCTTGTGAGAGAACCAAAAGGCGAGCTCCTTGCACAGCAACAGACTGTTCGGGTTGTAGCGAACGCCCTTGTCGCGCACGAGCGAGATACCTGCGTTCACCCACGCCCAACGCTCTTCGGGCGTGTTGGTCATGACCGAGATGTTGTAGGCCATGTTGTGTCCATGGAATGACCACACCTCGGGAAATCGCGGCTGCAGCGCGGTGATGAGATTGGCGTCGGACATCACCTCGTAGAGAAGGCCCTTCTCTTTCTGCAAGGTGACCTTGATCCACAGGTAATCGACGAGAAGACCGCGCAACGCACCGAGCGCAGTGCCCAGCACCACCATTGGTGGCGCGCCGTCTTCGGCTTCGTCGGTGTAGCGCAGGCCAAATCCGCCTTGACCACGCACAACGGCCTCGATCGACTCCTGACCCTTCGCGGTCTCGAAGCCAACGGCAACATCGTCGCCGACCTTGCCAGTCCAGGTACGAATGTCGCCGAGGTACTTGAACGAGAGATCCTGGCCCGAAAGCACTGATTTCTTCGTCTCAATCGAGCGGATGCGCGAGAGCGAAACTCGGCGCTGTGCTTCGGGACGGCTCTCGCCCGCGACGCCGAGCGCCAGATACTGCTCGCTCGCCATCTCCGTCAGGCGCGGCTGCAGCAAACCCGCCGCGGTGAACGCAAGAATTCCGATGAGGACGGAGAGGATCAGGATGGCGCGATCGCGCATGGTCAGCCCCCCTGCCCGCTGTAAATGGCGAGTTCCTTGCGACGGAACGAAAGGTATCCGAGCACAAGCAGCACACCCGACCAACCAACGCCGATCATGACGAAGGTTCGCCCGACATCGTTCCACGAAACCAACCGGCCTTCAACGACGGGCCCATTGCCCTGCGCCTCGCCGAACGCGCGCACCGAAAACTCAGTTGCGCCAGCGATGGTCCGCACCAACGCCTCGAAACCCTTGAGGATTTCGGAGTCGGTTCGAATGCTGTACTCGGCAACACTGGTGGCAAGGAACGGTCCGATGGATCCCGCAGAGAAGACGGTGAACACCACGAGGCAAGCGACGGGGAAGCTCAGTGTCGCTGCGCAAACTACGGAAAGCATGCCGAGAAACGACAGTTTCAGCAGGTTCATCAACTGCGCGCGAAAGAGATTGTCACCGAATCCGCCAACGCGATAGAGCAGCTCGATGCCATTGGGATCGAAGAAGATCGTTCCCATACCAGGCAGAAACTCAAGTTCGTTGGGACGCGCGTTCTTGTTGAGTCTCTGATTCTGAATGTGCACATCGAGCGTGCCATCGTCGGCAATGGCGCTCGCGGGCACAGGCACAACATTGGACTGAGCGGCGATGAAGTTGTGATCGATCCACGCCTGCCGATCACCCTCGCCAAAGACGAACACCACGGGATACACCTGGTTGGGATCGCTCTCGCCGGCGTAGAACTTGTAACGCAGCGAAAGGCTTCCTCCCGCGCGCTGCTGAGCGGAAAGTCCGGTGAAGCGATACACGCGCTCGTTGTTCGGGCCAATCGAACGCTGCGCCTTGAGGTACTCCTCGCTGATCGCACGCGCCAGACTCTTCTTGACCTCGATTTCAGTACGCACGCCTTCGCGCAGATCGGACTGAATGTTTGGATCGGCCTTCATCGTCTCTTCGACGGCGGCCTGCAACTCCGCAGGCGCAAGCCTGGTGTAGAGGGGATAGCTACCGATGCGCGCAACCAGAACCTCGTCCTGCACGGCGATGGCGTCGTAAAGATCCTGGGCCGGACGCGCGCGGATCTGCGCGAGAAACGCGTACATCGCCACCGTGCAAGTCAGAAGAATGGCGATGTTGATCGCGACCAGTCCAAGCCACTTGCCCGCGAGCCAAGAAAGGCGCGAAACCGGCTTGGTGAGCGTGGTCCACGCCTGACGATCGCGAATCTCAAACGCAACAGTCGCGCAACCGAGGAAGACGGTGAGAAACGCGCACACCATGTACATGGTGTCGAGCGCGCTCGAAAGATAGGTCTGCACTTGGTAGCGCAGCGGCAGCGTTGGGTCGATCATCTGCGGCAGCAGCGGAATGACGACGATTGCGATGGCGGCAAACGATACAGCAATGCGCAGGCGCATCGCCTCGCGCACCACGCTTCCCGCAACGGCGTAGATCGGTCGCGGCCGGTCGAGGGCTTCGAGCAGCAAGCGCACCACCAACACAAACATGAACAGAAAGAGCGGGATCGAGGCAAGACTCGCGCCGATGTTGGGGCGGCCCGCCAACAGCAAGCCACCGCCGATGGCGCCGCTCACGAACGAAACCAACACCAGCTGCAAGGCCAGGCCCGACCAACAGGCGAACCCAACAATGCTGAGCGCGACCGCACCTGCGCCGAGCGCGAGCCACGGCTCCTGCGCGAGCGCGATGGGCAACCAGTCCTTGCGTTGCGTGGCAAGAATGACGCTGGCCGCCTCGGCAACGCGCTCGATCTTGCCAGTGCGCTCAAACATGCGCTCCAAGCTCTTGGCCAACGCGGCGTCGCCAACACTGGCGCCGTCGACGGTCAGCGTGCCCCGCTCAACGAGTTCGACCGCGATGGGTTCCTTGGCCGTCAAGTCCGCTTGCTTGAGAATCTCAGGGATGCGACCGGCGAGATAATCCAAGCGCGATGCCTCGCGATAGAAGATCGCGGCGACGGCGATGATGGCGACGCAGTACACCACCGCGACTGAAGTGCGCAGGCGGCGGCTGCGGCCGAGGGCGCCGAACTTCTCTTGAATCGCTTGATATGCGCTCACGCGCGGCCCTCGCCATTGGGCTTCTTCTTACTGGCGTCACCGCCATCAAGCAACGAATCGATCAACCCTTGGTCGAGGTTGGGGGTGCCTGATGAACCTACTGATGAACCACCTGCCGCCTTCGCCACTGGTTGAGCTGCGGGCGTGGCGGGTTCAATGAGCGCGTCGAGTATCGCTGCGCGTTGCGAAGTGGCGGTTGAGCCGCGCTCCGATGACGCGTCGACGAACACGGGCGCGGGCATCGTTGATGCCTTCACCAACTGATCGACGACATCGCGGCCAGCCGCGCCGTCACCACCTTCCTCACCTTGCAGGAACGATGCGATGCGACCGCCCGACTGCGCGCCACTGGTGGCGATCTGCTCGGCGCGCGCACGCTCGACGATGTCGAGAAAGAGCTCCTCGAGCGTTTGCCTCGGCGCGGAAACGCCTTCGATGGAGATCCCCTGCATCCGGTGCAGGGTTTCGTCAACGGCCTTGATGGTCGCCGCGTCAAGTCGCGGCGTGCGCAGCAGCGTGTGGCGACTGTCGGCGAGCAACTCGTTGGCCGTGCCCTGCGCTCGAATCTTGCCGCCGTAAAGAATGACCATGCGCGAGCAGACATCCTCAACATCGGCCAAGAGGTGCGATGTCAAAAGGATGGTCTTTCCTCGGCGGCCAAGCTCAAGAATGAGATCCTTCACTTGCCGAGTACCGATCGGGTCGAGACCAGATGTCGGCTCATCGAGGATCAACAACTCGGGGTCATTGACCAAGGCCTGCGCGAGACCGAGGCGGCGCGCCATGCCCTTGGAAAATTCGCCAGCAGGACGATGGGCGACCTGGGTGAGGCCGACCATTTCCAACAGTTCCTCAGTGCGTCGACGGCGAGTGCGCCGATCGAGACCGAAGAGTTTGCCGTAGTAGTCGATGGTCTCGGTCGGATTGAGAAAGCGATAAAGGTAGGTTTCCTCGGGCAAATAGCCGATTTTACGCTTCACCTCAACATCGCTCGGATCACGACCAAACACAACCAAGCGACCTCGCGAGCGATGAAGCAGCCCGAGGATCATCTTGATGGTGGTCGACTTACCCGATCCGTTGGGACCGAGCAGGCCGAAGATCTCGTGACGGTCGATGTGAAAATCGATCCCGTCAACGGCGCGCGCGGTGGCGCGCATCCAGAAGTCACTGAAGGTCTTGGTGAGGCCCGCGGCGTCGACGATGCGTGCTTCGGAACCGTGCTGAGAACTCGCCATTCGTACTCCTCTGGTGACTGCATCTTCACTCTCACGCGCCGAAACTCAAGCGCGCTGAACTATGCGCAACGCCTGCGCTGGGTTCTCCGTCCCGCGGGCGATTAGCGACCGATTCCGCCGGTCGCGTCGCGGCTGAGTCGCCGCCCCGCCTTGTTCACAAAGATCTGCTCGCTGTTGGGCGCATAGAAGCCACCGGCGTCACGCGCCGCCTTCTCGCCCTTCTTGCGCTCGACCTCCGCATCGCGGCGAAACTGCATCATTTCCGATGAACTCGACAGCCTGAGATTGAGCATGCCCAGCATGGTGGGCGCAGCGATCACTTCAGCCTGCGGATTCTCCAACGCCTCGCGCACCGCATCGAGCCAGAGCTGCTTGACGATCTGACCGCGCGAATCGCGATAGCTGGCGGCCAGACTCTCAAGCCGCTTGGTTTCGCGCTCAAGTCCCGCACGCATCGACGCGTCGGTTGCACGCGCGCGCGAAACGATCTTCGACACTTCGCCGCCGACATCCTTCTGCTCCATGCGTGCGCCAAGGCGAACGAGGATCTGCTCGGACTCGTCGGTGCGGCCGGCTTCGAGCGCCTCTTCGTAGAGACGGATCTCGCCGAGAAGATCGCCGTAGACCTCGCCGCCGGCGATCTGAGTGAGAATGGTTCCAGCGTTCTGCCGCGCGCGCTCGACCTCGCCCTTGGCGTACTCGCGGGCGGTCTGCACATCGCGAAACTTATTTTGCACTGCGAGCGGCGCGATCCGCTCGACGGCGCGCACCGATGTGAACTCGATGCCAACGCCCAGACGATCGAGCGTGCGCTGAGCGCGTTCGCGCACCAACGGGCCAACCATATCGCGCGTGTCGGTGAACTCAGGAAGCGTGAGCGTGCTCGCCGACTCGACCGCAGCCTGCATAAGCGCTGCAACCACGATGCGGTCACTGTTCTGCGGCGAAGTCGACTCGAGGAACTTGACCGCATCGGCGATCACATAATCGGCCTCGAACTGCGCGTGGGCAAGATCGCCTTCTTTGGTCAGCAGCGATCCATCGGCACCAGGCTTGAGGCCCGAGTTGGGATCGGCGGAGTCGATCTGCTCTTGCAGCGTCTTGCGGCGCTGGTCGCCCTGATTCATCGACGCTGGCCAGAACTGGCGGTCGAGTCGAATCGTGCGCCGCTGCTCGATCACCTGAAGGTCGCCGATGGGATACGGCCAAAAGGGCTGCAAACCAGGCTGCACCTGCGCATCGCCCGATTCGTCGCCGCCGGCAATCGCTCCGAAGAGCGTCTTGATTCCCGTACTACCCTCGGGCACCGACTGAAAGCCGGAGAAGACGAACACCACGCACAGCGCAACGATGCCCGCCTGCAGGATGCGATAGGAAAGCTTGAGCGCATCGCCGAGCGACTGAGTCGCGGGATCGAGCGCATCACGCATGTCCATGCTGCCGCGCAAATCATCGCGGCCCGCGACTTCAAAGCGCGCGCTGGCGGCACGACGCGGCGCCTCCACCTCGAGCGGACGCATGGCGGCTGGACGCAGCGGATCGTTTGGTGCTCCCGTCATTGCGCCGCTCCGTGCTTGTCCGTCGCCGCGCTCACCTTTGGCTGAGGAATGCCATTCTTGTCGACCTCGGTCGACAGGTCGAACAGGTGGAACGGCGCTTGGCTCGTGTCGCCGACATAGGTCGTCGAACCACGCAGTCCTGCCTTGAGCGCATCGATCCACGCGAGGAAAGTCGCAAGTTCGGCGTGCTCCTTCATGCGCTCGTAGTAAACGGTTGCCTCGGCGTTGCCCTTGTTCTCGATGCGCGACGCCCACTGGGTCGCGAACGCACGAATCGTGTCGGCCTGGCTCGAGGCCTGGCTCTTGAGCGCCTCGGCCTGCGAGGCCGCCTTGGCCGCTTCGAGCTTGGCCAGCGTGTTCTGCACTTCGCTCATGCGCGAGAGAACGCTGACGGTGGTCTTCTGCGGAAGCACGACCTGCGCGAGTCCAACGGAAATCGTGTCGACGCCGACCTTCATCGAGCCGGAAACGCCGCTCAGAATCGACTTTTCCGCCTCGGCGAGTTTCGCGTTGGGGCCAACCAACTCATCGAAATTGAAACCTGCGACCGCCTTGACCGCGCCCGAAAGCGTCTGCTCGAGCTTCTTCGAAGCCTCATCGAGCGAGCCGCCGTAGCTGACGAAGAATGCTTCCGCGCCTTCATCGGTGTCGGTGACTTGCCAGAAAAGATAAGCCTGCACCATCACCTGCAGACCGTCGCGCGTCGAAGTCTGCACCAGCGGACTCTCGACGAATTGCTTGCGCCGATCGATCTTGGTAACCGAGTCCACGAAGAACGGAAGCTTGAAGTGCAGACCCGCATCACGCTCGACGCCCGCGGGCTTGCCGAAGCGAGTGCGAATGGCGATCTCGTGGAAGTTCACCGTGTAAGTGGTGCTGTACATCACGAGCACCGCAACGATTGCGAGTCCGAGTGCTATGGCCGATGATCGCTTGTTCATGTCGGTCTTCCGTCTGTCGTTTCTTCTGAAGGGGAAATCGTCGTAGGTTGGAAACGCGCGGCTTAGCTGCCGTCCGTTGTCTTCTTCTCAAGATAATCAGTGAGATTCAGGCCCGAAGTTGGCTCCTGCATCTCGATGTCGAGGCGCACATTCTTGGCGTCGGGCAGCAGCACATACTTCACGCGCACGCCTGCCAGCGACTCGCTCAGCGCTTCCATCGTTCGACGGGTGCGATAGAGCTCGGGGGCGACCTTCCATGCGGGAGACTGACCGAGGACATCCTGCGCGATCGACTGCGCGTCCATCAGCGCCGTCCAGCGCAGGGCGCGGGCGTTGGAGATCACGCTTGCGGTTTGCGCCCGTGAATCGAGCAAGATCTGCTCAAGACGAGCGCGCAACCCATCGGCGGCCGTGCGCGCCTTTGCCTGCGCTACCAGATCCTTGCCTGCCTTCGATTCTTGCTCGAGCTTGATCAGTTCAGCGATGCCGCGCGCAACCTCATCGGCGCGAGCAACATCGCCGACGATCAGACTCATGTTGGTATTGACGGTGCTCTGCGCGTCCTCAAGTTGACGCCGGCCATTCTGGCGAGCGATCGAGAGCTCCTCGAACTTTCCGCCTTCCTTGCTCGGCGGACGAAGGCGCGGAATGCTCAGGCCCACGACCTCGACGCCGCAGTCCGCAACATCGAAAGCGGACTGGATCGACTGCGCGAGCGCATCGACAAGCGGCTTGTCCGTCGGCGGCGAAAGAACCTCGTCGAGCGAGCGGCTGCTCATTGCGCGCGTGACTTCGCGCAGCGCAATGGCCTTCAGCGCGCGCTCACGCATATCAAGCGGCGAGCGACGAGCCTTCACATCGTTGGAGAAATCGAGGAACCGATTGAGTTGATGATCGCGCACCCGATATTGCAGCACGATGTCGGCCTCGACCACGGCGAACTGATCGGTGGCCTGACCCGCCACCTGCGCAGCGGTCTGCCCAAGCAACGACGCGGTGCGACTGCCCGCACCAACGAGGAAGAGGTTCACATTGAGGTCGATTTCCGGAGTGTCCTCGCCCCAGACGATGACGTCGAGCTTGCGGGTGTCCTTCATGACTCCCAGCGGCAACTCGCGCACCCGATTCACATCGAGCACGATCGCGGTGTCGATTGGCCACGGCAACTTCACCATGGGCGCGCCCTGATAAACCTCGCCAACAGGCGAACCGAAACGCAGGCGCATCCCCTGCTCCTGCGGCTCGACGATGACGAGAGCGGTCAGGGCGATGACAACAGCGAGGCCGATGGCGATCAGGCGCACGAAGTTGCGCAGCAGGAGTTGATAGCCCCAGCTGCTGGTGATGTCGAAACCGAACTGATAGTTCACCGCTTCGTTGATCGAACGCACGATCGAGTCGGGCGCGGCAAAGAGACTGAGCAGGCGCGAATCGAAGGCGGGACGCGGCGTCTCGGTGGCGCGACGCGGGCGATACAGATTCAGCAGGAAGTTGAGCAGCGTTTCGATCGCAACCGCAACCATGAAGATCGCGATGCCCCACACGATCGCTTTCATGATGCCTTGGGAGAAGCCTTGGGAGAAACCTTGGCTGAGGCCTTGCGCGATACCCGGCGTAACGCCCGCCGTCAGGCCTTGCGCCGCCGCATCCGCCATGCGCGATTGCGCGTCGTCGCGCAGCATTTCGAAGATGCTTCCCACGCCCAACGCGAGCGTGATCAGCGCATTGCCAACCATGACTCCCGCGCCACCGCGCAGATTCGCCCACGCCGGCTGCACCGCCATTCCCGCGAGGAATCGCGAGAAAATGAACGACAGCAGCGAGATCCCCAACGCCACCGCCAACTGCCATCCCAGCGCGTTGGAGACGGTGAAAGTTCCGAGATCGGAATTCGGATCGCCTTCCTTGCCCATCCACCAGTTGATTCCGATGGCGCAACCAATCAGGAGCGCCGCGTAGAGCACGCTCAGCGTCGGCATCAACGCCGAGTGCATCAGACCGAGGCGTTTACGCGCGACGCGCGCCTCATCAGTGGCGAACAGCCGCCCACCATCGTCGATGCGCGCACCCGCGTCCATTTCCAAACTCTCCAGGCGCTCAAGGCGGTGCTGGTGAAAGGTCAGGATGAGGCCGAGCCACACGACCAGGCCGGCGAAGGCCCACCCCGAGGCGATGACCGAAGTGGTGTCATCGGTCGACTTGCCGAAGACGAGCAGCAGCAGCGCGATCGCAAGCTGGGCAAACAGGCCGGCGGCGGCAACGCCCGTAGCCCGCTGATAGGCATGGTGGTCGATACGCATCAGTGGATCATCAATGAGTTTGAACGGAATCGGGTTGTGATCCTGAGGCGCTTTGGTTTCGGATGCCGAAGCTCCGACGCGGTCGCGCACACAGGCCCACACCTAGGCATGGGGGGGAGAAATGACACCGTCGGAACGAGCGCGAACGGTGGGCTTGTACTGTAAGGTACGCGCCAAGTTCGTGCAGGGGTTCGAACCTTTTCCGACCTCTGCGCGTTCGGACAATTCATCCATCGTCACCGCGGGCGCGGCTCCGCGTTGGGCATCTCAACCGTCCTGACTCCGCCCCGCGCCAACCGAATCTTCCCCCCCCCACCCATGCCGGTCATGCCGATCATGCCGATCATCTCGATCATCGAGCAACTCCTCGCGATCGCTCGCAACACGCTCCTCGAGTCGATCCGTCAACCGATCGTCCTGATCGTGTGCGCGGCGGCCACCATCCTTGTGGTCATGAGCAATCCATTCAGCGCGTGGACCATGCAGGACGACCAGCGCATGTTCGTCGACATCGGCCTTTCCACGGTGTTTCTCGCGACCGCCGTGTTGGCCTCCTTCATCGCTACCAATGTGATCACCCGCGAAATCGACAATGGAACGGTGCTGACGGTGGTGTCCAAGCCGGTGCCGAGGCCGATCTTCGTCATCGGAAAGTACCTCGGCGTTTCGGTCGCGATGCTGCTGGCGTTCGCGTATCTCTCCCTGGTGTTCATGCTGGTCGAAGTGCACGGAACGCTGCAGACCGCGCGCGACCCGCTGCACATTCCCGTGATTCTGTTCGGCTCGGCGGCCATCATCGGCGCCGTGAGCGTGGGCGCCTGGATGAACTTCTTCTACGGCCGCAGTTTCGCCTCTTGGACCGTGGCCACCGCGCTGCCGATGCTCGGGCTGGCCTATCTGCTCTCCCTGTTCTTCGACGCCGAATGGAACAGCGTTCCGCTCGCGCAGCAGTTTGAACCAGAGATCTGGAAGGCGCTGCTGCTGATGTCGCTGGCCACGCTGGTGCTGAACGCGGTTGCGATTGCGGCCAGTACCCGCCTCGGGCAGGTGCTCACGCTCGTCATCGTGGTGAGCATCTTCGTGCTCGGACTACTTTCGGACTGGATGATCGGTCGCACTCTCAGCGAAACCGCCGCGCAGGCGACCCTCACCGCCGGCGACCAAGTCAAATGGGGCTTGCTCTCGGCCTGCCGCGCCGTACTGCCGAACTTCCAAGTGTTCTGGCTCTCCGACGCGCTCACGCAGAAGAAGTCGATCCCCGGCGAGTACATCGCTTACGCCGTGCCGTACGCGCTGGCGATGGTGACCGGCCTGCTCGCTCTGGCAACAGCGATGTTCCAGCGGCGTGAGGTTGGCTGAATCACGCTTGATTCGGGCCGAACTGGCGTGTTTCAGCCAACTTCGCGCCGCTCAGTCGACCAACCCGCAACATCGTTTCGGCTGCGCTTGCCCGTCAACGCGATCCCCAGCACCAGCGGCCACAAGGCCACTGCGCCGATCATGATCCCAATCCACTTCGGCGCGGATTTCCTCACCGACTCGACGGTCGGCGGCTCCATCCCAAACGCGCGCATGCTCGTCTCCGCCTTCTCTCGGTCCCCCGCCGACAGTTGCGCCATCTGCGCCTCGTACTGATCGACCTGGGCCGTAACGACGAGATCGATGGTGACCACTGAGATCGCCAATTGAATGACCGCAAACACCAAGCGCGCGGCGGCCCAGCCAATCACAAGTCGGTAGCCGCGCGGACGGCGACGAAGCAGTTCGATCCCGCCGTAGAGCAACATCCCGCCCAAAATCATGGGGACTGTCGTCTGCAGGATGTTGATCCAGAAGAGTGATGGCGGCGTCCCGATGGTTCGACCCGCGAGCTTGCTGAGCCAAGGACCAAGGATCACGATCAGCAGCGCCAAGCCGTAGAAACAAAGCCCGATTCCACCGTACGCCGCGCAAAGGATTCCAAAGACCACATGCCAGCGTCGAGGCTCATTCTCGGCGTCACTCACATACGGCGCGGTCGGGTCGGCGTTCTGGACATTCGTTTCGGTCATGTTGGCATCGGACGCGATTTGGCGGAGTTTCGCAAGCGACGAATCCATGCTCTACCAACCGCAAAACGAAAGGCGCGGTCCCCGTCGAGGGTGACCGCGCCTGAACAAACACATGAATGAACGCCTGAATAAACGCCCGAGTCCAATGACGAACGCGCGACTTAACCCTTCTTCTGCTTCTGAATCTCGCCGAGTTGCTTCCTCAGCTGCTTCAGCTGCTTCTCCAGCTCCTCCTTGGGCGGAACCTGCGGGCCATCAAGCTGCATGCAGGGCGCGCACTTGTCCCACCACAAGATCAACTGCTTGATAGCCTTGATCTGGCTGCCGATCTGAGCAACATTGTCCGAACCCGCAGGGTTCATCGCGTCGCGGATGATCTTCGGCTTCTGCTCCTTACAATCCTCGAGCAACGCCTGCCAGTCCTTGTGGATCTTGTAGCCAACCGGCGAGATCACCACATCCTCCTTGTTCAGGTGAAGGAGCGCGATCAGCTCGTCAGGATTGTTGGCGATGCCATCGGCAAACTTGCAGTGCATCGCTATGTCGGCATTCAGCGTCAGGTTCTGAATCGCATCAGAGAGCGGATACTTGCCCTCGAGCGTGTTGTACCACTTGATGTTGCCGTTCTCGTCGCGGTCGTAGCTCAGAAGCGGAGCGTTGGTGACCATCGCCTCGCCAACCCAGCGATTGCGACCACCGACTTCAGTCACATCGCCGACCTTCTTCTGCCAGGCGTCGAGCTCTGCGCCCTCAATCGACTTGGTTCCAGCGAACATGGTGATGGCGCCGAGGGTGCCAACGCGCTGGAAATAGATCTCGTCGCAATGCAAGCTGGTGAACGCGGCGGCGGAAATCGCCTCCTTGATCCAGGCGATGACTCGGTGACGCTTCTTGAGATCCATGAGCGTCGCGTCGATCTCATCGCCCTCGGTCACGAGACCGCCCGGACTGATGACCTCGAGAATGATGATCTGGTGCGGGCCAATCTTGTCGGCTTCCTTACCGATCGCCTCGATTTCGTCGTGACGCGCGCCTTCTCCAACGGTGCCTTCCCAAGGCATGATGAAGATGGTTCGTTTGGCGGGCGGGGCGGCGGCGATGGCGGTGCCGGTCTTGGAATCAGCTGCCGCGGATGAACCGATGATGCTGATCGACTTGATCGAGCTCCACTTGATCACGCGGTCGGTGGGCTTGCCCGCAACGATCGCGGTCACGGTGATCGATTTGTCATCGGCGTTGACGCGAAGGATCTTGCCTTCGACGACCGACGCGGATGGTGCAGCTGCGGGCTTGGTCGGATTCACCGCCGACGCCGATGCCGACGCCGTGAGCAAGACGCGGACCGAGTTTCCCGCGTCGACCTTGACGATGGTTCCGTCGCTGATCTTGATGTCCGCCGCGCGTGCGCTTGGCGCAATGGTGAGTGCGACAGCAGAGACGATGCAGGCCGCAATGCAACCGCGACCGAACGAGAGAAAAGACCTGTAGTCCGACATGAACAACGCTCCGAGTTGGTACTGCCCGTGGTGAATCAAACTTGGTTTCGGCGGCGCGATCGACGCGCACGATCCGATCTGCTTCCGCCGTTTCAGCGAACGCCTCCAGCAAAGCCGAAGTTCTGCCGCTGTAACTCTGATCAATCGACTGCTGCTTGACCCTTGGCTTGGCCTAAACCTTGCCTTGGCCTTAACCCCTGTCTTAGCCTTGCCCTTTGGGTCGGCCCATGCCGCCGCCGCCAAGACCCTTACCGCCACCACCACCACCGCCGCCGGACTTGCCGCCCTTTTCGGCGTCACGCTGGCGCTGGATGTCCTTCTTGATGTCGTCGATCGCGCCTTCAATCGCCTGGCGAGTCACGCCCTGCTGCTGCATCTCGCGACGCTTCTCGATGCAGGGATACGCCTTGAACGCGGCAACGACCTTCTCGTAGAGCGACTTGCGCTTGCCCAAGCCAGCGATGCTGTCCTCGGTGTCGCCCGCCTCTTCCATCCACTGCAGGACATTCTTCATGGCCTTGCGCCAGTCGTCGGTGTACTGCTTGGCGATCTTCTCGCCAGTATCCACCTTGGTGAACTCGCGGTAACCCAGCAGGAACACCAAGTCGTCGAGCGTGTCGACGGTGCCGTCGGAAAGCAGGATTTCCTCGGCCAAAGGAGCCTCAAAGCTCACGGGACGGTCGGTGCTGCTGTCAACAACCCACTGACCCGAGGTGTCGCCAACGAACTTGGCGCCGCGCGACTCGAAGCTCACCGAAAGCGTGCGCTCCTCAAAGATCATGGCGTCGGCAAGCTGGTCAGGGTAACGGCCGAGCTGCACGAGGCCCTTCATGATGCCCGTCCAAGCTGCGACCATCTTCGATCGAACATCCGCGTCGGTCCACTGCGCCTCGACCATGTTCTTAAACTGGTAGAGACCGCCCAGACGGGCGTCGCTCGACATGTACATGCGCTCCCAGGCCAGCCCGACAAGCCCAGACACGCCAACGGAGTCTTCGATCCACATGACTTGCGGGATGCTCGATAGATCTTGGTGGATCTTGTCGACCATGTCGCGATAGTTGGTGATCTCGCCGACCAGCCCGAACTCAACGGGATTGTCGTTTCTGAGGTGATTGATGCGGTCGATGTCCGCGCTCTTGAGCTTGAGCACCAGGATGTCGGGCTTCTGCTTCTTCACATCCTCGATGAGGGTCTGAACGATCGGCATCGAGATGTCGGTGCCCATCTGTCCAGAAAGCGGGAAGACGTACACCTTCGGCGACGCCATCCCAAGTGGAAGCGGCGCGCCCGTATCGTCAGCACGGGCGTCGGCGCGGGCCGTGGCGACCGTCATGCCGACCGTCATGGAAACGATCGCGGTCGCGAAGGTGAAGGCGAGAGAGAACGCACGGAACTTGGCAATCTTCATGGCGTGAACTCTTGTTTCTAGGCGCAGCCAAACTGGGCAAACGCTTCGCGCATCCTACGACACCGCCGAGGGCGGTTGGATGCAATCCCACGCAGAATCACCAAGATGCAGGCGACGATCGAGCGTTGCTTGTAACTTCGCCGACCTCGTCCGCAGACCTCGTCCGCAGACCTCGTCCGATCAGGCCTTCGGATCAGGCCTTCCGATCAAGCCTTGTCCACTTTGGGGCTGCCGAGCGTGGTCGCCGCATGGCGCACCAACTCAAGCGCCTGCGCGCGGGTCGTTACTCGGCCTTCGATCTGCGCATCCATCGCAAGGTCAAGCAAGACCTTGAATCGCGGACCTGGGCGCATTCCCTCTGCGACAAGCGCGTTTCCGTCCACCAGTGGCTCCGGGAGCGCCCGCTCGGGCAGCGTGGCGTCGGCCTGCGACTTCCAGCGGGCGGCATCGGCGGGGAGTTCGGCGTGCAGGATCTCCAGAGCGGTGTCGAAACCGGGACCGGCCATCAGGCGCACGCGAGCGGCGGGCTCGAGCGCATCGAACCCCGCCAGCAGCGCCTCGCGGGCGTCGAGCGCGTGAGCGACCCCATCGGCGTCATGGTTGGAAAGCGTCAGCCGCCGGCGCAACTCCCCCACCATCAGCGCGCGCTCGGCGGAGGTTGGTTGCGGCAGCGTGCGGTCGGGGCGGTCGGGGCGGTCGAGGCCGTCGAGGCCGTCGAGGCCGTCGCGGCACCATCAGCGCGCGCTCGGCGGAGGTTGGTTGCGGCAGCGTGCGGTCGGGGCGGTCGGGGCGGTCGAGGCCGTCGCGGCGGCCGGGGCGGTCGAGGCGGTCGAGGCGGTCGAGAAGCCAAGCCGCAAGAACCGTGGTCCACGCCGTCGTGTTCGCGAGAGCGTTCACGCGCGCGAGCGGTCCTGCCGACGAGCCTCCGCCGAAGATCGCTGCGTCGAGCGCGTGCTCCTCGATCAGCGTTGCGGCTCGATGACGCGCAGGATGCTGGAGCATCTTGCGCACCTCTTCGCCGACACGCTCGGGACTCACCGAAAGCAATTCGTTGGAGTGCGCGCGCACCGCGGCGCTGGTCGCTGGCTCGATGGCAAAGTTGAAGCGCGCGGCAAACCGCAGCGCGCGCAACATGCGCAGTCGGTCTTCGGCGATGCGCGCGTGCGGATCGCCGATGGCGCGGATCAGTTTCGCTGCGATGTCCGCTCGGCCCAAAACATGATCGACTGGCTCGCCGGTCTTGGGTTCGGCGAAGATCCCGTTGATGGTGAAATCGCGGCGTTGCGCGTCCTCCACCTCATCCGAAAAAGTCACCGTGGTCGGGCGCCTTCCGTCTTGGTACTGACCGTCCTTGCGAAAGGTCGCCACCTCGAAAGTATGGCCGTGGTGGCGCACGAGCATCACGCCAAACGCCTCGCCCACTCCGCGGGCCTTCGGGAAGATTTGCTTAATTTCCTCGGGCTTTGCGCTGGTTGCAATATCAAAGTCGACGACATCCTCGATGCCCATCAACTCGTCGCGCACGCAACCGCCCGCGAAGAGCGTGCGGTGACCCGCGTCGATGAGCCGTTGCGCGAGCGCACGCGCCGCCTCACGCGCCGACATGCGCGGTGCGCCATCGGCGGCATCCAAACTCACCGATGCTCCCCGACCCACCGCGCGCGAATTTCGCACGCTTCCTTGTGGGCCTTGGCCACCGCGTCGTACAGCGCCGCCAGTGCATCTTCGTTGCTGAGTTTGGCGATCTCCTCGCCAGAAATCGGCTCGCCGCACACGCAGACCACTCGGCCGCGCACCTTGGGAAACCTCCGCCCACGCGGCCAAGCCTCATGTGTGCCTTCGACGCCCATGGGCAGAATCGTCGGCTTCATCCGCTTCAGCAGCAGCAGCACGCCGCGCTTGAACTCCTGCATGGTTCCGTCGGGCGAACGGGTGCCTTCGGGGTAGATGATGACCACGCGGCCGGACTCGAGTTCCGACAACGCCATCTTCATCGCTTCAAGGTCGCCGCCCGAGCGCTTGATCGGTCGCGCGCTCACCGACTTCAATATCCATCCAAACGGCGGAACGAAGAGCGAGTCGCGGGCAAGTGCGGTGAATTGGCGGTCCCACACCGTCACGCCATTGACCATGGGATCGAGGAACGACTGATGGTTGGAAATGACGAGGATCGCGCCCGTGCGCGGCACGCGTTCACGATGCACGCGGCGCAGTCGGTAGCTGAGTCGAAGCCACGACCAACAGAGAAACGCGCCGATGTCCCACCAAATCGCGCGCACCGCGCTGCGTCCGGGCACACGGCGGCGGAAATCAAACGGGTTGGGAAAGGGACTCACGCGCGGTTCCCATCGGCGTGTCCTTCGCATGATCCTTCGCATGCTCTTTCGCCTGATCCTTCGCACGCACTCTCGACCAGCGCCGCGCCCGCGCGCCGACGCACGATCTCCTCGAGGCGATCGATCACCTCGTCGATGTGGATGTCGCTGGTGTCCACGACATCGGCACCGCGCGGGCAGATCAGCGGTCCATCGCGTCGCGACGAATCCATGCGATCGCGCTCGATGATCTGCGCGAGCACTTCGGACTCGGTGGTCACGATGCCCTTGGCGCGCAACTGCTCGACTCGCCGACCAGCGCGAATTTCCGGACGAGCGTCGAGGTAGATCCGCACATCGGCGTCGGCAAAGACAACCGAACCCTGATCGCGTCCTTCGGTCACCAGTCGGCGATGCAACGAGGCGATCTTGCGCTGCGAAACCACCATCGCCGCGCGCACCATCGGATTGGATGCGACAAAGGAAACCGCCTTGGTGACCTGCGGCGTTCGAATGCGTTCGCCGACGGGCTTTCCGTCGACGAGCAATTCGGGCGGATCGGATTTCCAATCGAAGCGAAGCTCGATTTCGCGCACGAGTTGGGCGATCGCTTCACCATCGGTCAGATCGATGCCACGGTCGAGCGCCTCTAACGCCGCAGCGCGATACATCGCGCCGGTGTCGAGGAACTCAAGACCAAGCCGCTTCGCCAATCGATGCGCAACCGTCGACTTGCCCGTACCGGCGGGGCCGTCGATGGTGACGATGAAGGAACCGGTGGCGGACATGACCAACAAGATAGCTGCTCCTGCCTTGTCACCACAACACTTCAACGATACGACTTCGGCATTGTCATCCGAACCAACGATCAGTATGCCGCAAAGGTGCGCGGAAGATCAATCCTCTTCGTCGTCGAATACCACCGCCGCTTCAGGCTCGGCCGTCAGCGTGGAAAGTTGTCGACGGGCAGTTTCGAGTTCGGCCACAATGTCGACCTCGACCGCCTTCTTCGCGCTCTTCTTCTTCTCGACCTGCTCCCGGCCGATGAATTCAAGGGCAAGCGTGTTGCCGTAGCCAACGCTTCGAATGCTGCTCACGCAGGTTTCGAGGCTGAATCCGTCGTGAGCGCCGTCCTTATCGAACCCACGCACGCTGGCCGCGATGGATGGGGCGTATGGCGCCAGCTTGCGGAGAGTCTTCTCGATGTCGCCAGTTGCGTGAGCGTGAGCGAAGCTCGGATAGCTGCCGATGCGGAAACCGCCGATCTTCTTAATCAGATCGGTCAGTCGCGTCGGGTCGAAAGTCAGGCCCACGGTCGGCGAAATCAGCAAGTTCAACTCGAACTTATCGAGCTCCTTGAGCGCGATCTTCACGCCGAGGGCGGTCGCTTCGAACGCTTCATCGGTGTCAGGTGCCTGAATCTTCACCGCGATCGCTGGGCAGCCAAGGCGGCTGGCAGCTGTTCCCAATCGGCGAAGTCGATCAAGCGCCGCAACCCAGGTTGGGCCAGGGCGAGTTACGAAATCAATCGGAGTTTCTTCGGTGAGCAGGAGCACCGGGCAATGGGCGCGATCAGCCTCGTCGCGCAACTTCTCAACATCGGGGATCGCAAAGCCCTTCAGCATTTCGGCAGGCAGGTTCAGCCCGCGAAGCTCGAGGTCAGTGGCCACGAACTGCGGCATTTCGAAGATCGTCGAACAGCGCGGATCCCTCGCCGCGAGGAGAGGGCGCACAGAACCGGCGGAGAGCGTGAGCAGGATATCGGGTTGCAAGGTGGCGGCCGGAACTTCATGGATCAGCGGAACCCCGTCCCGCCTGAACGGCGAAGTCTACCACGGACTCGGATCCATATTGCCGCACTCAATATTGCCACACAACGCGTCTTGCGATCCCGCTACCATCCGCCCCCCTCCGACCGCTTTGGTCGGAGCCTCTTGGAGCAAGCATGTCCACCCCAGCCGATTGCCGCGTTTCCGACACGCATGAGTGGTTCCGAGTCAACGGAACCACCGTCACCATGGGCATCACCCAGCACGCCGCCGACGAACTCACCGACATCACCTTCGTCGAGATGAAGCCCGCGGGCTCCACCATTTCGGCGGGCGGTTCGATCGGGGAGGTCGAGAGCGTCAAGACCACCAGCGAGATCTACGCCGTCGCCGCCGGCAAGATTATCGAGGTCAACTCCGCCGCCGCCAAGGATCCGTCGCTGTTGAACAGCGATCCCTATGGCAAGGGCTGGTTGGTCAAGCTCGAGGTCGCCGACGCATCGGCCATTCTCGCGCTGCCGAACGGTTCGGCGTACGACAAGAAGCACGGTCACTGAACCGCGACCACGCCATGCCACAAGCGCCGAGCCCTGCGACGCCAACCGTGCTTTGTCGCGGTGTTACCAAGCGATATGAGCTCGGCGCGCGAAGCGTCGACGCACTGCGCGGTATCGATCTCGCCATTGAAGGCGCGGGTTTCTACGCGATCATGGGCGCGTCGGGCAGCGGCAAGAGCACGCTGATGCATCTCGTTGCCGGCCTTGATCGGCCGACCGCTGGCGAAGTTTCTGTTGCTGGCGTCCGCGTCGACCGCATGAGCGAGGCCGAGTTGACGATGTACCGTCGGCGACAGGTTGGGATCGTCTTCCAACATTTCAACCTCTTGCCGTCGATGACCGCGCTTGAGAATGTGATGTTGCCCGCGCTGCTCGACGGAATGAGTCGGGCGGCTAGCGAAACGCGGGCGCGACAGCTCATGGACGAACTCGGAGTCGAGGAACGCGCCGAGCATCGACCCGACGCGCTTTCGGGCGGCGAGCAGCAGCGCGTTGCCATTGCGCGCGCGCTCTTTTTTGCACCGCCAGTCATTCTCGCCGACGAACCCACTGGAAATCTAGACAGTGCGGCGGCCGCGCGCTTGTTCGCCCTGCTCACGCAAATCGCTCGCACCCACAACACGCTGCTGCTCATGGTCACCCATGAGCCCGCCGCCGCCGCCAACTGTCAGCGCGTGATCGTGCTGCGCGACGGCGTGGTCGCGGGCGCGTTCGATACCACCACTCCTCAAGAAGGGAAACTCGATGCGGGCGCTTTGGCCCTTCGCGCGCAGGAGCTTGCTCGGCCGACCTGGTAGGACGGCGCTGCTGCTGTGCGCCGTCGCGCTGGCCGCCACCCTCGTCGTCGCGGTGACGAGCGGTTTGCGCACAGCCCAATCGAGTCTCGACGCCGCGGTGTTGCGCGCGATGGGCGCCACCGACGCGCGTGTGGTGCATCGCTACGCGCAACCATTTCAAGCGACGCTGCTCGAGGAAATCCGCGCGTGGCCGGGCGTCGCGCGGGCGGCGGGCCGACTGAGCGGGTCGATCACACTTGCCAATGAAAGCGCGGTACCGGTCCGCAAGTCGACCGCGCAGTGTCGCGGAGTGGAACCGACGGAAGACGCCTTTTTTCGCGAGGTCGAACTCGAGAGCGGCCGACGCATCGAGTCGGTCGGGGAAGTCGTGCTCGATCCGCTCACCGCGAAAGCGCTGGAAGCCAAGCCCGGCGACAACCTCACTATTTTGCGCTTCGGCAAGCCGATTTCGGTGAAAGTCGTCGGCATCTACAAGCGCCCCGCACTCGGCGCGCTGCAGCGGCCGCTCATCGAGATCGACATCGCCACCCTCGGCCGAGCGACCAAGCACGACGGTGAACTCACCGGCATTTCCATCGCGCTCTCCGAAGGCATCGACGTCGAGGCGTGGTGCAAGGAACACTCCGCGAGCCTGCATGAACCCATGCTGTGCGAGCCGGCCGAGCGCGTGCGCACCGGCCTCGACGAGCAGGTCGCCGCCAGCGAACTCGCCACCGTGATCGCAACCATGATCGCGTTTCTCTCCTGCGCGGGCATCGTGGCCACGGGCATGACCACCGCGGTGCTCGAGGAACTCCGTGAAATGGGCATCGCCCGCGCCATCGGCGCCACCCGCGGACAACTCTTCGGCGCGCAACTTCTCTGCGGCTCGGCGATCGGACTCGTTGGCGGACTTCTCGGCTTGCCACTGGGAATCGCATTGATCTCGGCGTTGGCGTGGGTCTATCGCGATCTGCTCGGATCGGGCGTCACCTTCGATATGCGCGGAGCGGCAGTTGCGGTCGGCGGCGCCACGATGAGCGGAATACTCGGCGGGCTCTTCCCCGCCATACGCGCTGCCAGCATTTCGCCGCTTGAAGCGCTGGCCATCCGCGCCCGCGCGCCCCAACCTCGCACGCTCATCATTGCAACCGCAGCCGCTTTTGCCGCCATTGGCGTCTGGGCGCTCGGTCTGCTTCCCGAGTCGCGCGATACACGCTTCTGGCTCTATGTCATGGGCGGGCTTCCCCTGCTGCACATTGCGTGGTTCGTGCTGTCGGTGCCGATCACGCTGGTGGTCGCGCGATTGGCCGGACCGTTGGTCGAACGCGCACTGCGACTGCCGCGCGGACTTCTCACCAGCAGTGTGCTGCGCATGCCTTGGCGATTGGGCTTCACCGCGGGCGCGCTGATGGTCGCGGTTTCGATCCTTGTGAGCACGCGCTCCAACGGCGATGCGATCATCCGCGATCTGCGTGAACGCGTGCAATTTGCCGACGGATTCGTCTTCTGCACCTCGGGACTCTCGAAGGAAGAGCAGGCGCGCATCAAGGCTGTTCCCGGCATCGTGGCCGCGCTGCCCATCGGCTATCTGCCGCTGCGCATCGCTGGCGAGCAGGTCTTCGGTGTGCAAGGCATGGGCCCGACCAATGTGGTGTGCGTCGGCTTCGAGCCGCGGCCGTTCCTCGAAACCAACCGGCTCGAATGGCTGCAAGGAACCCCGGAACAAGCGATCCCGCGACTCGAGCAAGGCGATGCGATCCTGGTTGCTCCCGAGTTTCTCGTCGCGCGCAAGATGGGCGTCGGCTCGCACATTCGCCTCGGGTCGGGCGCGAACGAATTCGATTTTGAAATCGTCGGCGTCGTCACCGCGGGCGGGCTCGACATCGCCACTCAGACTTTCGGCATGCGGCAGATCTACATGGAACAGGCCGTCAGCTGCGTGTTCATGGACTTCTCCGCCGTCGAACGCCATTTCAATACCCGCGACGCCTACATCATGCAGCTGCGACTCGATCCGAGCATCGACGAAGCTGCGGAAAAGCGGCTCGGCGAGGCGATTTCCGACACGGTGCCCGGTGCGATCTTCTCCAGCGGCCGCGCGATCCGCGGCTTCGTCGAGGAGATCGGCGGAAAGGTCCTCGCGATCACCAGTGCCATCGCTTTGGCGGCGCTGGCCTTGGCATCGATCGGCGTCGGCAGCGTGGTTGCAGCGGGAATCAGCGCGCGCACCCGTGAATTCGGCGTGATCCGCGCCATCGGTGGATCGACGCGGACCATCGCTGGCCTGGTTGTGGGCGAAACAATCCTCATGGCGATCGCGGCGATCATCTCTGGTTCCGCGCTCGGATTGCAGTTGGCGTGGATGGGCGTGTCGCTCTACCGCGACTTCGCTGGACTGCAGCTTTCATGGGTCTTCCCCGCCGCTTCGCTGCTCATCGGCGCCGTGGTGGTGATCGCGACCGCACTACTGGCCGCCACCCCCGCCGTCGTTCGACTTTGCAGAAAGCCCGCCCGCGAGCTGCTGGCAAGCGCGTAACCTCCTGCCCGAACCTTGAACGAAACGCCCTTCATCCTCCGAAGCCAGTTCGAGCCGATGGGCGACCAGCCGCAGGCGATCGATGATCTTTCCGATGGTCTCGAGGCTAAGCGCCGCTATCAAGTTTTGCTGGGCGCAACAGGAACGGGCAAGACTTTCACCATTGCCAATGTCATTGCCCGCGCCAACAAGCCCACGCTGCTGATCTCGCACAACAAGACGCTCGCCGCGCAGCTCTACGAGGAAATGAAGGAGCTGTTTCCGCACAACGCCGTCAGCTACTTCGTGAGCTACTACGACTTCTATCAGCCTGAGGCCTACATCCCTGCGCGCGACATCTTCATTGAGAAGGACGCGTCGCGCAACGCCGACCTCGACCGCCTTCGTCTTGCGGCGACGAGCCATCTGCTCTCGCGCCGCGACAGCATCGTGGTCGCGAGCGTGTCGTGCCTCTTCGGTCTTGGTTCGCCCACCGAGTACCGCAATAAGACGCTGATGCTTGAAGTTGGACAGACCATCGAGCGACGCGCGTTTCTTCTCGGGCTCTCCGCGATGAAGTACACGCGCAACGAAATCGATCCCGCGCGCGGAAACTTTCGCGTGCGCGGTGACTGCATCGAGATCTATCCCGCCTACGAGCAATACGCGATCCGCATCGATCTCTTCGGTGACACCGTCGAGGGAATCCAGCTTTTCGAGCCCACCAGCGGCGAGGTGTTGGCGGATGAGAAGAAGACATTCATCTTTCCCGCCGTGCACTATGTGATGCCTGAGGAGCAACGAGCGACGGCGATTGGAACCATTCGCGAAGAACTCGACGCGCGCGTGCTTGAGTTGCGCCGTCAAGGAAAGTTGCTCGAGGCGCAACGGCTGCTCGCGCGCACCAAGTACGACCTCGAGTTGCTCGAGGAAACCGGATTCTGCAACGGCATCGAGAACTACTCGCGCCACTTCGACGGCCGCGCTTCCGGTGAACGCGCGTGGACGCTGTTGGATTATTTCCGCCACTCCACCGGGCCAGCTCAAACCGAGGACTGGCTCGTGGTGATCGATGAGTCGCATGTCACGCTGCCGCAGATTCGCGGCATGTTTTTCGGCGACCGCTCGCGCAAGCAGACGCTGGTTGACCACGGATTTCGCCTTCCCAGCGCGCTCGACAATCGCCCGCTCAAGTTCGACGAGTTCCTGGAGATCACGCCGCAAACAATCTTCGTAAGCGCGACGCCCGGCCCATGGGAACTCGAGCAGGCTGGCGGCATTGTGGCCGAGCAGATCATCCGCCCGACCGGCCTCGTTGATCCGCCCATCGAGATTCGCCCCGCGCGCACCCAGGTGCCCGATCTGCTTATTGAGGCGCGCATGCGCAGCGAAAGTGGCGAGCGCACGCTGGTCACCGCGCTCACCAAGCGGCTGTGCGAGGATCTCACCTCGTACCTCGACCGCGAGGGTCTGCGCGTGCGCTATTTGCACAGCGAGATCGAAACGCTGGAACGACTGGAGCTCCTGCGCGATTTGCGCGAAGGCGCGTTCGATGTTCTCGTGGGCGTAAACCTGCTGCGCGAAGGACTTGATTTGCCTGAGGTTTCGCTGGTTTGCATTCTTGACGCCGACAAGGCGGGCTTCCTCCGCAGCCAATCGGCCCTGATCCAGACCATGGGCCGCGCCGCGCGCAACGCCAACTCGAAGGCCATTTTGTACGCCGACGAAATGACCGAGCAAATGCAGCAGGCGATCAACGAAGTCGAGCGCCGTCGCGCTAAGCAACTCGCCCACAACGCCGCCAACGGCATCGTTCCAACCACCGTGATCAAGGCGATTCGCCGCGGCATTGAAATGGAACTCGCCGCGCACAAGTCCGCCAAGCGGGCGGCGGGAATGGAAGATGAGGACGACGAAACCTTCGACCGCGAGGAACTCATCGGGCAGATGCAGTCGGAAATGATGCAGGCCGCCGAGCGCCTCGAGTTCGAAAAAGCGGCGCGGCTGCGCGACGAAATCGGCAAACTCAAGTCGCTGCCCGCGAGCGCACGGGTCACTAAAAAAAGCGGCGACGATGGCGAACGCCGCCCATCAAAGGCGGGAATGCCAGGCAAGCGCGCGCGGTCGGGCAAAAAGGGACGCTAGAGCCAACAGTTGTCCGAAGCAGTTGTCCGAAGCAGTTGTCCGAAGCAGTTGTCCGAAGCAGCTGTCCCAAGCAGCCGCATCACGGCGAGAACTTGTACGGCTCCCACGTGGACTTAGGCTTCGAGGTGTCGAGGGCGAACAGCTTGCCGGTATCGTCGACGGCGATGAGCGTCGAGGACGAGCGTCCCGAACTCTGGCTTGCATCGAGCGCAATGGCCTGAATCTTGCGACTAGAGACTTGCTGCATGCCGCCCAGTACGAAACCTGCGCCAACGCCAACGGCGACGAGCGCAACTGTCCGCCACCGCGCGCGGCTGAGCATGAGTCCCTGCATGGTGTCGGAGTACGGAGCTTGTGACGTGGTCATGAACTGATCATACAAGCGCGCGCGAAGCGCACGCGTGAAATGCCCGAGTGAAGTGCCCGAGTGAAGTGCCGGGGCCAACGACCGTAGTCGCGCGGGTTATCGCAGCCGAAACGAAGACGCGCGCCGTTCAAGCGCGCGCCATTCGTCAGGTCCGGGGATGCTCTTGCCGGCGTTCAATCTTGGGAAATCGGCTGGCGTCGCAGTTCCATTTTGCGTCGCAGTTTCGTCCTGCGTCGCGGCCATCATCACCGTCGCCGACGCAACCATCGTCGCGGGGACGGCGGTCTGGTTGAAGGCGAGTTTGGTTACGGCGATGCTCATGCGAGGCTCATGCAATTCGAGGTCAGAAGAGTCCTACCCCAGTTTCGACACTGTTCGGGTACGGCTCGCAAAAAGACTCGCGAATCGTCTGCTTCCCCTTCTGCGATCGCACGAACTCTCGCGCTCGCCTTCGTTCTTGGACCGAGGACGAGCGCGAGATCCCCTCCCCGCCCTATCATCGTCCCCCCATGGCAACGCCCGAGAAGTTCATTCGCGTTCGCGGCGCCCGCGAGCACAATCTCAAGAACCTGTCGGTGGATCTCCCCCGCGACCGCTTGGTGGTCATCACCGGCGTGTCGGGCTCGGGAAAGAGTTCGCTGGCGTTTGACACCATTTTTGCCGAGGGACAGCGCAAGTACATGGAGTCGCTCTCCGCATACGCGCGCCAGTTTCTCGACCAAATGCAGAAGCCCAATGTCGAGGCGATCGAGGGACTGCCGCCGACCATCGCCATCGAGCAGCGCTCGGGCGGACATAGCCCGCGCTCGATCGTTGCGACAACGACGGAGATCTGGGATTACCTTCGCCTGCTCTATGCGCGCTGCGGTACGCCGACATGCTGGCACGCTGATGTCATGAGCAAGACTGCGGGCAAGACTGCGGGCAAGAGCGCGGGCAAGGCTGCGAGTAACACTGCGGCCAAAACTGCGGGCAAGTCAACGCATGTGTGCGGCAAGTCGATCAGCGCGTCCAATCCGAGCCAGATCGTTGACACGCTGCTTGCGCGCTTCGCCGGCAAGCGCGCGATGCTTTGCGCGCCGGTCGTGCGTGCCAAGAAGGGTTACCACCGCGAGGTGCTCGAGGGGCTGCAGAAGCAAGGGCTGGTGCGCGCGCGCGCGAATGGCAAGATCGTCGATCTCCGCGAGGTGCTCAAGGACAGCGGTGAGAATCCGCTTGGTTTCGGCCGCTACGAGATCAACAACATCGACGCGGTGGTCGATCGCATTCTGCTCGACGAAGGCGGACGCCAGCGCATCGCCGAGAGCGTCGAGACTGCGCTCAAGCTCGCCGACGGAACGCTCGTCGCCGTCATCGAAGAAGGCACGATTTGGACTGAGCACCGTTTCAGCGAGAAATTCGCGTGCCCCGACCATCCCGAGTGCGCGCTCGATGAACTCGAGCCGCGCATCTTCAGCTTCAATTCGCCCCAAGGCGCGTGCCCGGCGTGTTCGGGCCTGGGCACCGTCAACGAGTTCGACGAAGAACTCTGCGTCCCCGATATGACCAAGCCGCTGCGCGAGTCGATCGAGCCGTGGCGACGCAACGGGCGGCGCATGAACATCTACTACGCGCGCCAATTGCGCACTTTCGCCGCCGCCGCCAAGATCGACCTCGACACGCCCTACGAGGATCTTCCCGAGAAGACCCGCGCCGCACTGATGCGCGGATCCGAGGCCGAAGGCGTGAAAGTCGCGTTCGAATGGGAAGGCGTTCTGCCTCAACTCAAGCGCCGCTGCTCGGATAGCGAAAGCGAGAATGTGAAAGAGCGCCTGATGGCCTACATGAGCCAGGCGCCTTGCCCGGTTTGTGAGCGCAGGCGCCTGCGGCCGGAATCCTTGGCGGTCAAGTTGTACAGCGGCACGCTGGCGCTCTCGATCGCCGACATCGCCGCCTTGACGGTTTCGCGCGCGCTCGCGGCGCTGCAATCGCTCGTTCTCTCGCAGGAAGCTCAGCAAATCGCCGAGCCGATCCTCAAGGAGATCGATGCGCGTCTGGGCTTTCTCGCCTCGGTCGGGCTCGAGTACCTATCGCTCGACCGCACCAGTTCGACGCTTTCCGGCGGCGAAGCGCAGCGCATTCGCCTTGCCACTCAGGTCGGCAGCGGGCTGGTGGGCGTGTGCTATGTGCTCGACGAACCGACCATCGGACTGCATCAGCGCGACAACGATCGGCTGATCGCCACGCTGCGCCGCCTTTGCGACATCGGCAACTCTGTGCTCGTTGTCGAGCATGACGAGGACATGATGCGCGCCGCCGACTGGATCGTCGACATCGGCCCAGGGCCAGGCCGTCACGGCGGAATGCTGGTTGCACAAGGTGACCTCAACGCGATCGCGGCGCATCCGACGAGCCTCACCGGCGAGTATCTCTCTGGGCGCAAGAAGATCGAGATTCCCGCTACCCGACGCAAGGTTTCGCCCACAAAGGCGATCGTGGTCAAGGGCGCGAACGCGAACAACCTTCAATCGGTCGACGCGGCGTTCCCGCTCGGAGGCATCGTGTGCGTGACTGGAGTGTCGGGCTCGGGCAAATCGACGCTGGTCAACGACATCCTGCTCAAGGCTGCGCAGAAGCATGTGCTCGGCGAAAAAACTGCGCCTGGCAAACACGCACGCGTGACCGGACTCGACTCGTTGACGCGGGTGGTCGAGGTCGATCAATCGCCGATCGGCCGCACGCCGCGATCCAATCCAGCGACCTACACCGGCATATTCGACGAGATCCGCAAGATCTGGGCCTTGGTACCCGAGTCGAAGATCCGCGGCTACCAGCCGGGGCGGTTCTCCTTCAATGTCAAGGGCGGACGCTGCGAGGCGTGCCAAGGCCAGGGCGTGAAGCGCATTGAAATGCACTTCCTTCCCGATGTTTTTGTTGCTTGCGAGATTTGCAACGGCAAGCGCTATGCACGCGAAACGCTTGAAATCAAGTACCGCGGCAAGACCATCGCCGATGTGCTCGAAGCAACGGTCGAAGACGCGCTGCAGTTCTTCGACGCGCATCCGAAGATCCACCGCATGCTCGATTGCTTGCGCGAGGTGGGACTTGGATATGTCCAACTCGGTCAGGCTTCCACCACGCTTTCCGGCGGCGAGGCGCAACGGGTCAAGCTCGCGACCGAGCTGGGCGATGCGACCGACGCGACGACGCTTTATGTGCTCGACGAGCCGACCACCGGTCTGCACTTTGCTGATGTCGCGCGGCTTCTGACCGTGCTGCAGCGGCTGGCCGACAAGGGCCACACGCTGGTGGTGATCGAACACAACCTCGATGTGGTGAAGTGCGCCGACTGGATCATCGACCTTGGGCCAGAAGGAGGTGACCGCGGCGGCACGATCGTCGCCGCGGGCACCCCCGAAGAAATTGCCCGTCACAAGACTTCTTGGACGGGCAAGTGGCTCAAGGCCATGTTGTCAACAGCGTCACCAGCGTCAGCAGCGACTCCCGCCCCGACGAAATCACGATCGTCGGCGGCGGGTAAGGCGCTTAGGAATACTTGAACTTGATTTCCGGGCCCGGCATCACATGGCCGTCGACCGGGGTGATCACGAAGCCAACATGCATATTCGCCGTGGGCGCCTTGCGGGCGTTGTTCGAGCGATTGCGGGCGCGGCGCATGATCTCATCGAGTTCGTTGGCGAGCCCGCGCACGCGGGTGATCTCGTCGTCGTTGAGATTCTCCCAGTGCAGCCCAACGCGCTTGGCCTGGATGCCACCAGGCGACTTGGCGTCAAGTGCGGCCAAACGGCTCTCGTTGAGCCACGGGCGAGTGAGATCGCCAACGCGCTGCATCTCGCGCTTGCTGCTCGAATCGATGGGGAAGTGAAGTTCCTGCGTGGTCACGCTGTAGTAGCGCGGGCGCTTGCCACGACGACCCGGAGTTGGCTCGCCACCTCGGGAGGTCAGAACGCCAGCCTTCTCGAGGTGACGGAGGTGGAAGTACAACGCTGTGCGATTGAGTCCGACGGCCTGCGCGAGTTCGGTCACCGACGACTCGCCGAGGCGGCGGGCCGCCTCGAAGATGCGAAGTCGCAGCGGGAGTCGAACACCTTGCCAGATCGGAGTCTTAGACAGCAGGAGCTTGGGGCTCTCAACAATTGCGTCAGCCATGATGACAAAAATCCCAAAGGTGGCGCGAGGCGATCAATCACGCGCCGAAGTGCACTGAATGAGCCGCTGAACCCGATGACCGTGCGAGCAACTGCCATCGACCGACGCTGTCTAGCGTTGGCGGAGAGAGAGGCGTAAAGCCTCCCACATGCTGCACGATCTGAAGGAGTTCATGCGCCGCGAACAAATGCGACGCCTTCCCACGACTTTCGAAACGCGCCACTCGCGCCCGGCTCCTCACGATGAGGAGCCCGTCAGCAACCAGCAAACGCCTCGATTCCCTCAAGAGCCCGACAGGATTCCAATATCGCTCCACGCTGTCAAGTTGCGCCACAAATTTAAATGAGGCAGTTTGGAGTCCTGAAGATGCTAGGTCGGAAACATAGCAACTTCTCAAGCATTTCGCCGTCGCTCCAAGACTTTTTGACTTTTCTGCGAGCGCTCGAATCGACGGCGCGTGCTCCTCGACGGCGGTCACTTCGATCCCGTCGCGCGCGCGAAGGAACGATGACAGTCCGCTCCGACATCCGAACACGGCCACTGGTCCGTCTACAAGTCGAAGCGCGGAGAGCTCGGCTGCAATCCCTGACTGCAGCGCAGGATCGGTGAGAAAGCGGTCCCATTCCGCACCCGGAGGAAGATCGCCGAAGGATGCCGGGTCCCACGCGCGTGGACCATGAATGCCCGCGCGCTCCACCAGCGGCGTCCCCTTCCAGCGCTCCCAGACATCTGAGAGGTCAGGCGCGAGGCGATCGCAGCCCCATTTTTCACGAAACCGCTCGAGACTTCTCTGAAGACCCGCGCCCGTGTCGGCGGTGTTTGGTCGCCAATGCCGCTCGCCGTGAAAATGGCGGAACACGATGCGGGTGGTTGCAAGCGCGCGCCAACCCGCGAGGTTCAGCCTCATGGCGAGCTCCTCGGTCTGACCGCGCAACACGGTCTCGTCGTACCCGCCGACTTGCGTGATCGCGGCGCGACGCGATGCATGAAAACACCCCATCGCATGCTCGACCTCGACGACCTCGGGCAGCGCCGACTCGGGAAGGCCCTGGCCGAGGTGGTGGTAGCCGAGCGGGCTTAGGATCGCATCGCCGAGCGCGTGCACACGACCGTCGGGGAGTTTCTGCAGGCCGGTGACCACGGCCACCTGCGGATCGGCGTCGAGCAGCGCCACGCACTTGGCGACCCAGCACGGGGTTTCGAGGACGACATCGCCGTCGAGTCGGCAGATGTACTCGCCTTGGCTGTGCGCATGAAGCGCGTTCAGCACCTTCGAGAGCACGCCGGTATGCGCGAGCTCAACCAGCCGCACCATGGGCAGGCCCGCGCGCGGCGATCCTGCAGGCCAGAGCCGACGCGACCACGCGCGGGCGGTTTCGAGACTGTCGTCGGTGGATCCGTCGTCGGCGATGAGGATCTCGAGCTCAGTCGGGTCGTCGGCGAGCGTGCGCTCGAGGCTTTCCAGGAGTTTGCCCAGGAAATCACGGGTCCCGTCGCGCGAACTGGCGCGGCCGTTGTTGTAGTTCGGGATGATGACGGTCGCGCGCGGCACCGCTCCGAGATCGGCAACTTCGCGCGCCGAACTGCAGAGGGCGCGAGTCGGCGGCTACCATCGCCGCCAATGAGCGCAGACTTCCCTCCAGTAGAAGCCCCACGCCTCGCGTTGCGCGTGCTGATGATGCCGCGCGACACCAACCACCAGGGCACCATCTTCGGTGGAATCATTCTGGCGCACATCGACCAGGCGGGCTACATCGAGGCGCGGCGCCATGGACTGCATCGCTGGGTAACGGCGTGCATCGATCGCGTCGACTTCAAGGCGTCGGTGCACACTGGCGAGGTCATCGAACTCAAGACGCGCACGATTCGGCTCGGGCGCACCTCGGTTGCGATTCAGGTGCTGGTTGACGCCGAGCGCCTCGACGGAAGTTGGGCGCGGGTAACCGAGGCGCAAATGACGATGGTCGCCGTCGACGATGCCGGCAAGGCGATGCCGTTTCGCGACTCGCCAACACCGGAGGCGCATTGAACAGCGCGGCCATCGGCGGCGAGCTTTGCGACGAGATCGGCGGCGTGCGACTCGGCGTGCTTATCTCCGCCGGCGGGCGCAGCGCGATGAACATCCACGACGCGTGCATGAGCGGCGAACTGGGTGATGCGCGCATCGCGATCGTGATCGCGCATCGCGAGGAAATTGAGGGTGTCGCCCGTTGCCGCGCCGCGGGCCTTCGCGTTGCGGTCTTGGCGCAAGGCGATGCGCAAGCCGACGCGCTCGATGACCGCATCGACGCTGCACTGGCGGCGGCGAAGGTCGATCTCGTCTGCCTTGCTGGCTATCTCCGCCACTTTCGCGTGGGTGAACGCTGGCGCGGTCGGACACTGAACATCCACCCCGGGCTGTTGCCGGACTTCGGCGGACCCGGCATGTTCGGGCTGCATGTTCACCGCGCCGTGCTCGCCGCCGGAAGCTCACAGAGTGGTTGCACTGTGCACGAGGTCGACGAGCAATACGACCACGGAACTGTGATTCTCCAGCGAAAGTGCCCGGTTCTTGCCAACGACACCGCGCAATCGCTGGCCGAGCGCGTATTCAAAGAAGAATGCGTCGCCTACCCGCAAGCCATCCGACAAGTGCTTGCGGCCGTGCGCGCGGGCGTGAAGGCATGATTGGTCGCATGATTGGTCGCATGATTCATCGCACGAACTTCGCCCAACTGCTCCGCGCCGCCATGGTCGGCGCCGTTCTCATCGCGGCTTCGTTCCTGACCGCGCCGCTTGCCGCCGCCGATCCTCCGTCGCCCCCCGCCGACATCCGTGAATCCCCCGCCGATCTGCTCGACCGTCTCTTGCGCGCGCGTCGATTCGACGAGGCGCAGCGGCTTATGCAGCGCCGCATGGACGATGGCGACCGCGACCCCGTGCTCCTCTACAACTCGGCCTGTGCGCTCGCACAACTCGGCCAGCTTCAGGCCGCCGAGAAACGCCTGCTCGAATGCGTCAAGGCGGGCTTTCGCGACTTTGACGCGATGGAGGCGGACGATGACCTCGAGCCCGTGCGCGCTTCGCGCACCTACGAAGCGATCATGGAGGCGCGCACGGCGATCGACGCGCGCGCGCCGAGCGCCCTCGCGCCACGCCCGCGTCGTAAGACACTCGTTCCCGATCCGGTCGCGCAATGGAAGTCCGACCATCCTGAGGAATACCGCTCCGACAAGGGATACCGCTACGACCACGGCGAAGAGGGCAATGGCGGCGAGAACCTCGTGTACGCGACCTTTCTCGACGAAGCTTCGCACGCGCGCATGAAGCGCATGCTCGACGAACTTGCCACTCATTTGCGCCGCGCCTATTTCGGCAAGCCGCCCGAGGACATCGTGCTCGTCGCCATCGTTCGGCCTGCGGACGCCAAGAAATACCTTGAGCGCGCTGAGGTGCGCGGGATGTATCTGCACAGCGCGCGCCGACTGGTCTCACGCGACGCGGGGCAGAGTTTGCAGCATGAATTCGTTCATCTCCTGCACTTTGCCCAGATGGAGCGCATCGGCCAACGCCATCCCATTTGGGTGCAAGAAGGCCTCGCTAGTTTGTATGAAGACTACGAGTTTCGCGCCGACGGCAGCGTTGAGTTCCATCCGAACATCCGCTTCAACATCGCCCGCAGGCAAGTCGTTTCCAAGACCGCCAAGCATTGGGACCAACTCTTCGCGCTCTCGGGCGAGGCGTTCATGCAGGACGCTGAGCGGCTGTACCCCGAGGTTCGTTCGATCTTCGAGTTTTTTGCTCGCGAAAAAAAGCTCGAGGAGTTCTATCGCCAGCTTTGCAACACGGCAACCACTGATCCCGACGGCTCGAGCGCGGTCGAGAAGGCATTCGGCGAGCCGTTGGCGCGCGTCGAGGACCGATGGCGCAAATGGATGATCGAGCGCGGCGCGATCGACGACAGCATCGATCAGAACGACGCGTCGCTGGGAATCACCGTCGACGACGCGGGCGACGGAGTGCGCATCCGCTCGTTCGTGTTGAAATCAGCGGCAAAAGCAGCGGGACTTCGCGTGGGCGATGTCATCTTCGAAGTCGGTGGCTCGCCCGTGCGCAATCGCGACGAGATGCAGCTCGCGGTCGCACGCCTTGTCATCAGCACGCCGGTTGAAGTGAAATTTCGCCGCGACGAACAAGAACTCACGCTGCCGGTGTCGCCGCGTGCGCTCGGACGATGACGCATCCGAGCGATGACGGATCCGAGCGATGACGGATCCTGGCGATGACCATCACACGAAACCTCGCGCGCGCAAACGCCTGATTGCTACACTCGCTTCATGAGTCAATCGCCGTCCAAAGGCACCATTTCCATGCCAATCAAACGCCACGGTGCTGGGCGTTTTTTCATTCGCGGACTCGGTGTCGTTCTACCCAGCGTGCTCACGCTGTGGATCTTGGTGGCGGCGTTCCGCTTCATCGACAGCAACATCGCCGCACCAATCAACGCGGGCGTCCGTCTGGCCATCGCCACCGCCGCCGACACTGGTTCGATCGACCGTTTCCTGCCAACCGAAGATGAGATCGTCCGCGAGCAGGACCTCGCCAAGCGCAATCGACTTGACCCCAGCCGCGCCAACGCCGTGTCGCGCGCGACCCGCACCAATGTCGACGCCTGGTGGTCGGCGCGCTGGTATCTCGAACTCGTCGGCCTGGCCTTGGCGATCGTCGCCGTCTACCTGCTCGGCCGTTTGGTCGGCGGATTCCTCGGACGCAAGTTACTTTCGGCATTTGAGGCGGGGCTGCTGACCGTGCCCGGCATACGCTCGGTGTACCCCGCGCTCAAGCAGGTGGTCGAGTTCCTATTTGGCAGCGGAAAGCAACGATTCAACTTTAATCGCGTGGTTCTCGTCGAGTATCCGCGCGCAGGAATGTGGTCGATAGGCCTCGTGACTGGCGATGCGCCCAAGGAACTCGTACCAATCGTTGGCGATAGCCTGACCGTGTTCATGCCCAACTCCCCCACCCCATTCACGGGCTGGACCATCACCGTCCCCCGCTCCGAAGTCCGCGAGGTTTCCCTCACCATCGACGAGGCGCTTCGCTACCTTGTGTCCGCTGGCGTCATCGTCCCTGAAGGCAAGCAGCCCACGGATGGCGAGCCAGGAAGTTCAAACAACCATCAGCGTCAGTGAAAGGTTCATCATGCAGATCAATGTGAAGGGCAAGCACCTCGAGATCACCGAAGCCATCGACGCCTATGTGCGAACGAAGTCAGAGAAGTTCGTCCGCTACTTCGACAAGGTGCAGTCGATCAACTGCGTCATTGAGAAGGAGCCAAATGGCTTCCATGTCGAGTTCATCGTTGCTGTCGAGCATCACGAGGACTTCATCGTCAACCAGCGCAATGCAGATCTCTACGCCGCCATCGACCTCGCCGTCGACCGCGAGTCCCGCCAACTCGCCGAGCACAAGAGCCGCACCCGCGATCACAAGCACCACCAGTGAGTCAGCGATCACACCCGCGTTCCCCACGCCTGCATCAGCCTGCGAGACCGCTATGAAACTCCGAGATATCGTCGTAGAAAAAGCCATCGTCACCAACCTCGTCGCCACCAAGCGCGACGATGCGATCAAGGAGTTGCTTGATGCGCTGGTGACGAGCGGCAAGGTGTCCGCCGACATGCGCGACACCTTCGCCAAGTCGATCATCGCGCGCGAGAACAAGGGTTCGACCGGACTGAACCATGGTGTTGCGATTCCGCACACCAAGACCACCACGGTAAAGACGCCGCTGGCCGCGATCGGCGTGAGCCGCGGCGGCGTCGAGTTCAATTCACTCGACAAGCAACCGGTGTTCTCCATCTTTCTGCTGGTTTCGCCCGAGGACAAGCCTGAACTGCATCTCGATGCGATTCAGGCCATCTTCTCCCACCTTTCCAAAGACCAGTTCCGACGGTTCCTGCGCCAAGCGACAACCGTCAAGGATGTCGTCACGCTGCTCGACGAGGCGGACGCGGGCCAGGCTGCGCGCTGATCGACCATGCGTGCGGCAACGACGACCATCGTCAACCGGCTCGGGCTGCACGCGCGGCCGGCGATGACATTCGTTGAGGAAGCATCGCGCTTCATCGCCGAGATCACCGTGCGCAAATGCTGCGAAGGCGAGACGGTCGACGGCAAGTCCATCTTGCAGATGCTGATGCTCGCCGGCACCTGCGGAACGCTGATCGAGATCACCGCCGACGGCACCGATGAGAACGATGCGCTTGCGGCGTTGGTGCGCTTAGTCGAGTTGAGGTTCGGCGAGGACGAGTAGCCGTTGGTTCGCAGAACCAATCGATGCGCTTAACCGATTCGTTCAGTGGTGCTCGCGCGGCGCATGAGTTGAAACAGCGCCTCGTGAGGATCGAGGCCGTTGAAGACAATCGCGTCGACCGCTTCGCAGATCGGGAGTTCGATGCCATGGCGGCGCGCGAGACTGACCAGCGCGCGCGCGGTGGGAACGCCCTCGACCACGGAAATCGTGCGGGAAAGCGCGTCGTGCACCTTCTCGCCTCGACCTAGGCGCTCGCCGAAACTTCGGTTTCGGCCTTCAGGTGCGAAGCAGGTGGTGGCGAGATCGCCAGCGCCGGCGACACCGAAGAATGTCTCAACCTTGCCACCGAGGGCAACACCGATGCGCGCGATTTCCGCGAGTCCACGCGCCAGAAGCGCGCTCTTGGCGTTGGTTCCGAGGCCCATGCCATCGGCGACGCCCGCCGCAATGGCGATGACATTCTTGCACGCGCCCGCGAGTTCGACGCCGATCAGATCGTTCGACTGGTAGACCTTGGTCCACGGTGAAGTGAACACCGCCTGCACACGCGCGCAAAGTTGGGCGTCATGGCTCGCGGCAACCAGCACCGCGGGAAGCCTTCGCGCAAGTTCGGCCGCGATGGTCGGGCCACTGAGCGCCGCAATCGGTCGCGCTCCGCAAGCCTCGGCGAGGATGTCGCACGGCAGGCGGAACGAATCGACCTCGATGCCCTTGGCAATGCTGACCACGGGGACCCCGGGCGCGATCCACGGCGCCATCGCCGCAAAGGTTGCGCCGATGTACTGGGTGGGAATGGCGCAAACCACGAGCGTTGCGTCGGCCAGCATCGAAGCGTCGGAAGTAACGCGCAGCTGCGCGGGCAGCGTGAAACCGGGAAGACGCGGGCTGGTTCGAGCGGCCGCGAGTTTCTCGCTCACGGCCGCGAATGGCGAGATCAGAGTGGTGGTGATGCCTCGGACGGCGAGGATGTCGCTGAGAACCAGCGCCATCTGCCCGTCGCCGACGAGCGCCACATGTTCACGGGTAGCCTGTTGCACCCCCGCAGGATAGCGGGGCATTGCGCGGATGAGTCCGCATGTCCTCATCGCGACGGTCTTTGACCGAGCGGCGTCGAACAAGCCGCTCGATGGCCCGTAGGCTCTGCTACGCTTCGAACTCGCGGATTGCACTATGTCCACTCTGACCTCGACCCCGACGGACAACATCGCCCGCACCTCCCTCGCCGATGACGCTGGAGGCGCAGAACGCCTTGAGCGCCAACTCTTCGTGGCGCTCCTCGGAGGCATGCTGCTGCTTGCCTCGTGGGTGTCGCGGCTGTTGGGCATCGAAAGTTCGGTCGCCGACATTCCTGCGCTTCTGGGCGCACTTGTGCTGGTGGTGCCTTTGGCCAAAGGCGCGTTCGAAGAGTTGCGCGAAGGCCGCGCCTCCAGCGACAGCCTCGCGAGCTTGGCCGTGTTTGCGGCCATTGCCAACGAGCTCTACCTCGCGGCAGGTTTCCTCGCTTTCTTCCTCTGGTTCAGCGAACTCGTGCTTTCGCGCACCGCTTGGGGCGCGCAACGGGCGATCCGCAATCTGCTTGAATTGACGCCTGATATCGCACGCATCGTCGATGCCGACGGCAGTGAGCGCGCGGTTTCACTTGCCGAAGTGCGCATTGGTTCGATGGTCCGCGTTCGCCCTGGTGAGAATCTTCCCGCCGACGGTGTCGTGCGCAAGGGCACCTCGAACATCAACCAAGCGTCGCTCACTGGCGAAGCGGTGCCGACCGAGGTTCAGCCTGGCGCGCCCGTCTACGCAGGCACGACCAACCTCACTGGCCAGATCGATTTTGAAGTCACCGCCGTCAAGGGCGAGACCACCATCGGCAAGGTCGAGAAACTCATCCGCGAGGCGGAGAGCGCCAAGGGTCGCAAGCAGGAACTCATCGAGCGCATCGCTGGCTACTACGTGCCCGTCGTGCTCATGGTCTCGCTCATCGTCTGGTTCTTCACCGCAAAATCGGGATCGCCCGACGCGAAGGCCGTCGCTGCCGAACGCGCGATCACGGTGCTGGTGGTGACTTGCCCGGGCGCACTGCTCATCGCCTATCCCACCGCGATGGTGGCTGCGTTCGCCGCGGCCGCACGCTTGGGCGTGATGATCAAGCAAACGCGCACGCTCGAGAGCGCCGCCGACATCGACACGGTTGTGATGGATAAGACCGGCACGCTCACCACGGGCAAGTTTGCCGTGAGCCGACTTGCGCCTGCCGACGGCGTCGACGGTGCGATGTTGCTGCAGGCCGCGGCCGATGCAGAGCAGTCGTCGAACCACCCGCTGGCGAAGTCCATTATTGAAACCGCCGAACGCGCGCGCATCGCGCCGCACACGCTTGTTTCCTATCGCGAAGTGCATGGACGCGGCGTTGCTGCGACCACCGCCGACGGCGAGATCTTCGCTGGACGCGGCGCTTGGATCGTCGAACTCAACGCCGCAACCGCCGCCGAAGTGAGGGTCGTCGAGGCCAAGATCGAAGGCATGTCGGGCGTGCATGTGATGGCCAATGGCCGCTACCTCGGCGCCGTCGGACTCGAGGACAAGCTGCGCCGCAATGCCACTGAGGTCGTCGCGAAGTTGCGCGAACTGGGCGTGCGCCGCGTGTCGATCTTCACTGGTGACCGCCTCGCCGTTGCAACCCGCGTCGGCCAAGCCGTGGGTGTTGACGCGATCGAGGCCGAGTGCCTGCCCGAAGAAAAGCACGAGGAACTCAAGTACCTCATGCGCAAAGGCCACCGCACGCTCGTCGTCGGCGACGGCATCAACGACGGACCGATTCTGGCGACCGCGGATGTCGGCGTGGCGATGGGCCTCTCTGGCTCCGACATCGCCACCAACAGCGCGGGCGTCGCGCTCATGAACGACGATCTACGCAACATCCCGTTTCTGCTTGAGATCGCCCGCAAGACCAAATCGATCATCGCGCTCAACATCACCGTGGCCGTGCTCATGGCGCTCGTTGGCCTCGCGCTCGCCGCCACTGGCAGGCTGTACATCTGGGTGACGCCGTTCTATCAGGCGGCTGCCTATGTGTTCGTGATCGCCAATTCGCTGCGCCTCGTGCGATTCGGCGAGGAGTTCGCGACCACCGAGGAGATCCGTCGACAGGCGGAATCCGACGCGGCGGACAAGCCTTCGCGCCGCATGCTCGCTGGCCCCTGACCGCCTGCACGAAGTTGCTACATTTCGCGGGCGCGTGCGTTCTCTTCACCTGAGGTCGGCGCGTTCGCTTCATTTCCCGCCCGGGACCAAACATGTCGACACTCAGCACGATTCAGTCGCTCCTCGGCGCCGATGCCGATTCGCTCCTCAACCACAAGGCCAAGGTGTCGAAGGATGTGCTGCACATCCCGGGACCGACATCGGTCGACACCTGCTTCGGTCCGAGCGATCGCAGCCCGCAAGTGATGCGCAGCCTTCAGTCGATGCTCGGCCACGGTCGACTCGCCAACACTGGGTACCTCTCGATCCTTCCGGTCGATCAGGGCATCGAGCATTCCGCGGGCGCGAGCTTCGCGAAGAACCCGATTTACTTCGATGGCGAGAACATCGTCAAGCTTGCGATCGAGGGCGGCTGCAACGCCGTCGCCTCGACCTTCGGCGTGCTCTCGAGCGTCTCGCGCAAGTACGCGCACCGCATTCCGTTCATGGTCAAGATCAACCACAACGAACTCATGACCTATCCGAACAAGTTCGACCAGATCATGTTCGGCTCGGTGCGCGATGCGTGGAATCTCGGCGCCTGCGCGGTTGGCGCGACCATTTACTTCGGCAGCGACAACTCCACGCGGCAGATCGTCGAAGTCGCGCGCGCATTCGATGAGGCGCACGAACTGGGCATGGCGACGGTGCTGTGGTGCTACATCAGAAACAACGCGTTTAAGGTCGGCAGCGGAGCATCTCAGAAGGATTTTCATGTGTCCGCCGACCTCACCGGCCAGGCCAATCACCTGGGCGTGACGATCAAGGCCGACATCATCAAGCAAAAGTTGCCCGAGCTGAATGGCGGCTTCGAGGCGCTGAATTCGGGCGACTCGAGCTACGGCAAACTCGACAAGCGCATGTACACCGATCTCTCGACCGATCATCCGATCGACCTCTGCCGCTATCAGGTTCTGAACTGTTACTGCGGACGCGCGGGCCTGATCAACTCGGGCGGCGCCAGCGGATCCAACGATCTCACCGAGGCGGTGAAGACCGCGGTGATCAACAAGCGCGCGGGCGGAATGGGCCTGATTTCGGGACGCAAGGCGTTTCAGAAGCCGATGGCCGACGGAGTGAAACTCCTGAACGCAGTGCAGGATGTGTATCTGTGCGCGGGCGTTACGGTGGCTTGATCGTGGCTTGATCGTGGCTTGATCGTGGCTTGATCGTGGCTTGCTCGTGACTTGCTCGTGAACGCGGACGCGGGCACGCGTCTCGCGTAGACTCGCGGCTGTGAAGATTCTTCTCGCCATGTCCGGCGGTGTCGACAGTTCCGTCGCCGCCGCGATGCTTCAGCGCGATGGCCATGAGGTCGTCGGCTGCTTCATGCGGCTGGGAAGTCCGGGCGAAGAGCTTGAGACGCCGCTTGCCGGAGCTGCCTGCAAGATCGGTCCCGCCAACAGCAGTCCCGCGAAGATCGGCCATCAAGGCTGCTGCTCGATCAACGACGCTGCCGACGCTCGCCTGGTCGCAGCTAAGTTGGGAATCCCCTTCTATGTCGTGAATTTCCGCAACGACTTCGGGCGGATCATCTCGTACTTCGAAGAGGAGTATCACGCCGGCCGCACGCCCAATCCATGCGTGCGCTGCAACGACTGGCTGAAGTTTGGAAAGTTGCGCGAGTACGCCGAGCAACTCGGCTGCGACGCTGTTGCCACCGGCCACTACGCGCGCGTGGCGACGACCGACGCGGGACCGCGCATCCAGCGCGGCCTCGATCGCGCGAAGGATCAGTCGTATGTGCTCTTTGGAATCGGTCGCAACGCGCTCGCGCGCATGATGCTGCCGATCGGCGAGATGGAGAAGCCGGATGTACGGGCGTTGGCCCGTGATTTTGCGCTGCCCGTCTTTGACAAGCCTGATTCGCAGGAGATCTGCTTCGTGCCCGACGACTACGCGAAGTTTCTCGAGCGCCGCGCGCCTGCTCGGTTTGCTGAGGGCGCGATCGAGGATGAGTCGGGCCGCGAACTCGGCCGCCACGAAGGCCACCAGAACTTCACCATCGGGCAACGCAAGGGAATCCGCGTAGCTGCAACGATTCCGCTGTATGTGCTGCGCAAGGATGCAACGCGCAACGCCGTGGTGGTTGGCCCGCGCGCATCGCTCGAGGTCCATCGCGTCGAGGCGGCCGAAGTGGTGTGGTACGCCGGCGACGGTCATGAAACCGAAGTCGAGTGCACGGCGCAGGTTCGCGCCCACGGAGCAGGAATTCCCGCACGGGCGCGCGTGATCTGCGTCGATGGCGTGACCACGCTCGATGTGCGTTTTTTGCGCGCGGAATCGGGCGTTGCGCCGGGGCAGGCCGTGGTCTGTTACGACGGCGAAGAGCGCGTCCTCGGCGGCGGATGGATCCACGCTACATTCCCCGCGTGATTTACGCAGGCATCGACGAGGCGGGCTACGGCCCGCTGCTTGGACCTCTGTGCGTCGGCGCGAGCGCGTTTCGCCTTGCCGATGTGCGCGACGCATCCACGGCGCCCGACCTTTGGTCGTTGCTTTCGCTCGGCGTCTGCCGCAAGCCCAAGGACGCGCGACGCAGAATCGCCGTTGCCGACAGCAAAAAACTCAAGAGCGCGGGCGACCAGCCGCTCATCCATCTTGAGCGCGGCGTGATGGCGTTCGCAGGAATCGACATCGCTTGCGACGCCCAACTCTTCGCGCGGCTGGGCGTGCATACGCGCGAGACCAAGGCGACTCCGTGGCACGCGCGTGAAATGACTTTACCGACCTCGCACACGCGCGACTCGCTGGGGATCGCGCGCAATGTCGTCGCGCGCGCGCTTGCCCGCGCCAACGCCGAGGTCGCCCACTTCGGCGTCTGCGCGCTCGATGCGCCGAGTTTCAACGCGCTCTACCGCAGCCTCGCCAACAAGGCGCATGTCAACATGTCGCTGGTGTTTGAGGCCGCACGCAACATCGATCTGCTGCGCGGCGACGAGCCGGCCTTCCTCGCCATTGACCGGTTGGGCGGTCGCTCGACCTACACCCGCGAACTCGAGGAGCATGTTGCCCGCGGCGCGCGAGTGCGCACGATCATCGAGTCCGACGAACGCTCCGCCTACGAAGTCGGCGACGGCCTCTTCGTGTCGTTCGAGGTCCAAGCGGAGGACCGACACCTGCCGGTGGCGCTGGCGTCGATGGCTGCGAAGTATGTTCGCGAGCTGGTCATGCGCCGCCTGAACGCGTACTTCGCCGAGCGGATGCCCGGGCTCGAGCCAACCGCGGGCTATGTCGAGGACGGGCGGCGCTTTCTTGCCGAAGTGAAGCCGATCCTCCTCCGAGAGGCGATTCCCGAGGGCGAGTTCGCCCGCATGGTGTGAAATTGGGCTTATAAGCCTGAAATCGGGGGCCATGACGGACGGAGCGCGGCTGGGCGGGACGGAGCGCGGCTGGGCGGGACGAATCGCGACCCCTGTCCCTCCGATGATCGGCGCAACGGAGGAATTGGCGTTGCATTGGCATCGACGCAGGTTTACACTGTTCGGCTCGGCGGAATTCCGCCGACAAGAATCCATACCTGCCTAACCATGACTGACGACGACCCAACCATTGCCGACGACGACCGCCGCGCCCCCACGCGCAGATGGTCCTCGCCGCGCGACTGGTTGAGGAGCGTCCGCTGATCAGCGCACGGTTTCGTTCCCCACTTCACATTCTGTCTTGAACCGTCGCCGAAGGCTCGGCGACACGCATCGTTACTCCGCCCGCTTGTCAGCGGGCCCACTTTCAGGATTCCCGACATGGCTACCGATCTCAATAGGGTCCGCAACATCGGCATCTGCGCCCACATCGACGCAGGCAAGACGACCGTTTCCGAACGCATCCTCTTTTACACTGGCCGCAACTACAAGATCGGCGAGGTCCACGACGGAACCGCCACGATGGACTTCCTCCAGGAGGAGCAGGAGCGCGGCATCACCATCCAGTCGGCCGCGACGACTTGCCCGTGGGAGAAGGACGGCCACGAGTACAAGATCAACCTGATCGATACCCCGGGCCACGTCGACTTCACCATCGAGGTCGAGCGTTCGCTGCGCGTCCTCGACGGCGCGTGCGCGGTGTTTGACGGCAAGGAAGGCGTCGAGGCGCAGTCCGAGACCGTCTGGCGCCAGGCCGATCGCTACAACGTTCCCCGCCTTTGCTTCATCAACAAGATGGACAAGATGGGCGCCGATTGGGACTTCTCCTTCGCCTCGATCCGCTCGCGCCTCGGCGCCAACGGCATCGCCATCCAGCTGCCGATCGGCAAGGGCAACGACTTCATCGGAATCATCGATCTCGTCACGATGAAGGCCAACTACTTCTCGCAAGACGATCAGGGCGCCACGATGACCGAGGGCGAGATTCCTGCCGACTTGCTCGACAAGGCGGAGTACTACCGCAACGAACTCATCGAAAAGGCCGCTGAAGTCGAGGATGTGCTCATGGAGCAGTTCCTCACCGACCCGGCGAAGATCACCAACGAGCAGTTGAAGGCCGCGATTCGTCGTGGCACGATCGACATCAAGTGCTTCCCCGTGCTCTGCGGCGCTGCGCTGAAGAACATCGGCGTGCAGAAGGTGCTCGATGCTGCCATCGACTATCTGCCGAATCCGACCGAGCGTCCCGACACCAAGGGCGTGAATCCTGATGACATCAACCAGCCGATGACGCGTCCGCACTCCGCGACCGCGCCGTTCTCCGCGCTGGTGTTCAAGGTCGTTTCCGACATTCACGGCGACCTCACCTACATCCGCATCTACTCCGGCACCCTGGACAAGGGCACCCGCGTGCTCAATCCCGGCAACGGCAAGCGCGAGAATGTCAGCCGCATCTTCGAGATGCACGCGCGTGACCGTAACGCGCTCGATACCGTCGACGCTGGCAACATCGTCGCCGTCATCGGTCTCAAGAGCTCGTACACCGGCGACACCATCTGCGATCAGGATCACCCAATCATCCTCGAGCGCATGACCTTCCCTGAGCCGGTTATCTCGATGGCGATCGAGCCGATCACCGCCGACGACAAGAAGAAGCTTGGCGATGCGCTCACCACCATCCGCCGAGAGGACCCGTCCTTCCGCTCCAACTACAACGACGAAACCGGCGAGACCATCATCGCGGGCATGGGCGAGCTTCACCTTGAGATCATCAAGAACAAGCTGACGCGCGACATGAAGATCGGCGTGAATGTTGGCAAGCCGCGCGTTTCCTATCGCGAGACCATCCTCGGTACCGCCAAGGATGTCCGCGGTCTGTTCAAGAAGCAGTCCGGTGGACGCGGTCAGTTCGGCGACGCAGTTGTGACCGTCATGCCGATCACGCCTGAGCAGGCGGCCGAAGAAGAATTGAAGATGAAGAACGGCATCGTGTTCGAGGACAAGATCGCCGGCGGCGTTGTTCCGCGCGAATTCATCCCGTCGATCGAATACGGCGTGCGTCAGGCTGCGGCTTCGGGCGTTCTTGGCGGCTACCCCGTCATCAATGTCCGCGTCCAGCTCGTCTACGGTTCGTACCACGATGTCGACTCCAGCCAGATCGCCTTCGAGCAGGCCGGCATGCTGGCCTTCCGCGAGGCGATCATGAAGGCGAAGCCAGCGCTTCTCGAGCCCATCATGAAGCTCGTGGTCACTACGCCTGACGAGTTCTTCGGCAACGTCTCGGGCGACATCGCTTCCCGTCGCGGCCAGATCACCGACCAGGAGATGCGCGGCAATGCGCGCTTGCTCACCTGCGAAGTGCCGCTGTCCGAGCTCTTCGGCTACACCACGACCCTGCGTTCGATGACGCAGGGCCGCGCGACCAGCTCGATGGAGCCGCTGACCTACCGCGTCATGCCAGAGAAGTTGAAGGACCTCGTCCTGAAGAAGTAAGCCGCTGCGTATCTGGCGGTCGCCGCTGTTGCGGCTTCCTCTGGTGGTGGTGCTTGTGGTTGATGTGATTTGAAACTTTGACCGCCGCCGGTTTTTGCCGGCGGCGGTTTTCCTTTGAGAGATCATGACGCGCCCTCGCCGACTGCCTACTATGGCGCCCCATGGCTGCGGCACCAGGCGACACCGCCGAACTCCAGAATGACCGCGGGGTGTTCCGTGCCGAGTACGAGCGTGAGCTTGGACAGTGGTTGCGCCGACGCCTCGGGTGGCTGTGCATTGCCTACGCGGTGTTCCAGATCCTCTCGACCACAGCGCTGATCTTGACCTCAACGCGGTCTGGGCCATTCGCCAGGCCATCGCAGCCGCAGGTGCTCACGCCCATCGAGATACGCGCCGACCGCGCAGAGAAGCGCGCCGATGCGGGGCTGCCGCCCAAGCCCGGTGATGCGCGCGCGATCGAGGTTGCCAAGGAACTCGAACAGCGTCGCGCTGAGCGCGAACGCGGCGCTGAGGCGGTCGTCTCGACGCTCGATGCTTTCAGCGAGATCGCCAAGGGAATCTCGCGCGAAGTGCGCGATGTAGCGACAGAATCGAAATCCGCGCGCGAGCCAGGTGGCGGCCTCGCAGGCGCGCCCGCTGTCGGACGCATGGCCGATCGATGGTGGGAAGAAACCAACGCGCCCGTCGCCACTGCTGCCGACGCACCTGCTTCAGCCCGCAGCGCTTCGGCTCGAGCAACTTCGACACCCGCGCCAACGGCGAACAAAGAAATCGCCATCAGCAAACCAGCTGATGTCGGCGATCAAATGGGCCTGCGCGCCGATGGGACCGCCGCGTCCGCGACCGCGCTCGGAAGCGCGCTCGATGCCGCGCTCGCAACCGCTGGCGAGTCCGAGTCGATCGATGTGCCTCGAATCCCCTGGTGGATCTGGGCGATTCTCACGCTGCCCATTCTCGGAGTGGTCGCGTGGTACGGACTCGCGGTTCGCCCGCGGCTCTACACGCGCGCCGAACTGGTGACCGCCGCGTCGCGCATGATCCTCACGCTCGGGCTGCTCAACTTCACCTTCGAAAGCGCGTTGCTGCTGTCCAATCCCGACGCGACGGTCACACCGCTGCTCTCGATCTTCTTCTGGCACTTCACCGCGTCGATGTTCCTGCCGTGGAATTGGCGCGAATCGCTGCGTCCGATCGTGCCCGTTTTCCTCTGCTGGGTGCTGCTACAAGCGGGTCTTGCCGCAACGGATGGATCTTGGCTTCAGTTCCTGCTCACGGTTGCGTTCGCGCCGTTGGCGTTTGTGCCCGCCCTGCTGCTGTGCTACGTGCGACTGCGTTGGCACCAGAACCGCTTCAAATCCGGCTTCGTCGGCCGCCGTTTCCTGCAGATGCGCCGCGAGTTCCTGCAGGCACGCGCGGTACACGAGTCGCTCTTCCCCAAGCCGCTCGACTCTGGTTGGATGCGCTTTGACTTCGGCTACCGACCAGCGGCCGACATCGGCGGCGACTTCATTCATGTGTGGATCGACGAACGGGAGCGATTTCACCTTGCGCTGATCGATGTGACTGGCCACGGTCTGGCGAGCGCGATGAGCGTTGCCCGCATCCACGGCGAAATCGAGCGTCTGCGCGACGAGTATCCCGAAGAGGGACCCGCCAAGATTTTGCTTCGGCTGAACCGCTACTTTCACCGCCTATTGGCGCGGCACACTTTGTTTGCCACTGGCGTGCTGCTGATGATCGATCCGCACAGCGGCGAACTGCGCTACGCCAGCGCTGGACATCCGCCCGTCTTCATTCGCACGCGCGAACGCGTTGTCGAACTTCCTTCGACCACACTCCTGCTCGGAGCGGTGGATGATTCGATGTTTGGCGAGGAAGAAGTCACGATCAAGCTCGAGGAGGGCGACACCATCGTGCTCTTCACCGATGGCGCGTACGACGCACGCAGTCCGCGCGGCGAGCGCTTCGGGCTCGATCGCCTGCGCGAGATCATGCAACGACCCACCGCTCCGCCGCGATGGACGCAGTACCTCATGCGCTTGGTCGAGACATTCGAGGCGGGCATGCCTGAGGACGACCTACTAGTTGCGGAGATTCACTTTGTAAGCCGACGGTCGATTTCGTCGGTCACGGGCGACGATATTCCCATGCCCGCGCAAGAGTACGCCGGAGCGCGCGCGTGACCCCGGATCGCGTGCGCGCGCTGCTCGACCGTGCGGTGCGCATTGCCGCACGCGGACACGGCGGCGTCGAGCCAAATCCGATGGTCGGCTGCGTGATCGCCCACGACGACGCAACGCCGATCGCCGAGGGATTTCATCGCGTTTGCGGCGGACCACACGCTGAAGTCGACGCCTTGCGCGCTGCTGGTGCGCGCGCGCGCGGGGCCACCGCGATCGTGACTCTTGAGCCCTGCGCGCACCGAGGTCGGACCGGTCCGTGCGCCGATGCGCTGATCGAAGCGGGAATCGCACGCGTGTACTACGCGGTTGCGGATCCCAACCCAATTGCCGGCGGCGGCGCGCGAAAGCTCATCGACGCAGGGGTTCCAGCTGAGCTCATATTCCACGCGGGCGCGGACGAACTCGCGCGGCCGTTCATCAAGCGGATCACAACGAAACTCCCGTGGGTGAGTGCGAAGTGGGCGCAGTCGATCGACGGCGCCATCGCGCTTTCCAACGGAGATAGTAAGTGGATGTCGTGTGCGCGCAGTCGGGCAATGGTCCATCGCGAGCGCGGCCGCGTCGATGCGGTGCTGACTGGCATCGGCACCGTGGTCGAGGATGATCCGCAACTCACTCCGCGCGGCGTTCGGGTGCAGCGCCTGCCGCGACGAATCGTGTTTGACCCCGATGTCATGACGCCGGTCGAAGCGAAAATCCTCGAAGGCGACGCGCCAGCAACGCTGTTGGTGAGCAATGCGCTCGACGCTGCGGCGCAGCGACGCATGGCGCTGCTGCGCGGGCGTGGCGCGACATTTCTGCCGCTGGGCCCGAGGGATTCGCTGAAGGACGCGTTGGCTGCGCTCGCCGAGTCGGGCGTCGCAACCATCCTCGTCGAAGCTGGCGGCGGCTTGGTAGGACGACTTCTGCGCGAAGGATTGTTGGATGAAGCCTGGGTCTTCGTCGCGCCGCTGCTCGTTGGCGATGCGTCGGCCCAACGCGGAGCTCGCGGCATCGACCGCGATGTTCTCGCAGCGATTCCTCGCGCGCGTCTGCTGAGCGTTCGACGCCGTGGCGCCGACGCGCTGCTCCACTATCGATTCTGATGGCGGGAAGATCTTCCCTCGTCAATGAGGGGTTTCGCGCGGTGTTTCGCGCGGTGTTTCGCGCGGGATTTCCTACTTAGCATGGAACCCGAGTTCCTCCGCCGTCAACGGAAGATCGATCGACCCATGCACGCGCAACACGCCGTCACCGTTTTCAAGCAGCGTCTTGGAATCTGCGCCACGGCGAGCGATGCGCACGGTGTCGAGCGGTTCACTGGCGAAGCCGAGGAAAGTCACGGTGGCAACCGAATCGCTGGCGGGAAACGCGGAGAGTTCGACGCTGGCCGCGCGAGTCTCGGTGAGCGCCTTCAACAAGCGGTCGGCGGCGTCGAGGTCGATGGTGCCGGCGATTGATGCGGGACTTGTTGCGGGACTTGTCGCGGGATTCAAATCATGAGTAGCCACCGATGCCGTCCAACCGCTTGTCTCGCGACGCAGCGTGATGTGCTGCGCGCCGACGGCGATCTCGATGGCCGCGATGTCGCGCGGACGAATGGCGCTGGCGACGGCGTCGATGAGCCGCTCGACGCGCGGGAAGATCGGCGCGAGCACTGCGGCGGGCAAGCGGACGACGGTGCTCGTTCCATCGAGCATGCCGAAGCGGTCTTGTGCGCCGATCGAAACGGTGTCGCCGATCAGAAGTGTGCGCCGCGTGGAGCCTGAGTCGACCTCGAGCGTCGCCATTGCAGGCGAAAGGCCGTACGCCGCCAGTTCGGCGGGCTTGTCGGACACGAAGCCCGAACTCTTGGCGCGGCGCAACGCGTCGAACAACTCCTCAGCTTGCACGCGATCGACGCGGGTCTTGACCGGCGACTCGAGGCGAAAGACTTTCCCCTGCCGCGTGAGCACCAGTTCGTTTCCCGTGCTGCGAAACGCCACTCGATCTACATCCTTGAGATCGATGAACAGGTCGCGCCGACGGAACTCCTTGGGATCGCGACCGAGGGCAAACTCGTGCAGTTCGGAGTCCACGACTTGGTAGTGCGTGTCGTCGACCTTTCCATCCTGTGCTCCAACTCTGGCGTACGCGCGGCCCGCGAGGCTGCGACGACCGAGGTCGATGGTCACGCTACGCGCCGCGGCGCCTGCAGCCGCCTGCTCCTTGAGCTCGATGCGTCCAGATGGAGGCGAGAGCCCCGCTTGCACGAGAGACTTCGCGCGCGCATCGCCATCGCTCGTCGAGAGATCGACGGTCCGGACCGAGACGGTCTTGAGCACGCGGCCGATGAGCTGTCGCATGCTCCAATTCTCGACGGCATGCAGGATCGGCGCGGTCTGCAACCACGAACCATCCTGACGCTCGAATCGATAGACCGTGCCATCGCGTTCAAGAACGATTTCGTTGACGCGGTCGGCGTCGATGGCGTCGCTGGCAATCAGCGGCGCGCGGGTGGATGTCGCCAGCGCAGGTCCGTTGGCCATGCGCGATGTTGCAAACGCGAGCGCGAAAGCCAGGACGAAGGCGATGATGCCACGAAGCCAGTTCATCCGCGGCGCCTCCTGCGACTCACAAGAATTCCGCCCAGCGCAATTGGTCCAAGTGCCAACAGTCCGCCGAAACCGATGGCCCAGGTCCTCTGCGCGCTCACAGAGAGGTTCTCGATGCGCGCAACCTCACGGCCACTGAGCCCTGCATCGAGCAAGTCGGTTCGACCGGCGAGCCAGGAGACAGTCGCGAGCAGAAGTTCGCGGTTGCCGGGATTGACCAACGCGGTGCGGCCTCCGCCGAGACTGTCGGAAAGATCGGCGACGCTCGAAAGCATCCATCCTCCGCTGGCGACCAGAGCCGCGCGCTGCGAACCACCAGAAACCTTGCGCTCGCCCAAGACGGCAACGGGGAACGCGGTCGTCAGTTCCTTCCCCGCGGGAACCTCGCGGATGCCGTCACCATCGCCGCGCCAATCGTCGGCGAGCCAACGACTCGGCGAGGGAGCGATCTCGACCACCGTTGAAACCGTAGCGCCCGACGGAAGCGGATCGGCGATGCGCACTCGCATGGCCTGATTGAACAGAATCGATCGACCTCGAAGTCGTGAGGCCAACGGCGAATCGGTAGGGACGCGCTCGATGAGCTGCCACGGACGCACTTCAGGAGTGCCGTCGTCCTTGGCAACGAGTTCGAGGAGAACCTTACTGGCTTCGGGTTCTAGCCCGAAAGGAGCGAGGATCTGTTGCCACGGGTCGGTCTGGCCGAGCACCGCCAACATGCTGCGACCAGCTGTCATCAACACCGGCTCACCATCGCTCACCAGACGCGCAGCTTCCTCGACGAGCAGTTTCTCTTCACGCGAGAGATCAAGCTGCGCGCGGCGCAACGCGGGAACAATGATGTAGACCTGCGTGCGAACCTTCGACTTCGTCGGCCGGTCGCCGCGTCCTGGCGTCCACTCCTCGACCATGAAGCCCGCGCTCTTCAGCGCGTCGGCGACCGAAGCGAGTTCGTTGTGATCTGCACGGGCGCGAAGAAGGGAGTCGCGTTCGCAATGCACAAAGATGACCTCGGGCATCGAACCGGAGGAAATGCTGCGGATCGCGCCCGAAAGCACTTCTTCACCACGGAACCCCCAACTGTAGGAAACTCGGTCGGTGCCTTGCGCCGCTGCCAACCGCGGGAAGATTCTCCACGCGGGGACGACCGAAATCCGCCCGGCCCCCGCCACCACCGCGGCCTCGCCATTGACAAGTTCGCGACCGAGTGCGTCGAGCTCCAGCGTGGGGAGCGCCTCAAGTTCCTGTCGCGACGCGAGCATCTTGGTGGCGATCTCCTCATAGCGCGCGATCCGCGAGCTGGCGATATTGCGCACCGACTGCGCAAGTGCCGTCTGCCCGCGCCATTGAGCGAAGAGCGTCGCGGCGGAGGAAAGTTGATCGCCCCAAACGCGAAAGCCCTGCACGAGTGCCGAACGGGCACCCTCGATGTCGGGCAGCGGTCGAGTGACGCTCGTCTTAGAGAGTTCGACAACCTGCCGCTTAAACTCCTCGCCATCAGTAGAGATCTGCGCGAACAACGCGGCGAGCTGCTCAAGCGTGCGGCGCACTGGACTCTCGGCGGCGAGTTGCTGAGCGGCGGCACGCAGGCCCGCGGGTTGTGAAGTGCTCTCGGCGCGGAATTCGTCGTAGACGCTGAGGCCGCTTTGGATCGCGGCGGTAGCGCGGGCAAGATCGGTCGCGCGGTCCGCAACCAGTGACGCCAACGCTTCCTCGAATGCGCCGCTCGACGCGGGATCGGAAGGATCAATACGGCGCGCGTCGATCGCGGAGTTGCTGTCGCGAAAACGCTCGAGCACTTCATCGATCTGACGCAGCACCGCGGGATCAGCCTGCGAGGCGTCGACGAAGAGCAGCACCTGCCACTTACCCTGGAGACCGTGAAGCAGTTCACTCGTCGCGGGCGCAAGGCTGTAGGCGCGCGTCTTGGTTGCGTCGACCTCGACTCGCAATGCCGGCTGCGACAGCAACGCGACCGAGGCGATGCAGAAGGCAACGACGCCGGCGAGAAAGAACGCCTTCTCGGCCAGTACGCCAAATCGGGGCAGGAAGCGCGCATAGGTCCGACCGCGAATGCGCTCGAGAGAGACGGTCGCGAAGGCCAGCGCCGCGACGGCGATCGCGAGGAAGTAAGCGATGGCCCCGGTATCGAACAGCCCGAGCGCAAAGCCCTCGAGACGACGGATCGGATCGGCCGCGGCGGCGATAGGCGCGTACTCCAGAGGCAGCGCGCCAACCAAAATGCGTGAGCCCGCTACAAATCCGAGCCAGAGAAAGAACGCACCGAGAAACGCGACGGCTTGGCTCGATGTCGCGCTCGACACGGCGATGCCCAGGCAGCTGGCCGCGAACCCCGCGAGAAACAGGCCGAGTAGCCCGCAGCCGATCTCGCCGTAATCGGGTGATGCGTAGAACTCGAGCGGAACCGCGAGGAGCGCGATCGGGATGAGACTCATCGCCAGGATCGCACCGCAGGCGATCGCCTTTCCGATCACCATTTCGGTGGTCGACAGCGAACTAGCGAACAGCGTTTCCCATGTCTTCAGTCGGAACTCTTCGCTGAAGGAGCGCATCGACATCGCCGGCGCGGTCGCCAACAGCGCCCATCCGCATGCGAGCACAACCGTGCGCAGTGACGCGGGCCGCGCGTCGACAAACGATCCGGCGAAGAAAGCGGCCGCTGCAACGATGCCGACAATGGAAAGCACGATCCAGCCAGTGGGCGCGACGAACGCGCTGCGCCACTCGCGACCAGCCACGCACAGAATGCGACGAGCTCGTTGGTTCATGACCTACTCTCCGCGGAACCGACGACCGTCGATGCAGCTGAAGGTACAGATGCGGATGATGACGAGGGCGCATCTTCGATCGCCGCTTCCTGCACGAGAGATACGAAGACCTGCTCGAGCGATCGCTGCACGGAACCAAAGGCGCGGACGGCGATGCGCTCCTGCGCGAGAAGCCGCCCCACCGCTTCGCGCGGATCGGTCGTGCCATCACCGCGAAAGTCAGTACGAATCCAGCCGCCAGCAAGCGGCGTCTCCTGCGCGCCATGACAAACACCCGCGGCATGCGCCATCGATGCGAAACTGCGCTCAGTCTCGGCGAAACAGACGCCGTGTTCGAACGCGCGTGCGCGCAGGCGATCCATCGGCTCATGCACGACTACCCGACCGTGGGCAATCACGATGAGTTCAGTACAGACGCTTTCAACCTCGGCAAGCAGATGGGAAGAGAACAGCACCAGTCGAGTCTCGCCCAGCTCGCGCACGAGTTGACGGAAGGCCAGGGTCTGCCCAGGATCGAGTCCAACCGAAGGCTCATCGAGAATGAGGACGAGCGGATCGCCGAGAATCGTCGCTGCGAGACCAACGCGCTGCTGCATACCTTTCGAGAGCAGGCCACAGAGTCGAGTGGAGAAGCGCGCGACATCGCATCGCGCCATCGCCTCATCAATCGCGCGTCGAATCTGACGGTGGGCCATGCATGCAAGCCCTGCGCGATACTCGAGATACTCACGGACGGTGAGCTCAGGAAACAGTGGCGCCGACTCGGGGAGGTATCCCACCCGTGCCCGCACCGCCGCCGGATCGCGTGCCGCCGCGACACCCGCCACAAACAGTTCACCCGTGTCAGGCGCGATCACGCCAGCGATCATGCGGATCGTGGTGGTCTTGCCCGCACCATTAGGACCGAGGAGTCCGCATACGCCAGTGCGCGGAAGTGCGAACGACGCGTCGCGAACCGCGATCGCGCGGCCGAACCGCTTGGTCAGATTGCACGCAACTACACCGACATCCGCGCGAACCGTTTCGAGATCGGTCATCGCGTGCCTCCTGCGTATGGTTGCGGTCTGAGCCCTAGTCGCCTCACGGGGTCGGAGTGTATCGACGCATCCGATCCTTGCCTTCGAGTAACCCCACTTGGCGCGAGTCGTTGGATACACTGCGCCGCCTCACCGACGGATCCATGCCGACCGACGAAACACAACCCAACGATGGCGAGCTCCGCTACCAAATGCGTGGCATGGGTGCGCTGACCAACGACGAGCGCGCAGCTCTTGCGCGCTTCTCCATTACTGAGACGGGCCCGTCGCCAGCAACTGGTCCGCTTTCGGTGGATTCCCGCTCGGCTGAACGCGCGGCGCGCGCGATAGAACTGCTCGGCCAAGGCGTGGCGATTGTCGAGTCGAGTGGTGAAATCGTCTGGATGAATCAAGGGCTTTCCAGACAAGCGCCGGAGACCATGCGGCGTTTCGCTGACTGCTGCGTTGACGCCATTGCAGCCTGGCATCGGTCGAAATCGACTGCCGCCACCCTTCGCGCCAATTTTCGCGTCGGCTCCAACTGGTTCGAGACGATCATGACTCCGCTCCGTCGCAACGACGACGCACGAGCAGAAGGTGCCGTCGCTCTACTGGTCGATGCCACCGCCACCCGGCGGGTACAGGACCGACTCGATGCGATCGACCAAGCGGGTGTTGAGCTGCTGCAGCTCGACGCCGACTCGATCCGCGCGTTGAACGCCGCCGAGCGCCTGCGCGCACTCGAGGCTCGCGTGGTCGCCGCCACCCGCAGCGTGCTCGGTTTCGATCATTTCGAGTATCGACTGACCGACCGACGCACGGGCCAGCTCGAGCTGGTGTTTTGCAGCGGGTTGGTTCCGCTCGGTATCGGCGAGCGCATCTTCGCCCGTGCCGACGGCAACGGCTTCAGTGGGATCGTGGCCACGACTGGTCAGAGCGTGCTCTGTCCCGAGACCGATGCCGATCAACGCTACATCAGCGGCCTCCCCGGCGCGCATAGTTCGCTCACCGTGCCGCTACGACTGCACGACCGCGTGATCGGAGTTCTGAACACCGAAAGTACGCAGCCAGGTCACTTCGATGACGAAGACCGCATCGGCGCCGAACTCCTCGGCCGCTATGTCGCGCTTTCACTCAATATCCTTGACATGCTCGTTGCCGAGCGCTGCGAGACAAATCGCGTCATCGTCGCCAACCTCGGCCGCGAGGCTGCGAGTGCGCTCGATCAGATCGCTGAGGACGCGCGCGCGCTGCTGGCACGCAGTGACAACGATGCCATGCAAGACATGGCAAAGCGCTTGCTCGAGAACGCGACAAAGGTCGACGAACTCCTCAACGGTGCCGTCGCCGGACCTCGCGGCGTTCTTGGCGCCGACGACTTCCTGCGCGAAGGCGTGCGCGATCCCATCTTCCAAGGGCAAGCGGTGCTGGTGGCCGACGACGAAGAGCCAATTCGGCGCACGGTACGGGCGGTGCTTGAGCAGCAAGGCTGCGTGGTCGCGGAGTTTGGCGACGGAACATCGGCCATCCGCGCCATCCGCGAGCGCGCCGCGACCGGTCGGCCGTTCAACTTGGTCATCTCAGATGTCCGTATGCCCGACGCCAACGGGTACGAGGTGTTCCGCGCGACCAAGGACGCGAACCACGCGACTCCAGTCATACTGATGACCGCCTTCGGCTACGACCCGAACCACTCGATCGTCCGCTCGAGTCAGGAAGGCCTGCACTGCTTCCTGTTCAAGCCGTTCCAGGTGTCGCAGTTGCTCGAAGAATCACACAAAGCGCTCACGGCACACGCGGCGCGCTGACCGAGCGCAACCGATGCGCAACCGATGCGCCGTTTATGGCAATTCAGTGCGTTGCGCGTGCAGAACGCGATCGAGCCCGTCGCCATCTTTCAAAATATCGACGCCACGCCAGTGCGGCCCTGAGACCAGTGCGCGCGCGGCATCGCCATGATTCCAACCGATTTCAACGAGCAGAAGCCCGTTTTCCTTCAGCCTCTGCGCCGCTCCATCGACCACCCGACGCACGAGGTCAAGCCCATCCGCTCCGCCGCGAAGCGCGGTCGCCGGTTCGAAGCCGCGGACATTGTGATCAAGCTCGTCGTACTCCGCATCGGTCACATACGGCGGATTCGAGACGATGAGGTCGAAGCGTTCTTGCGCCGTGATCGGCGCCCACACATCGCCAACGCGCGCGTCGATCGAAGCGCCAAGTCGACGCGCATTCTCGCGTGCGAGCGCAACCGCGTCAGCAACGAGATCAGTCGCGACCACTGAAATCTCCAACGCCGTCGCGGCGGTGGAATGGTTCATTTCAGGCTGCCCGAGATCAGATTGCTCGGCATCCGACTGAACACCATCGTTGCGGGCAACGATCTCGGCCACTGCTCGAGAGTCGATCGACTCTCCACCACGCAGCGGCCGACAGCCCGCGCCGCTCGGACGCGCAATCGCGCGCATCGCCAGCGCAAGCGTCACTGCGATGCACCCCGTTCCAGTGCACAGATCGAGCACCGCCACACTCCCTCCACCTCGCGCGCGGTACCACTCGAGCGCGCTTTGAACGAGCGTCTCCGTGCTCGGCCTCGGGATCAGCGTGCAAGGAGCAACGAGAAAATCATGACCGAAAAACTGCCAGCGCCCAACGAGAAACTGCAAGGGTTCGCCTTTGCCAGCGCGGGCCACCAACGCACGCAACGCGGAAAGTTCTTCGCTGTCGAGTTCGCGACCGGGCTCCATGTACAGCCGAATCCGCTCGATCTTCAACACCGCAGTCAGGAGAATCTCCGCAGTGAATCGCGGGGAATCGATCTTTCGCTCGGTCAGGAAGGCGGAGATCCATACAAGCAGTCGGCTTACTGTCCACGGACCTTCGGCGCGGACGGTCGCGTTGGCCGGCCGAACAGGAACTGCGGATGCCTCTGCGCTGGACTGCGTGGCGGTCTGCATGGATGCATGGGCGGGAGACTGAATTGGGGTTGATTGCGCGCGCGGATCCATCGAACCTCCGTTGACTCGTTCAAGCGTGGGGCGAGCATCGTACGGTTCTCGGAGCCGCAATTTTTGCATCGAACGCTTTCCCCATGAGCAGACGGCGCCCGACCGAGTCTTATGAAGTTCAGCCACGGACGATTGCCTCACTGCCCTTCAAGGAAGCCGCCGCTACCATGACCGCCCCTTAGGGCAGTCACGAAGGCAGTCGCAAAGCCAGTCGCGAAGCCAGTCGCGAATCCAGTCACGAAGCCGTCGCATCGAAAAGGCAACCACGAAGTGAACCCAGTTCTCCAGTCCGTACTCTCTCAGGCGAACGCCCGCGGCGTGTTCGCCAAGGTCGAGGTCATGCCCGATCGTTTGCGCTGCCACGCCAAGGGCTGCCCCGAACCCGCGTGGTACGAACTGGCGTCTGATGGAGACGCGCTCATCGTGCGTTTCGCGACGCCTGATCGCTGGCTGAGCGAGTCGATCGAATCCGATCTCATGCACTTCGGCGACCCACTCGAGGAGCTCGTCGAGGAAGAACTCGCGGAATTGGGTTGGAAGGGCAAGTCCCCGACCATCAAGCATTTCCGCGACGACGCCAAGTTGTACACCTTTGAAAATATCCTTCCGGCGGATGTCGGAAATTGCGCGGACTCCGCGGCGAAGTTTCTCTTCGCATACGAAGCGGCGTTTCGCGCACTTGGCGATGTCGGCGGCGGCGACGGAGACTGATCGAGTTCGATCGAACTGCATCGGTCTGAATTGGGAGCGGCATTCGCCGCGGTGTATTTGGCGGCAGCGCCGGGAAAGCGTCGGAAAACGGGATGGCACTACGCGTACTCATGCTCGGCTGGGAATTCCCCCCCTTCATCACGGGCGGTCTCGGCACGGCTTGCTATGGACTCACCCGCGCGCTCGACCGCCAGAATGTCGAGGTCACCTTCGTTCTTCCGAAGACCGTCCCGGCCGACAGCGCATCCCATGTTCGCCTCGTGAGTCCAGGCTCGATCCTTGAGAGAACGGGCGTGTTGCCGACGCCGGCCGCTACCGTCGCCCCTGCTGCTTCTGCAACAAACGCGACAACCGCCCCCAAATCCACCGCGTCCACCACCGCCACTACGCCATCCAATCCCGCGCCGCCACAGGTCCCGCAGACCGAGCAAACCGAGTTGATGACGCGCAACGAGCGTGAGACCTGGGCCAGCATCGTCAACGAGTTCACCACGACCAAATTCCTGGAAATTCCCGGTGAGTATGGCTCGGTCTACGACTCCTCAGAGAGTGCAACATCGACAACGACCGGCATGGCCGAACCATCTCGGGTCGCGCAGAGCGTGCGCATGATGCGCGAGGCGGGTTGGAGCATCGAGCGTATCCGCACCCTCGCGCGCACTGGTGCGTTTCCTGAGTTGACGCGCGACCCTGTCGAACGCGCCATCGAGACAGCGCTGCCTGAAACTGCTGGTCGCAACAAGGACCCTGCGAGCGCGCGCGGAGCCGATTCAGCGGACTACTCCGGCGACCTCCTCGGCATGGCTGAGCGCTACATGCGCTTCGCCGTCGACGCAACGCGGGGCATGGATTTCGATGTGATCCACGCACACGATTGGCTCACCTACCCCGCGGGTCTCGCCATCGCGAAAATCACGGGCAAGCCACTCATCGTGCATGTTCACTCGACGGAATTCGACCGCTCGGGCGAGCACCCGAACCAGCAGGTCTACAACATCGAGCGCCGCGGCATGCACGGCGCAACGCGGGCGATCGCCGTGAGCATGCTCACGAAAAATGTCTGCGTGAACCGCTATGGCGTGAACGCGGCGAAGATCGATGTCGTCTACAACGGCGTCGACCTCGATCCCGCTGGCGTGGGCGTGCAACCCATTCATTCGAAGGACAAGATCGTCCTCTACTTCGGGCGAATTACCCTGCAAAAGGGCCCGGAGTACTTCATTCAGGCCGCGAAGAAGGTGCTCGAGCACATGGACGATGTGAAGTTCGTCGTGGCTGGCTCGGGCGACCAAGCTGCGCGCATGATCGAGATGGCCGCGGCCATGGGAATCGGCCACAAGGTGCTCTTCACTGGATTCCTGCGCGGACGCGACATTGCGCGGGTATTCGCCATGGCGGATCTCTATGTGATGCCCAGCGTCAGCGAGCCATTCGGCATCGCGCCACTCGAAGCGATGAGCCACAATGTGCCGGTCCTCATCTCGAAGAGCTCTGGCGTGAGCGAAGTACTCATGCACGCGCTCAAGGTCGATTTCTGGGACATCGAGGACATGGCGGACAAAATCATCGCCGTTCTGCGCTATCCCCCGCTCTCGCGTCAACTCGCCGAGCATGGCGCGTTTGAGATCCGCGGCATCAATTGGGACGGCGCCGCGACCAGGACCGCGCGCGTGTACGAACGCGCCATTGCAGCGACCGCCTCGCGCGCAGCGTACTGAGCCGACGGCGATCCCCTTCAAAAACCTGCTGTTTCCTGCGCCCGCCATCGTCGCGGCGGAATCTATACTGCGCCCCCTTATGGCGATGTTTTTCAAGTCCAAGAAGCCCGTCCCCGCTCCAGCAACCAACGCTCCAACCTCCGCGGTCGGACGCACGGTCCAACGCGATCCCGCGATAGAAGCGCGCACCGTTGTCATCGGAACGGACTTCCTAACCCGCGCTCGCAACTCTCGAACCGGCATGCTCGCGGTGTGGAGCGAAGGGCTGATGGAATGGGCGATGCAGGACGAGGCCTTCAAGGTCCAACTGTTTCGCTTCGTCGACTGCTTTCCAACGCTCAAGGACAATGATGCGGTCTACGACCACCTCACCGATTACCTCTCACAGCCAGGCGTCACGCCGCCGCCATTTGTAGCGACGGCGCTCAAGGCGGGCGCGCTGATGAAGGGCGTCGTGACCAAGACGATGTCGGGACAAATCACTTCGATGGCGTCGAAGTTCATCGCCGGCACCGATGCCGCCACTGCCCTGCCGACTCTGAAAAAGATCTGGGATTCTGGACTCTGCTTCTCCGTCGACCTGCTCGGCGAGGCGTGCGTGAGTGACGATGAGGCTGACGCGTATCGCCGCAAATACCTTGATCTGATCGAGAATCTTCCGCAAACGGTTGCGTCGTGGGGCGCGAATCCGCGATTGGAGTCCGATCACCTCGGCGTGATCCCGCGAACGAATGTGTCGATCAAGATCAGTTCGTTGTCGGCGCGCGTCGATCCAATCGACACCGAGGGATCGATCCGCGGATTGCTGGAAAACATCGGGCCGATTCTCGAGGCTGCCAAGCGCAAGGGCGTCTTCGTGAACTTCGATATGGAGCAGTTCGCGCTCAAAGACCTCACGCTCGAACTCTTCATGCGCGCGTGCGAAAAGTATGATTTTCAGGCGGGTATCGCCATGCAGGCGTACCTGCGCTCGGGCGACGATGATGCACAGCGCATCATCAACTGGTCGAGGAAGTCTGGGCGGCAAGTCACCGTGCGTCTCGTGAAGGGCGCGTACTGGGACTACGAAACAATTCAGGCTGAACAACAAGGTTGGCCCGTCCCGGTGTGGAGCCGCAAAGTCGATACCGACGCGAGTTTCGAGCGGATGGCGGCTGCATTCGTCGCGTCGACGCCGACGAAATTGGGTGAAGGCGGCGTGAAGTTGGCGCTGGGAAGCCATAACGCGCGATCGATTTCCTCCGCGCTCGCGGCGCTTGAACAGCGCGGGCTGCCCAATGCTGCGATTGAACTGCAGATGCTTTACGGCATGGGCGATCAACTGAAATCGGCCGCAACCGAGATGAACCTGCGGCTGCGCGAATACGCGCCCATCGGCGAGCTCATTCCCGGCATGGCGTACCTGGTGCGACGGCTGCTTGAGAACAGCTCCAACGAATCATGGCTGAAGGCGGGATTCAAGGACAACGCGTCGAATGATCGGCTGTTGGCCAGTCCGCACCGAGCCTTCGACACGGATCCTGGCGTCGACCGCATTGCGCGAGCGCCGGAGCGTCACGCGTTGAGCGCGGCGCCCGCAGGAATCTCGACAGGCCGCGCGTTCTACACCGAGCCGATGCGCGATTTCTCCATGCGCAAGCAGCGCGATGGTTTCGCAACGGCGATGGCAAAAACAACTGTTCCGCAAGTCGCTAACTCCGCCACCGCCGACGACGCCAAGCGCGCGGTTGCCGTGGCGCATGGAGCGTTTGCGAAGTGGCGCGACACGGAATACTCGAAGCGCGCAGCGGTGCTGGTTGCCGCCGCCAACGAGATGCGCGAACGACGCGATGAACTTTCGTCGGTCATCGTGCGCGAATCGGGCAAGGTCTGGCGCGAGGCCGATGCCGATGTGTGCGAGGCGATCGACTTTTGCGAGTTCTATGCGCGCGAAGGCGCACGGCTCTTCGAGGCCGAAAGGCTCGGACGATTCGTCGGCGAACTCGATGAACAGTGGTACCAGCCACGCGGAGTCGCGGCGGTGATCGCTCCATGGAACTTCCCATTGGCCATCTGTTGCGGCATGACGGTCGCGGCGCTGGTGACTGGCAACAGCGTGGTGGTGAAGCCGGCGGAACAGACACCGGCGATCGCACGAATCATGTGTGAAATCCTGTGGAAATCAGGCGCTCCGAAGGATGTGCTCCACTTCCTCGCTGGCCCCGGCGAGACGGTCGGCGCGGCGCTGGTGCGCGATCCACTGGTGGCGATCATCGCGTTCACGGGCTCCAAGTCTGTCGGTCTCGACATCGTGCAGGCATCCGGCATCGTCGCGCCTGGGCAGGAATTCGTGAAGAAAGTCGTTTGCGAAATGGGCGGCAAGAATGCGATCATCGTCGACGCATCGGCCGACCTCGACGAAGCGGTGCTGGGCGTGCGACAGAGCGCGTTTGGTTTCTGCGGACAGAAGTGCTCCGCATGCAGCCGAGTGATTGTTGTTGGAAGCGCGCACGATCCGTTCCTGCATCGGCTCATCGGCGCGACGCGCGCGCTGGTGGTGGGCGATCCGACGAATCCATCGACCGATATCGGGCCAGTCATCGACGAGGAAGCGGCGCGGAAAATCCGTTCCTACATCGAGATTGGAAAGTCCGAGGGAAAGCATGAGCTCACGCTCGACATCCCCGCTGGCCTTGAGGCGAAGGTCGGAAAGCCGTATGTCGGTCCGTCGATCTTCAGCGGAATTCGGCCTGAACATCGACTTGCACGCGAAGAGATCTTCGGCCCAGTGCTCGCGGTGCTGCACGCACGCGACTTCGACGAAGCGCTCGCGATTGCCAACGCACCTGACTACAAACTGACTGGCGGCGTCTACAGCCGCAAGCCCGCGAATCTCACGCGCGCACGACGCGAGTTTCGCGTCGGCAATCTCTATCTCAATCGCGGCATCACTGGCGCGTTGGTGGGGCGTCAACCGTTCGGTGGCTTCGGCATGTCGGGTATCGGCTCCAAGGCCGGCGGTCGCGACTACCTGCTGCAGTTCGTCGAGCCGCGCGCAGTGTGCGAGAACACCATGCGTCGTGGCTTCGCGCCTGGGCTTGATTGATCGCGCGAAGATTCGCGCGTAAGAATGTAGTGCTTTGAAGAAGCGTGCTTTTTCGCGGGTAGAACCTGCGTTATGCAACGCATCCAGAGCTTTTCGTTACGGGGCATCGACGCCCTTCCCGTCGAGATCGAGTGCGACGAGCGTCCGCGCCGCGAGGGTTCGAACGATGGCGGTCCCCGGACCACTGTCGTCGGACTTCCCGATGCGAGCGTGCGTGAATCGCACCAGCGCGTGCGCGCGGCGCTCGCTGCTTGTCGCTTTCCCTCACCGCGCGGAGACTGTGTCATCAACCTCGCCCCTGCGGATCTCCGCAAGGAAGGGCCGGTCTTCGATCTCCCCATCGCCATCGCGATTCTTCGCATGCAAGGAATCATCGGCGAGCGTGCCGACGATTTGCTCAACAACTTCGCCATCGCTGGCGAACTCGCACTTGATGGGATGGTGCGACCGATTCGTGGCGCAACCAGCCTTGCCGCGCTCGCACGCGAACGCGGACTTCGCGGGGTGCTTGTGCCGACGGCCAACGCGCCTGAGGCCGCGGTGGTCGAGGGAATCGAGGTCTATGGCATCGCGCGACTCGACGAGGCGGTGGGCTTTCTCAACGGCATGTACGCCATTCCCCGTGAAATGCCACCGGCAGAGTGCCCGCCTCCCTTCGGCGCGGCGATTGACTTCGCCGATGTGCGTGGACAAGAAGCGGCCAAGCGCGCGCTTGGCCTCGCTGCGGCTGGTGGTCACAACGCGCTTCTGATCGGACCCGCGGGAAGCGGAAAGACGATGATGGCACGCGCACTTCCCGGGATCCTTCCCCCGCTCACGCCCGACGAATCACTTGATGTGACGCGCATCTACTCGTCGATCGGCGCGGTTCCTCGGGGAGCCGGATTGATTCGCGAACGGCCGTTCCGCGCGCCGCACCACTCGTCAAGCGCTGCGGCGATCGTCGGCGGAGGAAGCACGCCCCGCCCGGGCGAGGTCAGCCTTTCCCATCATGGAGTGCTGTTTCTCGATGAGCTCCCGGAGTTCCCCCGTGTTGCGCTCGAATGCCTGCGCGAACCACTGGAGGATGGATTCGTCACGATATCCCGGGCAAATGGGTCCGTCCGCTTCCCCGCGCGCGTGATGCTGATCGCGGCCATGAACCCGAGTCACGCGGGTGGATTCGCCAAAAGTGCCACCGAAACGCGCGCGCAGGACAAGTACATCGGCCGGCTCTCTGGACCGCTGCTCGACCGCATCGACATGCACGTCGAGGTGCGCGCCGTGGCGTTTGCGTCGCTTCGTTCTACGCGTATAGGGCTTTCAAGCGCGGACCTTCGGACCAAGGTGCTCGACGCTCGCGGTCGCATGGAGGCACGACAAGGGCGTGGTCGTTCGAATGCGCAGTTGCCTGGCCGTGAACTCGACCGATGCTGCGCGCTCGAAGGCCCAGCGCAGCGGCTGCTCGAAAGCGCGATGCGCGACCTCGGGCTTTCAGCGCGCGCATACGACCGAGTGCGCCGGGTCGCGAGAACAATCGCCGACTTCGACGGTACCGACGAAATCGGGGAGTCGCAGATCGCCGAGGCGATTCACTATCGCGTGCTCGATCGCATGCGCGCGGGAGCAGCGGCATGAGCGGGTTCATGAGTAGGTTCATGAGTAGGTTCATGAGCGGGTTCATGAGTAGGTTCATGAGCAGCAGCGCGACTCGCGGAAGTTTGAATCCTCACTCGATGCCAATGGCGATAAACCTACAGGGGAGCACTGCGGAACTGAGGAATCATGCGACCGCGTCGGCGAGCGAAGATGCGTGGATGCCCCGAGGTTCGCTCGGCCGCGCCGTCTATCTGCTGATGGATTCGCTTCGAGCGGCGTTTCGCGCACGATGGTTAGTTTGGACGCCGACGGAGCCTGCGAAAGCCGTTGGGAAGACCATCGGCGTACTGCCAAATCTTCACCTCGACCTCCTGGACTCCCCATTGCATCGCGACCTCGTGCGTCGAATAGAGCACATCGAGGCGATCGCCCTTGATTGCGCCGCCCGTATCAAGGACGGGGACCACAGATCCTCCGTCGTAACCGGGGACGCTGATGATCGACCCGAGCGGAAGGACGCTGGGATCCGCAGCCACCATGCAGCCGCCGTTGGTCAGCACCGAGTAACCACTGGCGGTGATCCCATCGGCACTGGCTCCGCAACTTCGGAAGTCGGGGCTGTACGCAGTGACCTTCATGAGCCTGGTCCCGCAGACGCGCACCGGACGACCGTTGTAAAAAGCCATCTCCGGCGAATCGGACTCAAGCGCAGGACAATCGTCAAACCCGCTCCGAGCGAAAGTACTCGGATCGAGGATGTCGAGCAGATCGCGGTAGAAACCAACAGCGGGCGATGCTCGGCTGGGAGCGATCGGCGTGGCGGAACCATCGGTGGAGAGCGTGGTAGAGGCTCGGACGAACGCGGCCGTGGGAGCGGTCGTGGGAGCGCGCGCAGGAACCCCCGTGATCGCGCTCTCGATCGACGAGCTCGAGGCCCTCTGCCCAGTTCCAGTGCCGATACCGACGAGTGCCGCTGCCACTGCCGATGCGACAACCGTGGCGAGATGCGCTCGCCCTGCTCGCTTCGAATCTTGGGTGCGGGCTGTCGGGATCATCATGGCGTCATATCGCTGGAGGTCGAGGTCGACGCGGCGTGGAAAGTTCCAGCACCGCCTCACCACCCTGAGAAGCGTTCCGCGGATGTTAGCGTTGGATCGAGAGGAGTCCATGGGGTTCGGTTGGAGGTGATCGTCACCGCGAGATACCTACTTCCGCCAGAAGCTGCCGATGGCATTTCCTGCGCAGAAGGAAGTTCACCTTCGCCAGTGGGACCACGCGACGGTCGAGCACGCGCGGAGGCGGGAAACGGTTCGGCGAATGCGAGAGACGGCGTCCCAACGACAACAAGACCCGCGGGCTCTGTTAGCCTGATTGCCAATGAATTGGACATTCGGCCAGATGGTCGTCATCGCACTGATCGGCCTCGCAGGAGGCACGCTTGGCGGCCTGCTTGGCTTGGGCGGTTCCGTCTTCATCATTCCAACCTTGACGCTGTTCCTCGGGACCAACCAGCATCTCTATCAAGCGAGCGCCCTGGTGGCGAATGTCTTCGTTGCGGGCGCTGCAACCATGCGCCACCGCGGCCGAGGAACCATTCAGATGGACATCGTCCCGATGATGGCGGCGTCGTCGTCGATCGCGGCGTTGGTCGGTGTGTGGGCGAGCAATAAGCTCGATCCGAAACCGCTTGCAGCGATGTTCGGAATCTTCCTCTGCTACGCAGCAAGTGCCGAGTGCATTCGGCTGGTCCGTAGCGACGCGGAGCATGCGCCTGCACTCGTGGACCGCCCTCGAATTCTTTTGGGCGGCTGCATTGGACTGGTCGGAGGGTTCGCCTCAGGACTGCTTGGAATCGGAGGCGGCGCCATTATGGTTCCCCTACTTCGACGATTCGGAAAGCTGACCATCCGACAAGCCGTCGCGAGCGCAGCTGCGGCAATGATCGCCGCCTGCTCGATCGGCGCGATCGCAAAAAACGCTGCAGTCAGCGGCCTTCAGGATGCACAAGGAAACGCACTCTCGCTCCAGATGGCACTCTTCCTTGCAGCGCTGCTTTCGCCAACCGCCATGCTCGGTGGATCGTTTGGGGCAGCGCTTGTCTATCGAATGCCGATTTTCGCGATACGGCTCGTGCTTTCCGCGCTGTTGGCGTTCGCTGGAGTTCGCATGATCCTGACCGGCGGCTCCGAACTGCGAAACATGCTGATGTCCGTCGTCAACTAAACGCAGCCCTCGCAGAGACCGCCGTTGCACAAGCAACCTGCTGCGCTGATGCAACAGCGCGGTTGCGCGGCACGACCATCGGTGGGACTGCCATCGAATCGTCCGCGTAAATCTGACACACGAAACTACCGCGCGACCATCGTGATCGTCGTGGAAAGACAGTTCATGCTGACGGCTTGGCCAGAACCATCGCGGACAAGGCCCGCCGTTGGGTCAGCGACCGTAGCAGCCCGTCAGGCCCTTGGGTACATACTGGCCCCAAACCGCTTGGTCGGCTTGACGCCCTGTCGACGAGTACACGGTGAACGGGATCCATGTCAGGCCAAGGGTGTCAGGATTCGGCACGACTCGAAGCGCGACATGCATCACTTCACCCTCGAGCACTGCACTGATAAGTTCCACCTTAGCCGCACTCGAAGCACTGGCAGCTGCGACGATCTTTTCGTCAGCTCCAATCTTGGTCAAGTCGAGGACGAAGTCGTACGTACCACCTTGCTCAAGGCGCCCAAAGGTGTGGCGGTACTCGGTGGGCGAGATGCCGCGCGGAAGCACGACCGTCGACTCGTGACGGACAAAGATGTCCACCAGCGGGCAGTCGGCGCGGTCAGTTTCCATCAGCCAATAGCGCTTCGCCTCACCAGGAGCAAAGTCGCGGTCGAAGTCCCAATCGAGGAGATACTGATTGCGGGGCGCATCCTTGGCGGAGTCGAACCCGATGAGATTCGGCTTCTTGCCTCCGATGGCGCAGACGGTGAAGGGCTGCTTGTCGATTGACTCGATCACGATCCGCCCAGTGGTGGGCTGCCCCTTCACAACATTGAGATACGAAGGACTCACGCGAACCGGAAGCGAGACTTCTTGCTTCAGCTGCAGCGGGATGACCTGGCTATACCCGTCGATCAGGATCTTGATGTCGGCGGACTTCTTACCAGGCGCCGACTGCGACTTCATCGTTGCCCTCAGCTCGATCGAGCCGCCGACCGGAATCTTCTTTCCCGAGATGTCATCGATTGTGGTGCACTTGCAACTCGGTTGGACGGTCAGAACCTCGAGTTCCTTGTTGCCCTTGTTCACCAGCCGAACCGTCCCCTCCTTCGCTACCGACGGGGGCAGAATTCCGAAGTCCAGGAGTGGCGGATCGAGCTCGATCGGCGGCGGGCCGTCGACCGAACCATCCTCGGAGGTCGCCGACGATCCGCCAGCACTAGCGGGAGCGGCCGCTTGGGCGCCCACGGCTGGCTCGGCTGACTTGGCACCAGTCGCCTTGGCCTCGTCGGCGGTGGGGCTCGCTCGGTTGGCAGCCGCAGCGCCGCCATTACCCGCGCTTTGGTCACACGCACCGACAACTACGACCATCGCCATGAGCGAGACGAGCCCGCACACGGCGCGCAGCCAAGTGCCAACATGACCGCGGACCTGGCCGCGGACCTGGCCGCATACACGGCCGCAGACACGGCCGCATACATGGCCGCATACATGGCCGCCTACATGGGGAAATTCACGGGAGAGCAGCGAGATCGGTGTTCGTTCAGACATTCTTGGTTCCTTGATGAGCAGCGTTCCATACGCCTCAATCACCAAACCGTTGCGGACTCTGCGCCGTCTCGGTCGTCGGTAATGCGAGCGAAGCATTCTAACGGCTTGTCCGTTGCCCTCTTGCGGTGGAGGGATCATGAATTGTGGTCCGTCCAGAAACCTCGCGCGGGATGCCGCCTCTTCCATTTAAGACGATCGTTCAAGCAAATCTAAGAAAATCATTACAGCGACTTGCAAGCCATGCATTTGGCGGCATCCTATTGGCTGAGTTGAGTCGCAAGACACCTCCTAAAGAGCCCTTTTCCCTCCCTCCGCCCCCGGCCATGTGCCGGGGGTCTTTCATTTACGGTATTCCACCTTCCGCGACGGCCCAACCAGCCCGACCGTATCTACCGCCTTCAGTCAGCCCCTCCTTCCGAGGCCCACGCGCGAATGAAACCCGCCGCTGATCGAGCTCCTCAAGTCCTGTTACAGTCTCCGACTTCCGACCAGAATCTCTGAGGACTGACACTTGAATAGCAACGACCTGAGCAACGGAATGGCCATCAAGATGGATGGCAAGCTCTTTCTCATTCTTGGGGTTGAGCACCGCACGCCAGGGAACCTCCGTGCCTTCGTTCAGATCAAGATCCGGGATCTCAAATCTGGCTCCCTCGTCGACAAGCGCTTGCGTTCGGGCGAAGATGTTGACCAGGTTGACCTCGACCGTCGCGAGATGGAATACCTCTACGATCAGGCTGGCAAATCGGTCTTCATGGACCTTGAGAGCTACGACCAGGTCGAACTGAGCAAGGATGTCGTGGGCGACCTCAGCCTCTACGCCCTGCCGAACACCCGAATTCTCGTGCTTTGGTGCGACGGCAAGGCGATCTCGGTCGAACTGCCGTTGACCGTGACCCTCACCATTACCGATACGCCGCCGGGCATCAAGGGCGCGACCGCAACCAATCAGTTGAAGGAAGCGACCTGTGAGACTGGTCTGAAGACCCGCGTCCCGCCCTTCATCACCACTGGTGAGAAGATCATCGTCAGCACCGCTGATGGTTCGTACCGCAGCCGAGCCTAGCGCAACAGCCAGATGGGCGCGACACCCGCTCTCTCCCCCGCCTTTCCCAACGAAGCCGCTACCCGCGGCTTCGTTTCTTTAGGGGGCGAAATGATCGGTTAGGCAATGCCCGGTGAAGTCTGCGGCTTTGTGATTCCAGTCGAAGTGAAGATCGAAACGACGATCAGCGTGAGGAATCCAAGCGGAACGGTGACGATCGCAGGTTGGCTGAACGGCACCAACGCGCGCGAGGCTGCGTCGGCCGCCGAAAATCCATAGATCTTTTCGAGCGTGTCCGCCGACACCAGGATCCACGCCAAGCTGCCGACGAGTCCGATCGACATCGCCGCGATGATTCCTTGCTTGGTCGTGCGTTTCCAGAAAAGCAGCATCACCAACGCGGGCAGGTTCGCGCTGGCCGCGACATTGAATGCCCAGCCGACAAGGAATGTCACATTCATTTTCTCGAACAGCACGCCGAAGACGATCGCTATGAGCCCAAGAGCAACAGCGACAAGCTTTCCTGCACGCACCTGCTCGCGATCCGAGAGTTCCATCTTGAAGACATCGCACAGGAGATCATGAGCGACCGCACCTGCGCCCGCCATGATGAGCCCACTCACGGTGCCAAGCACTGTCGTGAACGCGACCGCGCTGATCACGGCGAACAGCGTGTTGCCGAATGTGCGCGCCAAAAGCGGCGCGGACATGTTTGAATCGGTTGGGTCAAGCGCGCCGCTCGTCATCGCGCCGAGCCCAAGGTAGAGCGTGATGATGTAGAAGACACCGATCACACCGATGCCCACGACCGTGCTCTTTCGGGCCGCAGCCGCGTCTTTTACCGTGTAGTAGCGGATCAGAATGTGGGGCAGGCTGGCGGTGCCGAGAAACAGCGCGAGCATCAGTGAGAGGAAATCGAGTTTCGATGCGATCCTATCGTCGCGCACGCCCTTAAATGTCGGGCTCGAACCAGGCAGCAACAGGTCCGCGCCCTTTCGCTCGACCGGCGTGAATGTCGTTGCGCCGGCCGCGTCCGTGCCCTTCTTCCAAGTGGTCACCGTCGACTTCGAAAAAGTCTCAATGAACGCAATTGGTCCAAGCGGCCCAGTGGCGCGCACACCATCGGGAAGTTGCGCGATGCTGCCGAAACCGACGCCGTGTGCGGCGCGCAGCTTGGTGTCCAGCTGATTCTCAGCGGAGAGCGGCGAACCATTGACGATCACCCCCGACGCGTCCTTGCGATAGGACTGCACCTCGTCCTGGCCGATCGGCGTGTTGGGCAGCGAAAATCCGCGTTCCAGAATGAGGAACATCAGAAGTGCACAAAACACTACAAGCATCGTGCCCTTGATGAACTGCACCCAGGTGGTGCTGACCATTCCGGCGGTTGCAACGATACCCGTCACCGCACCGCCCACCATCACCACGCCAGCCCAGTGCGGTAGTCCAAGCAGCGGCTTCACGAGCGCGCCCGCCCCGACCATTTGCGGCACCAAGTAGAAAAGCGAAATCACCAGCGTTGAGATCGCGGCCACCAACTTCAGACCCCGAGAATTGAACTTCGAGTTCAGCGCGTCGGCGAGTGTGTATTTGCCGAGCCGCTTCACCGGCTCGGCGATCACGAACAGCGCGACGATCCAACCCGCGAGATAGCCGATCGAATACAAAAAGCCGTCGTATCCGAAGAATGCAATCATTCCGCAGATGCCGAGAAAGCTGGCTGCGGAAAGGTAGTCGCCCGCGAAAGCAACGCCATTGACGAACCAGCCGACTTGCCCGTGGGCCACGAAGTAACCGCCAGCGCTTTGAGGGCGCGAGCCGAGCCAGACGCTCAACCCAAGCACTCCGAGCACGAACGCTGCGAAGATCGACACCGCCAGTATGCTCGTCTCGTAGTTCACTTCTGAGCTCCGTCCTGCGGTGTCCTTGCGAGGGTCGCATAGAGCACCGCCAGCACGAACGCCCCGATGATCAGCCCGAAGCCGGCGACGATGCCCCACGGAACGCCGGCCACTGCTTCGCTCGCAAGCCCACCGACGGGCACTCCGCCCGCAAAGGTTGCGAACGCGGCCACTGCGACGAATGCGGCGTAGCTGGTGCAATACACGGTAAAGAGCAGCGGACCCAACCAATCGGCCCCACGGCGACCCGCCGTACTGACGCTCTCGCTGCGGCCGCTCACGAGGTGCCTCGCGCAGTCAACTGCTCAAGTGCGCGGTTGGCCAGTTGTCCGATCGCGGCGATCACGGCGACAGAAAGCACGATTCCTGTGAAAAACAACCAACTCGGAGTTTCGTTGTAGACGGTCGCGATGTCGGTCGCGCCGCCAGCACGGGCCGCTGATGCGAGCAAGCAGACGATTGCCGTCCGAGGAAACATGCCGATCGGCGTCGCGGCCATGACAAGCCAAAACGGAATGCGCGTGGCGCTGAGCGCGTAGTTGGTCAACGCAAACGGCGAACTCGGCGGCAGTCGCAGCAGCGTCACAATCAGAAAGGTTCGCTTCGTCGACCCGCGCGCGAGTGCGTCACGGATGACCCGCCCCTTCGGATGCCGATCGATCCATCCGTCCACACTCCGCCCGGTCACCATGCGCACGACGATGTAGCCAATCGCGGCGCCACCAGTGAACCCCATGATCGCGCCGGTCAGGCCGAGATTCATGCCGAAGACCCAACCGCCGAGAAACGCCTGCGAATAGGTGGGTAAGAAGCCAAGGCCAGCCGTGACGGCGAAGATGACCACATAGACCCAGAATCCCCAGTTCGGATCCTCGCTGAGGAATTCGGCGATGTTGGCGAGATCGTAGAAAATATAGAACCCGGCCAGAGGCGGCAGCAGCACCCACGCCACACCGAGTACTCCGCTCGCAAAGAGACGCGAATCCCGTTTCTTTTGCGGGGGGCCAGGGAGGGCGGTCGGCGGCGTGATCGGCGCGGGGCCGTCCCCGTCTTGCTGCGTGGGGTAGGAGTTGGGACTCTCGCTCATTCCGCGCAGCGTACGAAACGGGCGCAAGGCATGCATCCTGCGCGAACCGCGCCCAGTTTGGCCCCGCGCTTCTGCTCCAGACACGACCACTTTGCCGATACCGACGACCGCCCTTCCCAACGGGCTCGGAGAATTTCCATGCGTACGACGACTGCCTTCAACGCCCGCCTGTCCACCCTGATCCTCGCCACTGGTTTCATCAGCGCCACAGTTGGCTGTACCACGCGTTCACAGGTCTTCGAGGGCTACGGCGACGACCAACTTTGGACTGCGATGGTTGCCTCCGCCCAAAAACCAACCTATGACGACTGGCGAGTCATGGATAACGAGGTCTATGTCGACGAGGCGACTCGCCGGATCGAGGTCTACCGTGTCCTCAAGCGCACGCTCGTGACTCCGTACTCAACGCCGCGGCAGGAGGAGCGCGAGTGGAAGTTTCAGATCGCCCTCGGTCGCGACCCCGAACTCGACTCGCCGACGGTCGACTTCACGGCACGCCAATTGGTCGTCCCCGCGTATGTCTGGACCGAGGCCGACAAGTTCTTCTTGCAAATGCGAACCTCACTCGGCGTGCCGACTGGAACGACGCCCGCGGAAGGCTCGGCACCTCCGCCGCAAGCCGTCCCTGCTCCAGCAGCGGAAGTTGTTCCCGCGATTGTTCCTGAGCCCGTTCCCGAGCCCGCCTCGGAACCGCTGCCAGAACATTGAACCCGTGAATCATCAGGCGAGGTTCGTGTAGACCCGCTGCACATCGTCGTGATCTTCCAGCAGTTCGACCAGCTTCTCGACGAGCGCGATTGTGTGCGCGTCCACCTCGACCGTCTGCGTTGAGTTCCACACGATCTCCGCACTCTCAACCTGCAATCCCGCGCCAACCACCGCGGCGCGCACCGCGATCAAGTCCGCAGGAGCGCAGAGCACTTGGAAGGTTTCGCCGTCGCCCTGAATGTCGTCTGCGCCCGCGTCGAGACAACAATTCATCAGCGTTTCCTCGGTGGTTCCCTCGACGATGATCTGGCCCTTCTGCGCGAATCCAAAGGCGACCGAGCCAGGAACGCCCATTTTGCCGCCGTTTTTGTCGAGGATCACTCGGATGTCCGCCGCTGCCTTGTTCGCGTTGGAGATCAGGCACTCGATGATCATCGCAACGCCGCCCGGCGCATAGCCCTCATAGCGCGCGTATTCGTAGTGCTCGCTGGTTCCCTCGCCAGTGCCTTTCTTGATCGCCTTCTCGATGGTGTCGCGCGGCATGTTGGCCGCGCGCGCGGCATCGATGGCAAAGCGGAGCGATGGATTGAACGCGGGATCGCCGCCGCCCTTCTGCGCGGCCACGATCAACTGGCGCGAAACCTTGCTCCAGTTCTTACCGCGCTTCTTGTCGACGGCGGCCTTGCGATGCTTTATGTTTTTCCAGGCACTGTGTCCAGCCATGACGCATCCAATCTTCGCTGACCCGATTCTCGCGCCGCAACGACGGTGCGGCGCTGCGAGAATACCGCGCCCCGCGCGCCGCGTTTAGCGCGTGCCCTTGCACGGCACGACTCCGGGCGGCTTTCCGGCGGCGACTTCCTCGAGCTTGACCTGCGCGCGCTCAACCACCGCGCCGAACTCGCGTCGGACGAACTGCGTGATCGGAACCAACTCGAATCCGTAAGTGCGCAATTGGAACGCCGACATGCGCTCGGCAAACATCTTCGGGGGATACCTACGGCGCGCGACCACGCTGACCTGCTGCCAACTCTTGATCGCACCCTCCTGATCACCCGCGCGCCAGAGTGCGTCGCCGAGGTGATCGAGCGTCACGATCGATGGGGAATTTGGACGCACCCGCAGCGCCTGCCGGTAAATGCTGATCGCGCCTAGTCCTGATGCATCGTCGCGAAACCTGCCCTGGTGGTAGCGCAGGAAACCAATGGTGTCGAGCACGGCGGGGTCATCGGGCCTCGCCTCGGCAGCGCGCTCGGCGGCGACGATGGTGCTTTCGAGGATTTCACCGCGATCAATCTGTGCGTAGGCGATGCTGTTGAGCAGCTCGGGGTCGAGGGGCTCGAGTTCAAGCGCCGCGAGCAGAAGTCGATCAGATGAGTCGCGTTGGCCGAGCAATGTGTAGATTTCGGCCGTGCGCATCAGCGCGTGGGCGACGGGCTTGCGCCCCAGCGCCGCTTCAGACCATGGCGCCGCTTGCGACCACGGCGCCGCGCCCGCATCGCACAGTCGCTGCGCCAGTGCCGCGACTTCCTCGACATCCGCACCTGAACCAATACGCAGCGCAATTGCGGCAATCGCGAGCGATGCGCGCACCTCGGGCGCAATGCGCACCTGCACGCAAAGCGCCTCGGCCAGCATCGCTGCCGCGAACGAATCGTCAGCACGCCCAACCATCGCGCGCAGGACCTCGATACACGCGTCGACTTCGGCGCAAAGCATTGGTCGCGTGCGTTGCGCGAGCAAACGCTCGAATGATTCCGTCGCCGACGGACCTTGGTCGATGGCGAGGTGAATGCGATTGGCCTCGAGCAGATCGCTCGGCGACAATCGTTGCATGCGCGCGATCAAGGCGGCCAGCAATGGTTGCATCGCCGGCGCACGCGCCGGATCGGCCTCAACGATTCGTCGCATACCCGCGAGCATGCGTCGACCAGCGATGGTCGCAAGCGGCGCCGACGCGCCCGCGTCCAGCATCGACTCGATCATCGTGAAGCCCTTCTCGAACTCGCCCGACTCAATCGCCGTGAGTGCGCGCAGCGAATCAGCACTGGGCGTTGCGGGCCGGAGCTTCATGCGCGCGTCGCGATCGCGGAGTACGACTTCGCGCGGAGCCGCTGAAATCGCGTCAAATCGCGCACAAAGTGGCTCCTCGGGAATCAGCGCGCCAACATCGGAACTCCGCACACTGCAAAGCCGTCGTCGACTGGGCAGCGCCGGCGCCTCGTCGCGCACCCGCTCGCACCAGGCGCGAAATCCCGGCAATGCCTGCTTTGCGCCCGCGATGCGCAGAAGTTGTTCCAACGACCGCTGCGACGGATCGACTTCCTCTGCCAACGCCAAGCATTCGCCGCTGAGCGGAAGCCGCAACGATTCGCACTCCGCCGCAAGCAGACGCACTCCCACCAACGCGTTTGCGCACATTGGCCACGCCGACTGCGCTGGCGCAAAGTCGGGAACCGCAGAACGAATCTCGTCGCGCATCGACCACGCCTCGGCCGCGATGGAATCCGACGCGCCCGCGAGTTGATACACCCGGTCGGCCGCGGCGTGGCGCAACGCGGGATCCTCGAGCGATGCGAGCGATGCGCACACTTGCGCCGCTCGATCGCGCGCGTCAAATTGCAACGCCGTTGTCGCGCGTGCGCGTGCGATCGGCATCTCTTGCAACGCGTACCACCCGAGCGCAAGCGTGCGATCGATCGATCCTTCGTCGGCGCGAGAAGCGCTGTCCACCTCCTCCAGCAGCGTCGCGTCGAGCAGATCGACGGCAGCGAACGCAGCCGCCGCGCGCAACACCTTCGATGTGGGCATGCGCGTCCGACCCTCCTGGGCGATTGCCTGCGCTTCCTCGGGAAATCCAAAGCGTCCGGCGATGCGACTGCGCAGCGCATACGCGGCGGCGGAATCCCCGCGGGCGACCAACTCTGCCCGCAGCCCGTCAACTTCAACCCCACTGGCCAGCAGCGCGAGCGCCACGGCATCAAGCTCATTGGGCCGCCAACCCGCAACCACGCACGCCACCGCCACCAGCCGATCCCTGCTGAATCGCGCAAAATGCCGCATGGAAAGCTGCAGCGCCACTCGATCGACGGGCTCGCCAACATCGGAGACATCGAGCCACGCATCATCGAGCACCTGCGTTTGATGCGAAGGGTCGAGCGCCGCGGCCATCAACGCGTGGCGGCGCGGATTGAGCTGCGAGCGCGCAGCCTCGAGCCTGATGACTGCGCGCATCCGCGCGGATTGCCCTGCGTTTTGCGCCAACATCGTCACGCGCCAAAGCCGAATTTCGTCGGAGGGAACCGCGATGATGGCGTCGATGGCGCGGGCGAGTGAATCGTCTTGCGCGTCGATCCGTGCGCGCAACTCATCGGCGCGCAGTGCGGCGAGCGACGCGGTGGCGTTCATAGAGTTGATGGAGATGATGGAAGTGCGCGCATCGAACGCAACGCAAAGTTCGGCCTCAAGTGCTGTCAGTGTCGAGAGCGCGTCGTCGTCACGCCCGAGACCAACCAGCGCGTCGGCGCGCAGCAGCGTGAGCATCCTCACCCGCGCCGGATCGGCCGACTGCACGGCAATGGCGGCGTCGAGCGCGTCGAGCGCGGCCTGCATGTATCCAAGCGACATTGCCGCGATGGCCGCTTGTTCCTCCAGTTCACCGCGCGCCGTCAACAGCGGCGCGATCACGCCGCGACGCGCCAACGGGTCCTTGCCGATGAACCAACCAAGCCAACTCAGCGCGTTTACGAAATCGCCTTCGCGCATCGCGCGCAGTCCGGCAAGCGCGGGAACGAACGCGTTGGACTCATCGATCTTGCTGATGCGGTCGATCGTCTGCGTGACCAACTTCGCGTCTTCCGCGCGCAAATGCACGAGCAGCGCCATCTCCAACGGCTCGACGCTCGACGGAAACGCGCGCGTGGCCGCATCACTCAACGCCAACGCGAGCGCGGTGTCGTCCTGCTCAAGCGCCTCGGCGATACGGGCAAGTTGTGGCCGCAACGCCGGCGGAGAAACCCGCGCGTCACTGACCCGCTCGAATGGATGACGGAAGGTCTCGATATGCGCAAGTCGATCGGCAGCGGACGCCTGGCGGCTCGCTCCATCGCGCGCGGGGAACGTGCCCAACATCAACGGAGCAGACGATCGCTCACCGACGACAGGCTCGACTTGCGCGGGCAACGGCGCGAGGCCAGTTGCGGGCACCGAATCGGATCGGCAGGAAACCAGCCCGAACACCGCGAGAAACAACGCGAAAAGCGATACCGATGCGAAGCGCATGTGCAACTCATGTGAA
>QWPT01000003.1:89501-109117 GCA_003671075.1 Planctomycetota bacterium
TTCTTGGCCGCCTGCGTGGCTTGCGCGAGTTTCTTGCGTGCAGCGGCTTCGGCCTTCTGCGATGCGGCACGCGCATCGCGCAACTTCCGCTCCGCGAGCTTCTTCTCCAATTGCTTCTTGGTATCCGCGGCCTTCTTCTCGCGCTTTTCGCGGAGGATCGCCGCCTTGCGATCACTGGCTTCCTTGCGGATGCGCTGCTTCTCGGCTTCCTTCGCGCGAGCCGCGGCCTCCTTGACCTGCTGCTTCTCGCGGGCAACCCGCTCGATTTCGCGCTGGACAAGCTTGCGCTGGCGCTCGGCGATCGCTGCGACACGCTGGGAATCGCGCTCGATCTTCGCACGAACCCGCGCCTCTTCGCCCTCGCGCTTCTGGCGCAGGCGATCCTCTTCGCGCGCGATCTCGGCAAGCCGCTTGTTCTCGGCAACGCGCTCGGCGTCGCGGACTTTCGCGAGCTTCTCGTCCTCGACCCGCTTGCGCTCAGCAACTTCAACCGCGCGGAAACTCGCGTGGCGTGCGAGGTATGCGCCGCGAATCTTGGTCGCGTTCTTTCCGGCGGCGTTCCATGCCTCAACGGACATTTGCGACAGCGCGTAGTAAACCTTCGGCAGTTCCTCGACGCGGTGGCTCTTGGCGATCCACTGCACAACATCGGCGGTCGTCGCGGTGGACTCAACTATGCCTTGTTGGCAAAGCAACTCGACCATGGTGTCGTCGGCAATCGCCGACGGCAATTCGAAAGCGACCAACAGCGTGCGACCAGCCACAAATGGCGGGATGTCCGACAAACCCTCGAGGTACGCGCGCTGATCTTTGCGCGATGCGTTGCGCAGATGATCAATCGACACCTTGTGATGGCGACGATAGATGTCGTTCATCGTGGCGCGAAGACGAAACGCGCGCTCCTGGACGAACGGATACTTCTCGCCGATGGTCTCCTCGACTTCGCGCTCAAGCATCACGCGGAGATCGTTGACATCGACCACAACCCGGGCCACACGCGCGAGCGCTTCTTCAGCGAGCGCGGGCGTGCTCTCCCAGAGCAGGTAGTTCGAAAGCATGATCGCGAGCGGATCATTCGACTCGTGTCCTTGAAGCACGGGCGTAGCAAACTTCGGCTGCGCGACTCCGTATTTCTTGACGATGGCTGCGAACTTAGGTCCGCGAACGGGTTCAACCTTCATCGCGTCTGGCTCTCCGGGTTTCCTTCAGCGGAGTCTTCCGAATCAGCTGGCTTTATGCCGTCGCGCAGGACCACATCGAGCGATGCCTGGCGCTTGAGGGTGTCATCGAGATCGAACTCGATACGCGGCACGCGACCAAGTCGCGTCTCGTCCATCACGCGGCGACGGAGGAACCCCGATGCCGCACGCAGGCCCGAAAGCGTCAGCGAAGCACGGGCCTCAGGAAGCACCGAAACTTTGACGCGCGCGGTAGAAAGATCTGGCGTCAGCAGAACCTCGGTGATCGAGACCATGCCCTGCACGCGCGGATCATTGATCCCGCGCGCGATTTCGGCCTGCAACGCACGGCGAATCTCTCCCGCAATCTGCACCGGTCGGTCCGACGGCATCGCCGAGGGACCAAGCGGACCACTCGCGCGAGACTTCGGCGCCAACGCGGGGCGAGTCGGACTGGATGAGCGCGAAGGCGCTCTGGAATCCGATGAGCGCGAAGGCGCGTTGGAATCCGATGAGCGCGAAGGCGCTCTGGAATCCGATGAGCGCGAAGGCGCTCTGGAATCCGATGACCGCGAAGGCGCTCTGGAATCCGATGACCGCGGTGCGTCCGATCCGCCCGATGCACGCGGCGTACGCGATGCACCATCTGGCCGGACCTTCTTGGGGCCGGACTTCCGTGGCTTGGAGTCCTGATCTTCGCTAAACATGAACTTAGTCAACTCTCTTCGAAACGCGGTCTCGGTTTCTACAACATGGGTCGGTTTCTACAACATGGGTCGGTTTCTACAACATGGTCTCGGTCGCCAGAGGCGCGGGCAGTGACGACACGGTTTCCCGCGCCGCCGTTCCCCGCGATCATCCGCCGCGACGGACTTCGACCGTCTTGTAGCACTCAAGCACATCGCCGACCTTGATGTCGTCGTAGCCGACAATCTTCATGCCGCACTCTTGGCCCGCGCGAACTTCCTTCGCATCGTCCTTGAAGCGCTTGAGCTGCTCGAGCCGCCGATCCTTCTCGATGACGATTCCGTTGCGGGTAACGCGGATTTGCGCGTTGCGCTCGAGAACACCATCGGTGGCGTAGCAACCAGCGATCGCGCCGACCTTGGAAATCCTGAAGACCTGACGCACTTCGGCGTGGCCGAGGACCTCGAGCTTGAGCTCGGGCGCCAGCATGCCTTGTGCAGCCTTCAAGACGTCGTCGATCAGGTCGTAGATGACTTCGTACAGACGAATCTCGACGCCCTTGGACTCGGCAACCTGACGAGCCTTGCTGCTCGAAGTGACATTGAAGCCAACGATGATCGCGTTGGTCGCCGCAGCGAGCGTGACATCGCCCTCGTTGATACCGCCAGCACTGGCGCTCTTGACCGAGATGGCGACCTCTTCGGATGGCAACTTGGCGAGCATTCCCTTGAGGGCCTCGACGGATCCCTGCACATCGCCCTTGACGACGAGCGCGAGTTCCTTCTTGCCCTGCTTCTCGAGGTGCTTGAAGATGTTGTCGAGCGTGATCTTCGGCGCAGCAAGCTCACGCTCGCGGTCGATGCGACGACGCTCCTCGGCGGCTTCTTCGGCAGCGCGCAACGACCCGACCACATAGGCCTTGTCGCCCGCGTCTGGAAGTTCGTCGATGCCGGAGATGGCAACCGGAGTCGAGGGAAGCGCCTCAGTGATGCGCTCGCCGCGATCATTGACGATGTCGCGCACGCGGCCATAGCCACGGCCGATGACGATGAAGTCACCCTTCTTCAGGCAGCCTTCCTGGACAAGCACGCGGGCCACAGGGCCACGGCCTTCCTCGATGGCGGCCTCGAGCACGGTGCCACGCGCACTTCCCTTGAAGTCGGCCTTCATCTCCAGAAGATCCGCGTGGTAGTCGAGGATCTCAAGGAGCTGCTGGATGCCGTCTCCACGAGTTGCGCTGGTGCGGATGACTTCGGTCGTTCCGCCCCATTCCACGGGATTGAGCTCGTGTTCGGCAAGCTGCCCGAGCACGCGGCGAACATTCGCCTCGTTGGCTTCAGGACGATCGATCTTGTTCAGTGCAACAACAACGGGCACACCCGCAGCCTTCGCATGATTGATCGACTCAACGGTCTGCGGCATGACGCCGTCGACTGCCGAGATCACCAGCACCACGATGTCGGTGACCTTGGCGCCGCGCGCACGCATGGCGGTGAACGCCTCGTGGCCGGGAGTATCAATGAAGGTGACAACACGATCGACATCGCCCGACTTGACGGGAACGGTGAACGCGCGCGTCGACTGAGTAATGCCGCCGGCCTCGCCCGAAGCGATGTTGGTGCTGCGAATGCGATCGAGCAAACTGGTCTTGCCGTGATCGACATGGCCAAGGATGGTGACGATCGGAGCACGACGACGCTCATCGAGCTTCTCGCGATCCTTGAAGCGCGCCTCGATGATGTCGGCGGCGGAGATCGCCTCATCGACGATCAGGTCGATGTCGCACTCCATCATCATGTCGATGGCGACCTCGCGGTCGATGGCGCTGTTGATAGTCGCCATCGTTCCGCTCAGGAAGAGCTTCTTGATGATGTCCACGGCCTTCACGCCCGTGGCGGCCGAGAGTTCCTTGATCGTCAGCGGTTCGGCAACATGGATCTGCTGCACATCTCCCGGCTTGCGCTCGGTACGCCCGCCCATGCCACCAATTGCGCCGCCAATGCGACCGATCGGAGTGCGGTGCGAGCGCATGAAGCCGCTCGAACCGTCGAGACGCGCCTTGCGGTCGCGAAGATCCTGGGCGTTGAAACCAACGCGCGCAGCCTCGCCAGCGCGACCAGTGCGCGAGGCGCCGATGCCGCCGCGTCCACGCGCGTCGGGACGACCACCCGTGCCGGTTCCAGTGCCAGTGCCTGGGCGTCCAGTGCGACCACCGACGCCGCCAGTGCCAGTTCCACCCGGGCCAACTCGGCGCATCGGCGGAGGAGTCGGCAGATTGTCTGCCTGCTCAACGCGGATGACCTGAGGACCAGAAAGCTTGGTCTTCTCGCGCGAACCAAGCTGAGGTCCAACTGGACCCACGGCGTTTGGCCGAGTCGGGACATTCATCACCGGCGGTGCCTCGCCGGACTTCAGCATGGTTGCTGGCGGCGGTGGCGGAGCGGTGATGACGCGGCGCGCGCTGCCCGGCGAGCTGCTTCCCCTGGAACCAGTGCCCGAAGGAGCGGTCGAGGAAGCAGAAGACGCCGATGCCGAAGTGGCGGATTGCGGGCGATTCTGAGCAGCGCTTGCTGGCTCGTCTCGCGCGTCGGTGATGCGCGGAGCAAGACGCGAAGTCAAGCCAGCGGGCATGCGAGCGGCCGCGGGACGCAACGGAGTCGTGATCGCGGGAGCGGAGTTTGAAACAACTGGTGCCGGGGCCGGGATGGCCGCGACTGCATGACTCGCATGGATGGCCGCGACGGGCGCGGCAACTGGCTTCGCTGCGTCGGAGGTCGATCCATCGACTGGGGAACCGTGCGCAACAACCGAGGTCGGTTGATCGGCATTGGATCCAGTCCGAGGCGCAGATGCGGACGCGGATGATGAATGGGCGTGCGAATCCACAGAGATGGATTCGGCGGAGCTCGCCTCAGGAGTCGGCGCGGCGGCAGCGGCCGCAGCAGCGGCAGCGGCATGAGCAGCTGCATGAGCAGCAACATGAGCAGCAACAGCCGCCTGACCAGCGGGAGATCGCGTAGTCCTGCTCGGTGCGGGCTCGGGTTCGGGCGGAGGTGCGACCTTCTTGGTCGCGCGCTTGGCGATGGCTGGCGGAGCATCGTCGGCAGCGGACGCGGCTTCGGACCCGCGATCAGACGCGCGATCAGATACGGACTTGGCCGCGGCGTTCGCCGCGGGGAAAGTCGGCTTCGCAGCCTTCGCGCCCTGCTGCGAACCCTGCTGCGAACCCTGCTGCACGGAGGCCGAAGAGGCGCCTGCAGACTCAGGCCTGTCGAGTGTCGCGGTCGCGGTCGACTTTACTTCGCTGGCGGCTGCGCCAGCAAACCACTCTCGCACCGTCACGGCAAGGCCGATGGACACGGGCGAAAGGTGGTTGACGATGTCAGGGATTTCCTCGACCTGGCAGCGTGTGACAATATCCTTGGAACTCACATTGAGTTCCTTGGCAAGCTGGTGGACCTTCAGCGACACTGGTTTCTTCGACAAACGTTCCTCCTGATCAACTTACGCTCCGCGAGCGAACATCGCTGCGGCAACCACTTTCCCTCCGTCCCCAATTCAGCCGCCCGCACGAGCGGAACGACCGAAACCGAGGATCGAATCCGCGGCACTTTCTGCAACAGCATCTGGCTCCGCACTGGGCGCGCCAGCTGCAGCCACAGCCACTCCCGCTCCATCGCCAAGAATGGCGTTGGTGGCGGCAGCGTCCTCGGCTGCACGCGCCGCGGCCACAATGGCATCGCGCTCGCGCTCAACCTCGACCTCGCGGGCGCGGTTGCTCGACGACGCGACCATGATGTCCGCGAGCTCGTCGGTAATGCCCAGTTCCTCGGTGAGGATCTGCGGCCCAATCTCTTCAATGTCAAACACGCTGATCATGCCGAGTGCGCCGATCTTGTCGAGCATCTCGTCATTGACGCCCTCGAGCGGACGCAGCGTCTCGCCGAGGATCTCAAGACCCTTGGCAAACTCGGTCGGCGTGAGGATGTCGATGTCCCAACCGGTCAGACGCGCCGCGAGGCGAACATTCTGGCCGCGCTTGCCGATGGCGAGCGAAAGCTGATCCTCGCGGACGATGATCGTCGCGCGACCGAGTTCGAAGCAGAGGCTCACCTCGTCAACGGCGGCCGGACGGACGGCGTTGGAAATCAGCACCTGGCTGGACTCGTTCCAAAGAACAATGTCGATCTTCTCGCCATTGACCTCGTCGACGATGTTGCGGATACGGCTGCCGCGCACACCGATGCATGCGCCCTTGGCATCAACCTTCGAGTCAACGCTCGCAACCGCAACCTTGCAACGCTGGCCGGGCTCGCGGGCAAGGGCCTTGATCTCGATGACGCGCTCGGCGACCTCGGGAACCTCGGCCTCAAACAGGCGGCGGATGAAGTCGGGATTGGCGCGGGAGAGGATGATCTTGACCTGGCTACCACCGTCACGGACATCGAGCACCAAGCAGCGAATGCGATCGCCGGGCTTGAACATCTCGCCGGGGATCTGCTCAGACTTCGGCATGAACGCCTCGGCGCGGTCGACCTGCACGATGAGCGCGGGGCCTTCCTGGCGAGTGACGGTGCCGGTGGCGATCTCGCCCTGACGCTTGGCAAACTCTTCCATGAGCGAGTTGCGCTCGTCCTCGCGGAACTTCTGAATCATGACCTGCTTGGCGGTCTGCGCGGGAATGCGACCGAGGCTCTCGATCGGGATGTCCTCGCGACCAACCACTTCGCCCTCTTCGTCGAAGAGGTTGCGCCAAATGGAAATCCTGCCGCTCAGACGATCCATCTCGCAGCCGAACTCGTCGGTGTCGAGCGAATCAAAGTGCTTGCGGGCAGCGCTGATCATCGCCATTTCGAGATCGCGAATGAGATGCTCGCGATCGATGCTGCGGTCGCGGGCGATGGAGTCGAGGATGCGGAGGGTTTCTGAATTCATGGTCTGGGCTCTTACTTTGTGCCGCTCTTGACGGCTTGGGTTGTCGCCGCGCTGGTGAGCGGCGTTGGAATGTGGCCGAGGCGCGAACGCCACGGCGTGGAAACGAAAACGACCACGGATTACTCCGTGGCCGGCCTACTCATGAATCTTGAGGCGCCTCAATAAATCAGAGGCGCCCCCAGCGTTCAATCGAAACGATACAGCGCAAGAGGGCGGCGAAGCGCGCGCTTGCGGCAGAACTGCCGCAGCACGCGCGCAAAGGCGCGCAATCTTGCTCCGCGTTCGGGACTGACAACACGAAATGAAGCCGTGACGGCTTCATCGCGTGCGTCCGACCCGAACGGTCCTGCCTCTCGAAGGATCGCGGGGTTGTGACACTCGTGACACACCTTGGATCTGAAGCATTTGGACTCACCGCTCGGTCGTAGACCGGTTCACAAACAGACCGACACTCAAACAAGCACTGACGCAAAACCTGGCACATCCGGCGCAACGAACGCGCAAGACGAGCCTTGGAAGATATCGAACCTAGGGCCGAAGGTCAATTGACCGCTGAAAACTCGCCCACTTTGAGCGCGACCCCCCCCCAATAATTTTTACCGAACATATTCCGCCGCAACGGTTCTGCCGAGTTGCCAAACCTCGCAGGGCGCCGACTCTAGGAGGTCGCGCCGCCAAGGTCAATGCGCTCCGATGGCCCGACTGAGCGCACCACTTTGAGGGCCCGATTACCACGAAGCTGACCGAGCTCGGCAAGGAACTTGGGCTTCCCTTCCACGCCGAGGACGGCGGGAGAAGTCGCGGGTCGGTTGGTGACGATCAGGTCGCCGACCTCGAGATTTCGCAGTTCGCGGATCGAAATGGTGGTGGTCGCCAGCGTCGCCTCTAGCTCAAGACGCGCTCCAGAAAGCCCTTGGGCGATGCGGTCGGCGGCGTCAGACTCCGTGGCGCTCTTGCCCGACACGAACCAGCTCTGCGCGGAAAGGTCTTCGACGAGCGGTTCGATGGAGTTATAGGGGATGCACAGTCGCATGCGCCCGCCGCGGTTCATCAACTTGATCTCGAACTCGATGACGACCACGACCTCGTTGGGAGGCACAATTTGCACCAACTGCGCGTTCGATTCCATCTCGCCGAGGGCGAACTCGATCTTCCGCACCCCCGCCCACGCCTCGGTCAGCGCGGCCATCGCCCGATGGAGAATGCGCTGGATGAGGCGGCGCTCGATCAGGGTCATCGGCCGGCGCGGAACAAACAGGTCTTTGTTCGACCCTCCGAGCAGGCGATCGATGATGGGAAAAATCACCAACGGCGAGAGTTCCAGGCAGATTTGCCCCTCGAGCGGCGAACAGTTGATCAGGTTGAAACTCGTGGGATTCTCGCTCTCCGCGACGAATTCCTGATAGGTCTTCTGCGACGCATCGCGAATGGAGACCTCGACGATGGTTCGGAGGTTTCCCGAGAGCGAGGCGCCGAAGTTGCGCGCAAAGGTCTCGTGCAGCATCTGCAGCGCGCGCATCTGGTCCTTCGAGATGCGCTCGGGACGCTTGAAGTCGTACTTCGCGATCTCGATCTTGTCGCGGTCGCGGCGCGAACGGCTGAAAATTTGAGTGGGCGGCGCCTCGACAATGGGCGCGGGAGCGCTCGCGGCCGAGAGCAGCGCATCGATGTCAGACTGGTTGAGAACCTCAGTGCCCATCGGTGGTCCCACTGGCTGCAGCTTCCGGCTCCGCCGGGCGCACGCGGATCGCGGGCGCAGTGGCGGTTCATCGGCGCCCACGCACCGCGGGCTTGAACCGTCGACATATCCGTTCGGCGCGTTCGGATGAACTCGTCGACGCATCGAGCAACCGCTTTGGAAAGCGACCGTAGGATGCGCACCATGAGAACCCCCGACCGCCTCGCGGTCTTTCCTGCTTGGATCCTGTTCGTCGCCGTTCTTGGCGCCACCTTCGCCGTTTCCATCGGATCGGCGCACAGCCCGCCGAACATTCCCGGGCTGCCTGGGTTCGGAAAGTCGGCCAAAGCCCCGCCGCCGCGCGTGTTCGGCGACTCGCGCGACCAGGCCGAGATGGTTGTCGTGGTGTCGAGCGCCAAGGTCGCGCCCGGAGCGGATGTGCCGATTGCGGTTCACTTCAAACTCGCGGACGGGTTTCACCTCTGGCCCAAGCCCGGCAACCCTGGCGCAGGGCTCGCCGAGTTTAGCGGTGCGATCCGCACCGACTTCACCATCAACCCCGACGCGGATTCCAAGCCTCAACCGATCAACGGCATTGAAGTGCACGCGGACTTCGCCCAGTGGCCAACGCCGCACGGAGTCAAGTCAGACTTCGGCGATGGGCTTCAAGAATACGCTGTCTACGAAGGTGAATTTGCGGTGTTCATACCCGCATCGATCGCCAAGAACGCCAAGCCCGGCCTGATCGCCGTGCCGATCACGCTCAAGTTTCAAGCCTGCGACGAGAAGGGTTGCAGCAACCCGGCGACGCTCACGCTGACCGCGAACATCGAGGTCACGACGGGCGCGATCGATTCCGCCCCGCCATCGGCGATCTTCAAGTCGTTCGATCCGTCGGTCTACGCGCGCATCCGCGCTGGCGAAAAGCCGAGCGAAGCACTTGAATTCAACCTGTTCGCGCTGACTTTCTCCATCGATCCCAACGGCGCGGGATTCATTCTTCTTCTGCTGATCGCGGCCGCGGGCGGAGCGCTGCTCAACTTCACGCCGTGTGTGTTGCCGGTGATTCCGCTCAAAATCATTGGGCTTTCGCAGGCCGCGCACGGAAGCCGCAGTAAATGCTTCGCGCTCGGCGTGGTGATGTCAGCGGGCGTGGTCGCATTTTGGATGGCGCTCGGCACCGCGATCGCCACCATCAAGGGCTTCGACACCACCAGCCAGTTGTTTCAGAAGCCAGAGTTCACCATCGCCGTCGGCGTCATCATCGCCATCATGGCCGTCGGCATGGCCGGCTTCTTCACGGTGAATCTGCCCGATTGGGTCCACCTAGTCGACGCGAAACACGACTCGTACGCGGGCTCATTTCTGTTCGGCATTATGACGGCGGTGCTGTCGACGCCATGCACGGCGCCGCTCATGGGAACCGCGGTGTTCTGGGCGACTACGCAGGGACCAGCGACGATTCTGACTGTATTCGCTGCTGTGGGCACGGGCATGGCGTTGCCGTACCTCGTGCTCTCGGCGAATCCGAAGTGGATCGACTCGATGCCAAGAACAGGGCCCGCGAGCGACCTCATCAAGCAGGTCATGGGCCTGCTCCTGCTTGCGGCCGGCGCCTACTTCGTGGGCGCAGGTGTTGCGGGAATCATGGTCACGCCGCCTGAGCCGCCGAGCCATCTGTATTGGTGGTTCGTCTCGGCGCTCGGAACGATCGCCGGCGGATGGTTGCTCGTACGCACGTTCAAGCTCAGTAAGAAGAAGCTCAACCGCGCCGTGTTCGGCGGTATTGGTGCGTTGATCCTCGCAATCAGCGTCTTCATCGGTGTTTCGCAGACCGCGAAGGGCCCGATCGCCTGGACTTACTACACGCCCGAACGCCTCGCCGAAGCACAGAGGTCAGGCAAGGTCGTGGTCGTCGACTTCACGGCGGAGTGGTGCGCGAACTGCAAGACATTCGAAGCGTTCGTGCTGAATACACCCAGCGTTTCGAAGGAACTCAACGCCGACGATGTCGCTGCGATCAAGGTCGACCTCACCGGCAACAACACCGACGGTAACGCGCTCCTCAAGGCGTCGAACCGCGTGACGATTCCGCTGCTGATCGTGTACGGGCGCGATGGTTCGACGGTGTTGAACGCGTCGGACTACACCATTCAGCAAGTGATCGACGCCATCGCCGAGGCACGCACGAAGGGTGCGCCCGATGGCAGATGACGCGCAGTTCCTCTACTCGGTGCGCTCGACCTTCCGCGATGGCGCGGTGCGCGCGGAGTTCATCGCTTGGCTGCGCCACGGTCATCTGGCCGATGTCGTGAAGGCCGGCGCGATGGACGCGGAACTCGTCGAGTTTGAACTCGCCGCAGATGCGCCTGCAAACTCAATCGCGGATGTCGAAACGCGATACCACTTCGCCTCGCGCGCGGCATTCGATAAGTACACCGCGGGACCAGCCGTTGCGTTGCGCGCAGAGGGCGCGGCGAAGTTTCCTCCGTCGCGGGGAATCGTGATGACGCGTGGATTCGCGCAGTCAACGCTGCGGGTCGACAGCTGAATCCCGGAGCGGCACGCGTTGGCGCAACGCAACAGCAGCACAGACGAGCAGCAGCCAGCCGCCGATCATGGACATCGCAGGTACTGAAGCCTCGGCGATGGGAATCAGGTTCGAGTGATAGATAGCGTTGCCCTCTGGCCCGTACATCGCCACGACGAGCTCGACCTGCTGCGCGGGATAGCCCGCCGCGAGATAGTGCGCACGCACGAGTTCCGGACTCCGCTCGGCTTCAGAGAGCGCCATCGGCAATACGACGCCGTAGTCGGCATCGAGCACCCGAGGCCCATCGGGAGTCGTGGCAACCGCGATGACATGGCCACCCAAGCGCATCACCTCGGCCTCGATTCCATGCTCTCTGAGGTATCCAACTAGAACGAGCGCGTGCTGCGAACAAAATCCGACTCCCAGCCGCAGCGCCGTTCGCCAATCGGCGCGCTCGGCCCGACGCAGATCCGATGACTCCGGCGAACCGTCACCGACCAACTCGGCCCAGCGCATCTTGATCCAGAAGTCGGGATTCTCGGCAAGACCGCACTCAGTTTCGTCATCGGCGCGATCAGCGCTCGGCCAGTAGTTCGCCATTCCTGCGCCAACCAGCATGGTCGCGCGATCAATCGCGGCGGTGGTGGATGGATCAAGTCGCTCGAGCTCAGCGACCGCGATCTCGGGGGCGATGCGCGTGAGCGGCGGCTTGTTCATCGGAAGTCCGGCGCGCAAAGAATGAGGGCGCATCAGCAACCTACTCATCGCGGGCGCGAGCAACGCACAAACCCCAAACGTGGCGATCGCGGCGCCGAGGTATCCAATGACCTTCAGGATCGGCCGCGTGAGACGCTTCACTCTTTCATCCGTGCGGATTCGAGCCGTTTGATCGCGCTGCGCACGAAGTCAACTTCGCGGGTTGAAAGCTGCGCGAGCGGATCGAGTGAAAGTTTGGCGTTGATCTCAAGCGCGTGTTCATACGCCGCGACCGCAACGCTGCGATCGCCGACCAACTCAAGCGGCATCTTGTCAAGGGTCATCTCATGCGCCATCTCATGCGCCATCTCATGCGCCATGCCCAGATCAATGGCGCGCCGCGCATTCCAAGGATGGGTGCGCGCAGCTCGCTCGACCACATCGAGACACGCGCGAATCTCCAATTCCGAACGCTCGCCCTTGCGCTCGAGACGCATGCGCAACATGGCAATATCCGCAACAAGAAGCGGTGAAAGCAGTCCTCGTCGACTTCGCTCATCGGCAAGGCTCCAGGCCCGATTGAGCGCCGCGTTGCCCGCACTTGATGTCGTCGAGGCTGATGTGATCAAGGCCGCCGCGGCGTACTGACGCACCGCCGCCTCGCCAACCCAACGCGCCGAAATCCAGTCGTCCTGCGCGAGTATGTCCGCTGCCTGCATGTGCAGTGCCGCGCTGTTGGCCGCGCTGTTGGCCGCGCTGTTGGACTCGTTGTTGGCCGCGTCGTTCGCACGCGCCAACGGCGTCAAGAGCGCGGCTGCTTGGGCAACTCGGTCTTCGCGCGCGAAGGACTGCACGCAGCTGAACGCAAGCTGAAGCGCGGCGAGAAGGCCGAGTGCTCTCGCAAAAGAGCTGTAAACGCGCGCACTCGGCGTTTCGCGTCCGTATCCGAATGCGCTGCCGGTAGCGACAAGACAGAGCGCAATCACGCACGATCCGGGCGACCAAGCGACCAACTCGATCTGCGCATGGATGAGCACGAGCACCGCCATCGCGAAGGCAATTGCAGCGAGCGTGCGTACACCGATGGCTTCGCACGCCTCGGCTGCTACCGCCGCGAACGCAGTGAACGCGACCACGCCGATGGCTCGAAGTATGAACCACGAAACATCGACGGTCGGTGACTCGACGGTCATCTGAATCAACATCGATAGCACGCCGGCGCCGAGAGCGATCGAGAACGCCATGCGCCGCGGATCCATGTTGGTGTCGGCATCGGAATGCTCGTCGCGCAAGCCTTCGCGCAAGCCGTCGCGCAAGTCTTCGCGCAAGCCGCCGCTCGCAAGCGGTCGCCAAAATCCCGCGCAAATCAAGGCTACCCACGCTACCGCACTCACGCCCAGCGCAACGATCCAGTCGGCAAACATCGAATGCAAACTCTGCACATCTTCGGGGCAAATCGCGGGTTTAGCCGAGGAAAACAGCTCCTGCACGCCGTCCGCGCCGACGCCGAGCATCGCGTTGCCGCTGTGCGAAAGCATGTTCCACCCTGCCTCGAGGTAGAACGATCGAAAGAGCAAACTGAGTTCGCCGATGCGGGTGCCGACCACTCCGCGCACAAAAACTGCGACCAGCACAGCCGCGCAAAGCAGCAACGCAAGACTTGCGCGCGGCGGCTGGTGCCTGCGCAGCGCGTACGCGAGAACCATTCCAGCAATCGCCGTTGCGCCGATCGCGCCCTTGCCGAAGTTGATCGCCAGCAGCGTCGCGCACGCAGCGCAACCGATCGCAAGCAACAGCGTGCTTCCCGATTGCAATGCGCGCCGCGCAAAGATCGCCAGCGCACCCAACGCGATTGCGCCGGCCCCCATCAATGTCGAGAATGGGTTGGACAAGCCGAACCAGCCCGTCGCCTCGGGCTGCAAAAGGCGCCGTTCGTAGGTGAGCGCGGCGCTCGAGTCGGCGGTCCAACCTCGATTGGCGAGAAACGCATCGCGGGTTTCACGATACATCGCCACCGTCGCCGGATGCTCGACGAATACTTGCACGAATCCGCGGCCGGCGAGCGCGATCATCAAACCGGAGAGCACCGAAACCGCGACCACCCTCATGCGTCGCTCGCGCACCAAGTGGCCGAGCGCAACGAAGGCCAACATCGCGGACAGCCAGGTTCCCGCGCGAAACATGTTGCCGGATTCGCCATCGAGCCCGTGCCACACAATCACCGGCGTTGGCAACAACGCCAGCAGCACCAACCCCGTTCGGATTCCACGGCCGGCCCGCACTTCGCCAAAGAGCGCGAGTGCGCTTGCGAGAAGCAGCACGAGGTCAAGCGCGTGCGAGAACGCTTGCCCGACTGCGAGCAACGCCATCGCATCGACCGCGGGATCGACATCGAACCAGACCCGCGGCTCGATCAACACCATCGCGCGCAACACGGCAACGCCCAAAATTCCGGCGAGCCCCGCGATACGCAGCGACTGCGCGCGATTCATGCGCGCGGCTCCGAATGCGGCGACTTCGGCGGATCCTCAACACGCGCAACGCTGGTCTCGAGCACCAGCATCACCAGAAAGATCCCGAACAGCTGCAGTCCAACCAGCGCGGCTTGCCACGGACGCATCAGCCCAAGTCCGATGCCGCTCATTGCCGTGACGGCGGTCAGCAGCCACAGCACGGCCACGGCGCGGCGCTTGGAAAGACCGAGCTGCACGAGTCGATGCGAAATATGCTCATTTCCCCCGACAAACGGGCTCTTTCCTCGCCGCACCCGCCACACGGTCACATACACGCCGTCGTAAAGCGGAATCGCCAGCACCAGCAGCGGCATAAAGAGGCCGTACCACGCGGTGCCCAACGCATAATCGAGATGCGCGGCGTCGACAAAGGTCGTGCGCGCGGCCATGCAGGCGAGGATGTAGCCGATGAACAGCGACCCGCCGTCGCCCATGAAAATGCTCGCCGGAGGCACATTCCACACCAAGAATCCCGCCAGCGATCCGGCGAGCAGCGCAAGCGCGCTGGCGATGAACCACTGGCCGTTCAAGATCGTCGCCACCATGAAGCACAGCGCGGCGATCATGGCGATGCCGGCGGCAAGCCCGTCCATGTTGTCGATGAAGTTCACCGCGTTGACGATGACGACGATCCAAATCACGGTGATGACGATGCTCAGCACCTCGCCGCCGCCGCCGCCCAGGAACGACGCGAGCAGGCGCACATCGGAGAAGAGCACGGTTCCGATGGCGACCGCCAACTGCAGGATCAACTTCGGCCACGCCGAGAGCGCACGGCGGTCGTCGTAGAGCCCCATCGCGTGCAGCGCCAACGCGCCAACGACGATGACAATCCAGTCGCCGATCGCCTCACGAGCGCGATCCATGTGCGGCTCGATGGCGGGCGCCCACTCGACGAGCCGGTCGGGCATCAGCAAGAACAGCACGAGCGCGGTGGCGATCGGCCCGATCACCGACCAGAAGATCGCGATGCCGCCGATGTTGGGGATTGGGCGCACCACTTTGGCGTGCCCCTTGGATCCAGGGGTATCGAGCGCACCCACGCGCGCGCCCACGCGGGCAAGGATGCCAGTGAGCGGCGCCGAAAGCGCGAAGCCGATGAGGAGGAGCCCGAGGACGATTCCAAGCATGTGCTCGGGTAAGGTACACCCGATGAGCGCCCTCCGATCCGTCACCTTGTATTGCTCGAGCTCGCGGAGCCTCGATCCGCATTTCTCCGTTGCCGCCCGCGCCACCGGCGAGTTGCTCGCCCGCCGCGGAATCACCCTCGTCTACGGCGGCGGCGGACTGGGACTCATGGGCGAGGCGGCGCGCGCCTGTAAAGCTGCGGGCGGGCGGGTCGAGGGGATCATCACCCGAAAGTTTCTCGACCTCGAGCAGGGATGGCTCGGCTGCGACGAACTCGTTGTGGTCGACACCATGCGCGAGCGCAAGCGGATCCTGATTGAGCGCGGCGATGCGTTCCTCGTGCTTCCCGGCGGAATGGGCACCTTCGAGGAGTTTTTTGAGACGCTCGTCGGCCGCCAGATCGGGGACCACGAGAAGCCGATCGCGGTGCTCGACGACCACGGCTACTACCTGCCGCTTCAATCGATGATCGAGCACTCGATCCGCGAGAAGTTTGTCCGCGAGGCCGTGCGCGAGATCGTGCACTTTGGCGGCGAGCTCGAACCGCTCGTCGACTGGCTCGAAGCGTCGGTGCGCACACCTGTGCACGCCGATCCCGAGCGTTTCCTGCCCATGGGACCGAAGAACGCGGCGGCGAGGCGCGATTGAGCGCCGATCCGGCCAACTTCGATCTGATGCGTCCGATCGGCCTGATCGCTGGTCAGGGTGCGCTGCCGGTGATCGTGGCGCGTGGCATGCGCGCGGCGGGCCGGCGAGTGGCGTGCATCGGGCTCGCTGATCAATATGTGCCGGAATTGCCTTTGCTTTGCGATGATTTCGCCGAAGCGGGCGTGGTGCAACTGGGAAAGTGGCTGCGTTTGGCCCGGCGCTTTGGCATGCGCGAGGCCGTGATGGTCGGTCGCGTTTCCAAGGCGCGCATGCACGATCCGCTGCGCGTGTTTCGGCAGATTCCCGATTGGCGCGCGTTCAATCTCTGGTATCGAAAGCTCCGCCATGACCGACGATCGGCGACGCTGCTCACCGCACTCGCCGAAGACCTCGCGAAGGAAGGCCTCGTCTTGATCGACTCCACCACATTCATCCCCGACCACATGGCCTCCGAAGGCGTCCTCACCCGACGCGCGCCCACCGCGGAGCAGGCCTCCGACATCGCCTTCGCCTGGCCGCTGCTTCGCCAAGTCGGCGCGCTCGACATCGGGCAGGCCATCGCCGTGCGTGAGAAGGATGTGATCGCCGTCGAGGCGGTCGAGGGCACCGATCACATGATCGAGCGCGCGGGAACGCTGTGTCGCAAGAAGGGCTGGACCCTGCTCAAGACCGCGCGGCCCGGCCACGACATGCGCGCCGATGTGCCCACCATCGGCGTGTCCACCATCGAGAAGATGCACGCCGCTGGCGGTGGATGCATCGCCGTTGGCGTGGGGCGAGTGATCCTGGTCGACCGACCCGCGGTGCTTGCCGCGGCTGATCGACTGGGCATCGCGGTGGTCGGCATGATCGATCGCTGAGCAAAGCGAAAACCCTGGTAAAGCGCGGGTAAACCGCGGTGTTTTTCCCCGACTCCGCCCGTCGCGCCCTGCGGCGAAAATCCCCCGCCGCCGCCCCATTCGGCTATAGTCCGCGTTCTCTTGCGAGTGTCCCGAAAGGACAGGTTTTTCGATGGCTGATGGCGCGCAACCAGTTGATCCAACTTCCCTGCCAGCGGTCCCGCACGATCGCATCATCGATCTCGAGATCGACCGCGAGCTCCACGAGAGCTACCTGACTTACGCGATGAGCACGATCATGGATCGTGCACTGCCCGATGTGCGCGATGGGCTCAAGCCCTCGCAACGGCGCATCCTCGTGGCGATGAACGACCTCAAGCTCGCGCCCGGCCGCAAGCAAATCAAGTGCGCGAAGATCTGCGGCGACACCAGCGGTAACTACCACCCCCACGGCGAAAGCGTCATCTACCCGACGCTGGTCAACCTCGGGCAGGATTGGAAGACGCGCTACCTGCTGATCGATAAGCAAGGCAATTTCGGCTCCATCGAGGGCGATCCGCCGGCAGCGATGCGTTACACCGAAGCGCGCATGACCGCGCCGGCGATGGCGATGATGGAGGATCTCGACAAGGAAACCGTCGACTTCAAGGCGAACTACGACGAGCGGCTCATGGAGCCTTGCGTGCTGCCGGGCAAGTTGCCCAACCTGCTCGTCAACGGCTCGAGCGGCATCGCCGTCGGCATGTCGAGCACCATGCCGCCGCACAATCTCACCGAGATCTGCACGGCAATCGTTGCCACCATCGACGATCCGCTGATCGGCGTCGAGCGACTGATGGAGATCGTGCCCGGGCCGGATTTCCCAACTGGTGGAATCATCATGGGTCGGCGCGGCATCATGGAGGCCTACGCCGCGGGTCGCGGACGCATCGTGCTGCGCGGCCGAGTTCGCCACGAGAAAGTCGGCGGACGCGACGCGGTCATCATCGACGAGATCCCCTATCAGGTCTCGCAGAGCGCGCTCATCGAGAAGATCGTCGAGGCTTCGAAAGAAGATCGCATCCAGGACATCTTCGCCGTGAGCAATCACTCGGGCCGCGACGCGCGCACCCGCATCCAGGTTGTCCTCAAGAAGGGCGCCGACCCGGGCATCGTCGAGAAGCAGCTGTACGAGTTCACTCCGCTGCAGTCGAGTTACTCGATCCAGAACATCGCGCTGGTCAATCACCAACCGCGCACGCTTTCGCTGCGCCAGTTGATCCAGTGCTATATCGACCACCGTTGCGATGTCATCCGCCGCCGCACCGAGTTCGAGTTGCGCCAGGCGCGCCAGGCCGCCCACAAGCTCGAAGGCCTGATCTACGCGGTGTGCGATATCGACGAAGTCATCAAGCTCATCCGCACCAGCCGCACCCGTGAGGAAGCGATCGAGCGGTTGATGGAGCGCGCCTTCCGTATTCCTGCGGGATATCCGCGCATCGAGATCGTTCCCGCCCGGCTGCGCGATCGCGCCGAAGCGTTGTACGAAGCCGGCAAGGGCGGCGTGCACCTCACGCGCGTGCAAGCCGATGCCATCGGTGCACTGCGCCTCATCCAACTCGTTGGCCTTGAGATCGAGAAGCTCGCGCGCGAATTGTCCGCGCTTCTGGCTGAAATCGATGCGCTTGAGGCGATCCTCGCCGACGGCGCGCGCATTCTCGCCATCGTGCGCGCCGACACCATCAGCCTGATCGAGCGCTTCGGCGACGAGCGCAAGACCTCGATCGAGGGCAACGAGGCCGAAGACTTCGAACTCGGCGAACTCGTGCCCCGCCATGTCTGCGTGGTGACCGTGAGCCATGCGGGCTATGTCAAGCGCCTGCCGCTGGACACTTACCGAACCCAGGGTCGCGGCGGCAAGGGCATCAAGGGTGCCGAGCAGCGCGACGACGACTACGCCGAGCATGTCATGGTCTGTGGATCGCACGACGATCTGCTTTGCTTCACCGACACCGGCCGCGTCTTCCGCATCAAGGTCTGGCAGATTCCCGAAATGGCGCGCACCACCAAGGGCCGCGCGATCGTGAACCTGCTCGAACTGCGCGAGGGCGAGAAGGTCAAGACCTTCCTTCCCATCGAGGATTTCGAGAAGAAGGAAGACTTCCTCGTCTTCGCGACCTCGAAGGGCCGCGTGAAGCGCACCAGCCTGAAGGACTACCGCAATGTCAATCGCGGCGGAATCAAGGCGATTTCGCTCAACGATGGCGACAACCTGATCGGCGTCATCTCAACCGCTGGCACCGATCATGTGCTGCTCGCGACCAAGGAAGGCATGGCGATCCGCTTCGACGAGGACGACGCGCGCGTGATGGGCCGCGACACCGCGGGCGTCAAGGGCATCGAGCTCGCCGACACCGACGAGGTCGTTGGCGTGGTGCGCTGTCCGCAGAGCGATGCTGATCATTTGCACGCCCTGCTCACCGTCACCAGCAACGGTTTCGGTAAGCGCACGCAGTTCATCGAGTACCTCGTGCAAAGTGAAGATGGCTCCACCCGCGCGCAGTCGCGCGGCGGCAAGGGGCGCATCGATATTCAAACCAACGACAAGAATGGCTTTGTCGTGGCGGTGCTGCCGATTGCGGCCACCGACTCGGTGGTTGTCGTGAGCAGCAGCGGCATGCTGGTGCGCACGCCGGCGGCCGAGATCCGCGAGATCGGTCGCAACACGCAGGGCGTTCGCGTTGTGCGGCTCAAGGACGGCGATGCGGTTGTTGGTGTGGCGAGCGCGCCGCATGACGAGAC
>QWPT01000003.1:109179-109713 GCA_003671075.1 Planctomycetota bacterium
CGGGCGGCGAGTCCCGTGCCGAATCGAACGGGACCGCGGGCGGATCCGCGGCGGAGAACTAAGCCGTGTTCCGCATCCGTCGGGATCGCCAAGAGCCGCGCATCGAGTTGGCGCCGCTGATCGATGTGATGTTGTTCCTGCTGACATTCTTCATCTACTCGGTGATGGTGACCGAGCGCGTCGACTTGGTCCCGATGGAACTGCGGACTTATCGCTCGGGCCAGGCCGCCAAGCCCGCACCGGCGGCGACCATTTCCATTGACCTTGAGGGATTGCTCTACCTCGACCGCCTGCCGGTGGCGCTCGATGAACTGGTTTCGAAGCTCGAGCCGCTCCGCACGGCTTCACCAGATCTCGTCGTATACCTCGCGCTGGCGAGCGGGTCATCGAAGGTCGACCGTTCCGACCTCCTCCTCGAAGTTTGGGATCGCCTGCAGCCCGCGAAGTTCTCCGTGAGTATTGTCGGGCGTCGCAACGACGGGCCCGAAATCAAGCCTACTCTTGAAACGGGAACTGCTACCCCGACTCGCGCGA
>QWPT01000003.1:109952-130979 GCA_003671075.1 Planctomycetota bacterium
GCCTGGGCTCAACGCCACCACGCGCGACTCTGAACTCGATAAGAAGCGCGAACGCCGTACCGAGCGTGAGCGACAGATGCAGCGCAAGCTCAACTCGCGCCGCATCGTTCAGCCACCGCGCCAACGCCCCGAAGATCTGGCGAAAGATCCGATCAAGGAGCGCGATGAACCGCTCAAGCCCGAGTTGACCGACGAGGAGAAGGTCGAACTCGGCATCGAAGAATCAAGCGCCGTCACCATGAATTGGATCGGCTACGCGGAGTACGAGACTCACATGGCCGCGCTTGCTGAGGTCGAGCAGGCGGCGCTGCGCCTAGAGGCAACGAGCGGCGCGGGTGGCGTTGGATCGCCGACCCTCGCGCCCATCCCGCCTTCGGCCGCAACCTTCAACGCGCCCGCCAACACGACCGTCTCGCCGCTCGAGACCGCGGTGGCGATGTCTCCCGACCCGATGGGGCCGCCCGTTCCCGCCGAAGCGAGCCCAGCCGATGCGGCAACCATGACCGCGCTGGTTGCGCCGACATCGCCGACGCCGACATCGCCAGTCGCTGCGACCGCTCGCACCGACCCCGCCACGAATCCAACGGCAACGCAGGCAACCGATGCCGAGACCGCGCGCCCTGCTCCGCTGCCCGAGCGCGTTGGCGCCGATGCGGTCACGGTGCCCGCGCATGTTCCGACCGACCTTCCCACGCCGCTTCCCGTGGATGACCCGAATCTTGCGCCGGCTGCGCTGCCTGCCGAAGAACACCCGGTCGAGAGCGATGCGAGCGACAAGCCCGCGCCCAAACCGCTCGACCCCAACAAGGTTGACCCGAAGGCCGATCCGTCGGCGCATCCACCCGAGATGCCCGATCCGTCGAAGACCGACCCGACCAAGCGGCTCGATGCGGCCAAGACCGGCGCCGCCAACGAACTCCCGCGCGAGAACGCCGATCCGTTGGCTGATTCGCCGATTCCACCGACCGACGCGCCCACCGAGATGAAGGATCCGAGCACCGATCCGAATCTCGCCGAACGACCGAACCCTGATCGCTCGGTTGCCAAGCCCCCGAGAACCGATGCCGCCAACGCGCCCTTGGGCAGCGTCCCCGGACCGCAGGCCATCGACGCGCAGCCGAGCACGCCCACCCCGCCTTCGCCCGCAGGAATCCCCGGCGACAACCGTGCCGATCAGGGCGCGCTTTCAACGCGCGAGAGCGACCCGACTTCGATCATGGATGTGCCGATGGTCAACTGGCGCAACGGCAAGCCGTTGGCGCGCAAGGGAATCGCCTTGCAGACCTTTCGGCCAAAATTCAGCACGCTCAACATCATCGACGGCATCCGCTCCAACCCCATCGTGGAGTTGGTGATTGGCCGCGACGGCGTGCCGCAACATGTGGTGATCGCGCGCGGAAACCTCGATGCGGGCGTGAGCGATGCCATCCGCAGCTCGCTCTTCAAGTGGCGCGCGACCGGCACTCAGATCCAGAAGCTCAAGCCCGGCCAGACGCTGACCATTCGGCTGAAGCTGATCATGATTGCCGACTAAACGCCCCGCTCTCAGGCGAGGCGCGTTCGCCAAAGACCAAGATGGTGGTGGTCGGTCAGGTCGTACTGCAGCGGCGTGATGGTGATGAATCGCTCGTTGAGCGACTCGACATCGGTGCCTTCCTTGGTGTGGAAGAACTTCATTCCATCGCCGTTGGGCCAGTAGTACACCTGGCCCGACGGCGAAACGCGACGCTCGTAATTGTCGATGCCAGCGGCGGTGTTCATCGTCGCCACCCGAATCTTCGGCATGGGCGCATCGGCGGAGTTGGTCCGCGGAATGTTGATGTTGATCACGGTGTGCGGCTCGATGCGATGCTTGAGCACCTCGTCGATCGCGTGGCGGGCGATCTCGGCCGCGCGGCGCCAATGCGGCACGCCGTCGCTTAGGTGCAGGCTGACCGCGATGGCGGGAACGCCGAGAAACGCGCTTTCAACCGCGGCTCCCACTGTGCCTGAGTAGATCACATTGATGCCGACATTCGCGCCCGAATTCATGCCGGAAATCACGACATCGGGAAGCTGACCGTCGCCGAACATGTCGGGCCAGATGCGGCGCAGGCCGAGCTTCACGCAATCGGCTGGGCGACCATCGACCGCGAAGCCCTTCATGTGCGGATTGGGCGAGGTTTCCGCAACCAAGAGCGGCGTGTGGAAAGTGATCCCGTGGCTGGTGGCGCTTTGGACATCGCTTGGCGCGATGGTGATGACCTCACCGATATCGCGGATGGCGCCATGAAGGGCGGCGATGCCGGGGGCGTGGATGCCGTCGTCGTTGGTAAGGAGAATTCGCATTCGGCGCAGGATACAGGATCTGGTCACGCCGCCACAACGAGGCAAACCCTTACGATAAACGACATCGGAGAAGAGCGACGCACGCTCGTGGAAAGCACCAGTCTCATCATCGGTCCCATCATCAGTCCCATCATCAGTCCAATCATCAGTCCAATCATGAGTCCCATCATGAGTCCCATCATGGGTTTCATCATCGGCCCAGTCACTGGCTACACCCTCGGCACCATCAGCGTGCTGGCGATCTTTGCTGGCATCGTTGTGATTGTGCGTATCGCGCAGGCGCAGCGCCACATCCCTCGCGTGCGCGATGGCGACCACCTTCCTCCTGCGCCCGGACTGCTTTCGATCGTTATTCCCGCGCACAACGAGGCGCGGGTGATCGAGGCGAGCGTACGCGGGCTGCTGTCGCAAACCCGCCGCAACTTCGAGGTCATCTATGTCCTCGACCGCTGCACCGACTCCACGCGCGATCTGCTGGTGGCCGCCGCCGAGGGCGATCCGCGCGTGCATTTCATCGAGAATGACTCGTGTCCACCCGATTGGGCGGGTAAGTGCAACGCCTGCCGCGTGGGCGCCGAGCAGGCGAAGGGTCAGTGGCTGCTGTTCACCGACGCCGATTGCCGCTTCGCGCCCGACATGATCGACGCGATGCTGTCGATTGCTCAGGCACGCAACACCGATCTGCTTTCGGCGGTGGGAAGACTCACTTTCCAGCATTGGTTTGAGCGCGTGCTTCAGCCCGTGGCGGCGACGGCGCTCATTCGCATCTTTCCCATCGACAAGGCCAACCGCGATAAGCGGCGCTGGCCCTTCGCCAATGGTCAATTCCTGCTGTTTCGACGCGATTCCTACTTGGAATTCGGCGGACACGCTGCGGTGAAGGACGCGTTGCTCGAAGACCTCGCCTTCGCTTGGGGCATGCATGGCAAGCGCTACAAGCTCGGCGTCGTCGACGCAACTCGCCGGATGGAAGTTGCGATGTACGACTCGCTGAAGGCGATGCGGGCGGGCTGGACGCGCATTCTGATCGAGGGTTGCGGACGACGGATCTGGCGTTTGCATTTTGCCGCCACCGAGTTACTGCTGCTCTCGGTGCTCTGCCCGCTGGCCGGCGCCGCCGCGCTTGTGCTGGGCTGCGTCGGCGTCTACAACGGCGATCAGAACGCGGGCACCCTCGCTGTGCTCGGCGGCGCGGCGTTGCTGTCAATCTTCGCGGCGGTTGGCCTGATTCACCAACGCCAACGCGCTCCGCTGCTGGGAAGCATCGCCCATCCGATCGCCGCTGCATTTGTGGTGTGGTGGCTGCTCGACGGCGCGCGCATGCTGCGCAATCGCGTGCCGATTCGCTGGGGCGGCAAGGAATATGTGCTCGCGCCGCGCAAGTAATGATCGCGGGTGAGTTTGCTGCTAACCTCCGTGTTCACGATGTACGCACCGCTTCTGGCCAATCGCTACCTCACTTCGCGCATCATTCCGTTCATTGCGGTGGGGGCAGTGGCGTTGTGCGTCGCGCTGGTGATCATTGTTGTGAGCGTGATGTCGGGCTTTCTGGAAATGGTGCGCAGCTCGGGCAAGACGCTCACCGGCGATGTGGTGGTGAGCCGACCGATCACTGGCATTCCGTACTACGAGGAACTGCTCAAGGATATTGAGGCGCTTCCCGAGGCCGCGGCCGCGAGTCCGATCGTTGAAACCTTTGGCCTGCTGCAGATGCCCTACGGCACCGGTGACGGCGGCAAGCAGATCGAGATGGTCGAAGTCTGGGGCATCGAGCCTTCATCGCTCGACCGTGTTGCCGACTACGCCAGCAAACTCTATTGGCGCAAGCCTGCCGGTGAGGCAGGCGACGAGTCTGCTGAGGAGGCAATCGCCTCGCTGGCGCTCAACAATCCGCTGCGCGATCCGATGTTCCATCGCGAGAGCGCGGGCATGAGCATGAAGGATGATCGAGGCGAGGACGGCCTTGTGCTCGGCATTGAAATCTCGCCGTTCAATCAACGATCGAGCGACGGCTCGTACCGCACCATCGATCCGCGGACTGGTGCGCAGAGCGCCGACTACTTCCTGCCCAATGCTGGCGAAGTCACCCTCACGCTGGTGCCCGTCTCCGAACGCGGATCGCTCGGCGGAGAGAAGCGGCGCAAATTTTCCGTGGTCAACGAATTTCAGAGCGGCCTCTATCAGGTCGACGCCAACCGCGTCCTTGCGCCGCTGGGCGCGGTTCAGGCGATGCTGCGACTCGACTCGGCGCCCATCGTGTCGACCACTGAGTTCGGCGAGGACGGTCGCCCCACGGTGATCGGCGAGAGCCCGCGCCGCGCGACCACGATTGTGGTTCGTGCAGAACCGGGCGTCAGCGCGCTGGCATTGCGCGACGCGGTGAAGATTGCGTACCAAGCGTTTTCGAGCCGCCTGGCCAAAGACCCAACCCGCTTCACCAAACCACCTTTGCCCGACGGCGTCAACATCGCCACCTGGGAAGAGCGCCTCGCCGACTTCATCGGCCCGGTTGAGAAAGAACGCGAGCTCATGCGCACGCTGTTCTCGATCGTGTACCTCGTGTGCGCAGGTCTGGTGCTGGCGATCTTCTGGGCGATCGTGCAAGAGAAGACGCGCGACATCGGCATCCTTCGCGCGATCGGTGCTTCGCGCACCGGCGTGCTGTGGATCTTTCTGCGCTACGGGCTGCTCATCGGGATCGCGGGATCTCTGTTGGGCGTGCTGATCGCGTGGGCGGTGGTCGCGCGCATCAACGACATTCATGGCATGCTCGGTTCGCCTGCGCCGCTGTGGCTCAAGGTCGGCTCGTGGTTGGCCGTTGCGGGCGCGTTGGCGATGGCGGTGCGTGGCGTGCGCCGCGCGTCGGCGCTGCACACGGTGCTCTGGAGCTTCCTGTCGATCGCGCTCAGCTTAATCAGCGTGGTGCTGCTGCTTCACCATGGATTCTTGGTCTGGGACGCCAGCGTCTACTACTTCAGTCGCATTCCAAGCAGTCTCGATCTCTTTACCGCCGCCACCACCGCGCTCGGCGGCGTGATCTTCAGCGTTGTTGGCGCATCGATCCCCGCCGCGCGCGCCGCCGACACCGATCCAGTAAAAAGCCTGAGGTACGATTGAAGACCAATCCAAACCCATGATTCTTGCCGCCGAAAATGTGAAGAAGACCTACCACCTCGGGCGCGTCCGCGTGCCGGTGCTGCACGATGCATCGATCTCGGTTGCGGCGGGCGAGTGGGTTGCGATCGTGGGCAGTTCAGGCTCGGGCAAGAGCACGCTGCTGCATCTTCTGGGCGGGCTTGATCGCGCCGATGCCGACTCTGGGCCGATTCTCTTTGGTGGCGAGGATCTGCGCCGCTTCGATGCCGGCCGCGAAAACCGCTACCGCAACCGCGATGTGGGCTTCGTCTTTCAGTTCTACCACCTGCTGCCCGAGCTCACCGTGCTGGAGAACGCGATGCTTCCGGCGTTGGTCGGTCTTTCGCGGCTGCGTTGGATGTCGGAGCGTTCGGCGCTGCGTAAGCGCACCGCCGACCTTCTTGCGACCTGCGGGCTCTCGCACCGACTCGGACACCGCCCCGCCGAACTTTCGGGCGGCGAGCGTCAGCGTGTTGCGATCGCGCGCGCGCTGATCAACGAGCCCAAGATCGTGCTCGCCGACGAGCCGACGGGAAACCTCGATGTCCGCACTGGCAACGGGATTCTCGATCTCCTCAGTCAGCGTCACGCCGCAGGGCTCACCGTGGTGATGGTCACCCACGATGTCAGCATTGCCGCGCGCGCGCAGCGTCAGGTTTGCATCGCCGACGGTCGCATCGAATAGTTCACTCGCGTTGATGAGTTCACTCGCGTTGATGAGTTCACCCGCGTCGATGAGTTCACCAGCGTTGAGCGCGCGAACCTGATTAGTCGTTGATCTGAAACCACTTCGCCGCGCGTGCACACGCAACATCGATGGTCATGGAGAAGTGGCGTTGAAATCGCGCGGCTTCAGCCTCGCTCGTGCGCGGACCTTTGGCGTAACGAAGGAACTGATCGGGCGCGTTGTCGAAGAGCCAACGGGCAAACATGTACGACATCGACTGCGCGAGTTCAGGATCGCTCGCCCACACCCCCTCGCCGTATCGCGAGGTCATGAGTGCGGTGAAACTGACCTTGGAACGCACCGCGATCAGACCGCGCTTACGCAATGCGCCATCCATGCCCGCGCCAGGAACCGCCCGCGCCGCCATCACTCGCGGCAACGCCTCGTTGAGCCACGCCGGACCACGCACGGGAGAGTTCGTCAAGTGAAGGACCGCGCGGGCAAGTCCAACGGCGGCGTTGAAGCGCTGGCGGTTGGGATCACTGTCAGGACAAACGAGCGCGATCGGCCGCATCGCCGGCGGATCACCCGACAGCGGATAGACCACCACCGCATCGGGATGCTGCGCCGCATCGCCGCGAAACGCCGCTTGAACGAGCAAACGCCAATGGTCGCGCTCCGAGACGACCACGACGGGAATCCGCCCTTGATCCGCGACCGTGGCGCCGATCCGCTCGAATTCTTCGCGCCAATCGCGATAGAAACGCTCGAGCGACGCCGCGTCCTTCGCCAACGCGCTGTCGCCGCTTTCCACCAGAAGCGCCACATGCGCAGTTTCGTGAAGGGTCGCGCTGGCGCCGGCCCGAGTCAGCAGCGCGCGGGCCGCCTCGATGGTGGCGGCGCTGACGGTGCCGGCGTCGGAGCTGTGCAGACTCGTCCACGCAGCCGCAGGAAACGCGCTCGCTTCAGGAGTCAACTGGGAAAGGCGCTCCGTGAACTCCGCGATCAATCGCTGCGTTCGCACACGCTTGATTTCAACGGCCTCGCTCCGGATGGTGTTGAGGCGCTTGTAAGTCACGCCGCTCTTGCGCGCCCAGTCCAGCGCGGAGTTGGCGACGATCCCGCCTTCATCCAACGAAACCACCACCGCCGCCGCATCGGCGCACGCGTCGAGGTCGGTCTCCGGCACTAGGGACTTCAGCGTCGCGAAGGCGAGGCCGGGCTTGAATCGCTCCCAACGGATCGACCCGCACGAACCCTCCAGGCCCAACCCGTCCCAACTCTTCACCGTGCACCGCAACTGCTGGCCGTCGGCCAGTTCGAGTTTGATCTGCGGGGAAACTTCCAGAGTTCTCGACTGAATATCCGCCCCGGCGTATGCATAGATCGCCAGAACGGCAGTGAGCACGGAGAGTTTCGCGAAGTTCGTCATTGCAGTTTGGGAGAATAGCGTCCGAATCATCTATTCAAGCGACCTCACGGGCCGAAAAAGACGTTGACGACTAGGCATGAATCTTGCCTTGTCTGCGCCGCGCGCATACGGATCTTCCGATGCGAGAGACGAGAGAGAGATACGATCGCAACCATGATCGCAACCACGGCCGATGGCGGCCTGAGTGCGCTCAAATGACTGCGATAGAGGACTGCGACAGAGGACCGCGCCACGAGGCGTGGACCAACAACCGGAAGTACCCGGTAAGAATCAAGGAGTTCCCATGTTCGAGCGATTGACCGACCGTGCACGCAAGGTGATGGCCCTGGCAAACCAGGAGGCCCAGCGGCTGAATCACGAGTACATCGGCACTGAGCACATCCTGCTCGGCCTCGTGAAGGAAGGGTCGGGTGTCGGCGCCAATGTGCTGAAAAACCTCGACATCGACCTCCGCAAGGTCCGCCTCGAGGTGGAGAAGCTCGTCAAGAGTGGCCCGGAAATGGTCACGATGGGCAAGCTTCCACAGACTCCGCGCGCCAAGAAGGTGATCGAGTACGCGATCGAAGAGGCGCGCAATCTCAACCATAACTATGTCGGCACCGAGCATCTCTTGCTCGGCCTGCTGCGCGAGCATGACGGCGTTGCCGCTCAGGTGCTCATGAATCTCGGGCTCAAGCTTGAGGAGGTTCGCGAGGAAGTCCTCAATCTTCTCGGCGCTGGCGTCGAGAGCGAGGAAGCTCCACCGTCGAGCGAGCCGCAAGAGCCGCCGTCGATGGGCGCTCCTCCGTCGGGTTCCGATTCCGCAGGTCGTCGCGGCGCCAAGAGCAAGACTCCTGCGCTCGACAGCTTCGGACGCGACCTCACCGAGCTTGCCAAGAGCGGCGAACTCGACCCCGTCATCGGTCGCGCCAACGAAATCGAGCGACTGGTGCAGGTTCTCTGCCGACGCACCAAGAACAATCCCGTCCTCCTCGGCGAGGCCGGCGTTGGCAAGACCGCGATCGTTGAAGGCCTTGCTCAGCGCATCATCAATCAGGAGGTCCCCGACCTGCTGCATGAGAAGCGCCTGGTTGTGCTTGATCTCGCGGCCATGGTCGCGGGAACCAAGTATCGCGGCCAGTTCGAGGAGCGCATCAAGGCGGTCATGAACGAAGTTCGACGCGCCAAGAACATCATCCTCTTCATCGACGAGTTGCACACGCTCGTTGGCGCAGGCGGAGCGGAGGGCGCCATCGATGCGTCCAATGTGCTCAAGCCCGCGCTCGCCCGCGGCGAAATTCAGTGCATCGGCGCGACGACCTTCGACGAGTACCGCAAGTATGTCGAGAAGGATGCCGCGCTCGAGCGCCGCTTCCAGTCGATCACCGTCGAGCCGCCCAACGCCGATCAGACCTACGACATCCTCAAGGGCATCCGTCCGAAGTACGAGGCGCATCACCGCGTCAAGTTCACCGACGGCGCGCTGCGCATGGCGATCGAACTCTCGGGCCGCTATATCCCCGGCCGCGTGCAGCCAGACAAGTCGATCGATGTGATCGACGAGGCGGGCGCGCGTCTGCGCCTGCGCTCGATGGCCAAGCCGCCGAATCTCGCTGAGATCGAGGAGAAGATCGAGCGCCTTGCCATTGAGAAGGACGAGTCGGTCAAGAACGCCGACTACGAGCGCGCTGCACAGATCCGCGACCAAATGGACAAGCATCGCCGCGAGCGCGAGCGTCTGCAGGTTGAGTGGAAGGAGCGCATGAGCGAGTCGGTCGGCACCGTCGATGAGGAAATCATCGCCGAGGTCGTGTCGAAGATGACCGGCGTGCCGCTGACCCGCCTCGAGAAGGCCGAGTCCGAGCGCCTCATGCAGCTCGAGGCCGAGCTTCACCGAACCGTCGTCAGCCAGGACGATGCGGTCAAGACCGTCGCCCGCTCCATCCGCAAGGCGCGTTCGGGCCTCAAGGACCCGAAGCGTCCAATGGGTTGCTTCGTCTTCGTCGGCCCGTCCGGCGTGGGCAAGACCCTGCTGGCCAAGGCCCTCGCTGAGTTCATGTTCGGTGACGCCGACGCGCTCCTCTACCTCGACATGTCGGAGTACATGGAGAAGCACAATGTCAGCCGCCTCGTCGGCGCGCCTCCCGGATATGTCGGATACGAAGAAGGTGGCCAGCTCACCGAGCGCATCCGTCGCCGCCCCTACGCGGTCGTCCTGCTCGACGAAGTTGAGAAGGCGCACCCCGATGTGTTCAACATGCTCCTCCAGATCATGGAAGAGGGTCGACTCACCGACAGCTTCGGCCGTCATGTCGACTTCAAGAATGTGATCTTGATCATGACCTCGAACCTCGGCGCCGATGTCATCAAGGGCGGCGCGAGCTTCGGCTTCGGCAAGCGCGCCGAAGTGATGGACTACGAGCGCATGCGCAAGGCGCTCATGGGCGAAATCGAGAAGTTCTTCCGCCCCGAGTTCATCAACCGTCTTGACGACGTGGTGGTGTTCCGTCCGCTGCTCAAGGACGATCTGGTGACCATCATCGAGTACGAACTGAGCAAGGTGCGCAAGCGTCTCGTCGACAAGGGCATGAAGCTCGAGCTCGATGCGGCGGCAAAGGACTTCCTCATCGACAAGGGCTACAACCCCGACTTCGGTGCTCGTCCGCTGCGCCGTGCGCTCGGTCAGTTCATCGAGGATCCGCTGGCGGAGAACCTGCTCATGGGCGAGTTCAAGTCCGGCGACGAGATCCAGGTCACCCGCGTCGAAGGACAGGATCACCTGACCTTCAAGGCGGTTCGATCTGAAGACGGTGGCGGTGGCGGCGGTGGCGACGGTGGAACACCGTCAAGCCCGACGACTCCCCCGCTCGCAGGCGCGCAGCACTGAGTTCGAGCGGTCGCCGCACTCGGCATGGGCACCGGGCATGGGCACTCAGCATGGGCACTCAGCATGGGCACTCAGGACATCTCAAAAACATCGCAGCGCGGTCGAAAGACCGCGCTGTGCTTTTTAGCGAATCCCGCCGAGGTAGATGCGTTGACCTTCAGGCGTGTGCTCGGAGAACACCTCGACCGAGCGGAACTTGAAGTCGCCGGTGATCTGCGGCGCCAAACGCATGCGCGTCAGCCCAGGAGCGAGCCGATCGTAGATCACCGCGTTTGAGCTGAAGGCGAAACTCATGCGGTTGAGGAGCGTCATCACATCAGTGCGCCGCTTGGCACACCACTCGACGAAGCGCTCGCGGGCGCGATCAGGACCAATGCGCGGTTCGCCTTCATCGGCGGCGCGCTGACGCACGCCCTTCGACACCAGTTGATCCCACAACTCGGCGTAACGCTCCTCGCGAAACGCGCGCATGGTGAGCGTGACGATTTGCTCGCTGCGCTCGGCCTGCATGCGCACGGTGCCGTCATCGCGCTCCTCCCAAGAAATGAATCCGCCCGCACCCCCGTTGGAACCATCTCCATCAGCCTGACCCGCCGCCTCTCGAGCCTTCCGCTTTTCGCCATCTTGGCGCGCGAGATACTCGGTCAACTCGAGGTAGCGAATGATGGTGCCGTCTTCGAGGACGACCTCGTCGGGAATGTCGCTCTTGGTGGTGAAGCCCGGGCGAACGCGGTACTCGATGCGCGGTCCGCACGACCAAAGCAACGACGCGACGCAGGTCCAACCGACGAGCATCACGCCGAGGATCATGGTCGCGCGCCAATTCATGCGGATTTCGCCGGGATTGACGCGGGGATTGACGCGGGGATTGACGCGGGAACTGACGCGGGAGTCGATGCGGATGATTTCACGCCGACCAGTTCGATGTCGGCGCCGATGCGATACATCCGATGGTGCGCTTCGCTCGCGCGCGACAAGGGAAAGTCAGTGCGCGTATGAGTCCCGCGCGACTCTTCGCGCGCACGCGCGGCCGCGGTCACCAGCGCCGCGCCGGCAAGCAGATTCTGCAGTTCCCACCCGCCGATGTCGTCGAAGATCTTGTCCAGCGAGTAGCGGCACCAGAAGTTGATCATGTCCAGCGCATCATCAAGGCGGTTGCCGGTGCGGATGATTCCGACATTGCGCCACATCGCGCTGCGGAGGCTCGAGCGGACATCGACGAGGTCGAGTTCGCCCTTATCGCTCGGACGAATGTCGCTGACGACGCGAATGTCGCCACGCAGACTGCCGCTGGAGATGGCGGCGATGCCGGCACGCCGTCCAAACACCAGACCCTCGAGCAGCGAGTTCGACGCGAGACGGTTGGCGCCATGAAGGCCGTTGCACGCGGCTTCTCCGCAGCAAAAAAGCCCAGGAACGCTCGTCCGTCCGTCGAGGTCGGTCCAAACGCCGCCGATGGTGTAGTGCGCGGCGGGCATCACCGGGATCGGCGTGATGCCAGGATCGACGCCGTAGCCCGCGAGCAGTTCAAAGAGCCCGGGGAAGCGCGTCTTGAATCCCACGCTGCCCATCGCGCGCGCGTCAAGAAACACATTGGGGTCTTGCGTCTGCGCGAGATGGTCGACGATGCCGCGGCTGACGATGTCGCGCGGCGCAAGCTCGGCGAGCGGATGACGGCCTTCCATGAATCGACGGCCCGACTTGTCGACGAGGTGCGCGCCCTCGCCACGAACTGCCTCGCTGATGAGCGAGCGCCCCGCGCCCGCGACATACAACGCCGTCGGATGAAACTGCATGAACTCGAGGTCGGCGACCGCGGCCCCCGCTCGCCAAGCCATGGCGATTCCGTCGCCGGTGGCGATACGCGAGTTGGTCGTCTCGCGCCAAAGCTGACCGAGGCCGCCCGACGCCAGCACAGTCGCGCGCGCCCAGATGGTTTGCAGTCCGTGCTTGGGATGGTGTGTGATTGCACCGAGCACTGGATCGATCCCACGACGCATCGTGCCCGAAGTAAGGAGATCCAAGGCGAAACAACTGTCGAAGAGGCGAATGCGCGGATGGGCGCGACAAGCAGCGAGCAAGGCGCGGGAAAGTTCGCGGCCGGTCGCGTCGCCGTCGGTGTGCACGATGCGCCGACGATTGTGACCACCTTCGCGCGTCAGAGACAGTTCACCCGCGGCGTTGCGATCAAAGCGCATGCCCAGGGCGATGAGATTCTCCACCTCGCTCGGCCCCTCTTCGACCAGCGCGCGCACAGTATCGATGTTGCACAGGCCTGCGCCTGCGGCAAGGGTGTCGGCGATGTGCTCGGCAACCGAGTCGTCGCTGGCAAGCACCGCAGCAATTCCGCCCTGCGCCCACGCGGTGTTGGACTTCTCTAAATCATCCTTGGCAACGATGATCACTTCGCCATACTCGGCCGCCGCCAGCGCCGCCCGCAAGCCCGCAACACCTGAACCGATCACCAGCGTGTCGGCGAAGATTCCCGGCAGCAACTGCGATCGGAACGGAATCAGGTAACGGCGGTCGGTGATCGAAGTAAGCATGGAGCGTGTCGATTAGGACTGATCGCGGTAGTGACCGACGAAGAGTTGGCTGACTTTGCCTTCGTTGCGCTGACCAGTCCAGAGCAACCACTTGCCATCGGGCGAGAAAGCCGGAAGCACATCCGCACCCTCGGCCTCGGTCACCCGACGACGCACCGGCGCCGTCGTCATGTCGGCGGGAATGACCAGCTCGAAGATCTCGTAGTTGCGGTGGCCGATCTCACTGGTGCCATACACCAGGGTCTTTCCATCGGGACGGAAGAATGGGCACCAGTTCACATGCTCGTTGGAGGTGAGTTGCTGCTCATTGGCGATGCCCGTGATCGAGCCGTCCTTGTCGAACACGAGATCAGCAATGAAGACCTGCAACAGATTGTCCTTGTTGCGATCGGAGCGGTAGCAAATGCGCTTGGCATCGGGCGAGAAGAACGGCCCGCCGTCGTAGCCGGGCACGCCGACGATGCAGGTGCGCTTGCCGGTCTTGAGGTCGCGGATGTAAAGGTCGCCATCGCCAGTTTCAAGCGAGCAGAACAGCAAATGGCGGCCATCGCGCGAAATGCTGCCCTCGGCGACATACGCCTTGCCATCGCCTTCGAGCACCTTGAGCGATGCGGGCGAACAATCGGCATGTTCGAGGTCGACTTCCACAATACGCGTCTCGCGGGGAAACGCCCAGCGGTAGCGCGAAGTTCCGCGTTGGTATCCGGGAGCGTTCTCCATGGTCGGCGGACCAATGGTCGAAGCAAAGATGAGCGTGTTTGGTTTGGTTGGGTGGAACCAGCCGCAGGTGTTGGCGCTGCCCTTAGGCGAAACGCGGCGAATGTTTTCGACGCCAGTGATTTCGCCGCTCAGCCCGCTGTCGGAGCCGCCCGTCTCGCGCACGACATCGCATACATACATCGCGTAGAACTCGTCGGGATCGCTGCCGTCGGTCGGACGCTCAATGGCCTGAAAGACAATGTGCTTCGCGTCGGGTGAGAAGTACGACTCGCCCGCCTTGATGAAGCGCTCGGAGAATGTGATCTGGCGCGCGCCGACCACGCCGGGCTCTGCGGCTGGATTCGCAACTGGATTCGCAGCTGGACTCGCGGGATGCTCGATGCTTGCGGTGGCGACGGAAGCCGCAACTGAATCGGATTTCGGCGAGGGCGCGCAGCTGGTCGAGCCGACGACCGCGATCATGGACATGAGCGCACACAGAATCGAATTCGGCGAGAAGCCGACGGTGTTGCAAGGCGACATAGGACGGGTAGTGTAGCCGTCCTCATGAGCGATTCAGGCTATCGCGTGCTCTTCGCCGACCCGTTCCTTGTCGTGTGCGACAAGGAGCCGGGGTTGCTGTCGGTTCCTGGAATCGGCCCGGAGAAGGCCGATTGTTTGGTGGCCCGCATGCAGCGCGAGTTTCCCGGCCTTCGCATCGTCCATCGGCTCGACCGCGACACTTCAGGCGTGATGGTGCTGGCGCAGGATGCCGCGACCCATCGCACCCTTTCCATGGGTTTCGAGGCGCGTGCAGTGGGAAAAACCTACGAGGCGCTCATCACCGGGTCGATGCCAACCGACCGCGGCGTGGTCGACCTGCCGCTGCGTAAGGAGGCGCTCGGGAGTGCGCGGCAGATGGTGCACATGACCGAAGGAAAGCAGAGCGTGACCGAGTTTGAAGTGCGCGAGCGCGGACGCGATGAGGATGGATTCGAGTGGACGCGGGTGACGCTGACGCCCAGAACGGGGCGGAGCCATCAGTTGCGCGTGCACATGCTGGCCATCGGCCACGCCATTCTCGGTGACGACCTCTACGCCGACGCGCGGGCGCGCACGGCACGACCGAGGCTTTGCCTGCACGCCAAGACGCTGTCGTTTGAGCATCCGCAGACCAAGCAGCGCGTCAGCTTCGACGCGCCATGTCCATTTTGACGTCCATTTTAATGCGCGTTTCATGCGGGTTTGATGCGCGCATGATGCGCGCATGATGCGCTCGCGCGATGAACGCGTGCGTCGGTCGTTCGGCCAACGCTCACCCTCGTCCGCAAAGAAGCGCGGCGGCTTCGACGGCTAGGCGCGCGGTTTGACCATCGCGATCAGCGGCGGGATTCACTTCGACCACCTCGACCGCGAGCACGCCTTCATGCCTGCCGATGCGCTCGAGCAGCGTCGACGCTTCGTTCCAATCAAGCCCGCCCTCGACATGGCAGTCGACGCCTGGGGCAAGAGTTGGATCAAGGCTATCGAGATCGAAGCTGACGCTCAGCCGGCCGTCATCAGCGCCGGCGATGGACAGCGCTTCCTCGGCGATTGCCAGCGCGCCCTTTCGACGGATCTCGTCGGGTGTGATGACGCGGCAACCGAGACGCTTGACGATGTCGAGTTCGCCGGCATCGATATCGCGAGCTCCCAAGTACACCGTGCGCTTGGGATCGCGCAATCCACCCTCGACCACGCGGCGAAATGCGGGAACATCGATTCCGTGCACGGCGGCGAGCATCATGCCGTGGAGGTTTCCTGACGGTGTGGTTTCCATGGTGTTGCAGTCGGTGTGCGCATCGATCCAGAGCAGCCCGGGCGCGCTCCAACCGCGGCTGCGCGCAAAGCGACCCACGGCCGCTTGCGTTGCGGCGCCGAGCGAATGGTCGCCGCCGATGACGCAGGGAAGCGCACCACGCGCAAGAACCGATTCGACGATTTCGCGCAAATCAAGCGAGTATCGCTCGACCTCGGCGCACAATGCCGCGCCGGGATCACGCCCGGGCCGACGCTCGACGGCGCGAGCAGTGATGTCGCCGAGGTCGCGCGCTGCGCCGAGGCGCTGCGCCAATCCCGCCGCCCGCACCGCCAGCGGCCCGCGCGCAGTGCCTTCGCAACGGCCACCGAGCGAACTTCGCGCGCCGACGATCTCGATGAGGCGTGCGACCGAACTCAACCCCCGCGCGCTCCGCCACGACCACGACCGCCACCACGACCGCCGCGACTACCGCCCGCCGCCGCGCGCTCAAGCGCATCGCCCGTGGAAGTCACGATGAATGTGATGTCGTCGTCACCGCCGACCGCACGATCCGGCCCCGCGGAGATGAGCTGCGCAATTGCGCCCGAGCCCTGCTCCGCGCCATCGAGCACCATGAACGAAACGCCCCATCCATCTTTGAGGTCCTTCGCATCGACATCCGTCAGCACGCTGCCCGCGCTGCGCCCCGCCTTCACGGCCTCGGCCACGCGCTTGGCCAGCGACTCCGCCGACTTGCGGGTCGCCTCGCGCACCGTCGACTCCTGCGCCGTGCGCATCGGATTGGCGCCATTGCCGCGATCGCGCGGTTCGACGGCGAAGGTCGATCGTTCGATTTCCTGCGGGAACATATTGTCCGATGGGTCGCGATCGGCGGTCTCTCGATAGCGGTCGAGTTCGACGCGCACGATTTCCTGGTCGGTCACGATGAGCTTCGAAGCCTGCGCGCCGCCGGCAAAGCGCCAGATTTCAGCGGGAAGCGTGACATCCTGCGTCGTATCGTCGGCGAAAGTCAGAGTGAGCGGCAGCGGCGAAGGAACACCGCCGTTGTTGCGCAAGCGCACGATGGTGAACGACAACTTCGACTGCGCGAGTTCACCGTCGCGATCGCCAAGCTGCGAAACAATGCGCTTGAAGCGCTGGCGATCCTCGGCGGTCACCTCGAGTTCATCGAAGGTCGAATAGAAGTCGACCAACTCGGGAAAGCGGTCGACGCGCACTGCGAGTTCGGCGTTGCGTTGTTCGCTGAGCGTCTTGGCGCGCCCATCGCGCTCGACCTTCTTCGCGCCCTTCGATGCGACGGGGTCGAGCGGCTCAACGGTGTAGCGCGTGACCTTCTCGATGGCGATGTCGACCGGTCGCGTTGAGTAGAACCAACCGCGCCAGAACCAATCGAGATCAACGCCCGATGCGTCCTCCATGGTGCGGAAGAAGTCAGCGGGTTCAGGGCGCTTGAACGCCCAGCGCCGGCAATACTCGAGAAAGGCGTAGTCGAACAACTCGCGCCCGAGCACGGTTTCGCGCAGGATATTGAGCGCCGTCGCGGGCTTCGCATACGCGTTGGCACCGAGGCGGCGCACGCTCTCGGAGTTGGTCATGATCGGCTCCTGATCGGCGCTGGTCATGTACTCGATGATCTTCTCGGGTTCGCCGCGGCCAGACGGATACTTGTGCTCCCACTCCTGCTCGGCGAGGTACTGGCAGAAAGTATTCAGGCCCTCGTCCATCCAGGTCCACTGCCGCTCGTCGCTGTTGACGATCATCGGGAACCAGTTGTGCCCGACCTCGTGGATCACGACGCCGATCAATCCCAGCTTGGTGCCCTGTGAGTAAGTGCCGTCCTTCTCGGGGCGGGGGCCATTAAAGGAGATCATCGGATACTCCATGCCGCCGACGGGCCCGTTCACGCTGATGGCAACAGGATACGGATAGGGATACGCGTGGCGCGAGTACGAGTCGATGGTGTGCGCAACGGCGTGGGTCGAGAAGCGGCTCCAGAGCGGCTCGGCCTCGACGGGATAGAAACTCATGGCGAGCGCGGCGCGGTCGGTGCCGGGAATCGGCGCTTTCGCCGCATCCCAGATGAAAGTCGGGCTCGCGCCGAAGGCGACATCGCGCACATTCTTCGCGACGAACTTCCAGGTCTTCGTGCCTGTGGGCGTAGCGGCGCGACGGGCGGCGGCCTCTTCGGGCGTGATGACAAAGCGCGGCTTCTCGTCGTTGCGTGCAGCGGAAAGTCGCTCACGCTGTTCGGCGCTCAGCACATCGCCTTCGTTCTGCAACTCGCCCGATGCGCCGACGGTCCAGTTGTCGGGCACGGTCACCGCCAAGGTGAAATCGCCGAAATCAAGGGCAAATTCGCCTTGGCCGAGGAACTGCTTGTGCTGCCAGCCGCGCACATCGGAGTAGGGCGCCATGCGCGGATAGAACTGCGCCATGTCGTAAATCGGCGCGAGATCTTTTACTTTGTCGCCGTCCTTCACATCAGGATCGCCCTCGCCGAGGAGCTCGTAACACGAACGCGCGCGAGCCACGGTGCTCTTGACGACCTTGAAACGCCACGAGACATCGAACTCGAAAGTCCCACCCGATCCGAGCGGCGCGGGAAGGTCGATGCGCATCATGGTGTCGACGACCACCGTGTGCAGTGTGGCGCCCGACGAGGTGACCAACACATCGCGGTAGCCGCCCTCCCACTCTCGATTCTCGACGATGCTGCGCATGAAACCGATTCCCTGCGGCCTCGACAAATCGGGCGCGGGATTCGCGCGCTCGCCGAGCGCGTTGTCGGTGAAGCGATTCTGGTCGAGCTGCATCCACAGGTAGCGCAGTTCGTCGGGCGAGTTGTTGTGGTAGCGCACACGCTGGTTGCCGATGAGCTCGGCGGCCTTCGGATCAAGCGTGACTTGGATGTCGAAGTCAGCCTTCTGCTGCCAGTAGCGCGGCCCAGGTGCGCCGCTGGCGGTGCGGGTTTCGCTCGGGGTTGGCAGCGTCTCATCGAGTTGACGAAACGGATCGCCTTCGTTCAGGACAGATGGCGCCACCGCGTTGGGGTTTGATCCGCGTTCAAGCGATATGTCGGGCGGCGCGCCGAAAGCGAGTGCGATTGAAACAGCGGCGATGGCAGCGACTGCGGGCATCGAACTACTGTAATCGTAATCCACCGCATTTCGTTCGCTGACGCAGAACTACAAGCCGAGTGCCGCCCGCTCGCCCGTTGCCACAAGTCGACGCCCCTGCTCGCCGCGACCGAGCGCCGCGAGATAGCGGCCGATCGCCATGGTGGGAAAATACAGGCGATAGAGGTGGTATCGCAGGTAGAAGATGCGCGGAAACCCAGTGCCGGTGAACTCGGTCTCGCGCCAACTGCCCGCGGGATCGCCGTCAGGATTCGAGATCGGATCGTTGGCAGCGGCGCGGTCGAGCTGGGTGTGACAAAGCCACGAGATCGCGCGGCGAAGATCCTCATCGTCGGGACCGTAGATTTCCTGCAACACCATTGCGGCCCATGCGGTCTGACTGGCGGTCGACGGCCCCTGCCCCTTCAGCGCGGGATTCTCGTAGCTTTCGGCGCTTTCTCCGAAGCTGCCGTCGGGCTTCTGGATCGACTTCATCCAACGGCCCGCGCGCAAAATCCAATCCTCGTCGCGCGCGACACCGCAGCGGATCGGACCGATCACCGCCTGCCAAGTGCCGTAGATGTAGTTCACGCCCCAGCGACCGAAGAAGCAGCCCTCGGGCTCCTGGCGCCCGCGAATGAAGGCGATTCCTGCCGCAACCGCAGCATGATCCTTGGTCAGACCGTGCCAGGCGAAACACTCGAGCACGCGGCCAGTGATGTCTGGACACGACGGATCCTGCATTGCGTTGTGGTCGGCGAACGGAACATACTCCAGAATGCGCCGATCACTGGTGCGGTCGAACGCAGCCCATCCGCCATCGTCGTTCTGCATCGCCAACAGCCAGCGCGCGCCACGGCCAGCCGCCGCGCGATTCGCATCGCCGCCCGCGCGCATCAGCGCCATTACGACCATGGCCGTGTCGTCGCAGTCGGGGAATTGCGCGTTGTCATATTGGAAGAACCATCCACTGGGCGCGGCGGGCGCGTCGAGGTTCGCCATCCAATCGCCCGCAACCCGACACTCTTTCGCCACCAACCACTCGGCCGCCCGCGCCACTTTCGGGTCGAAGTTGTCGAAGCCACAATCAGCAAGCGCGTACAGCGCGATGCCGGTGTCCCACACTGGCGACAAGCACGGCTGCACGCGCATCGGCGCATCGGCGCCTGCACCAATCTCAACGAGCATGCGATCGAGTTCGCGCTCGGCGCGCACGACCAACGGATGCGAACGCTCGTAGCCAAGCGCGTGCAACACAACCTGCCAATAGACCATCGACGGGAAAATCGCGCCAATTCCGCCTTCGCCTGCATGCGCCTCTAGCCAGTCAAACGCGCGCACAATCGCAGCGTGCCGCCACGGCGTACCGCCCCTTCCGTGCAGCCATTTCAACGCCCGATCAACGCGCGCGAAAAAGTTCGTCCAGAATGGAGGCGCGCCGTCACGCATCGACAACTGATGGCGCGCTTCGTGGTCGACGAAGAGCTCGCCGATTCCGAGCGTCACCGGAAGTTCGCGGGTGTGGCGCTTGGTCGAGACAATGGTGAGCGGCAGGATCATCACCCTGCTCCACGCGCTGACCTTGTCGAGATGAAAGTAGAACGACTTGGGAAGGAAGACGATCTCGGGCGCAATCGCGGGCACCGCGTTCCACGAGATTTGCCCGAGCCCGGCGAGATAAAACTTGGTGAACGAGTTGCACCGCTCCGCGCCGCCGAGATGACGCACGATCGCGCGCGCCTTCTTCATGTGCGCCGCCTCAGGCGAATCGCCGAACAGCTTGAGACAGAAGTAAGCCTTGACCGACGCGGACAAGTCGGATGGTGAACCGGGATACGCGCCCCAACCGCCGTCGGCGCGCTGTTGTCCACGCAAATAGTCGACGATGCGCAACAGCGTCTGCGCAGGGCGCCCATCGCCCATCGGCAAGCGCTCCTGGCCGAGGATCCACTTCATGAGCAGGTATTCGCTCTGCAGGATCGAGTCGCCCTCGAGCTCGCCGCACCAGTGGCCGTCGGGCTTTTGCAACGATTTCAACGCAACGACTGCGCGCTCGAGATGCTGCTCGATCTCGGCGTTTGAAAGCGGACGGCGTTCGGGATGAGGACGACGGATGGAATCGTGCGGAACTTCGCGCATCGGGAGACCTGCAGGGTGAGCCGCGCAGGATACCGAACAAACCGCCGCAATCCGAAGCAAAATTGCAGACGCGCACAACCAACTTCAAAGGAAGCAGCCGCAGCGCGGCGACATGGCAATCACACCCCGCCCAACAAGCACCAAAGGAAGCAGCCGCAGCGCGGCGACATGGCAATCACACCCCGCGCAACAAGCACCAAAGGAAGCAGCCGCAGCTGCGCCCGCTAAAACTTGTCCAGCTCGCGAATTGGAACCGGCCTTCGTTCGCGCGCGCTGCGGATCGCGGCTTCGAGTACGC
>QWPT01000030.1:0-5274 GCA_003671075.1 Planctomycetota bacterium
CATGCTCGAGCACCAGCACCGTCGCCTTGAGCGCGCGCGGCGCGAGCGCTTCGGCGAGGCAGGTGGTGAAGAGGGCGACGCGCATCAGATGCGCAAGGATAAGGTCAACGCCGACGGTGCGCCATTTCCCACAAACAGAACATACTTTGGTGTCAGTTTCCCGGTGCCGCGGGGTCGATCTGCTGGGCTTCGAGGAACATCGCCTTTGAGTAGGCGGCAAAGAACTGCTGGTAGAATTGTGCGTCCTCCACCGGAAGCACGTTGTACTGCGCATTGGCGCGCACTAGGAGCTGGGTAGTTCCTCGCTTGCGGACAGTAACGGTCATCTTCGTGGCAGAGCTCGCGAGCTTTGTGGCTGTGACGCTGCCAAGCTCGGCATCCGCATTGTCGATCACGAATCCCAGATCTTGCAGCGTCGCCATCGCCGTGCGAACAGCCTTGTTCTGGTCGGTAGTTTCATAAGCACGGGTCTGGATTGCGCGCAGTTTCAACGCGACATCGCCACTAGTGGCTTTGGGCGTGGATGAGCAGCCAGTAAGGCCTGTTGAGGCGCCGCAAAGCACGGTCGCGGACACGAGTGACGCGCGCGTAAAAGCAACGATCGTTCGCATTAGCCAATCTCCTGCGCTTCAAGGAACAGCGACTTGGATAGTTTTTCGTAGAACTCTGTGTACAGCTCAGGAGTGTCCAAGCGCTCAAGTTTGTAGAGCACGCCTTGATCGTTCCAAACGAGCCGCTGGAATGTAACTCTTACGTCGATTGCAGCTTTGTCCGCGGATGGTGACGTCACGACCGATGCGCGTATCTTCTGATCCTTGTCAATGGATACTCGAACGCCGAGAATCACCGCTGCGAGAATCTGGCCTGCGACTTGACCGCCATCTACTGCCGTCCTGTCCTTTGAGGCGACGAGTAGTCCTACGTCCTTGTTAGAGTCTTCAAGGTTAAAGCCAAGGTCCTGCAGCATCTGGGTCGCTGCGATCATGACCGCCTTTTCATCAGTGGTCGCATAGCGCTTCGACTGGCGCCTGGGTCGCTGCGATCATGACCGACTTTTCATCGGTGGTCGCATAGCGCTTCGACTGGCGCATTCGAATCTCGGTGGTCGGCTCCGTTAGCAGCAGCGCGTCCTTGGGAATGGTGGTTTGGCCACAGCCAAGCCAGCCCGCGGCCAGGATGAGCGTCCAACACACGATGCATGGAATTTTGTAGGGCTGATCATTCATGACAACAACCTTCTCGGCGCACACTTATAAAACTTGGCGTACTAGAACTTGGACTGGTGATATGCGACGTCGCCGACCTTCTTGTCAGCGTCAAACTTGACGACCACTGTCAGAGTGGATTGTGTCGACCGACGAATGCCAACTCCAGCATCCTGCGAGGCGAAGGTCCAGCCTCCTGCCGCGCTGGCCTCCACTTGGGAAAAAGTCCGGTCATACACCCAAACCTCACTCCCATTAGGCCCTGATGTCACCATGTTCGGCGACCCCAAGGTTTCTGCGACTTCGGCTCCAGACATTCCCTTGCGGATTGACTTCTGAACCACGCCAACTGTGAGAGTCTGCTTGCCATCCCGATCCGTAGGTAACTCCGGAGCAGTGATGGTGCACGAGGTTAGCAGCACTAATGAAAGAGTTGTATTCAATGTTGTTAGGCGTAGAGACATTCAGATATGCTACCAAAGCGAATGGAAAATTGGGGCGCAAGCAACTGAGTTGCCAATTAAAATGAGCCTGTTATGGCTGGTTGGCTGCAAAATTGGACGCAGTACGGCGCGCCGTGTAGGGCGTAGGGTCGGCGCCCGGCGAAATGTACCGCGCGGGCCGGGCGGATCAGTACGGGCCCCAGTTGCCGCGGAGCACCTTGAGATCGGCGCTCGAGATCTCGCCGTCGCCGTTCAGGTCGCCGAAGGGTGCGCTCGTGACGCCCCACAGCGAGAGCAGCGCCGCGAGGTCGGCGCCGCCGACGAGGCCGTCGAGGTCGAAGTCGCCGCGGGCGAACTCGCATTCGTCGAGCACGCCGTCGGCGTCCTTGTCCTGCGCGCCGCTCGCGATCTCGCACGAGTCGAGGACGCCATTCCCGTTGCAGTCGCTGCCCGACGCGCCGCCTACGCAGGCGTCGAGGCGAATCACGGTCCTGGAGCCTCCGGCCGCGACTTGGACCGCGTTGCTCCGAAATCCCGGAACAGCGCACTGGTAGTAGGAGTTGCCCCCCCAGCAGGCGACGGATCCGTCAGCAACGAGTGCGACGGTGTGGCCGCTTCCCGCGGCGATCTGCGAGACGGGGCCGAGCCCCGCCGGAACGGCGCACTGGCCGGAGGCGTTCGATCCCCAGCATGCCACCGAGCCATTTTCGCGCAACGCGACCGTGTGCGACCCGCCCGCGGCGACGCGCACCACGACGCCGAGTTCGGTGGGCACATTGCACTGTCCGGAGGTGTTCGATCCCCAGCATGCCACCGAACCATCTTCTCGCAACGCGACGGTGTGCGACGCGCCCGCGGCGACGCGCATCACGACGCCGAGTTCGGTGGGCACATTGCACTGTCCGAAGGTGTTCACTCCCCAGCACGCGACCGAGCCGTCCTTCAGGCAGGCAACCGAGTGATAGTCGCCCGCAGCGATGCCGGAAGCTGTGCTGAGATTCGTTGGAACGCCGCATTGTCCTGTGAGTCCCCAGCAGACGATCGTGCCGTTGGCGACGAGAGCAACGGTGTGTCGCAAACCAGCGGCGACATCGACGACGGCCGCGATTGCGGCGGGGACATCGCATTGCCCCGATTCGTTGCGGCCCCAGCAGACGACCGAACCATCGATTCTCAGGGCCACGGTATGGAAGTTGCCGACCGCGATCGATCTGGTCGGACCAACCGCAGAGGGCGTGCTCGCTTGGCCGAAATCGTTGTGCCCCCAGCACCGGACCGAGCCCGTGGAGGTCAACGCGACGGTGTGAAGGAAACCCGCGGCGACAGCCGTGGCGCCACCGAGATCTGCGGGGACATTGCACTGTCCGGGTCCATTGTCGCCCCAGCAGGTGACCGAGCCATTGCTCGCACGAGCGACGGTGTGGTAGTAACCCGCCGCGATGGAGGCGATGCCCGCGAGTCCGTTCGGCACGCTGCACTGGCCATTGGAGTTCGATCCCCAGCATGCCACCGAACCATTTTCGCGCAAGGCGACCGTGTGCGAGTATCCCGCGGCGATGGCGATGATGCTTCCGAGCCCTGGTGGCACGGTGCACTGGCCGGAGTTGTTCAAACCCCAGCACGCGACGGTGCCATCGGTCTTGAGAGCGACCGTGTGCGCGAATCCGCCAGCGACCGCCGCGACCGATCCGAGCTCCGGAGGAACCGTGCATTGGCCGGCCCAGTTCTCCCCCCAGCATGCGACCGAGCCGTCCACCTTGACCGCGACGGTGTGATGAATTCCCGCAGCGATGCGAGCGACGGGTCCGAGACCCGCAGGGACGCCGCACTGGCCGTAAGTGTTCGATCCCCAGCACACGACCGAGCCATTCAGCGTGCGCGCGACCGAGTGGGAACTTCCCCCGGCCACCTCGGCGACTTGGGCAAGCCCAAGCGGAACATTGCATTGCATCGCCGCATTCGATCCCCAGCAGGCGACGGTGCCATCAGTCTTGAGTGCCACCGTGTGGTCCGCACCGGCCGCCACTTGGGCGACATTGGTCGCGATGTCATCGATGTTGGAGAATCCGATCCCGCCGAGTCCGACCAGATTCTGGGCCATCGCGGTCGCCGTGAAGGCGGCGCCAAGAACAGTGATGAGCGCACGATGGAAGGTGTGGGAGAGACTGGATGGAGGCATGCGGAGACCCTGGGGGGTGGTGGGGCGAGACCCGGTCCCGACATACGTCGTTGTCGCGGTAACGGGTTGTACGCACCGCCGTCGAGAAACTTCGGGGATCGCCGAGATTGAATGAAAAAGTTGTGAAGAAATTGAGGCATGGGCCGGTGCAACGCGGGATTTGGAACCGCGAATCACGAGCTGATGTACCGCGGATTGCAAGCTTTGGCGGCCTCTGCGCCGGCGGTTCACCCCGCCGCGACGCGCATCACCAGCGGCGCGAGCAGCGGGGCGACGACCGTGCATGCTGCGGTGATGGCGAGCGCGCCGCCAAGCAGAATCGCGGCCTCGGTGGCGAGAAACACCGCCACCCGCCCGCGGCTCGCGCCCAGCCGCCGCATCAACGCCAGCTCATCCGCGCGCAGCCGGATCGACAGCGCGAAGGTGCTGGTCGCGACCAGCGCCACCAGCAGCGCGATCGCGCCCGCCACCGCGCCGAGCACGCGGCCGACGCCGAAGATTCGCTCGAGCACGCGTTCGGTGAACAGGTCAGGGCGCATGAGTTGCAGGCGCTCATCGGTGCCGGTGAATCGTCCGAGGAGGATCGCCTGCGCCTTCGCATCGACGGGGCGCACGATCGCGCCGTCGATCGGAAAGTCGTCGGTCGAGCCGTGGAAGTGGAAGTCGCTCGCGACGCCTTCCGCGGCGGCGCGCGCGATCGGCAGCGCTTCGCCGGCGATCTTGTGGTCGCCGCTCGCGGTCGCCACGGTGCCGATGACCGCGCCAGGCGTCGCGCTCTGCGCGGGTTCGTCGTGGCGATGGCCGAGGCCGCGGATCGTCCACATGGTGCGGAGGTCGACGAAGATCGCGTCGTCGTCGGGGCTCTGTGTGGGCGCGAGCACACCGGTCACGGTGAGTTCGAGCGGGAACACGCCGGCGAGATCGGAGAGCGACGCGGGGTCGGTGAAGAAGCGGTCGCCGGGGTTAACGCCGCCGAGCGCGCGCGCGGCGTTGGCACCGACGACGCACTCGCCGATGGTCGCGAACATGCGGCCGCGCGCGGTTTGCGCAGTGGCGGCGAAGTAGTCGATCGTGGTGCCGACGACGGGCGTCTTGCGCGCGGTGGCGCCGACGGCGATCGGAATAGTGGTTGCGAGCGACTCAGCTTCGACGCGCGCGAGGTCGCGTATCGCGAGTCCGCGCGCGGGTTGCGCCGCAAAGAACAGCGTGCCGAACACAAGATCGGCTTCGCTACCGCGCGCGCCCAAAAGCAGCGGCGAAACCGCAGCCCGTGCGCGCATGTCGGTCGATGCTTGTGCGAGCAGCGTGGTGAGCGCGACGGGGAGGCCGAGCGAAACGCCGAGCACGATCGCGAGGAGCGCGCTGCGTTTCCACGAATGACGCAGCGAACGCGCGGCGATGTAGCTCGAATGGCGCAAGAGGGCGATCATCGCGGTGCGCCTCCGCC
>QWPT01000030.1:5725-23954 GCA_003671075.1 Planctomycetota bacterium
CCGCAGCGGGTGGCGCGATAGGCGCGGCGCGCGGACTCGCTTTCGGCGGTGATCTCGCTGCCTGCCGCAAACACGCGGCCCGACCAGGGAAGGAGCTCGCCCGAAAGTAGCGCGAGCAGCGTGCTCTTTCCCGAACCTGACGGCCCGCGCACGGCGAGCGACTCGCCCGCGTTGAGTGCGAAGGCGGGCGTCGACAGCGTGAAGCCCGAGCTGCGTTTGAACACAAGCTCGGTTGCCGCGAGCACGGGCGTGGTCGGCGCGTTCGCAGGCCGGGTCGATGTTCGAGTCGGAGGTTCCATCGGCTTTCGTCGCGGAGCAGGAGCTGCAAGGACTTGGCGCAGACTACCGCGTGCACCGATATGCTGCGTTCATGCTGGTTTCTTCAAGAACTCCAAAGTGGATCCGTGTGTCGCTCTTCGTCGTGACCACTCTGCTCATGCTGGCTGGAATCGCCTCATTGTTGGTGAATTGCGATGCGCGACCGCAGGCTGCCGTCGATGCGCCCGCGCCGGCACCCGCCAAGCCGCTGGTCTTTGCGTCGCATCCGTTTCTCGTTGAAATCGTGCAGCGACTCGCGGGTGATGGCGTTGAGATTGTTGCGCCGTGGAAGTCGTCCGTTGGCGATCCTGCGTTCTGGCAGCCGACCGCCGAACAGGTTCGCGCGATTCAGGCGTGCGATCTGATTGTCCTCAATGGCGCGGGTTTCGAGCATTGGACCGATCAGGCCGCGCTGCCTCGAGCGCGCACTCTTGACACGACTGCATCGCTCAAGGCGAAGTTCATTGTTGTTGAAGGCACGACCCACAGTCACGGTCCGCAGGGCGAGCATTCGCATGAAGGCACGGCGTTCACGACTTGGCTTTCGCCGGAGTTCGCGCGCGTGCAGGCCCACGAGATCGCGGCTCGGTTGGCGACGCTGCTGCCATCGCGCGCTGCTTCGATGAGCGCTGCGATGGTCGAGATCGACGCAACGCTTGCCGCAACCCAATCCGCCCTTGCCGCAGTCGCCCTTGCCGCCGCCGCGCAGGGCGAGCAGCACTGGCTCGCGTCGCATCCGGTGTTTCAATACCTCGGCCAAGCTGCCGATCTGCAAATCTCCGCAGTGCAGTGGGAGCCAGGCGAAATGCCGTCGAATGACGAATGGTCGAGGTTGGCGCAACTGCGCGGTTCGCAGCCGAGAGCGTGGATGATTTGGGAGGGGCAGCCCAGCGCGGGCATTGCGACGAAGCTTGCGGTTTTGGGCGTAAAGGTGGTGGTTGTGGCTCAGTATGGGACCGCGGACGGGTCGGTCATCGCGGGCCTGCGCGCGTCTGCAGAGGCAATGCGCGATGGCGTTGCACAGCGCGTGCCTTGAGCGTTGTAGACTGCTCCGATGCACTTTCGCACCGTACTTGCGGCCCTGACCGCGCTCACGCTCAATGCGTCGCTTATCGCACAAAACAAGTCGAAGCCTTCCGATTCGAAGTCTCCCGAATCGAGGCCTTCGGAAACAAGGTCCAGTCAAAAGGATGTTCGCCCCGCAGGCATCTGGTACGGCATCGAGAATGCGCGTCCGAAGCAGCAGGGCGCACTGCGGCTGGCGGCGTACAACGCGGAGAATCTCTTCGACGACTTCGACGATCCGTCGCTTTCGGGCGAGTACGACGACATCAACGAGAAGACCAGCGAGGAGCGCCTCAAGGCTGTCGCCGCGGCGATCCGCAAGCTCGACGCCGATGTGCTTTGCCTCGAGGAGATCGAGTCCAAGCGTTGCCTCGAGTGGTTTCGCGACAAGTATTTGAAGGACATGGGCTACGAGTTTGTCGCCAGCGAAGATGTCGGCTACTACCGCGGCGTCGAGCAGTCAGTGCTGTCGCGGGTGCCGATTACTAGCGTGAGTATCTTCAAGGGCGATGACGCGATCGTGACCGACATGGAATCGCGCCGCAACGCCGACAGTGCCAAGCGTCTTGGCGGCGAGTGGGCTGCGCCATCGAAGGGTGCGCCGCAGGATCACTTTCAGCGCTCGCCGCTGCGGGTTTCCTTCAAGACCAAGGATGGCTACGAATTCACCGTATTTGTGTGCCATTTTAAGGCCGGCGGCAAGGACTTCGCGCAGCAGCGCGAGCTCGAGGCGCTGCAGACCGAGGCGTTTGTCGGCGAGGAGCTGAAGAAGAATCCCGATGCGAACATCGCGGTGGTCGGCGACTACAACGCAACGCCCAACGACATGGCCACCAAGTCGCTGCGCATGAGCGAACTCGGTTTGGTGAGTGCTTACGACTGGCGTTTCGACAAGGACGCGCCCAAGGAAACCTACACCACCCACGCGAGCGCGCGCGTGATCGACTACGTGGTCATGACGCCGGGTTTGGCCGCGGACTGCGTCCCGAGTTCGTTTTTCGTGCTGGGCACGCTGCACGCTGCGAGCGACTGGGACTTCAAGAAGGCCGACACCATTCCGCCGCCCGCGGGCTACGCGAGCGACCACTGTCCGATCGCGATTGACCTGATGCCGACGCCCGACAAGCCGGCGAGCGCGTTCTCGAAGGACAAGCCGAAGTTCGAGGAGAAGAAGGTCGCCACCGATGCGAAGCCTGCGGGGTTGCGCGCGCTCGAGGGTGGCAAGAGTGCGCCGGCGGCCGATGTGGTTACGGCGAACAAACTTCAGGCGTCGGGATGGACCTATGTGATGCCCGAGCCAAAGAGCAAGACTGCGGCGTGGGGCAACAAGAACACCAAGTCGACTTGGTACCCGGGCTACTGGAAGAATGTGGGCGGCGCGACGAGTGTTGCCCAGCCGACGGAGGCCGACGCGTTCAAGGGCGATGGCGAGTCGAAGCCGAAGTGGAAGGATGGCGGCTCGCCGAAGGCGCCGAGTTTTGTGGAGTGGCTCTGCTCGAAGGCCGGCGGCATCAGCCCTGAATGACGGTGCCTGGTTGGTGCCAGGTTGGTGCCAGGCACCAACCAGTTTGGTGCCTGGTTGGTGCCAGGTTCGTGGGATGGTGCCTGACTAGCGCAAAATTGGTGCCAGGTTGGTGCCAGGTTGGTGCCAGGTTGGTGCCAGGTTAGTGCCAGGTTGGTGCCAGGCACCGATTTAGGATTGGCCGATTTAGGACTGACCGAGCAGGCGCATGACTTCGGTCACATCCTTGTCGCCGCGCCCCGACAAATTGAGCACAAGGTTTTGCTCGCGCTTCATCGCACGCGCCACCAAGATCGCACCATGGATCGCATGCGATGTCTCGAGCGCGGGAATGATGCCTTCCATGCGGGAAAACAGTTGAAACGCCTCGAGCGCCTGCGTGTCCGTCGCCGCGGTGTACTCGACGCGCTTGCTGTCCTTCCACCACGAGTGCTCCGGCCCAACGCCCGGGTAGTCAAGCCCCGCGCTGCACGAATGCACATCGGCGGTCTGCCCGAACTTGTCTTGCAGCACATAGCTCATCGATCCGTGCAACACACCAGGCGTGCCCAGCGTGAGTGTCGAAGCGTGGTCGCCCGGCGTAGCGCCGCGTCCACCCGCCTCGACGCCGATCATGCGCACCGATGTGTCCTGCACGAAGGGATAGAACATCCCCGCCGCATTGGAACCACCACCAACGCAGGCCACCAACGCATCAGGCAGCCGTCCGAGTTTCTCAAGGCATTGCGCGCGGCACTCGCGGCCGATCACGCTTTGAAAGTCGCGCACCATCATCGGAAACGGATGCGGTCCAACAACGGATCCAATGATGTAGTGCGTCTTGCCGACCGAGCCCATCCAGTCGCGCATCGCTTCGTTGGTCGCGTCCTTCAGCGTCTTCGAGCCGGAGTCGACTTCGATGACGGTCGCGCCCATGAGCTTCATGCGAAACACATTGAGCATCTGTCGGCGCACATCCTCGCTACCCATGTACACGCAGCATTCGATACCAAAGCGCGCGCACGCCGTCGCCGTCGCCACGCCGTGCTGGCCCGCGCCGGTCTCGGCAATGATGCGGCTCTTGCCCATGCGTTTCGCAAGCATCGCCTGTCCGATGGCGTTGTTGATCTTGTGCGCGCCGGTGTGAGCGAGATCCTCGCGCTTGAGCCAGATGTTTGCGCCGCCAGCATGGGCCGACAGTCGCGGCGCAGGGGTGAGCTGAGTCGGACGGCCAACGAACTCGCGCAGCAAACGGTCGACTTCGCCGAGAAATGCGGGGTCTGCGCGGGCGGCGGCGTACGCAGCCACGAGTTCTTCGAGCGCGGCGAAGAGCGTCTCGGGAACATAGCGGCCGCCGAACGGACCAAAGCGACCATGGATATCGGGAACCGTCAGGTGGTTGATGGCGGTCATATTGATGGTTTGGCCGCGATGGGCCGGCGATAGCGGACGATCGCGAGCACGGGTCCGCTGAGTGCGTAGAGGACGAAGCCGGCGGCGAGCGTTTCCCTCGGCCACCAAAGGGCGATGAGCACGGGCAACACCACGCGGATCAACCCAGGGAAAGTGCGGCGTGAGCGCAGGATGTTGTTGGCAAAGTGCGAGTAGCGGATGCTCGACACCATCGCAAACGCGGTGATCGCCGTGACCAGCGGAATTCCGAGCGCAGCGATGCGCGCGAATCCAAGGCCTTCCTCGATGCCGTTGTAGGTGTGGACGAGGTACTGATGCAGCACGATCAGGCTGGCGACGGTTCCGCCGGCGCCTGGCGAAGGGAGTCCCTTGAAGTAAAGGTGGTCTTCCTCCTTATCGCTGCGAACCTCGGCGTTGAAGCGGGCCAGACGCAGCGCGGTGCAGCAAACATAGAACGCGGCGATCGCCCAGAGGACCTTCGCGTAGGCGTTGTCGGCGGGGCCAAGAATGGCGTGGCCGTCGGCGGGGCTGTAGTAATGGCTCACGAGCCGAAGCGTCATGAACGCAGGGGCGACGCCGAAGGTGATGACATCGGCAAGGCTGTCGAGCTGCGCGCCGAGGTCGGAGGTCGAGCGGGTGAGCCGCGCAACACTGCCGTCGATGGCGTCGAAGAACATGCCGAGGAAGACAAGCGCGCCCGCGAAGGAAAGCGTCGAGAAGCCGAAGGCGCTGTCCTCGATGGGCTTGGCGGCGTAGTGGATAGCGGCGAATCCGCAGATCACATTGCCCAGGGTGAGCAGCGTGGGCAGCACGCTGGCGGCACGGCGGCGGCGACGGCGCGCGGGCGTCTGAAGGGGATCGCTGGGGAGGGTCGACATGACGGTTTAGCGCGGCTTAGAGGGCGGCAGCATATCCGCGAACGCTGTGGTCACGATGAGGACGGTTGCGCGACCAGCGATCGACTGCTCGGCCAACATCAGTGACGCGATCGTAGGCGGTGGCGCGGCGGCGAGTCCGTCCGATTCGGCATCATCGGGCGCGACCAACGGGATCTCGAGAACAACGAGCGCCTGTTCGGGCAAGAGTTCGAGGACGGCCCGGCCACCGTCGATTTCGCGTGTGCGGATGCGCTCGGTGGTGGGATCGAGCGTGGCGCGCTCGCCGCGCGGATCTTCACTGCTCAGGCGCAATTCGATGCGGGCGCGCGCGCCGTCGACGGTGGGAAAGCACCAACCGCGCAGCGAAAGGCGGAGAATCGACTCGGGAAATTGCCGCGGATGCCCCGCAAAAAAGAGGGTGCGACCTGCGCCGACGCGCGCCGCCTCCATATCGGCCCAGTTGGGAAGCGTGCCGAGCAGCGTGGAGTGCAACTGCGGACTTCCGCCTAAGACGGTGAGCAATTCCTCGAGCCGCGCGGAGGGCGCGCGATACATGGCAAAACCACTGGCGCTCACGCCGCTTTCGATGGGCTCGAGAAGTCCGGCGCGGGTTGCGTCGAGGATCCCTTGCGCGCGAATCTTCGCGTCGATCGGCAAGTAGGCGCGGTGCAACTCGAGTCCAACTCCGCGCGTCTGCCCGTCGAATCGATGGTTTTCTCCGTTGTCGGTAGACGATGACCCTTGTCCGCTCGAGCCATTGGCGTTGGACGAACGGCATCCGCCGAGCAGTGCCGCGCCGGCCAGAAGCGAAACGATGATCGCTGCGCCCGCAAACATCGCGTCAGCTCTGCACTCGACTGGGCGCGGCGTTGATCTGGTCGATGAACGCGCGCAGCCGGCTCCAGGCGCGACGATTGAACTGCAGCGCGATCCGCGGCAACTCGCGGTGCTCCTCTTCCTCAGGCGCCGTCTCCACGCGGCGGAAAGTGGTGTCTTTCTCGCAGAGATCCTTGCGAAAGTCGCGCTCGAAGATGGTGAGCTCGGCGTCGGTCAACTGCGTCTGCAGGCGAAGCACCAGGTCCTTGCCGACAAAACGCATCGAGTGATAGCGCCGATAGAAGCCAGCGATTTCCGCCACCGCGGCAACCGGATCATGATGGATCGAATAGAGCCCGCGGTCTTCGGGCGAGATGAGCTTGCGGCGCGCCAACGGCAGAACGCAGCCTTCTTCCCAGCCCTTCCAATAATCGCCGCCCTCGTGCTCGAGCAGCACAACCGGAATCAGATTGGACTTGCCAGTCTGAATCAGCGTGAGCGCCTCGAAGAGTTCGTCCTGCGTTCCAAAGCCACCGGGGAAAACGGCGACGGCGTCGGAGTGCGCCATGAACATCAGCTTGCGGGTGAAGAAGTAGCGGAAGTTGATGAGCTTGGGGTCGCCGTCGATCACGCTGTTCGCGCCCGCCTCGAAGGGAAGGCGAATGCGCAGACCGAAACACTTGTCGACATCGGGGCCTTCGTGGCCGGCCTTCATGATGCCGTCGCCAGCACCAGTGATGACCATCATGCCCGCGTGAGCGATGGCACGGCTGAACTCGCGCGCCATCGCGTAGTCCGGATCGGTCGGCGGTGTGCGCGCGCTGCCGAAGATCGAGATCTTGCGGGTGCCGCGATAGGGATTGAAGATGCGGTAGGCATGGCGCATTTCCTTGAGCGCAGTGCGCACGAGCTTGAGCTGACCGGTGTCGGCGCCGTCGGCAACGAGCTTGAGTCCTGAGAGCATGATCTCGGCGACGAGCTCGCGCGCTTCCTCGGACGGCTTCACGCCGGTCGAGGCAAAGAAAGAATCAACAGCTGCCTCGATGTGGGAGAGATTGAGCGCGGGTTGGTCGGGCGTGCTGGGGTTTGTCATATTAAAATCTGCGTCGGTCAGTGCTGAGGTGGCTGGGGATCGCTGCTTGGCGTCGTGCTTGGCGTCGTGCTTGGCGTCGTACTTGGCGTCGTACTTGGCGTGGCGGTCGATTCGGTCGGCGTCGTGGTCGGTTGGATCGGCGCGGGTGGAGGTGCAGGAATGTCGGTGATTCCAGGCAATGCGGCGATGCTCGCCTTCGGGTCACTGAGCGTTCCCGACACATCGATGGCGAAGAACTGGTTGGTGACTCCGCCGATCACATCACTCACAATGGGGATGGTTCCGCGCGGGAAGACGCGCAGGCCGATGCCGAAGGTTGGAATATCGACGGTGCCCGAGCCCGTGAGTTGGATCGTGCCGGCGGCGAGGTCGCAGCGCGTGATCTCGGCGGTGTTGCCCTTGATGTTGAAGATGGCGTCGGACGCGGAAATTTGGCTCGAAATCGGCAGCATCAACTGCGTGATTTGCAGCACGCGCATCGCCAGCGGCAGCGAGGCGAGGGTGGCGTTGCGAATGCCGACTCGGCCGTTGCCAGTGCGGGTGTCGGCGGCGCCACTGGTCGATCCCTCCACCAAGACGACGGCGCTCAATCGGCTCGTTGAACGCGCCGATACGTCGTCGAGCGGCGTGCCCAGTCGCAGCACTTCGAAGTCGGCGTCAGCCACGCGGGCGCGGGCGCGGTAAGTGTCCTTGTCAAAGTCGATGGAGCTGACCAAATCGAAGCGTCCGAACGCGACATCGCCTGATCCGTTGACGGAGAGCGACTTTCCGCCATCGCCGGATGCAATGGAGAGGCTCGTGGCGCTGATCGGCCGATCGAAGACGCGCGCGCTGCTGGCCGTGAGTTGCGCGGTGAAGTCGATGGGAAGTGCGGCGCGGGGCTCGTAGCGCAAACGCAGCGAAACTTCGCCGTTCAGTGCGCTCACGCTCGGGCCAGCGCTGAGCGATGCATCGAGGAGGCGCGCCGCGCCGCGAATTTGATAGATGTCAGGACTCTCGGCGCTTCCCGTCGCCGGCCAACGCAGCGCGATATCGGGAAGGTCCAGTTCGAAGCGGCCCTTCGTGGTGCACGCGAGCGTTTCGGTCGCGAGATCCATCGGCGGAGGCAGTTGCTTGCGCAGCGCAACGGTGAGTTCGCGCGCATCGATCTTCATCGATGCGTTCACGCGATTGTCGTTGCCCGACTCAAAGCTACCGCTGGTGGTGAGGGTGCCAGCGTGCAGGCCAGTCAACGTGCCGTGGACATCGAAGCGCACCAGCTCGGAGTTACCGCTGATGCTGTCTTTCGGATCGAAGGCAAGTTCGACGCGCTCGTCTGCCTGGCCGATGCCGAGCGTACGCGGAGTGATTTCAAAGTGGTCGTTCTCGCCGCCCTGATAGTGCGCGTCGTAGGTTCCCTTGGCGGCGCGGGCGGCGATGAGATCGATCACGCCCTTGGCTCGGGTGGCGAGCAATTCGCGCAGGAGCGGCGATTCAATGCGGCCAGCGGTGATGGTGGCATCGAGCGGCGCGGGGGCGGCTGCTGCGGTCGTTGTAGGTGCGGTGGTCGGCGTCGCTTCCGGCGTCGCAGAAAGCGAGCTGCTCAGCGGCCCACTCAGACGCAGGATTCCATCAGTGAGGTCGCCTTCGAAGAGGCGAAACTCAAGGCTGTCGGCGCGAACGCCGCTTGCGCTGACGGCGAGTCGTCCAGCGATGCGTTCCGCGCGCATGCGAGTGCCGTCGAGGTTGAGCTCGATGGATTGGGGCGTGAGTGAACCGCTGGTGAGCGCGCTCGTTTCGGTGACCTCGCGGCGAATGGTTCCATCGATGGCTCCGCTCGGCGCATAGCGGGCAAAACGCGCAGCGGCTTCGGCGGGATCGCTGGCGAGGTAGCCTTCGAACGCGCGCCCGATCGGCAGTGCCTTCAGCTCGAGTTCGATAAGGCGGTTGGGCCCTTCGAGTTCAGAGTAACCCTTCGCGCTGATCGACCCAGTTCCGTTGCGCCCCTCGCAATGTTCGATCACCACGCGCTCGGGTGTGAGCAGAAGCGTGGCGGTGCAATCTTCGAGCTGAAACTCGGGCGGCCAAGGCATTCCCTCCGCATCGAGTTCGGCGCGGCCGGCAGCGTCGGGTGCGGCGGTGCCGTGATCGAAGTCGATCTTGAAACTGAACCGCTCCTTTCCGCTCTCGTCGCTGTCGACAACTCCGTCGAGTTGAATGCGGCCAGAGAGACCGAGCGCTCCGAGCAACTGGCCAGCGGGCGCGAGATCGGCGCCGGGCCAACTTGAGGGCATCTCGTTACCAGCGTGAGGAATGGCGGCAAGAAGCGCAGGATTCAGCGCATCGTCCTTATCGCTAATGCGGATGAGCGGTCGCAGTCCACGGTCGCTGCCCGCGCCATCAGCCGCGCCGTCTTTCGAGCCATTCTTAGGCATGCGAGGAATCTGCACGCTTCCGGTCACCAGCAACTCGCCGCCTGCGGGAGTCGTCGCCTTCAGGCCATCGCCCATGATTTCGATGGCCTCATCGAGCACGCGGATCGCGCCTTCCTTCAGTCGAAGCGGATAGGGGAAGCGCGCGAAGAGCAGGCCAGCGTCATGAACGCGCACATCGCCGGTTACAACGACGGGCTTGCCCCAGCCTGGTTCGGAGTAGACGCGGATCTCGAAACCGCATCGCCCGCCCAGCTGAAATGGCCCCGCAGAAATCGAGCGTTGCAGCCGTTCGCGCGTCGGTCGGTTTGCTTCGTCGTCGCTGAGGCGCGAGAGTTCTTGACGCTGCACGATCAGCGCGTTGGCGTCGGGAAGCAGGCCCGCAGTGTTGAGCGATCGCGCAGAGCGTGCGTCAAACAGCAACTCGAGCGCCTCGCGCGGCGCGGGTTCGAACGCGCTGAACAGCCGCTCGTCGATCGGCGCATCTGCGCAGGTGATGCGCAGATCGATTTCGGCGCCGGTCGAGAGTCCGTCCAATCGCCCAGTAATCGAGGCTTTCGCACCGTCGGCGCCGTTGGCGGTCAGGCTCTCCACCACCAGGTTGTCGTCGCGAAACTTGATGACCGCGCGCACATCTTCGAGCTGATAGGGGAACTCTTCGAACGCGCCCGATCCTTTGTCGAGCACGAGCGTTCCCGTCGATTGCAGCGGGCCAGGCTTGCCAGCGGCGGTTGGCGGACCACGATCGATGTGCGAGTCGATGTCAATCGTCCACGAGGTGATGTTGAAATCAGAGAGGACCTTGGTCGCCGCGCGCGGAAGTTGCAGCGTGTCGGGATCGCCTTCTTTGCCCTCGGGCGAGCTGAAGTCGCGGATCGCCAGCGAAAGCGAGAACGGAGCGATCTGCGCAGCGGCGGTGATCCAGGTATCGCGGTGATCCCATTCAAAGGCGGGCAGGAGCGCCTTGGGAATGGTCATGCGGAACTCGCCCTCGAAAGGGACGGGCAGCACGCGGGTGTTCGACGCGTCGGCGCCGAGTTCGCCGGTGACATGTTCGAAGCGAACCTCGTTCTCTTCAAGAACCAAAGTTCCCGAGCGCAGAGTCATGCGCGGCGTGGCCTGGAGGTCGACGGTCTTGCCGTGGGCGAATCCACTCCACGCATTGTCGAGCGCGTCGCCACCGAGCGCGTCGGCGGGAATGTTCATGGCAACACCCTTGAGGTCGATGAGCGCGGAGGGTGCGATGTTGGGGCCGTAGGAGAATTTCGCCTTGGAAACGCGGCCCTCGAGACCAAGCCGGCTGGTCCAGGTGCGCACGGCGATCGGCGCGATGGCGAGTTGGCGGCCGTCGATCACAAGGTCGTCGACCTCGACCGAAGCAGCGTGGGTCACGCCGTCGAACGAGCCGGTGATGTTGGCGATGGCGAGACGGCCCTCGGCGTTGGGGCGGCCAAACAGCGAGAAATTCAACGCCGTCGCGCTGCTCGTCGATCGTGTCAGTGTTGCGCGAAAGCGGAGGTCACCGAGTTTGCGGTAACCGTCGTTGGTCACAACGCCGTTCTCGAGGATGAGATTCTCGATGGAGATTTCGGTCGGCCGTTGCGCACTCGACGAAGGACTCGCGGGTTTGGTGGTCGGAGTGAGGGCGAACAGCGAAAATTCGCCAGGCCGGTCCGACGCCTCCGCAAGCCGAAACTCAACACGATCGGCCTGCACCGAGCCAATTTTGAGTTCGCCGATGAGAAGCGCAAGCAGCGAGAAGTGGCAGCGGATGCGATCGGCGTAAACGAGTTCGCCAGAAATGTCGTTCCAGCCGCGCGCGCGAATTCGAAGGTCCTGCACATCGATCGAGTTGATGCCGGAGAGGGAGATGCGCGATGCCGACACATCGCCACCGATCGATTGAGCCACTCGGGGAAGAATGATGCTGGCGAGAGTCGCGGGGCGGGTGAGGTAGACGAGCCCCGTGAGTGCTGCGAGCCCGAGGAGCACGCCGAGGCGCAACCACCATCGTCGCCGCCCACGCCGACGCTTGGCGGGCAGCGGGTTGTGGCCCAAAGTTGGGTCGGGTTGGGTGGCGTCTTGCGCGTCGGACATCGGGTCGGGATTCTAAGGGAAAGCGTGGCGGCGCTGACCTTGGCGTATGATCGGCGTTTCCAATCTTCCGTGGCAGGTTTCCGCGGCCGCGCATCACTGTTTCAAGCTATGCATCATTCAAACTTCGCAGTCGGACCTCATGGAACCGCGCTCGTGACCGGTGCCTCGCATCGGGTTGGGCGCGCGGTGGCGGTTGAGTTGGCTCGTCAGGGCATGGGATTGGTGCTGACCTATTTCTCGCGCGCCGCCGAATGCGCGCAAACAGCGCAAATCGCCAAGGATCAGGCGCGCGCCTGCGGTCACGAGATTTCCACCCGCGTCGACCAGCTCGATCTTTCCGATGTCAAGGCGGCGACCGCCTACGCGCAGGAGTTGCGCGGCGCCTGCGCGGGCGGCGCGCTCGATTGCATCGTGCATAACGCCTCGAGCTACCACGCGACGCCGTTTGATTCGATCGACGCTGATGCGGTCGAGTCCATGAACCGCATCGAGGTGGTGTCGCCACTCTTGATCACCAAGGGTCTGCGTGAGGAACTCGCGCGATCGCGGCTTGGTGGAGTTGGTGGGGCGGTCGTGTTCTTCAGCGATATTCACGCGCTCGGTCGGGCGCGGGTTGGATTCGCTGGATATCTGCTGGCGAAAGCCTCGGTGCAAACTCTGGCGCGGCAACTGGCCGTCGAGCTGGCGCCGAAGGTGCGCGTGCATTGCGTGGCGCCCGGCGTGGTCATGTGGCCCGAAGATTTTTCCGAAGAGGGCAAGCGAGCGATTCTCGCGCGCACGCCGCTCGGTCGCGCGGGCACGCCGGAAGAAGTGGCGCGATTGGTGCGATTTCTCGTGATGGAAGCGACTTATCTCACCGGCTCCACCATCGCCATCGATGGCGGACGGGCGCTGCGCTAACGAGTGCTAACGAGTGCGAGCGATGCGGCGCGTCAGCGTTGGTTGGACCAGATCGCGTCGATGCGAGTGCGCTCGGCGGCGCCGCCCTTCATCAGCATGAGCGCGTCGAGTTCCGATGCGGCGCGAACATCGAGGCCAGCGCGATGAAAGGCGAGTGCGGTTTGCGCGCGCACATACGGATCCGCGGGATTGCCGCGCAACGCATCCTCCCACGCCCGCGCGGCACCGACGAGATCGTTGCTTTCGGCGAGCGCAAGGGCGAATTGTTCGGCGATGGCGGGCTTGGCGCGCGCGCTTGGTTCGAGCGCAGACAACATGCGCGCCGCATCGGCGGGCTTGGCACCTTTGCGCAACGCACGCGCGAGCAGCATTCGGAACTCAAGGCGATCGCTATCGGCGGCAACGGCGCGGCGCGCTGCGTCGATCGCAGCCTTGGCGGCGTCCTCGCTCGAAAGCGATAAATCCGGCGCGGCCAGCGCGATCTGCGCATCGAGTCCGTCGTTCCACGCGTCGTCCGCCGCAGCGACGCGTCGGCGCGCGGCCAGTTCCTTTGCACGCGCGCCATCGCCTGCGCCCAACGCCGACAGCGCGGCTTGCAGAAGATTGGGCGCATCGTTGGGCGCGAGTGCAAGCGATCGATCGAAGAGCCGACGGGCGGTTTCAGCGTTTCCTGCGCTTGACGCGAGCAGGGCGGCAAAGGCGATCTTGGCGGGATCGGCCGATGCACTCGCAACCGATCGCTCCGCACACAACGCAGCTTCGGCGAGCAGCGTCTTGCGTTCATTGGCGTCGACTTCGCTCGCAGGCAGGCGCGCGCGCACGAACAGCGCTTGGGCCGCGAGTTCGTTGGCGGTGGCCGCCGCACTCGACCCGACAGGCGCGCGCTCGATCAACTTGCGCGCAACCAGCACCGCTTCTTGGGTGCGTTCAGCGTTGATGAATTTCTCGATGGCCTCGCTGGCATCCATGAGTTCGCGGGCGCTCAGCGTGGGCGCGGGCGTTGGCGAAGGAGCGGGCGTGTGATTGCGCGCCCCATCGTCGCCGCAGGAAACGAGCAGGGTCGAGAGAAGGATGGTGGGAAGGTGTCGCGACCGCACGGGCGGACTATCGCAGAAATCACTTGAAAATCGCGGCAGTGACCTCGGCGCGCCCGAAGTAGAATCGCCGCCCTCATGCCATCAGGAACGACGCCAGGAACCGCAGTGCCCAATTCCATGAATCAACCGTTGAATGAACCGACGAATCAACCGCCGAATGAACCGACGAACGATCAGGTCAATGACCCGGGCCGAGCTGCAATGACCGAGCTTCCCAAGGCCTATGTGCCCGCCGAAGCCGAGAGCGTCGTGCGCGCCCGCTGGGATGCCGCTCGTTGCTTTCATGCCGATCCGGCCAACCCCGGCGAGGCTTACACCATCTTCATTCCGCCGCCGAATGTCACCGCCGCGCTTCACCTCGGCCACGCCTTCAATAATTCGCTGCAAGACCTACTCGTTCGTTACCACCGCATGCGCGGCTTCAACGCGTTGTGGATGCCCGGCACCGATCACGCCGGCATCGCCACCCAGACCGTCGTGGAGAAGCGCCTGCTGATGCAGGGCAAGAAGCGCACTGACTTCACCCGCGACGGTTTCGTTGCCAAGGTGCAGGAGTGGAAGGACGAGTACGAGGCGACGATTCTTTCGCAGCTCGGGCTGATGGGTTGCTCATGCGATTTCGATCGCACGCGCTTCACCATGGATGAGACTTGCGCCACTGCGGTTCGCGCGGCGTTTTTCACGCTGTTCAAAGATGGGCTCGTTTACCGCGGCAAACGACTGGTGAACTGGGATCCCGCGTCGCAGACCGCCATCGCCGACGATGAAGTGGAGATGGAGGAAATCGACGGCAGCTTTTGGTACCTCCGCTATCCGCTCGCCGATGGATCGGGTCATGTCACCGTTGCCACCACTCGGCCCGAGACGATGCTTGGTGACAGCGCCGTTGCGCTCAATCCCAAGGATCCGCGCGCGGCTGCGTTGCGCGGTAAAAAGGTGCGTCTTCCCATCGTCGGTCGCGAGATCCCCATCGTCGAGGACGACTATGTGGTGATGCCCGCGTCGATGGGCGGCGATCCTGCCGACGCCAAGGCGCAGTTTGCCACGGGATTTTTGAAGGTCACGCCCGCGCACGATCAGAACGACTGGGACATCGCTCAGCGTCACGGTTTGGCGGCGATCAACATCATGGCGCCCGATGGATCGATCAGCGATCGTCACGGTTGGATGGATGTTGGTAGCGAAGCCCAGCAGTTCGTCGGGCTTTCGCGTGAAGACGCGCGCAAGCGGATTGTCGCGTGGTTCAAGGCCAACGATCTGCTCGAAGAGGTCAGGCCTTACCGCCATTCCGTTGGCCACAGCTATCGATCGCATGTGCCCGTTGAACCGTATCTGAGCGACCAGTGGTATGTGCGCGTGACTGACGATCGCCTGCGCGGCACTGCGTTGCGTGCGATGGACCCTGAACAGGTCGATGGCACGCTGGCGGCCGATGTCGCGGGCGGACCGCGCAAGGCCGGCGACGGCGAATTGCGCTTCTTTCCTGCGCGATACGCAAAGAATTTCCAGTCGTGGCACGAGAACATCCGCGATTGGTGCATCTCGCGCCAACTGTGGTGGGGTCATCGCATTCCGGTGTGGACCAAGCGCGGCGAGGCCAGTGCGTTGGCGGCGAATCTCGGCATGCTCTCTTCGTTGGGCTCTTCGCGCGCGAGCGTGCGCGCGGTGCGCGTGAGCGACGGCGGCGAGATCGCACTCAGCGCGCTCGCGTCGGCCAAAGGTGAGCACGATGTGCATGTGTGCTTGATGGAGGACTCCGACGCGCTTGCCCTCGAATCAGCTGGATTCCAGCGCGATCCCGATGTGCTCGACACTTGGTTCAGCTCGGCGCTCTGGCCGCTCTCGACCCTCGGTTGGCCCGACCCAACGAAGTGGCCCGACATGGCGGGAATGCTCGAGCGCTACAACCCGAGTTCGGTCCTGTGCACCGCGCGCGAGATCATCACTCTGTGGGTTTCGCGCATGGTCATGTTCAACCGCTATTTCCTCGGTCGTCTGCCTTTCAAGCATGTGTTCATCCACGCGATGATCCAGGACGGTCACGGGCAGAAGATGTCGAAATCGCTGGGAAACGGCGTAGATCCGCGCGACATCATCTACTCGCACGGTTCGGACGCGATGCGATTCACGCTGGTGCAGATGGCAACCAACACTCAGGATGTGCGCTTGCCGGTTGACCTCGTTGACCCGCATTCGGGCGATACTTTTGCGCCGAAGTGGACTACGGCCAGCGGCGGTTACACGGTGGCCGACGCGATTCAGTCGTCGCCGAAGGATCCGTCGAAGAAGATGGTTTCCGGATTTGGTGCTGCGACTGGCGCGGCCACGCCGACTGCGGAAATGCCGCTGGCACGCAACACCAGCGCGCGCTTTGACCTCGGGCGCAATTTTGCAAACAAGTTGTGGAACGCAACGCGCTTTGCCTTGTCGAACCTCGCACAGAGTGCGCCTGCTTCGGCTGGCGGCTCGGTGAATCCTGCGGTGGCGAGCACGCTCATCGACCGCTGGATGTTGGCTCGGCTTGAGCACGCATCGCGCGCGATCGACGCGGCCATCGCCGACTACGAATTCCATCGCGTGGCCGAGGCGCTCTACGACTTGGTTTGGCGCGACTTCTGCGACTGGTACCTCGAAGGCATCAAGCCAACGATCCGCAGCAACCCAGAGCAGCAGGCAGTTCTGGCCGCGACGCTCGACGCGATCTTGCGCATGTTGCATCCGGTGTGTCCGTTCGTCACCGAAACGCTGTGGGTGAGTGTGCAAGCGTTGAAGTGCGGGGATGTCGATGGCATCGTGCTTCGACCCAGTGCGCTTTGCGCGATCGCGCCTTGGCCAATGATCGACGCCAAACTGCGCGATGAGGCCGCGGTGACCGAGTTTGCCCGCGTGCAAGCGTTGGTCGAAAGCGTGCGCAAGGTTCGTGGCGAGCGACAGGTTTCGCCCAAGCGCAAGGTCGTGTTGTTGGCGGGCGATTCACTGCGCGCGCTGATTGCGAGTTCGGGCGGTGTGGCGCAAACGCTCGCGGGTCTCGAGCGCATCGAGCCGAGCCCGGCAGTGCGGCCGGTGGCGGCGGTGGCGATTCCGTTTGAAGGCAGCGAAGTGTTGCTCGAAGGTCTCGTCGACGCGGTGGATCCGAGCGCCGAGATCGCCCGCCTCACCAAACTCATCGTCGAGCGCGACAAGCAGGCCATCGGCATGCGCAGCAAACTCTCCAACGAAGGCTACATGGCCAAGGCCAAGCCTGAGCTCATCGAGGAAACCCGCAAAAAGCTCGCGGAACTCGATGCCGATATTGCTGCGGCGCAAGGTGCACTCGCGGCGCAAGGTGCACTCGCGGCGCAAGGTGCACTTGCGGCGCAAGGTGCACTTGCGGCGCAGGGCGCACCCGCGGCGCGTGAATGAACGCGTTCCCTAGGCAGTCGCTGCGGTACAGATTTGAGTATTTCTGACCGAAAACTCAGACTCGCCAACTGCGCGCAGGACGGCGTCGCTTCTCTCGTTGGTTTGGGCGGCGGCGATTGAATCCCGCGATTGCGAAAACGCCTAACTTTGCTCGGAGTTCCACCGAAGTGGCGTAGACTGCAGGACTACCTTGACCGCCCGCGCGATCATCATCACTCTCGCTCTCGCCGCAATGGCGTCCCTTGTTGGATGCAGTTCGCCCTCGGAGCCTCAGGCCTCGCCGGCAGCGGTCAAGACGATCAATCGCCGCATTGAGCCTGTGAGCGAGCCGTGGACCTTCGCCACCGTTGCGGGCGAGTGCATCGATACCGGCACTCATCGCATCCACTCCACTCTGCGCGATCCGGTCATCCGCGAGCGCATGCAGATCTTCCTGCCCACGGCGCTCGACCACTACCGCAGCGCGATCCTGCCGCTGCCCGAGCCCAATGGCCCGATCGATGTGTTCCTGTTCGGCAGCCGCAGCGAATGGATGGCGTACACCCGCGAGCGCCTGCCCGACGAGGCCGCGATGTACGAGAACATCGGCCGCGGTGGCTACACGATCGAGGGCGACGCCGTTCTCTACGACATCGGCCGCTGGGACACTTTCACCATCGCCGCGCACGAGGGTTGGCACGCTTATTCGCAGCGCGTGTTTCGTCACGCGTTGCCGATGTGGCTCGAAGAGGGCATCGCTTGCTATATGGAGGGCGTGCGCGCGGGCGTTGATGGCGGTCCGCCGACCTTCGTGCCTTGGCGCAACTTCGAGCGTTACGGCGAACTGCGCGAAGTCGTGTCGCGCGGCGGGCTCGTTCCGCTCGCGGACTTTGTGCAGGGAACTCCGCAGGATTATCTGCGTGATGGACGGCGCACTCTGCTCGCCTACTACGCGCAGGCCTGGGCGCTCGTCCACTTCCTAAACGAGGGAGAGGGCGGCCGCTATCGCAAGGGGCTCGAGCGCTTGATCGCTGACGCTGTTGACGGGCGCATCTCCAGCACGATCTGGGAGTCGAACAAGGCAGGCACCCGCAACGAACGCCGTCGGGCGATCGGCGCTCAGGTCGGACCCGCGGTGATGCGCGAGTATTTCGACGAGGACATCGCGCGGATTTCCGTGGAGTACGAGGCATTTGTGCGTGCGATCGTCAAGCGCGGCAATGGCGAGAAGATCTGGCGTGGCGAGTCGCCGATCGCCG
>QWPT01000030.1:24002-31230 GCA_003671075.1 Planctomycetota bacterium
CGACCGTGCCCGTGCCCGCGATCGTTCCCGACGCCGCTCCGGCCCGATGACGCGCGCCCGCTGTACACTCGACCCGTGCCCAAGATTCTCTCTGGTGACTTTCGTTCGCGAATCCTCCTGACGCCTGATGGCGAGGATCGCACCCGGCCAATGACCGCCCGCGTAAAGGAGTCGCTGTTTGCGATGCTGCACGGCTGGTTCAAGGGCGCGCGCGTGCTCGATCTCTTTGCGGGCGTTGGAACCATCGGCCTCGAGTGCGCATCGCGTGGCGCGGCCGAAGTTGTGATGATCGAGCGCGACCGCGAGGTGTTCCGCTACCTCGAACACAACATCGAGACGCTCAAGTGCGGCGATCGCGTGATTGCGCTGCAGGCCGACGCGCTCGGCCCGACCGCACTTGCCCGCAGTCCCAAGCCCGTCGACCTGGTGTTCATGGATCCGCCCTACGCGTTGATGGCCGACGAAGCCACGCGCAAACTCGTGCTCGCGCAGGCCGCGCGCACGCGGGCGTTGTTCGCGCCAAGCAAGGGATTCCTCATCTTGCGCGCGCCGCTTGACCTCGTTGGCGATGATCGCATCATCGCTGGGTTCGAGGGACCCGAGAGTCACCAGTACAAGGACGACATGTTCGTCTACATCTACATGCCCGATTCCACCGAGGAATCGGTCGATGCCTGAACTCGGCGGCGTGTTGCCTGCGAGCGTGCGCGAACGCGCGCGACACGAGGTCTTCGCAGGAGTGCCGGCGTTGGTCGTGCATCCGGCCTTTGCCGCCGATCAAGAGTTGCACGGAGGCCGCGCGCCCGTGTTGATTTGGATGCACGGTCGCACGGCGAACAAGGAACTTGATCCAGCGCGATTTCTTCGGCTGGTGCGCGCGGGCATCGCCACCGTGTCGCTCGACCTTCCCGGACACGGCGCACGCCACGATGACGAGTTGCAGCAGCCCGCGCGCACGCTCGAATTCGTCGAGCAAATGGCGGGAGAAATCGATGGTGTGGTCGAGGCGATGCGCGCGACTGGATGGTTCGACGACACGCGCATGGCCATCGGCGGAATGAGCGCGGGCGGCATGGCGACGCTGGTTCGACTGTGCAGCGCGCATCGGTTTCGCGCAGCTTGTGTTGAGTGCGCGACGGGCTCGTTCGCCTGGCAGCGACATCGCGCGATGTACGACGCGCAACGGGCGGCGCGGCTCGATCCGATCACGCATCTCGATGGTTGGCGCGCGATTCCGCTCCTTGTGCTGCACAACGAGCTCGATGCGTGGGTCGCTGTCGACGGACAACGCGAATTCGTCGAGACGCTGCGCGTGCGCACCGGCCGGCCCGAACTTGTTGAGATGCACGAGTACGCCGAAACCGGCGCACCGTTCGAACACTCCGGCTTTGGTCGATTTTCCAGCGACGCCAAGGATCGTCAGACGAATTTCCTGCTGAAAAACCTGCGCGACGGCGTGTGAGCGCGCGGGCTTAAGGCCGTGGCGGTTTACTCGCGCGCTCGATCTCGACATCGCAGAAAGTCAGCGCCGCGATGTTGTTTTCGCCGCGCAAGATGCGCTCCTGGCTCCAATGGTCGCTGTCGAGATACTTGATGGTGCGCGCATTGGTCGCCGACTTCAGCATGAGCCGCACCACGCGGCCATCGCCCGAACTCGAGGCGATCTCCGCCGGTTGGGCGTCGAGATAAATCTCGCTCTCGCACGCGCTGCGCCAAGCGACGGGCTGGTCGAATTCAAGCACGATCTTCATCTGTGCATCCCCGTCTGAATCGCTGGCGAAGTACGCGCGCACGAGGTTCGGTGGCGTGATCGAAGTCGTGGGGGTGACTGCGTAGTTGTCGCGATCGACCAGCGGCGCGATGAGCTTGGCAAATTGCGCGTAGCCCGCGGCGGGATAGTGGCAACCGCCCGGCGGCTCGATGCCGAGCGTCGACATCACGCTCATGTTCGAGAACGCTTGCGCAAGCGTGCGCTGCACCTCGCGCAGTCGATCGTCGGAATCGTCGCGACCCATCGCGCACGACTTCGGCCAGATCTGAAAGATGTAGTAGTGCTGGATGTTCGGGAACGCGAGTTTCCAAGCCGCGACCATCTCCAGGAAGTACGCGCGATAGGTTTCGAAACCGAAGCCGCCCGCCGGTCCGTCGGAACCCTGGTCGTTCTCGCCCTGGTGCCAGATCACGCCGCGAATACCGTTCTCGAGCCGCGCCTGATGCACGCGCCAAAGCAGGCGACCGTGGATGGTGTCGTGGTTCTCGGGGTTCGCTTCGTCGCGCTGATGCTGATCAACGCGCGTGCCGCCGACGGCCCCGTTGATGATGCAGATCGGAACATGTTGCGTGTCAACGATGTGTTGCGCGAGGTCGAAGCCCCAGTATCCGATCGAAAGTTGATCGTCCTTGCCGCGACGCACCGCGTTGCCCCAGCGCACGCTGCCAGGATTTCCGCCGGTGGCGCCGAAGCTGCGGATCCACTCGTTGGAGTCGTCGAACTTGCCCTCGCCCCAATCGGTCGCCACGGCGTTCGACTGGCCCTCGATGATGTACGCGTCGCCGCAGACGATGTTGCGGACCGTGTCGATCACCGTGTCTTGCGCGCCGTACTTGGCGGTCGAAATGGTTCCGAACTCGACGGTGTAGTGGACGAGCCCAGGCTTGAGCGTCGCGCTGAGCGCGTAGCGGCGGTCGGCGGTGAGATTCGCGCGCTTCTCCGCGAACGGCTTGCCATCGGCGAGCACGCGCAGGAAAACACCGTTGATTGCACCAGGCACCGCGCCCGCCGCATCCGCAAGCACGCCGTTGTACACGAGCGTCGCTTCGTTCTTGTCGTCGCGCGCGTAGAACGCGTTCTCTTCGGGCTTCTCGTCGGGGCCAGGCGTGCGATGCACCCATGCTTCTCGAGTAGCGTCCTGCGAAGGCTCGCGCACCGCGATCGTCGCGCTCTTCGTGATCGGCGCGCCGCCGTTGTCGATCGTCGCAGTCACCGTGAGCGTTCCGCTGTTGAGCGCGCGCGAAAGCCGCAGCGCGCCCGCCGAATCGCCGCTTGCCGCGTCGATCTCCTTGCGCACCGCCATCGGGCCAGTGGTCCACTGCACGCGCAGTTCGCCCGCGGATTGCGCCTTCAACGCAGCGAGATTGCCCACGCGCGGCTCGATCTTGATCGGCTTGCGCCCGTCCCACGACGCCGGCGCGACGAGCTCGAACTTCGGATCGGCGACCGCCTCGGCGATCTTCACCGCTACCGATTTCGTCTGAACGCCATCCGCGAACACCGCCGTGCACGCAAGCGTCGCAAGTTCGTCGCCGCTCACTCGGCCCGCGTCAATCGTGCACGAGAGGCGATCGGTCGCGACCACCGTCTCGCGTCCGCCGCGCGTGAACGTCCACGTGATTTTCTGCGCGCCGTTCGCGCGCGCGGTCACCGTGGCCTGCGCGCCTTCCTTGATCGTGACCTTCGCGTCGGAGAGCGCGAACGCATCGCTTGCATGCGCGCCCGCACGCACACCTTCCGCAACGATCGGCCCGACCGCCGTCTGCATCGGTTTCTGATTCTCGTACTCGAGCCTGATCCAGTCGGCCGAGCGCGCAACGCTGGCGATACGCACCTCGTCGACATCGCCAACAAAGTTGTAGTTGCCGTGCCATCCACCGATCCACAGCGCGGAAGTCTCGGGAATGTTGAGCTCTGGCGTTGACGCGCCGTCGAGCACGCCGTTGATGTACACGCGCGAATTCTTCGGTGAATACGTGTGCACCACGTGGTACCACTCGCCCGTCGCGAGCGTGCTCTGCGCTTCGACATCGGCGAAGTAGCATTGAATCGCGACGCGCGGCGGGCTGAGAAAATTCATCATCACCTTGGCGGGGCGCTTCTCCTGGCCCCAACCGACGACGGTGCCGTTTACGCGCTCGGCGCGAAACCACGCGCTCGTCGACATCGGCCCCATGACCTTGGGATAGGTCGCGATATCGCTGCCCGCGAACACGCCCTGGCCGCCCGCGAGGTGGCGCGCGTCACCCACAATGCCGCGCGTCGAAGTCGTGCGCTCGTCCTTCGACTCGACGCTACCGGTGTCATCAGCGACGGGCTCGTTCATATGCCAAACGCTGCAGAATCCGTTGCTTTCGTTGAACACCGCCTTGCCGTCCGATGCAGGCGCGGCGTTCGCGTTGCCCCAGTGGATGCGCAGTTCTTGGCGCGCGTTGCCAGCGATATGCGGGATGCGCACCCATAGTGTTGCGCTGCCGCTTCCCGCCGCGCTGCCGATTGTTGTTGCGCTGCCGCTCGCGGGGTTCCACTCCTCGATGCGATACGCAAGCGGCGCGCCGTCCGCGGCTGAGAAGCGGATGTCGTCACCGTTGGCCTTGCACTGCGCAAAATCGAGAAAGTCGCTGTTGAGCCGCACCAGCAGGGGAAATCCGTCGATCGACGCTGAAGCGGGGAGGTTCGCGCCATCGGGCGTGGTGAGGATGTTGATCGTGCCGTGGTGTTGCCACGCGGCGTAGTCGTCGGCGAGCAATGCGGGCGAACCAAGCGCGAGGGCGGCGATGAGCGTGGCGTGCATGAGGCGCGCAGCGTCTGCGATTTTTACGCCTTTGTGTGCGCGTGCCTGCGAACCCTGCGTAGATTTCACTACGGTGCGTTCATGCACCCGTGCCCTGCCTGCAGCTACCGACTCGACGCGCTCCCCGGCGTGCCGCGCGTGCAGTTCGGCGAGTTCAGCCAGGATGTCGTGTGCCCCGAGTGCGGCTTCGCGATTCGAAAGGGCCAGCGCGTTGTGGTCGGCAGTACGGTCGCCGCGGCGGTCGGCGCGCGCGTCAAGTTCTCGCAATACGCTGTGCTGGTGCCCGTAGTTGTCTTCGGGCTCACCTGGAGCATCCGAGGCCTCTACGCCAAGGCGAAGGTGTTCAGCGCGGGCGGCGGATGGAGCCCCTCGTGGCAGGATCTCGCGGCGGTGGGGGTGATCGCGGGGATTCCGGCCATCGTGGTCAGCGTCTATCGCATGATGTTCGCCGTCAAGTTCCAAGCGAAGCCTGGCGTTGAGTTGATTCTTCGATCGAACAGCGCGTGGATCATTGCACCGGGCGAACTGCGTCTCATGCGCGGGGACAAGTGGGGCGATCCGTCCGAGCCATCAGCGGTGCTCGTTGCGAGCGAGATCCGCACCATTCGCGCGATCGATTTGCCGCGCCAAGCGTTGTCCTCCGGCCGTCCGATGCAGTTGGCCGTCTATGGCGATGCGGAGAAGGAACGGCCGCACACGATTCATGTCTCGGCCATGTGCGTTGCCGACGAACTCGCAACGAGCCTGCTCGCAAGCGTGCGGCGCGAGATGCCCGCTGACGAACTTCGCGCGCGCGAGGCCGCTGTGATGCGCGCGGGCGAGCCGATCGTGGTTCGCGGTGTGCCATTCGTGCCGTTGGTTGTGGGCGAGGTTTCATCGCCGACGCGCGGTCGGTGGGGCGGGGCCATTCGCATCGCGGGTCCGGCAATCGGGATGGCGATCTTCTTCGCAATCGCGATGGGCGGGAGCTGGCGCATCGGCGTGCCATGGGCTTCACTGTCGTTCGCGTTGGTGACCTTGCTCGTGTTTTATCTCAGCGCGTCGCACATCCGCATCGTCGCCCGCGAGAAACGCTCGGGCCGCGCCACCTGGACTTGCTCGCCCCATGGCCTCGTGATTGTGACCAACCCCCGGCGCTTTCTCTTCAGGCGCCGCGAAACCAAGCGTTTTTCGCCGCAGGCCGTGCGCTCAATCGATGTCCGCATGAAGCAAGGCGCTGCGTACCTCGAGCTCTGCTCGGTGCATGAACGCGAACCCGTCGCCGTGATCCACCCCGACGACTGGTCGGGTTGGGCGCCCGACACGCTCGCGCAGGCGATGCGCGAGGCGCTTGGCCACTCATCACCCGCGACCGTTTCGTCCGAGCGTGGGTCTGAGGTACAGTGACTCGATGCTGATTCCGCTCGCCGCGCTGTTCATCTTGTTCGCTCCGCCCGCCGAACTCCCCGCGCCTTCGCCCGCGCTGCCGACCGACGCCGAGGCGATTACCGCAGGTGTTTCACGCCTCGTTGCGATGCAGGAGAAGGGGCCTGGTTCGGACATTGTCGCCGAGTGGCCCTACGAAGGCGTGTATCGCGTCGGCGGAAAAATCCCGTACGGATATCGCGTTGGCGGCACATCGATCGCGTGTCTCGCGCTGATGAAGGCGCCTGGCTTCGCGGCCGACACTGCGCGCAAGGACGCCGTTTCGCGCGCGATCGACTTCGTCGCCAAGTCGAAAGACGAGCCGCTGCTTTCGCCGCAGTACGACGGCGGCTACGACGTGCGCGGTTGGGCGCATTGCTACGGGCTGCGTTTCCTAATCGCCGCCAACAAAGCGAACGCCGTGAGCGACGCGCAGAAGCCTGCGGTTGATGCGGCGATGGCGTTCTATCTCGACGCGCTCGCGAAGACTGAGATCCCGCAGGTTGGCGGCTGGCAATATGCGCGCAGCGGTGGAATCGATGTTCCGTGTGGGACATCGCCGTTCATGACCGCGCCGTGCCTGATGGCGCTCGTCGAGGCGAAGGCCAGCGGACTCGCGGTTTCCGATGAACTCATCGCGCGCACTATTCAAGCGCTCGAGATCACGCGCGGCGATTCGGGCTATGTCGCGTACAACGCGCAGAAGCAAACGCGCGATGACACTAAGCAGATCCCCGGTTCAATCGGTCGCATGTGCGCCGTCGAAGTCGCGCTCGCGCACGCCGGCAAGAAAGACGAGAAGCGGCTGCGTTTTGCGGTCGACAAGTTCTTCGAGTTCTGGCCTGAGCTCGAGAAGCGCCGCAAGAAGTCGGGCACGCACCTTCCGCCGTACAACGTCGCGCCGTACTACTTCTACTACGCGTTCGTGCACGCGGCCGCGGCGATCGAGATGTTGCCCGAGGCCGATCGCGCCGAGTTGCGCGCAAAGTTTCGCGAGACCCTGTTCAAGTCGCGCGACGCGGACGGAACATGGAACGACCGCGTATTCCCGCGCACCGCAAGCTTCGGCACCGCGATGAGCGTGCTGGCGTTGATGGAGGCGGCGGCGGTGGATGCGGTGTTGGCGCCTGCGAAGGCAGGGAGATAACCCCGCGCGTAGGTACAGGCGCGAGGGTTGTTTCTGAATATGACGCTTCGATAGATGAATCGCCGTTCTCTCGCGAATGGGGGGTATTGTCATTGCATGTGGGGTGGCGGTT
>QWPT01000031.1 GCA_003671075.1 Planctomycetota bacterium
GAGGCCGGCGGGCGCGGCGCCGCCGATGGTGGCGCCGATGGTGTCGCGCGCGGGAGCGGCGGTGGTGGTCGCGGCGGTCGCGGCGGCCGCACCGTCAGAGGCAGCAGGAACTTGCGCGAAGTCTGCCGGCGCTGAAGAAGGAGTCGTCGGTGCAGTCGCGGGCGTCGGGCCCGCTCCGCGGCTGACGATCAGGCCGATGGTGACGACGAGCGCGGTCAGACCACTCGTGATGAGAAACTTCTTCAATGTAGGAGACATGGTGAGTCGGATGGTGAGTCGGATGGTGAGCCAGATGGTGAGCGAGATGGCGGACGAGATCGTTGGTGAGTGGCGGACACCACGACGGCCGAGCGTTGCGCTCGACGGGGCGCAGAGCGTACCGAACCGCGTGTTTCGATGTCGGATCGCGACGAAAGTCGGCTTACGCGCCTATAAACGCGCGTGACGGCATTACTGACCGAGTTGAAGTCGTTCAGCGAGCCACGGATCGAGGTCCGCCCCTGCTTGGCGCAGGTCGCTGAGCTTCTTCTGCGTGCGGGCGATGTCGTACTCGACGCGATGGAAGGTGAAGGTGTCCTGCGAGCCGTCACCGGCGCCGTCACCACCCGTGTCGAGAATCGCGTAACTCGCCCTCGGATCTCGGTCGCGCGGCTGGCCGACTGAGCCGGGGTTGAGAATGAAACGCATCCCGCGCGGCATCTCATCTTCGCTCGGCGTCCAACCCGACGAATCGGAAGGAACGCCGACCCACTCAACGGCAACATCACTGCGTCCGCGCGCAGCGGTCAGCGATGCGCCGGCCGCGGCGGGCTTTGTGTCGCTGAACTCACGATCCTCGAGGAAGAACCCGGGGACATGGGTGTGACCGACCAGCGCGCTCACCCGCTGCGGCATGCCGTTGACGGCCGGCAGCGAAAGCATGCGAAAACTGCGCTCAATGCGGTGTGGATTCTGCTCGGCGTCGGTGGGGAAGAGGTACTCATTCACCGGTCGCGTGGGCGAACCGTGCACGCAGATATAGCGGTCGAGCATCACATGGCGCGGCGAAATGCTGAAGAGGAAATCGACGCGCGACTTGGGATCGCGCATCATGGCGGCGCGGCGCGCGAAATCGCTGGCGTCGATCTCACCAGCTGCGCGACGCGCATCGAGTTCGGCAACCCACTGCTCGATCTCCGCTGGCGTTGTGGCGCCGAACACACGACCGCGCGTCCAAAAGGCAGCGTTGCGCGCCACCGGATTGAAATTCGTCGGCTCGTAGAGCGCAGCAAAGTCGTGGTTTCCAAGCAGCGACCACTCGCAAGTCGAGCGCACCAGGTCAACGCACTCAAGCGGATCGGGGCCGTAGCCCACGACATCGCCAAGGCAAATCATCGAGTCAAAGCGCATGCTCCTTGCGTGAGCAATGACCGCCTCGAATGCGGCAAGGTTGGCGTGGATGTCGCTGACAATCGCGATGCGCATGCTTCGTTCACCTGTTGCGCGGCGTTCACCTGCGCGTGAGGGTCGGATAGTAGCAAGGCGAACCGCGCGAGTCGGTCAGGTGGGGAATGCGACAGACCGGTTGAGCGAAGTCCGGACCATTTCCTGAACCGTCTTCGCCGAAACCGGCTTGGCAAGGATGCGAGTGCCCGAGGGGAACTCGTTTGGATCGGGATTTGCGCTAGAAATGACGAGGTTCGTGCCAGGAGCGATGTCGTGGAACTCGAGGCCGGATCCGTCGGGAAGCTTGCGATCGCTGATGATGAGATCAGGTCGACATTGGGAGATCAACTGCCGCGCTTCGGCGAGGGACTTCGCGACGACGGTTTCAAGACCGCACTTGCGAAGATGCTGCGTGAGCTGCCTGGCGGCTTCGGCGGATGCGTCCACGATGAGCACGTGAAGCGAGTTCGGCGCGGATGGCTTTGCGCTGTTGTGGGCGCGGCCATGTGCGTGACCATGACCATGTCCATGGCCATGTCCGTGACCGTGTCCGTGTCCGTGTCCATGAGCAGGTCCATGACCAGGTCCATGACCATTGCGCGCCGCCGTGCGCTCTTCATACGTCGTTTGCTGCGGCGATCCTGATGGGCCACGGAAGATCGCGCCAAAGCTGTCCGCAGTCGAGTTGGACTCAGGCGCTGGTGCGGGTGCTGGTGCGGGTGCGGGTGCAAGAACGGGCGCAGGTGCGGGAATGGCGATTGGCGCGAGAACGGCCGCGAGAACGGCCACGGGTACCGGCGCTGCGACCGGCGTCACGATCGGCGTCACGACCGGCGTCACGACCGGCGCCGCCACTGGCATCGGTCGCTGCTGCGCTTCAACGCGCATGTCGAATCGTTCGGCCACGCGTTCAGCAACGCGCTCGGCAACACGCTCGGCGACCTTGTCCATCACGCTGTCGGACACAGTCTCGTCGGCGGGCGCATCGACACGCGGAGCGCTGATTTCTAGCGTAAATGACGCGCCACCGCTCGCGCGATTCTCCGCCGCCACATCGCCGCCGAGCAGACGCGCGCATCGGCGCACGATCGCAAGTCCCAGGCCCGCGCCATCCTTGGCGTGGCGGGCGGTGCGCTTCGATTGCACGAACGGCTCGAAGATTGCGTTGAGCGCGTCGGGCTCGATGCCCGGGCCGTTGTCGAGCACTCGGAAGGCAAGCATGTCGCCGCGGCCGCGCTCGACTTCGATCACGATTGGACCGCGGTCACTGAACTTGATCGCGTTGACCAGCAGGTTCACCAGCGCCTGGCGAATGCGCACAAGATCGGTCTGCACGAAGTGCTTCGAGTCGGTGGCCGAGCCGATCCAACGCGTTTCGATGGTGAGTCGCTTGAGCTGCGCCTTGGGAGTAACAACGGCGCGCGCATCGGCAACGATTTCGCTGATGCGCACCGCTTGCGGCTCGACGCGCCACTGGCCGGCGTCGGAACGGATGAGTTCGAAGAGGTCGTCGATGAGCGCGAGTCCGTGGCTGGCGGTTCGACGGATCTCGCCGATGCGCTCAGTGGCGGTGATTGGACCGCCGTCGCGAATGTCGAAGTCGAGCATTTGCAGCGCGGCATCCACCGAAACCAGCGGCGCGCGGAGATCGTGCCCGAGGGCCTTGAGGAAGGTCGCCAGAGTTTCCGTCGCGCGTTCAGCCTTGGCGCGCGCCTCGTCAAGCGCGCGACCTCGGGCATCGAGCTCGATGTGCGCCGCTTCGAGTTCTCGGACGGTGTGCGACTGCGCCTGCAGCGTGGCTGACAGGCGGTCGACCAAGGTCTCGATTTCCGACGGCGTGATCAACGCCGAACGCCAAGATTGCGACGCCGACTCCACAACATTGTGCTGACGGACATCCTGGTGCGTGGGCTTCATTGAAAGTCTGGCTCCTCGCCCCCGGAACTCATGAGGAGTCCTTGCATGGGACTCCTCGCATGGGAGTCCTCAGCATCAGGGGGCATCGCTTGATCGACCCGCCGAGCCCTTCGAATCACCTTCAAGCGATTTCGAGTGTCTGTTTCGCGGCTATTCTCTCGACCCCTCCCGCGCAAACGGACTATTCCAACCGTCCTGGCACGCGGCGAGCGTGTTGAGAGCACCATCAAAGGCACCACCATGGCTGAAACAAAGCACTACGACCTCGTCATCATCGGCAGCGGACCTGGAGGCTATGTCGGTGCGATCCGCGCCGCACAGATGGGGCTCAAGGTCTGCTGCATCGAGCGCGGAAAGCTCGGCGGCGTCTGCCTCAACTGGGGCTGCATTCCGACCAAGGCGCTGCTCCACAACGCTGAGCTCTACATGGAGGCGATCCGCCACGGCAAGGACTGGGGCTTTGAGTTCGCTGAGGGCGCGGTCAAGGTCGACTGGGCCAAGGTCATCGGCCGCTCGCGCGCGATCACGGGCACGCTCAACAACGGCATCGCGTTCCTGCTTAAGAAGAACAAGATCGACCATGTTGAGGGCCACGCCAAGATCCTGAACGGCAAGACTGCGTCGGGTCCGTGCCGCGTGCAGGTCACCAAGGCGGACGGAGACTATTACCGCGGCACTGGCGGCGGCGAGAAGGTCGGCGAAATCACCGCCGATCGCATCATGATCTGCACCGGCGCCGCGCCGAACGAGCTTCCGTGCGCCAAGTGCGACGGAAAGACCGTCCTCTCGAGCTACGACGCGCTTTCGATCCCCAAGCAGCCGAAGTCGATCGTCATCATCGGCTCGGGCGCGATCGGCATGGAGTTCGCGTACTTCTTCAACGCGTTCGCCACCAAGGTCACCGTCGTCGAAATGCTCGACCGGATCCTGCCCCAAGAGGACGAGGAAATCTCGGCCGCCGCGCTGCGCACCTTCACCAAGCAGGGCATGGAGTTCAGGGTCGCCACTGTGGCGACTGCGGTCGACAAGACCACACTGAAGGATGGGAGCACCGGCGCCAAGGTCACCCTCGCGCAGATCGCCGACAAGACGAAGACCGAGGTCATCGAGGCTGAGTGCGTGATCGTCGCCATCGGCGTGAAGGCCCGCTACGAAGGCCTTTTCGACGAGAAGCTCGGCCTGAAGATCGAGAAGAATCACATCTGGACCGACTACAAGGACAAGAAAGAGCCGACCTACCAAACCTCGGTTCCCGGCATCTACGCCACTGGCGACTGCATCGGCCCGCCGTGGCTCGCGCACATTGCCAGCGAGGAAGCGGTGGCGTGCGTCGAGCGCTTCATGGGCCATCACACGCTCGGCGTTGACTACAGCTCGATCCCTGGATGCACTTACTGCAGCCCGCAGATCGCGTCGGTCGGCATGACGGAGAAGCAGGTGAAGGAGAAGGGCCTGAAGTACAAGGTCGGCAAGTACTCCTTCAAGGGCCACGGCAAGGCCATCGCCGTCGGCGCGACCGAGGGCCTGGTGAAGATCATCGTGAGCGAGCCTTACGGCGAGATCCTCGGCGCGCACATCATTGGCGAGGACGCCAGCGAGCTCATCGGCGAGATGGGGCTTGCCCGCCGCGTCGAGGCGACCATCGAGGATGTGATCTCCACCGTCCACGCTCACCCGACGATGCACGAAGCGCTGCACGAAGCGGCGCTGGCGACCGAGGGGCGCGCAATTCACGCGTGACCGATTGGCGTCCGTTGGGATAAACAAACACCAAGAAACGCGGCCCGATGAACGGGCCGCGTTTTTGTTCTCGGGCTTGTTTCCCTGCGTAGGAGTTGAGATCTGAGTCGAGTGCGAGCGGTTTACCGCCGATGCAGGATGACTGCCTCTTTCTACTTTCCCGTCCCAACCATGTCCGAACCGAACGCCCAGCCCATGCACGACTCCGTCGTCCACCCCGAGTTCATCGGTGGCTATCGCATTCGTTCGCTCATCGGCGAAGGTGGCTTTGGCTATGTCTATCTCGCCGAGCAGTCGAAGCCGGTGCGAAGGCTTGTTGCGCTCAAGGTGCTCAAGCCTGGCGTTGACAGCCCGCGGGCGATCGCTCGATTTCAGGCCGAGCAGCAGGCGCTCGCGCTCATGGAGCATGTGAATGTTGCCCATGTGTACGACGCGGGCGTGACTGAGCATGGCCGTCCCTATTTTGCGATGGAGTACATCGACGGCCTGTCGATCATCGACTACTGCAACCGAGCGCGCATGACGATCGACGATCGCATCCGGCTCTTCATCGCGGTGTGCGACGGCGTACAGCATGCGCACGCGCGCGGCATCATTCATCGCGATCTCAAGCCGACCAACATCGTTGTGTCGACGGTGACAACGCCAACGCCAAAGGTCATCGACTTCGGCATCGCCAAAGCGATCGATGGAAACATGGCCGATGCGGCTGACACGATCAACATGGCCGACATGGCCGACCTCACCCAGAATGGGCAATTGATCGGCACTGCGACCTACGCGAGTCCTGAGCAGATCATGGGCGTCATCGACGGCATTGACGCGCGCACCGATGTGTACTCACTCGGCATCGTGCTCGCCGAGCTTCTTGCGGGCGCGCTGCCACTGGATCTGCGCGGTTTGCGCGGCGCGCTGCTCACGCAGACGGCGGTCTTCGCTGATCCAACGCTTCCGAGCGCCATTCCCGACTCGATGCCGCCCGAGCGCGCGCAGCTCGTGGCCGCCGATCGGTCCACGACGATTCAGGCGCTCAAGAATGCGCTGCGAGGCGACATCGACGCCATCGTGAGTAAGGCGATTGAGAAGGAACCTGATCAGCGATACAGCAGCGCCATCGAGATGAGCGCCGACCTGGTGCGCGCGCTGTATCACCAACCGATCCGCGCTCGCCACGCAGGACGAATCTACCGACTGCGGAAGTTCGCCCGCCGGCGCAAGCGCACGATTGTGATCAGCAGCTTGATCAGCATCGCTCTGGTGTGTGCCTTGGGGCTCGCAATCTTCCGCAGCATCGACGCCGCCGACGCGCGCGGTGAGTCATTCGCGGCGATCAAGGAGCGCGCCGATGCGCAAGTCGCAGCGGTCGACATGCTCGAACTGCTCGTCGGACTTCTCCGCGACGAATTCACCGAAGCCGCGCCGGGCACGCGGCGGATGGACTTGAAGACGCGCCTTCAGCAGATTTCCGCCGGCGGCTCGAATCTCGCCATCGACGAACGGCTCGAGGCGGACCTTCGGCTCCATCTCGGGCGAGCGTTCCTGAGCCTGCGCGACTTCGTGCGTGCCGAGAACGAGGCTACCCGCTGTGTTGATCTCGCGAGCCACGAGGGCCTCGACGATCCGCTCTTGGTCTTCCGAGGCGCGTTGCTGCTTGCGGCCATTGAGCGCGAGTCGGGTGATTTTGTTCGCTCGCGCGCGACGCTCGCTGAACTTCACAACCGAATCCTGCTGCTTGAAGCCACCGCGGGTCGGCGCAAACTCGACTCGATTGAGGTGGCGTCGCTCCACGCCAAGCACGCGCTCGAGACTGGACTCACCGCGCTCGCGCTCGGCGAGGCCGACCAGGCGGTTGCCAGCCTCAACGAGTCGATCGACCGCTCGCCTGCGCGATCGGTTGGCCATATCGCCATCGTGAACGCGGCGCGCACTGCCAAGATCGACGCCCTGCTCGCGCTCGGTCGCCCCCGCGACGCTGAGTTGCTCGCCCACGAACTGCTCGCCGCGCAGATCACTGTGTTGCCGCCGGGTCACCGCTGGATCGCCGCCACCCGCAGCGCTCTCGGCGAATCGCTCTACCTGCAGGGTCGCGGCGAAGAAGCCGAGCCGTTGCTCGTGTCGTCCGATGCGATGCTTTCGGCGGCGCTCAGCTCGGAGAGCGAATTGGTGCGTGCATCGCGCCGTCGCCTTGATGAACTCACTCGACGCCTCGGCCGCCCGGTGCGCGCCACGCCCGAGTTGCCCCCGCTTACCGCTGAGCGCCGTGCGGTGGACAACACCGACAAAAATTGAGCGCCGCTCGTGAGCGCGTCGTTTACTTCACACGCACAAAACCCGACGGCTCGCTCTTGCGCAGCGCACTGGTGATTTCGTCGAGCGCGAACGGCCGTCCGCCGCGGTCAGCCAGATCGATGCCCACATCAAGGCGCCGAGACACCGTCGCCCCGTGCCCATGCACATGTCCGTGCAAATGGAACGCACCGTTGGGACGCCCCTGCCACTGCTCGATCGGATAGTGGAACATCACGATGCGCTCATCGATGCCAGCGATGCCGCGCGCACTCACGATTTCCTCGACGCCCTCGAAGAGCTCATCGAAGCGACCTTCGTCCACTGGATCGTGGTTTCCGCGAATGAGGTACACGCGCTTGCAGTTGATGCGCGCGCGCAATTCGGCGCCAGCGCGGATGGTCTTCGCGTCCCACTCGCGCGGTCCGAGGAAATCGCCGAGGTGCACCAGGATGTCCTTCGCGCCGACCACCGCGTTGATCGCGGCGATGTAGCTGTCATCCATCGCCGCAACATCAGCGAACGGACGCGCGAAGATCTTGATCGCCTCGGTGTGCCCGAAGTGGGTGTCGGCGGTCACGAAGATCCGCCGCGTGGTCTTGACAAGATCCTTCGCGATTGACATGGCCCAAAGGTAACGCCTCTGGACCGCGAGTACCATCGCCGCCATGCTTGCAACCGCAACTCTTGTGACCCTTCTTGTTCTGGCCGCGCCGCAGCAGGAACTCCCGCGTTACGGCGGCGTGAACCTTGTGAACGAGACGCCCGCGCAGCATGACGCGCGCATGAAGTGGTTTACCGACGCCAAGTTCGGCATGTTCATCCACTGGGGCGCGTACTCGACCGCGGGCGGCGAGTGGAACGGAAACAAGGTCGGCGGCGCGGGTGAATGGCTGCTTTCCAACGCGCAGATCACCCCCGCCGACTACGAGGTCCTACAAGGGCAGTTCAACCCGGTGAAGTTCGACGCCAAGCGCTGGGTTGAAATCGCCAAGGACGCGGGGATGAAGTACATCGTGATCACCTCGAAGCATCACGACGGCTTTGGCCTTTGGGATTCCGCGCTGACCGACTGGGATGTCGGCGGTTCGCCCTTCGCGCCCCGCGATCCGCTCAAGGAGCTCGCCGACGCGTGCGCCACCGCGGGCATCCGCCTTTGCTTCTACCACTCGATCATGGACTGGCACCACCCCGACTATCTGCCTCGGCGCGCGTGGGACAAGCGGCCGACCGACGGCGCGGACTACCAGCGCTACGAGGACTACATGAAGGGGCAGCTGAAGGAACTCCTCGGCGGCCGCTACGGCAAGATCGGCATCGTGTGGTTCGACGGCGAGTGGGAGGGAACCTGGACGCACGAGAAAGGGAAGAATCTCTACGACTTCGTGCGCGGGCTCGACGCGGACATCATCGTGAACAACCGCGTCGACACCGGGCGTTCGGGCATGGAAGGCATCACCCGCGAGGGCGATTACCGCGGCGACTACGGCACGCCAGAGCAGCAGATCCCCGCGACTGGCCTGCCCGAGGGCGTCGACTGGGAAACCTGCATGACCATGAACGGCACATGGGGATTCGTGAAGCACGATGACAGTTGGAAGTCGAACGAGGATCTCGTGCGCAAGCTCGTCGACATCGCGTCGAAGGGCGGCAACTTTCTGCTCAATGTCGGCCCCACCGGCGAAGGCGAGATTCCTGCGCCGAGCGTTGAGCGGCTGGCGGCGATGGGGGCATGGATGAAGATCAATGCGCGCTCGATCTACGCCACCAAGGCGAATCCGTTTCCTGAGACGCCGTCGTGGGGCCGCGTGACGCGCGCGACCAACGAGGACGGCAGTGATCGGCTGTATCTGCATGTGTTCGACTGGCCCGCCGACGGCCAGCTTCGCCTTTCTGGCCTGCTCAGTGAGCCGCGCGCGGTGCAGATCCTCGGCCAGCGCACGCGCAACCTGTGGTCATCCACCCGCGATGGCGACACCGTCGTGTTCAACCTCCCGAAGGAGCCGATCAATCCGGTGTGCACGGTGGTTGCGGTTGATCTGGCCAATCCGCTTGCGATTGCCGCGCTGCCAAACATCGATTCCGCCGACGACAAGTTCGTCGGTTCGCACCTGGTGGCCGTCGGTCAACTCGGCGACACCTTGGTCGAGTACCGCTACACCATCGACGGCAGCGAGCCAACCTCGACCAGCACCGCCGCGGGTCGGCCGTTCACGCTCACCGCGAGCGCAACGGTGAAGGCGCGCGGATTTCTCGGCGACAAGCCTGCAACCCGCACGGTGTCGCGCAGCTTCGAGGCGCTCACGCCGCTCACTGCGGTGCAAACGCTCAAGGCCGATCCCGGGCTTGCCTATCGCGCGTTCGAGGTGCCGGAGTCGATCAAGAAGTGTTCGGAGATCGACAGCGGGAAGTTGGTGAAGGAAGGCGTGACGCCGCTGCCGAGCGAAACCGTCAAGCCGCGCGAGGAGTTCTTCGGGCTCGTTTTTAGCGGCTTCATCGATGTGCCGGCGACGGGCCTCTATCGGTTCTTCGTTGACTCCGACGACGGCTCGGTGATGAAGTTGCACACAACCACCGTGGTCGACAACGACGGCCTGCACAGCGCAACGGAAAAGTCGGGCGCGGTTGCGTTGGAGAAGGGTCTTCATCCGATTGAGATCCGCATGCTTGAGGCGGCCGGACAGGATTTGTTGCGGGTGTCGTGGCAAGGGCCGGGCATCGCCAAGAAGACAGTGGTTCCTGCGAAGGCGTACATCCACTGAGCCAGAACTCGACATCGTCCTCCGCCGCGCGCGGACGCGGGCTCACCACGCTCGGCGCCGACATGCTGCTGCTCGCAGCGGCTGTGATTTGGGGCACCGGATTCGTCGCGCAAAACCTCGGCAGCAAGCACATGGGCGCCTTCGCGTTCACCGGCGTGCGCTTCACGCTGGGAACGCTGTTGTTGCTGCCGCTGCTGCGATTCGCGCCGTGGCCCACCCATGTCGACCGCGCCACCGCGCGCCGAGCGACCTTGCGCGGCGGGCTGGCGGCGGGCTGCATCATGTTGTGCGCTGCCACCACGCAGCAATATGGGCTGAGCTCCACCACCGCCTCCAACGGCGCGTTCATCACCAGCCTGTATGTCGTGTTCGTGCCATTTCTCGGATTGCTCTCGAGGCAGAAAATCAGCTGGCCGGTGTGGTTGGGCGTGACGCTTGCGGGCTTCGGGCTAGCGCTGATGGGAATCGAGCCCGGCTTCACCATCAACGCCGGCGATGCGTGGGTGCTGCTGTGCGCGGTGCTTTGGGCGGTGCATGTCGCGGTGGTCGGGCGGTTTTCCCGCGACGCGGAGCCGATTCGGCTGTCGCTCATCCAACTGGGCATGACTGGTGTGGGCGCGTTGTCGATCGCGATCACGCGAGGCGAGGTGAGCGGCGAAGCGGGAATGGCGGCGATCAGCGCTGCGAAGTGGGCGCTGATCTATGGCGCCATTCTGCCGGTTGCGGTGGCGTTCACGCTGCAAGTGATCGCGCAGAAGAAGGCTCCGCCCACGCATACCGCGCTGATTCTCTCGCTTGAAAGCGTCTTCGGCATGGCTTGCGGCATCATGATGCTCGGCGAGCGGCCCGACCTGCAGAAGTACGCGGGCGCCGCGCTGATGCTGGCTGGAGTCGTGGTTTCGCAGGTGATTCGGCCCAAGTCCGATGGCGGCTCAGTGGAGATGGCGGACAAGATGCTCTCCGATGACCCTCAGCCGCGTTGATCGTGGAAAAACTATTTTCAGCGCATGCTGAGAGATGGGTGGCCGCTTTGCGGAAACGGTTGCAGGGAGCACGTCTCGCTCCTCGCAGGAAACCAACGCTCAACAGAAAGGCCACGCCATGCGCTCGATCACTCTCGTCACTCTCACCACTCTCGCCATCGCCTCGATCCTCGGAACCGCGGGCACTTCGCACGCCGCCACCTGGGGCGGCTTCGCCTTCGCCCCCGGCACGCCGCGCATCGTGACGCTCATCAATCAGGCCTCAGCGGGCGCGTCCAATGCCACCAGCTACCTCAGGGTCGTGCGTTGCACGGGCGTCATCGACTATCCCGTGTTCACCTGGCTCGGTGCGACCTGCACCGCCGTCACCCCTGATTACACGATCTCGATGACGGTCCTCAGCGCGACGAAGACCAATGTCAAGATCGTGGCGAACTCGACCACCTGCGGCATCAAGGAGATCACCTTCGGAACGCCAAACTCGCAGTGCGGCTACGACCTCACCAACCCGAATCCTGGCACGATTGGTTCGCTCGCTGGTTCTAATCCGGTTCCGGTGGCCGGCGGGCTCGTCGGCGCCTGGAATGTGACCGTGCTGCTCGACAACATGGTCAACCTCGCCGGCGTCGGCGCGATGCGCGACCTCTTTAGCCGCATGACCGTGCGCTTCAACTCGTGCTTCGACGTGGGCGACCTCTGCTCGTTCACGATCGATACCGACAAGATCAGCTGAGTCCACACACCAGCTTCACATTGCGCATCAACTACAACGGGCGGGCCATCGCAGGATGGTCCGCCCGTTGTAGTTTTGAAACATGCGCTCGCGAAATTCTCGCGCGCGTTACTTGGCGCGAATGGTCAGATTGATCGAGCCGGTCGTGGTGCGGATTTCGGAAGTACCGCCGGCGGCGCCGATTTCTACCGTCTTTGCATGCTCGCTTGACTGCGGCGTGCGCGCGCGTTTGCCTGAGTCGGAGAGGTCGAGGTCGCCCGAGGTGGTGTGCATCTTCACGATGCCGTCGAAGCCAACGCCGACCTCCATGTGCACCGCGCCATTGCGCGTCTCAAGATCGAAGGGCAAGTCATTGTTGTCGGCCATCGTCACCGTCACCTGGCCATTGGTCGCGCTGGCCCGCACTTCGGCAGTCGCACCGATGATGTCGATCGCACCATTCATGGAGTACGCATCAACGCTACCCGTGTGATTCTCGATCCGAATGGCGCCGTTCTTGGCGATCAACTTAAGCTTGCCCGCAGTTCCAGTTGCGGAGAGTGTTCCGTTGGCGCTGCGCACGCTGGTGTCGCCGCACTTGGGAACCATGATGCGCACCTTGACTCTGTCGCGCGGCATGCTCTTACCGGGAAAGATCGGCTGCACCACGATGGTCTGATCGGCGGCGCGCTCGGCGAAGAGCTTGATGAGCTCGGTGCGGCGCTTCACATCTTTTTCATCAGTGCCATCGATGGTGAATTGCGCTTCGATGCGCGGAGCGTCGGCGGTGGCATCAACGACGATCTCAAACGAACCGTTCACCGCTTCGCCAACAATGCGCTCCGCAGCGCCCTTCTCTTTGGCCGCAGGGATGTCGACCGAACGATCGACGCTCGCGGTGGACGTCGATTGTGCCGACGCGGGAGCGCTGATGAGTGTGCATGCGAGAGTGCAGGCGACTGTGCAGGTGAGCGCGGAGATGATGCGGATGTGTCGCGTGATCATGATGCAAGACTCGTATTGAGCGATGTTTCCGTTCAGACCGCCGATGCGGCTCGGCGAGTGTAGGTCCTCATATCGACCAGATCGATCCCTCACGGGAGAGGTTATTCACCGACGCAACCATCTGTTGCGGACTGCGCGGGCGAGCGCCGAAAGAACCCTTGCTGCAGCACCGTGCCGCGGCAAGCGTCAGGAGGATCCTGGCAACGAACAAGCAAGCGTCTGGCACAGGTGGATGTGCCGACGCAGTCAAAGAAACATAGATCCCATGAACGCCATCCCGAACATCGACCGCGTCACTGCCCAGCTCCTCTCGCACCTCGTGAGCGGTGAACGCCGCGCGGCGCGCAACCTTGTCGATGCGCTGTACACCGCTGACATCACGCCCGAGACCGTCTCCAAGGACCTGTTCTGGCCGTTGCTTGAGAATGTCGCTGCGATGTTCCGCCGCGATCAGATCACCACGCTGAGCCACCACTACGCCACCCGCATGCTGCGCATGTTGGTCGACCAGGCGCAGGCCCGCTACACAATGGCGCCGTCGCGCAACAAGCGCATCGCGCTCTTCTGCGGTCCGAACGAGACCGAGGAGCTTGCGGGACAGATGGTTGCCGACCTGCTCGAGGCTGATGGCTACGAGATCACCTTCGCTGGTGGCGGCGTTGCCAACGACGAAATCCGCGAGGAAATCGGCCAGCGCGAGCCTGATGTGCTTCTGCTCTTTGCGTCAAGCGCGAAGGACGCGCCCTTCATCCGCGAGCTGATCGACAACATCCGCGAGAACGCTGGGCATCCTGATATGCAGATCGCTGTCGGCGGCGGCATCTTCAACCGCGCGCCCGGTTTGGATGAGGAAATCGGCGCGGACCTTTCGGCGACCTCGCCGAGCGACCTGCTCGAGCGCCTCGTTTGCGAGAGTTTCGCCCGCAATGCGCGCTGGAACTCGACCACCACCCGCGCCCGCCGCGTTGCTTGATCGCGCACACGCCGACCAAGCAAGCAAACAAGCAAGCAAATCCGACCGCGCCGCCCCCACCAAGGGCGGCGCGGTCTTTTGTTGTGGAACGCACTCGGCGCCGAACGGCCGCGCGGGTACTTCTGAAATTCTCTGCTCGTTGCTGAGAGACGGTCTGCCGCGGCGCGGAAACGGTTGTCTGCTCGTCAGCAGACGCAGGAACACCACGCAAAGAGGAACCGTCATGAAGAATCGCAACACCGCCATCATCGCCACCATCGCTCTCACCGCCGCCGCCCTCGCCTCCACCATCGCTAGCGCTGCGGGATTTGGCGGAAACTTCGTCATGCCCGGCCCGCTTCGCGTCGTGTCGTCGCTCACCCAGAACACCCCGATCGCTGCGCTGTCCCGTCTCCCGATCAAGGTCACGATGTGCACAGGCGCAGTGGAGACGCCGGTCTTCACGATCGTGGCCGCCAACACCGTCGTCGCCAACGGCAGCTGCTACCAGATCATCGGCACCATCGTCGGTCCTGATACCACGCGCTTCGACGTGATCCACACCACCACGTTCAACGGCCTGCTGAGCATTGAGCTCGGCGGCGGCACGCAGATGGTGCTCTTCGACCGCACTCTCCCGAACCCCGGCACTTTCAACTCGCTCACCGGACGCGATGTCACGTATTCCGGCGGCAGCGGCGCCTGGACCATGACCGCCATCTTTTCCGGCCCAGTCCAGTTCGGCACCCGCCCGATCATGAACGATGTGTACAACAAGCTTACTCTGCGCTTCAGCGCTTGCTTCGACACCCGCGACTCGGTGAGCTTCACCGTCGACACCGACTCGATCGGCTGACCGCACTTCATCCACGAACGCTGCGCGGATCGGGCCCCTTCCTGAAGTGATCGATCCGATGTGTTTGCGCGAGCGCCGCCCGCTCCTCAGCGGGCGGCGCTCGTCGTTTTGCGTGTAGCAGCCGCGCCGACTCGCTACTCTTCGCGCCATGAATCAGGAAGCGTTCCCCGGCATCGATACCGTTCCATTTGTTGAGCGCACTTCCAAGGAACTGCTCGGCTTTCGCCACTATCGCCCCGACGAAATGGTCGAAGGCAAGTCGATGCGCGATCAGATGCGCTTCGCCTCGTGCTACTGGCACACGATGCGCAATGGACTTGCCGATCCGTTCGGCGCACCGACGGCGAAGATGCCGTGGGACGATGGCACTGACACCGTCGACAACTGCAAGCGACGCGCCGACGCGTTCTTCGAGTTCCTTCGCAAGTGCCGCATCGACTTCTACTGCTTCCATGACCGCGACATTGCGCCCGAACGCGCAACACTGGCCGAGTCGAACGCGGACCTCGACAAGGTCGTTGACCACTTCGAGGTGCTGCAGCGCGCGAGTGGCAAGAAGTTGCTTTGGGGAACCGCGTGCCTGTTCGCACACCCGCGCTATGTGTCGGGCGCCGCGACCAGTCCGCGCATCGAGGTCTTTGCCCACGCGGGCGCGCAGGTGAAGAAGGCCATCGAAGTCACCCACCGCCTCGGCGGCGAGGGATATGTTTTCTGGGGCGGCCGCGAGGGCTACACCACGCTCCTCAACACCGACATGAAGCGCGAGCGCGAGCATCTCGCGCATTTCCTGCACATGGCCGTTGAGTTCAAGAAGTCGATCGGCTTCAAGGGGCAGTTCTACATCGAGCCCAAGCCGCGCGAGCCGAGCGTGCATCAATACGACTCTGACACCGCGGCGTGCCTTGCGTTCCTGCGCGAGTTCGGACTGCTCGGCCATTTCAAGCTGAACATCGAAACCAATCACGCAACGCTCGCCGGTCATACCGTCGAGCATGAACTCGCCGCCTGTCGCGCGGCGGGCGCGCTTGGTTCGGTCGATGCCAACTCGGGCACGGAGAACTGCGGCTGGGACACCGACGAATTCCCCACCGATCCGCGACTCACCACCAAGATGATGTTGGAGATTCTCGCCGCGGGCGGACTCACCACTGGCGGATTGAACTTCGACGCCAAGCGCAGGCGCGAGAGCTTCGAGCCAGTCGATCTGTTTCACGCGCATGTCGCGGGAATGGACGCGTTCGCGCGCGGGCTCAAGGCGGCGGCAGCGATTCGCGCCGATGGTCGCATCGGAAACTTCGTCAAGCAACGCTACGCCAGCTGGGACTCCGAACTCGGTCGCCGCATCGAGAACGGAGACGCAACGCTGCATGAGCTTGAGCAACTCGCGCTCAACCGCAAGTCGTGGCCAGTCGAAAGCGGACGCCAAGAATTGCTCGAACACATCTTGCACGAGCACATTTGATGAGCGCCATGAATAGCGCCATGAATAAAGCCATGAATAAAGCCATGAACATCGCCAATGCACGCAATTTCATGCACGAGTGGGTGGCCAATCCCGCGTTGCGCCATCACATGGAAACGGTCGCCGCCTGCATGGGCGCATACGCCGACATCGTCGCTCCCACCGAGCGCGAGCGTTGGATGCTCGCGGGCCTGATGCATGACCTCGATTGGGAACGACATCCAACGCAGGCGGAACATCCGCGTGTTGGCGTCGCATTTCTGCGCGATCACGGCGTGGATGACGAAGTACTGCACGCGATCATGGCCCATGCTCCGTACACGGGCACGCTGCGCGACACCGCGATGGCGCGGCATTTGTTCGCCGTGGACGAACTCGCGGGATTCATCGTTGCTTGTGCGAAGGTCCGGCCCGACGGACTTGCAACGCTTGAGCCAGCGAGCGTGCGCAAGAAGCTGAAGAATGTCGCGTTTGCCGCCGCGGTTTCACGCGAGGACATCGCAACGGGCATCGCGGAACTCGGGGTTGGTGAGGACGAGCACATCGCCCGTTGCATCAACGCGATTCGCGCGATTTGATGCGCGCCACCACCGCGCTGCCGCCGAATCCACCGCCCGTCATCCGCGCACCGAGATCGCCGCGCGCGCGCGCTGCTTCAACGATGGCGTCGAGCTCAGGCGTCGAAACATCGAAGTCGTCGCGCAACGATCGGTGGCTCTCGAACAGGAGTTGGCCAAAGCGCGTGAGATCGTTGGCTGCCAGCGCGTCAACGGCCTCATGTACGCGCGCGCATTCGGTGACAACATGGCGCGCGCGACGGGCGATGCGCTCTGGAAGCTCGTCGATCTCGCGCCAACGCGCGCGCGGAAGTTCGGCGAGCAACGCAACACCAAGCATGCGCGCCGCTTCCTCGGTATCGGCGCGGCGTGCGGCGTATCCGCCATCGCGCGATTTGTCGCGCGATTCTTCGCGCCATTCGTCGCGCAAGGCATCAGACAAGTTATGACGCGTGCGAGATTCAACGATCTCAATCTCAAGCGCGCTCGGCAACATGATCGGCTTCCACTCGAGGCGAGCGCAGTCCAGCAGCATCGCTTCGCCTGGCAACGCGTGCGCTACGCACCATTGATCCATGATTCCGCATGGAGTCCCCGCGTGGATGTGCTCGGCGCGTTGGCAGAGAAGCGCAAGGTCACGCGGCGTCATCGTGGCGCCAGTGATCGCAAGCGCCGCGCGGGCAACGGCGACTTCAAGCGCCGCACTCGAGGAAAGTCCGCCGCCCACCGGCACATCACTCGCCACAGCGATAGTGACCGGCGGCACCGCGATTCCAACAACACGAAACTCCGCCAACACGCCAGCCGCGTAGCGCATCCATCGCGCGTCGCCCGCCGTTTCATTGGCCCATTCACTGACGAAGTCGTCGCAGGCGGCGTGAGCAATTGCGACATGAGTCGACAGCGCAATCGCCATCGGCAACACCGATCCGCCCGCGTAATCAACATGGTCTCCGATGAGATTCACGCGACCGGACGCATGTGCGCGCGCGTCGCTCGCACGACCGAAGTGCGTGCGATGCAGTTGCTCAGCGCGGTCGCCCGCCATCACGCGCTTGACCTCATTTGGTTCCGAGCCACACGCCCTCAAGCAGCTTGCGCGAGAGATCGAGCTTCTCATTGCCGCCGATGACGGCAAGCCCTTCCTCCACCAACTTGCGATCACCAGTCTGGTGACCGATGTACGCGAGGAGGATTCCGTAACCCGGCGCATCGTCGCCGCTCTTGATCCGCTCACGCATGAACCCAACCGCCCTCTCGAGACGGTCTTGGCTGGGAAGCAACGCGCGGTCGTACTTCGCGTCGATCAACTCAGGAAAGGCGACGAACAGATTGCGCAGCGTCAGCGAAGCCGAGAGATAGAGACCAGCGCCGAGTTGGGCGTGGGTAATGCCGACTTCGACCAGAGGATTGTCCGACGCAAGCGATTGCGCTTGCTCGAAGCGGCGTTCGGCGCGGAAATAATCGCTTTCGCGCAGCGCCGATTCGCCCTGCATGACCAACTCATCAACACGGCGTCGATCATCGCGACTGAGTGCGCTGATGGTCTTGCCGTGGCGAAGAATGAGCGCCGCGTCGTCGACCGAAAGAATCACGCCCCGCTTCTTCACGCGAGCCGCCTCGCGCTCAGCCTCGCCGCTGCGGAGCGTGCCGTCAGGAGAGATCAGCGCGTCGGTCTTCACGGAGCCGGTCGCGGGCTTGGTTGGATCGGGCCTTGTTGAATCGGGCCTTGTTGAATTGGGCCTTGTTGAATTGGGCCTTGTTGAATCGGGCCTGGTCGGATCCACCGTCTCTTCATCGGGACGAGAGCTCTTGGGGCGCAGCGCTTCAAGCGCATCGCGAACCTGCTCGAGCGGAGTCTGCGCGGCGTCGCTGGGCATCGATGGGTCGGTCGGCGACTTGCCGTCCGTTTTGCCATCTGTGGGCTTGCCATCCGTCTTGCCATCTGAGGGCTTGCCGTCCTTCGTCTTGTTGATCGAGTCGATGATGTCTAGATAGGACTTCGGCAACATCGAGGATGGGTCGACCCGCAGTCGATCCGCCTCGGATTGCATCTTCAATCGACTATCGACCCGCCGCGAATCGGGCGCCTGCCTGGACATTCCTTCGCGCACCATCGCGTAGTCCGCCATGGTGGCGATGCCGGCGGCGATGTCTTGCCGCGCCCGCGCCCGCTCGTACACGCTCATTCCTGAACGCGCGAGTGGGTCGGTGAGGTTCTCGATTTGCAGCCCGCGCAACGGCGAAATCACATAGCGCAGGCCGTCGCCGTTGGCAGCCGTGGATGTGGCGATCGTTCGGTCGGCTCCGAGTTCCCAGTTGAGTCGCCCGAAGGACATTTGTGCGTTGGCGCGGTCGAGGCGCAAGCGGCTGTCGGGCTGGTCGGCCGCGACGGACAAAGTGTTGTAGTCCTTGGGTGTGGTCGCTCGTCGGTACTCAAACGCACCGAGGCCCTGCGCGAGCATAAATCGATCACGCGCCATTTCCGAAGCCGCGAACGCTGGGCTTGAGAAGGCGCTGGCTGCCCGAAAGACATAGGTATCGTCGGAGCCAGTCGCCCCGCGGAAATCCGTCGCCGGCGTGTATCCAACCGAGCCGCGAAAGCCACGGCCACCAGGAACCGCGCCGGTCACCAGAAGATTGCGCGCCTCAAAGTTCAGCGGAACCGAACCCGAGTTCACGCCGCCCGATCCAACCTGGCTGTTGGCGTCGAGCAGATTGCCCGAACCCGCCGATTGCCCTGCGCCCGCATTTTGCGCCCAAAGGAAGGTCTGCCCTCCAAGTGCGTTGCCGTCGCCCATGCCCTGACCGCGGCCACCATAGATATTGCCATTGCGATCCTGAAGCCCAGTCCGATTGCCCACCTTGGTACCGCCAACCATGGTTGCGCCAACCTGCGTTCCCACCCGAGTTCCCTGCACCTGGGTCTGCGCCGTAACCGCTTGGGCAACCGCGAAACTGAGCGAGGTGGCGGCGAGAAACACGAAGGGTCGGATCGCAGAAGATCGAAGGTCGAACGGAATCATGACGGGCTCGGGATGGACCTGGGAGGGACCTGGGATGGACCCGGGAGGGACCTGGAATGAACTCGAGAGGCGCTCGAGAAATCAGGCCTCGGGCAAATATGGCTGTGTGTGGACGCACCGAGGTCCAGCGCTGAAGTATCGGCTGTCCCCATTGAAAGGCAAGAGATCTTGCCTCGCGCCGCGACACTTCCCATCACTTCAGGGAAGCGGCTTGCGCGCTCGCGCGTTTGGCCGCGGCCGTTTGCAGCGCCGCCACGGTTTCACGCGCAAGTTCCAGCGATTTGGCATACACGGCGTAGACATAGTCGCCGTCGAGATACACCTCGACCGTTCCAGGCGGCGAACTCATCCGGTCCTCCACCGAGAACACCTCCCCTTCGGGAAGCGGAATCGGCCGCCCGTAACGGTCGTACACCGTAAATCGGTCTTCGTCCTCGAGCAAAGCAACGGTCACGAGCGCTTCCGCTCCCCCCCGACGACCGCGAAGCACAGCAAATCCGCCGCTTGCGCCCGGAAGACGCACCCGTTGCACGGATGTCGGCTCGAGGTTGAGCGCCTCCAGCGAGGGCAAAGCCACGCCACTTCCAGTGATTTCATCGAGGCGCAGGTCGAATTCCTGCTCGGTCATCGCATCCTTGCGTGCGACGCGCGCATCGACGATGTGCGGCTGCGACCGGGCGACGACCGCCTCGGCGAGCTCGATCAGGGTTACGCCCGATGGCGACTGCTGGCGATTGCCGATGCGCGGGCCAAACACGCCGATAAACACCGAGAAAAGGACGAGTGCGGCGGTCGCAGCTATGGCCGGACCGCTGGTTTCCCGAGCAGTCCGCAGGATGGTTGGCTCCGGCGTCCGTTCTGGATGCGCCGTTGAATCCGCTTGGGGGTCCGCTTGGGGATCCGCTCGTGGATCCGCTTGGGGATCCGCTTCCGGCTCTGGCTGTGCGATGTTGGATTCGTCGCTCGTCACCATTGCATCCTACGGCTCAAGCCGCGGACTGCTGCGCGGCGGTCTGTAGGATTCCGATATGCCCCGTCCGTCGCCTGCGTACATCACCACGCCCATCTACTACGTCAACGATCGCCCGCATATCGGGCATGCGTACACCACGACCCTCTGCGATGTCTGGTCGCGGGCAATGAGGCTTGATGGGCGGGATGTCTTCTTCCTGACCGGAACCGACGAGCACGGGCTGAAGGTTGAGAAGAGCGCGAGGGATCGCGGCATCAGCCCGCAGGCGCTCGCCGACGAGAACTCTGCCGAGTTCCGCAAGGTCATGGGCTTGTTCGGGCTTACCAACGACGACTTCATCCGCACCACCGAGCCGAGGCACGAGTCGCAGGTCAAGCTCTTCGTTGAGAAGCTGATGAAGTCGGGCGACATCTACCTCGGCGAGTTCGCTGGTTGGTACGACGAGGGGCAAGAGGAGTATGTCACCGACACCCGCGCCAAGGAGCTTGAGTACAAGTCGCCGATCAGCGGCAAGCCACTCGTGCGCGCGACGGAGAAGAACTACTACTTCCGGCTGAGCGCGTATCAGGCGAAGCTTGAGGCGTTCTTCGCCGCGAACCCGAGGTTCGTGCGACCCGATGGCCGGTTCAACGAAGTGCTCGGGCGCATGCGCGATGGCTTGCAGGATGTGCCAGTCACGCGCACGAACTTCACATGGGGCATCGGGATGCCCGACGCTCCCGAGCATGTGATCTATGTGTGGATCGACGCGCTCTTCAACTACGCGACCGCGCTCGGTCTGGGCGATCCAAACGGCGCGCTCGCCAAGGATCGCGCGCGGTTCTGGCCGCCGGAGTACCACGTGATCGGCAAGGAGATCTTGTGGTTCCACGCGGTGATCTGGCCGGCGCTGCTCATGGCGTGCGGCCTCGAGATGCCCAAGTGCGTGTACGCGCATTCGTTCTGGATCTCGAACGGTCAGAAGATGTCGAAGTCGCTCGGCAACTTCATCGACTTGCCGACGATCCAGGGCTACTTCGACAAGTACGGTCTCGATGCGTGGCGCTGGTACATGGCCACGCAAGGGCCGATCGGCACGCAAGACGCCGACTTCAGCCCGAAGCACTTCCACGAGATCTACACGGCGAACCTGGTGAACACCTTCGCCAATTGCGCGAGCCGCACCAGCTCGATGATGGAGAAGTATTTCGCGGGCTCGATGCCTGCGGCGGACACGGCGTCGATGCCGATCTCGGCCGCGGCGGGCGCGCCAACCTGGAGCGTGTTCACGCAGCAGGCTGCGGAGAAGACGCTGAAACACTACAGCGACTTCGAGCTCGCCGAGGCTGGAAACACGGCGCTCTCGATCGTGCGCGCGGTCGATCTCCTGATTAACGAGACGGCGCCGTTCAAGCTCGCGAAGGATCCGACCAAGATGGACGAGGTCGCGCGGATCATCGCGGCGTGCGCCGAGGGCGTGCGGGTGGCGGCGGTGCTGCTCACGCCGATCATGCCGAACAAGTGCGGCGAGGTGCTGGCGGCGTACGGGTCGCCGATCGCGGCGGATGGCGGAATGCTGGCGGCCGCGCGCTGGGGCGGACTGAAGGCCGGTACGAAGATCGCCAAGTGCGCGCCGTTTATGCGGGTCGACGCGCCGACGGCGTGAGCGGGTGATTTTCCCGAAATTGCGAGATCCCGCGACGCGTTCGCCCCACGAGCGCGGTTTGTCTATTGAAAGGGACACTCCACCATGAATCACCTCCTCACTGCAATCGCGTCCATCGTCCTCGCCGCCGCACCCGTCCATGTACGGCAGGCGACTCCACCCGCGCTTCCGAGCGCAACAGCCACCATCGAGGAACTCGCGCAGATCCGCGCGCAAATGTTTGCCGTGAGGGAAGTGCTCAGCCAAACCGATATCCCGTCCGAGGATCTGCCAAAAGCCAAAGCTGAGCTTGCGCGCCTCATAGAGAAGATGCGGCGCTTCTCCGCGCAGCAAACGCTCGCCACGGCACGCGTCCCGGTCGACCCGAAGCTGATCGAACTCTCCGGCAGCGTAACCCCGCGACAGGCCGGAACCCTTCCCGGGGTGGCCCCCCGCGGTGGTTCTTTTACCTTCATCTACCACTTCGCCCAGATGGTCGAATCGGATCTGGCGGCACGCGGATCCGATACTACGGTCGGGGTCGATGCCACGCTCTCTATGTTCACGATCAGCGGTCCGCAATGGCAAGTCGAGGAGGCGAAGGCGGCGCTGAAGGATGCGCTGCCGGCCTATCTGCAGCGCATCCAGGATCTCGAGGCGATCGATGCGAGTGGCCGAGCTGATCAACGGGAGCGTCGTGAACGAGAGCTGTTCAACCAAATCCAGCGCTCGACCGTCAACATCGACTGGGAGGGCGGCACGCTCGGCGCACTCGTAGAGACCGTGAGGTCGAGCATGGTTTGCAATGTGGTACTCGCCGAGCCGTCGGTAAGCGCGCTCGAGATCCCCGCGCTCTCGGTGAAACTGGTCGCGCCCGATGTGTTCTTCCGGTCGCTGCAGGCGATTCCGCTCAACAACGATCGTCGGCTGACCGTGTCGGTGATCGCGCCAGAGGCGAAGGTCGGTGACGGCAAGCCGGCGACCGCGGCCGAGACCCTGCCCGTCATCGTGATCGCAGAGAAGTTCCAGGCGAATCCAACCAACCAGCCCGCCTTAACGGAGCAGCGCATCTTCGACCTCAGCGACCGGCCCGAGTTCGACGCGGCCGGCATCAAGAAGCTCATCGAGGCGATCGACTTCGCCATGCAGGCGAACGGCACCGCCGAGCAGATGAAGATCCGTTTCCACGAGCCGTCGCGCCTCCTGTTTGCAAAGGGGCCATTCGACTCTATCAGTCTCTTCGACGAGGTCGTCAACACCTTCCTAGATAAGAAGTGACCGCCGATGCGCCCAGCGAATCCTGCGACGAGTGGGCCGCGCGCGTCACGCGTGCGGTTCGCGGCGGCTCACGCGAGGCGCTGGCGGAGATCTACGACCGCTGCGCGAACGACGTGGTCACCTTGCTCGAGCGATCCACCCATCGCGACGAGTCTTTCGCCCTCGATTGCCTTCAGGAGATGTTTATGAAGCTCGCCGCCAACCCGCCGATCGTTGACACGCACGCCACGCTCCTCGCATGGATGCGCGTGACGGCGCTCAATGTCGCACGCACCGCGATCGTGGCGGAGAATCGACGCCACCGCCGTGATGCAGCGCATGCCGCGGTCGAGGTCCAGTTCGAGATCCACGACAAGATCCACGTCGAGGCGCCTGCGACGCGACAGGCGCTCGCCGAGATCACCCGGCAGCTTGACGAGCATGAACGCATGCTCCTTCGCCTGCGCCACCTCGAGGGCATGCGCATCAGGTCGATCGCGGTTGCGCTTGGCGCAACGCCGCAGGCGATTGAGAGCGCGCTGCGCCGGATCGTCGCGCGGCTCCGAAGCGGAGGTGCATCATGACGGGTGATTCGGTGCAAAGACGCCGCGACACGATCCTCGCCGCTGCGGGGAATGCGCTCGATGCTGCGCGCGCGCATCGTGTGCGCAGAGCGCGGATTGTGACTGCGGCGGTTGTGCTCGCCATCGCAGCTGTTACAACGATGCTCCAACTCGGACGCGATGACGCAACGCCCGAGCCGCGGACGGTTGCGATAGATGGTGCGATACATGGCGCGACACGTGGCGCGATCGACTTCGCGATCGTGCAGGAGTTTCCAACGGCCATCGACTTCGGGACCGTGGGCTCGACAGCAGGTCCGCTGCTCGACACGCTGACGGATGATGAGGTCGAGTTGGCGCTCGAAGAGTCGGGGTACTGCGCGCGGCTGATGCGCGTGCGCGATCGCGTGCGACTCGTGGATTGCTCGACGGGAATGCCGATGGTGATCCGTGAGCGCAGGATCGGTGCCAGGCACCGAGGCTAGGTTAAACCGCGCGTTCCCATGTCGTGCCCTGCGGCCCATCCTTAATGCGCACGCCGAGCGCCGTGAGCTCGTCACGCACTCGATCACTCTCAGGCCGATCCTTCGCAACGCGCGCATTCTTGCGCCGCTCGAGCAACACCTCGACCTTCGCGGCAAGGTCATCGTTCGCAGCCGACGCCAGCGCCTCGTTGCGCTCGAACACTCCAAGCACCGAGTTCATCGCGTCCAGCGCCGCGAGCTCCGCCCTCGCATCACCCGCCGCCGTCTCGCCGATCGCGGTATTCAGCGCCGCCATCGCGCGCGCGGGGTGTCGGAACGGAGGCGTGGATTGGCGATCGACTTTGCCATCGTCCGTGAGGTGCGCCCGATGGTGGACTTCGCAACGATCCGCGAGACGACCGTCCCGCAACTCGACACGCTCACCGACGACGAGGCAGAGGCGGTGCTTGATGATGCGGGCTATTGCGTACGCCTTCTGCGGATGCGCAAGAGGACGCGGCTCGTCGATTGCTCGACGGGGTCGCCAACTGTGATCCGTTAGCGCAACTTGGTGCCAGGCACCAACCTGGCACCAACCGTGCACCAACCTGGCGAACCAGGTTGGTGCACGGTTCCATAGTTTCCTAAAAATACGAAGCTTCCAACGGCGCGTCGATGCCCTGCGCACGGAACACCCATCCAATGGTCTGCAGCTCCGCCTCATCGAGCTCGGACCGCAGCAGATCGCGCCACTTCAGAGGGTCAGCAAGGTGGCCGCGGATATCGCGGTTCACCAACGGCCAGCGCTTTCCGTCGCAGCAGTGGATGCCCGCGCTCGACCAAATCCAATCTGTCGGGCTCTCGACCACCCCCGCAGTAACAGGGTTGCGTTCGATGTAGCGCAACGCATTGATCGCATGCTCCTCAGACATTGGCTCTGAGTAGAAGCGCCCCTCCCAGTTCGTTCCATAAGTGCCAGCGCGCATGTTCAGGAACTCCGAGTACTTCCGATGCGTCTGTCCAAAGCATTGCGAAATCGACCGGACGCTCGCTGGAATCGCGACGAAGTGAATGTGATTGCGCATCAAGCAAAATCCAGCGATACCCGTGCCAGTCACGCGGCTGAAGCGGTGCACCAACGAGAGATAGAGACGTCGATCGTCGTCCGTACCAAACAGCGCCGACTGATGGTTTCCTCTGTGCACAACGTGATGCGGAACGCCAAGGCGAATGTCTCTTCTTTCTCTTCCCATGTTGAGTCTCCTTGGGACTCAACATAACCACGAAAGCATTCGATTCTGAAAACTCCGCACTATTTCCAGGCACCAACCTGGAAATCCAGGTTGCGCCCTGGTTGGTGCCAGGTTGGTGCCAGGCACCGAGTTAGACCGCGCGTTCCCACGTCGTGCCCTGCGGCCCATCCTTGATGCGCACGCCGAGCACCGTGAGCTCGTCACGCACACGATCACTCTCAGCCCAATCCTTCGCAACGCGCGCAGCCTTGCGCCGCTCGAGCAACACCTCGACCTTTGCGGCAAGGTCATCGTTCGCAGCCGACGCCAGCGCCTCGTTGCGCTCGAACACTCCAAGCACCGAGTTCATCGCGTCCAGCGCCGCGAGCTCCGCCTTCGCATCACCCGCCGCCGTCTCGCCGATCGCGGTGTTCAGCGCCGCCATCGCGCGCGCGAGATTCAAATCGTCGCCGACCGCATCCTTGAACTCAACCAACGCCCGCTGCATCGGACCGTCTTGCGCCGCGTTCGGCGAAACACTCGCCGCGCGCTCAACAAGCGCCACCCGCGCCGCCGCCCATCGATCGATCATGCGCTGGCAATCGCGCAGCCCCTGCATGGTGAAGTTCGAGTTCGTGCGGTAATGCGTGCGGACCAGCTCAAGCCGCAACGCGGCCGGCGTCACACCCTTCGAAAACAGATCGCGCGCGGTGAAGAAATTCCCCTTCGACTTCGACATCTTCTCGCCCTCGACCTGCAAGTGGCGCGTGTGAAACCACACGCGCGCAAAATGCGGCCGTCCGCTCGCGCAGCAGCTCTGCGCGACCTCGCACTCGTGGTGCGGAAAGATGTTGTCCTCGCCGCCCGAATGCAGATCGATCTCCTCGCCGAGCAACATCTTCGCCATCGCGCTGCACTCAAGATGCCAGCCCGGATAGCCATCGCCCCACGGACTCGGCCAACGCATGAGATGGGTCGGATCAGGCTTCCACAGCATGAAGTCCGCAGGATGACGCTTGACCGCCTGATGCTCCGCGCTAATGCGGCCACCCTCGCCCTCACGTAGATGTTCGAGCGTGTTGCCCGAAAGCCTGCCGTAAGCAGGAAAACTCTGCACGCTGAAATACACCACGCCGTCCTTCGCGACATACGCGAACCCGCCCGCGACCAGCTGCTCAACGAGCGCGATCATCTGTGGCACGCACCGCGTCGGCCGCGGCATCAACTCCGGATGCACGCGCTCTTCGATGGCAACCTTCAGCCCAAGGTGCCGCGCGTCCTCAAGAAATCGATCCGCATAGAAATCCGCAACGGCGTAGGGATTGCTCGCATCGATCTCCGCGCCCGCCGGCAATCTGCCTGACTTTTTCGCCTCAGCAATGCGCCGCCCCGCAACCGCCATCTTGTCCTCACCACCGCCATCGGCCGCGTCATCCTCGGTCATGTGGCCAACATCCGTGATGTTCATCACATGCTTCACCGTGTATCCATGCAACTCAAGCGCGCGACGCAAAAGATCGGCGTTGAGAAACGACCGAAAGTTTCCGATATGCGCGTCGTCATACACCGTTGGACCGCAGGAGTAGAAAGTCACTGCTCCATGGTCATGCAGGGCGCGGAAGTCTTCGAGCGACTTGGTGAGTGTGTTGTGGATGCGAAATGTCATATCAATTGCCTTCAGTCGTTCTTGACTTCGCGTGCGCGCGCCTGAAACTAGCGTGCCCGCGCCTGGCGTTAGCGTGCCCGCACCTGGCGTTAGCGTGCACGCGCCTGGAATTCGCGTGCCCGTACTTTGACCGCAGGATTTCCTAGGTAGATCGTCCACGGTTCAAGATCATCGAACGCCACCGCGCGTGCGGCGAGGATTGCTCCCGCACCGACCCGCACCTTTGGTCCGACAAATGCATCCGCTGCAATCCATGCGTCATCGCCGATATCGATCGGCGGACGCAGCAATGGCATCGCCGCGCTGCGCGAATCGTGGCTTCCCGCGCAAAGATGCGCGCCTTGTGAAATGGTCACGCGCGCGCCGATCGACACTGGCCCGAGGCAATACAGGATCGCGCGATCGCCGACCGAACTCTCCGCGCCGATCGCGAGATTCCACGGACACTCGATGATCACTGTGCGCCGCACATTCGCGCTGTCATGCATCGTCGCGCCAAACGCACGCAGCAACGCGCGTCGGACTCCAAACCAGTTATGAAACGAGCAGCGAAACACCGTCGCCTGCACCATGCTCCACAACATGCGCGCGATCTTCTCGCGCAGCGAGTACGGACTCGTCCGCCGCGCGCGCAGAACATCATCTCGTGGCTCATCGCTCATGGATTTCTCGCCTGCATATTGGCGCCACTCGCCGCTGCGCCATGGGCGCGATACCAATCGACCGTCCGCCTCATGCCGTCGGCCAATTGAGTCTGCGCGCTCCATCCCAGCAACTCGCGCGCACGCGAAGCATCAACGCAACGCCGAGGCTGACCATCGGGCTTCGTCGCATCCCAGCGGATGTCGCCAAGGAATCCACAGGTGTGCGCCACCAACTCGACGAGTTTGCGGATGCTGATCTCTTGCCCAGTGCCAAGATTCACCGGCACCGGCTCCTCCATCACCTCCGCCGCACGCACAACGCCCTCAGCCGCATCGTCGACGAACAGAAATTCGCGGCTCGCGCTACCCGTTCCCCAACACTCGATGAACGCACGCCCTTGCGCCTGCGCCTCGACGCATTTGCGAATGAGCGCGGGGATCACATGCGAGGTCGACGGATCGAAGTTGTCCCACGGCCCGTACAGATTCACCGGGAGCAGATACGCCGACGCAAGGCCGTACTGGCGGTGATACCCGTCAAGCATCACCATCGCGGCCTTCTTGGCCACGCCGTAGGGCGCGTTGGTTTCTTCCGGGTAGCCGTTCCAAAGGTCGTCCTCGCGAAACGGCACCGGGGTGTGCTTGGGATACGCGCAGATCGTCCCGACCTGCACAAACTTCCGCAGCCCCACGCGGCGCGCCTCTTCGATCAGGTGCAAGGCCATCGCCATGTTGGCGTAGAAATAGCGGCCAGGGTTTGCCTGGTTCGCGCCGATCCCGCCGACCTCGGCCGCTAGGTGCAGCACGACATCGGGGCGCGCGTCGCGGAAGAGCCGCGCCGCGTCGGCCTCGTGGGTCAGGTCGTAGTCGCTTCGCCGGGGAACAACGATCTCGGTAACCCCTCGACCGCGCAGCCGCGCAACAACCGCCCGCCCAAGGAACCCCGCGCCACCTGTCACCACGACACGGGCGCCAACAAGGGATGAACGGGTTACTTCTTGAGGCATGGTGAACCATTCTTCTATCGGCCACGCCATCCGTGCCGATGAGCAAAAGGACCGTTCCGACCCGCACCGACCCCTCTCACGCGATCACGCGATGTCCCAAACGCCCACATCCACCAAGATCGCGCTCATCACTGGCATCACCGGACAGGATGGCAGCTACCTCGCCGAGCTCCTGCTCGCCAAGGGTTACGAGGTTCACGGCATCATTCGCCGCTCCTCGAGCTTCAACACCGGTCGCCTCGACCATCTCTACCGCGACCCCCACGAAACCAACGCTCGGTTGCATCTGCATCACGGCGATCTCGCCGACGCCAATTGCCTCAGCCGGCTCATGCAGGAAGTCCGCCCGACTGAGGTCTACAACCTCGCCGCGCAGAGCCATGTCCGCGTCTCCTTCGAGCAGCCCGTCTTCACCGCTGATGTCGACGCAACCGGAGTGCTCAAGCTCCTCGAAGCCGTTCGCAGCCAACAAGAGGCCGGCGGCCAGCAGATCCGCTTCTATCAGGCGTCCTCCAGCGAGATGTTCGGCAAGGTCCAGGAGGTCCCGCAGCGCGAGTCGACGCCGTTCTGGCCGCGTTCGCCCTACGGCTGCGCCAAGGTCTTCGGCCACTGGATCACCGTGAATTACCGCGAAAGCTACGGGATGCACGCGTCCTGCGGCATCCTGTTCAACCACGAAAGTCCGCGCCGTGGCGAGACTTTCGTCACCCGCAAGATCACCCGCGCCGTCGGCCGCATCAAGCTCGGCCTCCAGAGCAAGCTCTACCTCGGCAACATCGACGCCATGCGCGACTGGGGCTTCGCCGGCGACTATGTCGAGGCGATGTGGCGCATGCTGCAGCAGCCAACCGGCGACGACTATGTCGTTTCAACCGGCAAGATGATCTCCGTCCGCCAGTTCTGCGAACTTGCGTTCGGACATGTCGGCCTCGATTACCGCGATTTCATCGAAATCGACCCCCGCTACTTCCGCCCCGCCGAGGTCGAGCAATTACTCGGCGACGCAACCAAGGCGCGAACC
>QWPT01000032.1:0-17326 GCA_003671075.1 Planctomycetota bacterium
CGGTCGATGCGGGCGAAGTGCTGGCCACGATTCGGCGAGAGCGGCGCGCAGGACTCGACGAGCTCGAAGATGTGTTGGGATGGACCGTCCCCCGCATCGCCTGCGCAACGCTAGAGCTCGAGGTTGGTCGTTGGATCGTTCGCGATGTCGAGGGAGGGTTTCGCGAGTTGGGTGGGGCATGATCAAAGCATGATCAGAGCATGATCAGGCCATGATCAGGCCATGATCAGGCCACGATCTGAGTAGTCCGGGGCAGTGCTCGAAAGGATTCGTGCGTCCGCGTATTAGGGGCGAGTGCGGCGCGTGGTGGTTCTATGCGTCCTATGTCGTCGACCGCGCCATTCATAGATGTGGAGTTGTGCGGATCGCGGTGCAACGCATTTGGAAATGCTTTGCATGAAATCGAGACTGACCTTCTCCAATCCTGCACATGAGTTGCACGCGGTTTACACGCGGGTATGAGAGAGTCAAACGCTGTCGGTGAGGCGTGATGAGGGAATGGTTCGCGTGCCGAGAAGGCGCGGGACGAAGGACGATCGGTACTACTATGGCGCGAATCGCAGTCATCTCGGACATTCACGGCAACCTCATCGCGTTCGATCGCGTGCTGGCGGATGTCAGCAAGCGCGGCGTCGACATGATGGTGTGCCTCGGCGACATCGTGGGGTACGGGCCCGACCCGAAGGAATGCCTGGACATAGCGCGACAATCTTGTCGCACCATTGTCGCGGGAAATCACGAGCGAGCTGTCGTGAGGCCGATCTTGGCCGAGAACTGGAATCCGTTGGCGCGCGCGGGCGTTGAGCATGCGCGGACGCAGTTGACCAGCGCCGACATGGAGGCGATCGAACAGATGCCGGCAACTTTCACCTGCGAAGACAAGGTGTTTGGCGTGCATGATTCGCCTATTCCTAGCGACCACGGCATGAACTATCTCCGCACGCGCGCCGATGCGGCGACGGCGTTTCGTTGGGTCGACCACTCGGTCGCGCTGATCGGTCATACCCATGTTCCAGCGTGTTTCGCGACTATTGCCGATCCGCAGTTCACCACGGCCGCGAGCGAGGTCGAGGCGTTCCAGGTGGCGCGACGCTTACTCGGAACGGCGCAGGAAAATCGCGGCGCCTTTGTGTCGTCGGCGATCTTTGATCTGCCCAAGTTTGGGCGAGCGATCGTGAATCCGGGATCGGTCGGCCAGCCGCGCGACGGTGATAACCGCGCCAGCTACGCCATTCTCGATCTCGAAGCGCTCACCGTCGAGTTTCGCCGAGTGGCGTACGACATTGTTCGCGCGCGGCAGCGCTGCGATAGCGCGGTGCTGCCGAGCGCGGCGGCGTCGAGGTTGGCACTCGGCGCGTGATGGACGGCGCTGCGGGCATGAGTTCGCCTAGCCGGATCAATCGTTACGAACGGAACGCGTGCGGGCGGCTTCGAAAAAGTCTGCGCCATTTGGCAAACAGCACTCATTGAAAGGTCGACGGGGAAAGCATGACACGAGTACGTGGACTCTCTCGCGGTGTAACACGGGTGATTGCCGTTGCGACGGCGGTCTGGTGCCTTGGCCTGCTCGCACGAGCGGTCGAGAGTTCCTGCGTTCTCGCAGGTTCGGGCATCGTGGACGGCGCCGAGGCGGGGCTTACGGCGGGTGCTGCGACTATCACCAGCATTCGCGAGATCGCGCGTTTCAGCGCCGAACTGCTTTCGGTACCTGCGGTGCTTGCCGTCGGCGGGCTCGCGGCTGTTGCGCTCGGCTCACTTCTGGTGATTCTGCGCAGCCGTTCCGACAAGGCGGGCGCGACCTTCGCGGCGCTGGCGGTCTACGGCGCACTCGCGCTTTCGCGCACTGAAATCACCTCGATCCTCGATGGCACTAGCCACAGTGTGACTCACATGCTTGCACGCCTCGGCCTCGTGGTTGGAAGTTGCGCGCTGGCTTGGTGCTGGATCGAGGATGTTGCGCTCGCCGCATCCCTCGCGCCTAGCGACGATCCACATGAAGTCGATCCGGCGGCCGATCGTGAGGCCGCGCACATCGCCAAGCATGGCCCGATGCACGGCAATGCCGCAAGTCGCCGGCTGCACGAAGTTCTCCGCAGCGAACCCGTTGCCAACGAGCCGGGCCTGCATGGTCGAGGTTCGCCGATTCCTCGCTTCATGCCTACCCACGACGAACCTGTCGCCACGGCCGAGTAAGCGAGCCATTTGCGCGGCGGGTCAGACACTCGTTGCAGCGCGGGCAGCGTGGTGGGAGGGGTGCTACATTCTCCCCCCTCACCATGATCGAGCTTCCACCGCCCGGCACCGAAACGGTCCTCATTCTCGACTTTGGCAGCCAGACTGCCCAGCTTATCGCGCGCCGCGTGCGCGAGGCCGGAGTCTTCAGCCTGCTGGTAAGTCCGCGCATCAGCGTCGACGAAATCAGGCGGGTCGCACCCAAGGGAATCATTCTTTCTGGCGGCCCCGCGAGCGTCTTCGAGACGGGAGCGCCGACCTGCGACCCCGCGATCTTTGCGATGGGCATTCCCGTCCTGGGCATTTGCTACGGCATGCAGCTGATGAGTCACCTGCTCGGGGGATTGGTCGAGAGCGCGGATCATCGCGAGTTTGGTCGGGCCAAACTTGATGTGGTCGATGGCAGCGACCTCTTCGCCGGCGTGGACGATCATGCGACGGTGTGGATGAGCCACGGTGATCAGGTGACGCGCCTTGCCCAGGGTTTTGCCGCGCTTGCGAGCACCGCGACCTGTCGGTTCGCAGCGGTGCGCGATCATGCGCGCAGGTTCTACGGTGTGCAGTTTCATCCTGAGGTGACGCATACGCCCCAGGGCGGCGACATGCTCTCGAACTTTCTATTCAAGGGTTGCGGATGCACGGGCGCCTGGCGGATGTCCGACTTTGTCGCGCAGGAGTGCGACCGGATTCGTGCGCGCGTGGGCGACTCGCGGGTGATCTGCGGGCTCTCCGGCGGCGTCGATAGTTCGGTGGTGGCGGCGCTGTTGGCCAAGGCGATCGGCAAGCAGGTCGTCTGCATTTTCGTGGACAACGGGCTGCTGCGTAAGAACGAACGCGACCTCGTCGACGCGACCTTTCGTGGGCATTTCGATGTGGACCTGCGCGTGGTCGATGCGAGCAAGGAGTTCCTCGGCGATCTTGAGGGAATCATTGAGCCGCAGGAGAAGCGCCGCCGGATCGGGCACCGCTTCATCGAAGTGTTCAAGGAGTCGGCCAAGTCGATTTCTGGCGATGTGAAGTTTCTCGCGCAGGGCACGCTTTACCCCGATGTCATCGAGTCGGGTCACGGGCACGCGGGCACGAGCGCGAACATTAAGCTGCATCACAATGTCGGCGGTCTGCCTGAGCAACTTGGTTTCGAGTTGATCGAGCCGATGCGGCTGCTGTTCAAGGACGAGGTGCGCGCGCTGGGCGAGGTGCTTGGCCTTCCGCAGCAAATCGTCTGGCGTCATCCGTTCCCAGGGCCTGGCCTGGCGGTGCGGATCATCGGCGATATCACCAAGGAAAAACTCGATGTTCTGCGCGAGTGCGACCGCATCCTTCTTGAGGAGATCGTTGCGGCGAACCTCTATCGGTCGACGAGTCAGGTCTTCGCCGTGCTGTTGCCGGTGAAGTCGGTGGGCGTGATGGGCGACGGACGGACTTACGAGTCGACCGTTGCGATTCGCTGCGTTGACACCCAGGATTTTATGACTGCGGACTGGTCGCGCATTCCCTACGACGTGCTCGCGTTGATCTCCAACCGGATCATCAACGAGGTCAAGGGCGTGAACCGCGTGGTCTACGACATTTCGTCCAAGCCGCCTGCGACCATCGAGTGGGAGTGATCGCGCGATCGGATCAACGCAGAATCGTCTGCCGCTCGATCATCACTTGCAGAGTCTGGCAGACGAGGTCGATGTCTCGTTCGGCGAGCGAGGTCGAGAAGGGGAGCGCGATCAGGCGGTCGGCGGCGCGTTGGGCAATGCGGTAGTCGGCGCCTTCGCCGGTGTGCGCATAGGCCGGTTCGAGCGGCAGGACATACATCACGCTGGTGGCGGCGATGTCGTGGCGAAGCAGGCCTTGCAGAATCGAGTCGCGGTCGTCGCGGCAGAATCGCTCGGAGAGGCGCACGGCGAAGTGCGACCAACGAACAGTTCCGTCGGCGCAGGGTGCGGGCAGAATCAGGTCGGGATGCATCGCGAGGCGACGCACATAGTCATGGAAGACATCGTCGAGGCGGGAGCAGATTTCGTCGAAGCGGCGCAGGCGGACTTCGGCGAGCGCGGCTTGCATGGGGTTCATGCGCGCGTCGAGGCCGACGCGTTCGAGTTGGCGGACACCGCCGATGCGTTCCCAGTCAGACTTTGGTTCGGCGCGGCCGAGATTACGCATGAGGCGCAGCGAGTTGGCGAGGTTGTCCTCGTTGGTCACGCAGATCGCTCCGCCTGAACCGATCGTTGACTCGTGGGTGCCGAGGGCGATGACGGAGATGCGGCCGAAGCGGCCAACCGGATCGCGTCCAATGGTTCCGCCCAGACCGCCGCAGACGATCTCAAGCAGAGGAAGTTCATTGCAAGCGGCGAGCGCGGCGAGTTCTTCGAGTCCGGCGGGTTGGCCGTGAGTGGCGACTCCGACGATGGCGCGGGTGGAGGGATTGATGTGGGCCGACGCGCTTTGTGCGCGCAGCGTGAGTGACTTCGCGTCGACATCGGCGTAGCGGATGCGAGCGCCACAGCGCACGGCAGCTGCGCCGAGCGAAGCGGGGCCGAGCGCAGGGATGATGATTTCACTGCCGCGCGTGGCGCCGAGCGCATCGAGTGCTGCTTCAATCGCATCGCCGGTCGAGCCAAAACTAATGGCAAACGGCCGCTTCACCAAATCCGCAACCATGCCTTCAACGCGCGCCTCAAGGGCGTAATAGACGGAAGGCGATGCGCCGATGCTTTCTTGCATCTCGCGCCATTCTCCGCGGGTCGGGGGACGGGGGCCGAGCCAGATTGGTTCGCTCATTGCGTCTTCTCCACTTGCGACTTTTCCACTTGCGTCTTATCCACGGGGGTCGTTGAATCATCGGGCGCGATCATCGCTATCGCATCGTTGATTTTTTTGGAGTGTCGCAGCCACAGCCACGCCGCCTGCGTGCGCACGGGGAAGGCGACATTCACGCCGCCGCCAGCGACGCGCATGAGTTCTTCGAGTTCAGACGGGGTGACCGATGGGGAGTTGCGCGCGACCAACACTGCGATTTGGCCTTCGCCGGTGCGTGATGCGCGACCTTGAATCGTGCGTGCCACTTCGGCGGCCGCGGGCGTGCCGGCGTGGAGAAGCGCCATCAACAGAGCGTCTTGCGTGGGCGGGTCGAGAGAATCGGTCGCCAACGGCCCGCGGAGTTCGCCGGGCTCGAGTTCGGCGAGGCGGAAGAGCGAGAGAAGAAGCGTTTCGGAAACCTGCGGAGGCGTGGGACCGGGCTTCATGATGAGGGCGAGACAGGCGAGGCCGAAGGCGCGGTCGGCGGTGGGCCCGATTCGGTGCGCGCCATCGAGCGCGCCGCGAAGCACGCTGCGGCGCTCGGTCGCAACCAACTTGGCGTAGGCATTTGTGAAGTCGCCATCGGTGAGGGCGGTGCCGGCGTCGGCGATGGCGTCGAGAACTTCGTCGCGCGCTTCTGCGCTGCTGCGAAATCGTGCCCATTCCGCCGCGGGTGCGCGCGCGCCGCTCGCAAGGAGCACTGAGCCGTAGCGCAAGAGGGACTGCGTCGAACGATCGGCGATGACCGCTGCAGCAAGCGCGGGGTACGCATCGGTCGGCGAGAGCACGAGCAGGCTTCCGAGGGTGCGCTGGCGATTTTCCTCGGTGAGTTCGGGCAGTGTGAGCAGTGAGGCGATGTACGGACCAGCTCCGACGAGGCCGTCCACCGAGCACGCTTCGGCGATTTGCGCGATGACCGCCGAGCGCGTTGCTGGCGCCAACGCCGCGATCTGCTCGCGCGACTTCGCGGCAAGCTGCGCGGCTTGCGCCGCCTTGAGATCAAGCAGGATTCCCACGGCGAGACCAGCGACTTCGGGCGTCTTCGAACTGGCGAGACGAATGAGCAACGCCGAATCAGGCGCTTCGCCAAGCCTGCGCAATTCACCAGCCAGAATCACGCGCTGCGAACTGGGAAGATCGCTCCATGCCAGCATGGCCTTCACTTGCGCGGAATCGACGAGCTTGAGGGCGATGACTGCGTTGATGGCAGCTTCGCGATCGGCTTCACCCGGCAGCTGCTCGATGCGCGCGATGTCGACTTTGCCCGAGGCGCTGAGTTCGGCGAGACCGAGCACGCAATCGACGCGCAGCGACCAGTCTTCACTGTTGATCAAACGCTCGAAAAGCGGGCCAAGCGCAGGATCGCGCAACTGACGCAGCGCAGCGAGCGCGGCGTGCTGCGTTCCATCCTTGTCACTGCGAATGCCTTCCAAGAGCGTGCGCAATACGGTTTGATAGCGATCGAGGGTGTCGTAGTTTGCGGGCGTACTCGCGGGCGCAACCGCGGGTGCAACTGGGGGCGTAACGGTAGGCCCACTCTTGACGGGGCCAGACTGTGCGCAAGTGGGTTCACAGACAAGCGCGCTTGCGAGAACGGCGGCGGTAAAGAAGACAAAACAGACGCGTCGAGACATGGGTGCGAGTGTAGCCATTGCACCGTTGTCGACGGCAGAGTTGGGCGAGGAAGCGTCCACGGACCAACGCCGATCTCGCCGCGTTCAACCCGGGCGAGCGCGGCTGCCGCGTGCGATGTCGTGGCGCAACTGGTCGACCAGTTCGCGCACCGACTCGCCGTCGCCGTTCACGCGCATGTCGCCGTCGATCATGAGGCGAAGGCGCTTGGCCGCGGTGTGCACGGCCGAATGGGTGTCGCGCCCGAGCGATCGGGCAATTTCCGGGTAGCTGTGGGTAGTGAGCTCGCGGGCGAGATGGGCGACGAGGCTGCGGGCGACGACGGTTCGCGCGTGGCGGCCGCTGCCGAGGAGTTCTTCGCGGGTGACGCGCATGCGCTCGCACACTGACTCGAGGATATGTCCGAGTCGAACGGGCGCACAGCCGGTGCTGGTGACATGGTCGTCGCCGAGGAGCCGCTCGACGGTTCCTGGTCCGATCTGTCCGCGAACGCCGTCGAGCTCGACGAGGGCGCCGAGCCGGGTGATGGCACCTTCGATCTCGCGGATCGATCCAGTGCAACGGCCCGCGACCGAATCTTCGCCGGCGGTGGTCAGGTCAAGCCCGCGCTCGCGGGAAAGCCGACGGACGAGCTCAACGCGGGTTCCACGGTCGGGGCGGTCGACCTTGACCACCATCCCCGAGAGAAAGCGACTGACCAGCGACTGATTGAAGCGACGGATGTGGCGGGGGTGCTCGTCGGAGACCAGGGCGATGCGCGCGCCAGAAAGGTCGATGGCGTCGATGGTGTGCAGGAACTCGGCCTGAGTCGCCGTCTTGTTGGCGAGGAAATGGACATCGTCGATGGCCAGGAGGTCGACCCGGCGCAGGCGTTTGCGGAACTCGTCGAGCGAGCCATCGCGGACGGCGGCGATGTACTCGTTGGTGAACTGCTCGGCGGTGACATACTTGATCACCTGGCGCGGACTGCGCTCAGCGCGGCGTCGGCAGAGGCCCTGGATGAGGTGCGTCTTTCCCACGCCGCACTCGCCGTGGATGAAGAGGATCGGCGGCGCCTCGGGCGAACCATCGCCGATCTGATTGCTCGCGGCGAAGGCGAGGCGATTTGACTCGCCGACGACGAAGTCCTCGAGGCGGCGCAGGGTCTGGGTGCGCGCACCGCGGGGCGATTGCTGGCGGCGGCGGGGGTCGTCGGTCGCCGAGTCGAGTCCAGGAGCCTGCGGAGCGTCGTTGCGCTCAGGGCGCGCGGTGACACGGGGCGTGGTCGTTGCCACGGCGGCCTCGCGCACGGGGACGCTCACGGTGCAGGTGGCGTCGACCCCGAGGATCTCAGCGGTCACGGCGTCGAGTTGCGAGCGGAAGTTCTTCAGGATCCAGTCGCGGGCGTACGGATTGGCGGCCTGGATCTCGGCGCTTTGACTGGAAAGCGTGATCGAGGTGCCGTGTTCGAACCACAGGTCGAAGCGGTAGACGCCGATGGTCTCGACGAGCCGACTTCGGAACGCGTCGGTGTACGCGCGCGCCCGGGCTGGCGAAATCGGGGCCACAGAAACTTGGGCCGCGGAGGGTTGAGCGATTGAAATCGGAGACATCGGGACGACTCGGCGGGGGCGAAGAGTTGGCGAAAGGTCGGTTGGCGCGCAGGCAACGACACAGCGCGCGAGGCCGAGGGCGATCGCTTGGCTCTAGAGTGGCAAAGGTAAGGTGAGCCTCCACCAGATCGGTTGCGCGAAGAGCACGGGCTCGTCGCCAGGCGTGAAGCGTGGCGGGCTGCGCGTGCAAGGCGCTTTGCAATCGATCTGGCTTCGTGTCAAGACACCACGAAGACCCGCGTCCCTGCGGGAAGTCGGCAATCTAGCCCAAGGTCCACTTTCTGCAAGCGGCTTGCTGAGCGCTTGTGCGGTGTTCGGAGCGGAAACGCTTTAAAACAAGCGGTTTGCGTGATCTTTTCCATGCCGACCGAGCGGTAGCGGAAAGTCTGTGGATAAATCGCGGACGAAGCGGGTTGGACAAAATGACTTGCAAAAAATCTTCGCGGCTCGACGAGCAGTTGCCCTTGACAGGACGCGCGCAAGTTAGGTTGCGATCGCGATGGAAGCGACGGATCCATGCTGCGATCGATGCTGCGATCGATGCGCGCGATCAAGATGCGATCGACATCAAGCCCGTGCGCCGGCAAGCGGTCGCACCAGAGCGACGCGCGTGGAGGTAGTGCGAAATCCGCTTGTTGCGTAGAGTTTTCGCGCAGGTTCGTTCGATGCGTCCACTGCCAGTGACACCGTAGCAACGCCCGCTTGTGCGCACGCGCGCAGCCCAGTGCTGAGCAATGCGCGCGCAATTCCTAATCCGCGCGCGGCTGGCGCAATGCCGAGATAGACAAGTTCGGCGGTGGCGGCGTCGGGCGTCGCGTTGAAAAGGCAGACAGCGCGTGCAACGGAATCTTGGCGCGCAAGCAGCCAAAAACGCGGGCGCGCGCCGAGACCGAAGTGTCCATCGAGCACATCAAGCGTGCGTCGCATTCCTGCAAGCCCGGGGCAGTCGCGGGTCTGGCGATAGCTTTCGTCGAGCACGCCTGCGATTTGCGCGCGGTGCGATTCGCCGAGTGCGCGCGGATCAGCGGCATTGAGCGCGCGCGTATCGGCGGCGGGTTCGATGGTCCAGCCTGCAGGAATCGTGGGTTGATCAGGAACACCTGATCGGGCGAAGGTTCGCTCGAGATACTCGAGCGTCGCCAGTCGACGAAGGCCGCCCGCCTCGTAGGTTTCAATGTCGATCGCGCGCGCGGGTTCAACGAGCGCCTGCGCGATATCGGAAACATCGGCGCAGCCAGTGGCGGCGGCGGCGACGGCGGGGCCGAGCGCCAACGCATCCGCGGAGGAACGCGCGTGAGTTGCGAGAAGCATGGTGGTGCGCCCGAGCGTGGGGACCGCGAGCACCGCCATGCGATAGCGGCCGAATTCGTCGGCAAGACACCAGATTCGGTCGAGTGCGAGCTTGGCCGTCTCGGCCTGTCGGGCAAATCGCGCCGATGCGGCTGGCCCCGCCGCGAGCAATGCCGAGAGCGCGTCATCGATCCGTTCAGCGGTAGCGCGGACGACGATGTGGGGGCTGGAAGGAAGGGTCACGGCGAGAGAAGGGTCGGGGGCGGTGCGGGCAATCGACGCAAGGTATGGGGTGGTCAGGCTACCGTAGCATTGACGGCTTGCGCTTCTACGCGAATGCGTGCCACTGATCGCGCAGGATTTCGTTACAATCTCGAACCCTCTGGGCGGCGTTGGCCGAACAGATTTCGGAGTGATCTATGAGCAATTCTCGACTCATCCGTACTGCGCTTGCCTCGCTTGCCGTCGTTTCGTCGACGGTTTTGTTGGTCGGATCGATCACGGACTCTGCGCTGGCCGCTCCATCTTTCGTGGCGCCGCCGAAGGACATCGACTTCACTCCGACTGAGCTGCGCCTCTACAAGGACCCGGAGTCGGGCAAGCAGTACTGGTACACGACCTACGATGTCGTCAACAACACGGGCAAGGAGCTGCGGTTTGCTCCGCGCATCGAGCTCGTGGTTGACGATGGGCGCATTCTCGCGCAAGGCGATGGTGTTTCCAGCGGTGTGGTGCGCCAGCTCAAGGCGTATCTCAAGAACGACCTTCTTGAAGACCAGTTCGAGATTCTCGGCGAGGTGCTTCCTGGAAAGGAACACGCAAAGACCGGTCTGATCGTGTTTCGCGCTGACGACATCACTCCCACCGAACTCACGGTGATGGTGCAGGGTCTGTCGCGCGAGACCGAGAAGAAGCCCAACCCTAAGACGGGCGACATGGTGACCCTCCGCAAGACGGTCAAAATCGATTATCTGGTCCCTGGCGATCCGAAACCCCGCGGTACGACGACTTACTCGATCGTCAACCGCGAGTGGATTTTCCGCTGAGGCTTCTGTATCTTCTCTCGGCTCAGCACCTCATCGGAGATTTCGTCGTGGCACACAAGAAGGGTCAAGGCTCAACTAAGAACGGACGCGATTCAAACCCGCAGTTCCGTGGCATCAAGCTTTACGGCGGTCAAGTCGCCAAGTCAGGCGCGATCATCGTGCGCCAGTGCGGAACGCGCTGGAAGCCTGGTTACCTTGTCCATCTGGGCAAGGACCACACGCTGATGGCGCTCGCTGCGGGAACGGTTCGTTTCCGTGGTTCGCATGTCGACATCATTCCATCGGATCTGAATGTGCCCGCGTATGCGGCCGTCGGTTCTGATCGGAGCTGATCACTCGATACTCTTGAACTCAAGCCGCACGCGCATGCGTGCGGCTTTCTTTCCCCACCGAACTATCTCGCATGCTCGTTGACGAAGCCATCATCCATGTTCTCAGCGGCAAGGGCGGCAACGGCGTCGTTGCGTTCCGCCGCGAGAAGTCCATCCAAAAGGGTGGTCCCGATGGAGGCGACGGCGGACGCGGCGGACATGTGATCTTGGTGGGCGATCCGCATCTCGACACGCTGATTGAGTTTCAGCATCGGCCGCATTGCTTCGCCGTTGCGGGCGAAAAGGGCTCGCGCAAGAAGTGTCACGGTAGCGACGGCGCGGATCTGTTTGTCCGCGTGCCGTTGGGAACTGTGGTCCGCGACCTGGAAACCGGCGATTTCGTGGCGGACATTCTTGACGAAGGTCAGCAAGTCATGGTCGCCGAGGGCGGGCAGGGCGGGCTGGGCAACGATCGATTCAAGACTTCGACGCATCAGTCACCCACGGAATGCACTCCGGGCGGCGATGCGGTGGAGCGTTCGCTGCGGCTTGAATTGAAGCTGATCGCCGATGTCGGATTCGTCGGGCTGCCCAATGCGGGTAAGTCGACGCTGCTGAACGCGAGCAGTCGGGCGACGGCGAAGGTCGGCGCTTATCCGTTCACCACCCGCAAGCCGCAACTTGGCATCGCTGAGTTGTCGGGCGATCGACGGGTGGTTCTTGCGGACATTCCGGGTCTGATCGAGGGCGCAAGCGACGGAGCCGGTCTCGGTCACGATTTCCTGCGCCACATCGAGCGAACCAAGGCGATCGTCCATCTGGTCGATCTCGCGCCGCTCGACGGATCGAAGCCTGCCGACAACTATCGAATGATTCGCGCGGAGCTTCATGCGTTCTCGCCGACGCTGGCTGAGAAGCCTGAGTTGGTTGTCTTCTCGAAGATCGATCTCGTGCCCGAGGAGGAGCGTGCCAAGCGCATTCGCCGTCTCTCGACCGAACTCGGACTTGGGAAGCTTGCGAAGAAGGACGCCACGAAGGAAGCGCTGCGCGAAGACGCTCCGGTGGTGATTTCCGCCGCGACCGGCGAAGGTGTGCGCGAATTGCTTGAGCGTGCCTACGCGTTGGTCAAGGGCGAGGCCGTTCCGACCGAGTGGCGTCGATAGTTTGCACTGCGGGCGCTTGCGCGCCTGAGCATCTTGCGGGCCATCTTGCGCGCCATCTTGCGCGTCATCTTGCAGTCCATCTTCCGCGGCTCAGCGGCACAGTTGGCGAAACGCGGAAAAGAAATCAGCGAACTCGTCGCGGTACTTGTCGGCGATGGTGAGTTCAGCGATCTCGGCGACCAGCGAATCCTTGTCCTTGAGGATTTCGGCGCGTCCGCCTCCAGCCTCGGAAATCTCGGGAAACCAGGTGTAACTAGGCTTTTTCTTCACCATCGGCGGAGGCGCCTTGGGCGGATCGACCTGGCCAGGCTTGCGGTTGCGCGGCGCCTTTGCCGGAGGATCTTCCTTGGGCCGCGTTGGTCGAGGCGGCGCATCGTCGGCGTCCTCGGCCTTCATGTTGGCCTCGCTGTCGCGGGCAATGATGCCGTAGAAACGCACACCTCTGGCGAAACCGCGCTTGGCGAGTTCGACGCACAGCGTGCCCTCGCCCGGGTGTGGCGGAGCATCGCCGACGATGACGCAGGCGCGGATCGGCTGCGTGCTCGCGTCGGAAACATCGGGGAGCCAACTGAACTTCGTGAGCGCGAGTTTCATGGCGGCGTAGACGCTTTCGGGCGCATCACCGCCACCGTCAGCTGAGAGCGACCAGAGTCTCGAGCGCGCCTCGTCGAGGCTGCGGGTGAAGTCCCAACCGCGCGTTTCCCAGTCGTCGGTGTTGTCGCGGTAACCGACGATGCCGATGCGCACGCCCTTGGTCACGCTGGCGAGAAAGTCGACGAGGTCGTCGATGCCGCCTTGCGCGTCGGCGAGTTCCTTGGACATGCTCGCGGTGCAATCGATCATGATCGCGAGGTCCATTGGGCGGTCGGCGATGCCGGCGAGATACTTCTCAAACGCGGTGAAGCGCTCGCCATCGAGTTCGGCGATCTTGTTGCGCGCAACCAGACGCGTGCCGGCGGGCGCGATGGGCACGAGGGCGGCGGGGGTGTAGCCCGGCTTGATCTTGTGCTTTTGAAGCCATTCGCGCCAACGGTAGTTTCGCCCCGAGTCAGCGCCCGAGGTGATCGCGGACAGGCGCGGCGAGAGCGCACCGCCTTGCGGTCGATCCATGCGCAGAATGATGCGGGAAAGCAGTTCATCCATGCGGGCGCGGATCGGTTTGTCGGCGGGATCCTTCTCGTCGTATTTCTCCAGCGCCGCGAGGCACTCGAGCGCGACGGTTGCTTCGTAAAGGTTGAGCGACTCTTCGCAGGCAGTGATGCGCAGGTCGATGGATTTCTGCGGAAGCTGGTAGCGCGCGCGCAGGATCGCGCGCAGCACGCGTGGATCGGCTTCTTGTTCGAGGCGTTCGGGTGCAACGGCGATTCCTCGGCGAGCGAGGCAAGCGAAGGCGTAGGCGCGCACGCGCCAGGAACTATCGCCCGCCATCGCGAGAAGTCGGCCGGCGCTGGCCTCGCAGTCGAAGCGTTCGAGGCGCATGACCGCGAGTGCGCGCTGCGGCCAACTTTTGGCATTGCCGAGGCGATTGAGCGCTTCAGCTTCATCGGCGCCGATGGCGGCGATTTCAATTTGCTCGGGCGCGGCGGGGGTGACCTCTGCGGGCGGAACTTCTGCGGGCGTGACCTCGGTCGGCGGTTCATCTTGCGCGTTGGCACTGCGCGGCGATGCGCAGACAAGACTGACCGTGCAGACGATGCTCAGCGCCCCGACGCGGCTCAGCGCCCCGGCGCGGCGGAAAAGATGGTTGGGCTGCGTGAGACGCATCGGCGCTTCGAGTGTACGCTCGGATCTTCCCTAGCCCAAAGGTTTCTCCGCCATGTTGGATCGCACTCTTCTCGAAGCCACATTTTCTCGCGCTGTTTCGTTTGACCGCTATCTCGCGAGTGATCAGTCACGCGCCGGCGGTTGGCAGACGGTGTATGACCGCGTTGTGTTGTCGGCGGTTCAGAAGGCGGAAATCGCTGGATTTACCCGTGAAATGAAGGTGTTGGTGGTGAGCGGCATTTGGTGCGGCGACTGCGTGCAGCAGGGGCCGATGCTCGAGCGCATCGCGCAGGCCAACCCGTTGATCGACCTGCGTTGGGTGGACCGCGATGCGGAGGAGGAACTTTCTTCGCGGCTAAAGATCTGTGGCGGCGGGCGCGTGCCGATGGTGGTGTTTGCTGCGGAGGACTTCGATGTGTGCGCGATCGCGGGTGACCGCACGCTCTCGCGCTATCGCGGACTGGCCCGAAGACAGCTTGGACCGTCGTGTGAACTTCCGTGGGCGGAGATTCCTGTGGACGAGAGCGTCGCGGTGCTGCAGGAGTGGCTCAACGAATTCGAGCGCGTGCAGTGGATGTTGCGGCTTTCGACGAGATTGCGGCAGAAGCACGGAGACTGAGCGGCGGGGACTTGCGTCCGTGTTTGCGTCCGTGTTTGCGTCCGTGTTTGCGTCCGTGTTTGCGTCCGTGTTTGCGTCAGGACTTGCTTTGGGCCGACTCGCTCAGTCGTCGCAGCAGATCGAACGCGGCTAATGGCGTCAGCGCGTTGATGTCGAGCTTGCGCAGTTCGTCGATGGCCGGATGCTCGAGATATTCGGTGAACAGCGAAAGTTGCGGAGTTGGCGCTGATTTGCGCCCCGAACCTGCGGTGGGCGCATGCGTGGTGGTGGCGACGATTTCCTTCACCCGCCCCGCGAGCGCGTCGGCAACCTCGACGGTGCCGAGGAGTTCGAGCACTTCCTTTGCGCGCGCGACGGTTTCACGAGGCAAACCCGCAAGGCGCGCGACATGAATGCCGTAGCTGCGATCGGCGCGGCCAGGCACGATTCGGTGCAGAAACACAACATCATCGTTCCACTCGCGCACGCTCACTTGTAGGTTGGTCACGCGCGCGAGCGTGTCGGCGAGTTGGGTGAGCTCGTGGTAGTGAGTGGCGAACAGCGTGCACGCGCCGCGCGCGGCCAGCGTTTCCGTGATCGCCCATGCGAGGCTGAGGCCGTCGAGCGTGCTGGTGCCTCGGCCGATTTCATCGAGAATAACCAGGCTGCGCGCGCTGGCGTGATGCAGGATGTTCGCTGTCTCGGTCATCTCGACCATGAAGGTCGATTGGCCGGAGTGGATCTCGTCGGCGCTGCCGATGCGGGTGAGGATCGCGTCGAGGACGCCGATGCGCGCGCGGGTGGCGGGCACGAATGAGCCGACATGCGCAAGCAGGGCGATGAGCGCGACCTGGCGGATGTAGGTGCTCTTGCCGGCCATGTTCGGGCCGGTGATGAGCGCAAGCGTGGGGGAATCGGCGGTGGCGGCGAGGTCGGTGTCGTTGGGAACGAAGTTCGACGCCAGCGTTCGATCGAGCACGGGGTGGCGTCCGCCTTCGATGGAAACGCCTGTTTTCTGCACGATTTCTGGACGGATCCATCGTTGACGCCGCGCGACCGCCGCCAAGCACGACAGCGCATCGAGTTCGGCGGCGCGTTCACCGAAGGCAACGATCTCGTGGATGTGCGCGGCCACTTGCGCCAGCAGCGCCGTCCAAAGTTCTTTTTCGCGGGCGATGCCATTGGCCTCGGCGCGCAGAACTTTTTCCTCGAACTGCTTGAGCTCGGGCGTGATGTAGCGCTCGGCATTGCGCAGCGTCTGCTTGCGAGTGAAGCTCGGGGGCGCCTTGGCGGCGTTGATGGCGGAGAGTTCGATGTAGTAGCCGAACACCGAGTTGAAGCCGACTTTGAGCGATCCGATGCCGCTCGCAGCGATGAGCTCGGCCTGGTAGTTCGCCAGCCAAACGCTTGAATCGCGCTGTAACAGCCGCGTTTCGTCGAGTTCGATGTCGTAGCCGTCACCAAACACGCCGCCCTCGCGCAGATGAGTGGGGGCGTCAGACTTGATGGCGCGCGCGAGATTCGCGGCGAGCGGCGCGAGCAGCGGTGCGACGCGGGACAACTCGGCGCAATCGGCGGTAAACGCGGCGCTGGGAGCGAGGGTGGCGGCGAGCGGCGCCATCGCTCCGAGCGAACGGGCGAGCGCGAGAGCATCGCGCGGCGTGGCGCGGCCGAGTGCGGCGCGGCCGGCGATGCGCGCGACATCCTGCAAATTGGAGAGCTGCGCGAGTACGGCGTCGGCGAAGAGTTCGTCGGCGGCCAATGCGGCAACACGATCGAGTCGATCATCGATCGCCGCCTTGGTGGCGAGCGGATAGCAGAGCCAGTCGCGCACCAAGCGGCGGCCCATCGGCGTTGCGGCGGCGTCGAAGATCGAGAGCAAGCTGCCTTCGCTTGCGCCCGTGCGCAGAGTGCGTTCGATCTCGAGCGCGCGCAGGGTGGTGGCGTCGACGCTGAGGAACGCGCCGCGCGCGAGCCGTTTGGGCGGCGAAAGATGAGGAATTCGCCCGCGCGCATTGCCGGTCGCGTGCTCGGTGGCCTGGGTCTCGAGCGCGTAACGCAGGATCGCGCCCGCGGCGCCGATCGCCGGTTCGTCCTTGCTGTTGCCGATGGCGAAACCGAAGCCTTCCAGCGATTTCACCGCGAATTGCGCCGTCAGCGTTTCGAGCGCGTCCTGAGTGCGGAAGTACCAACCCGCGCGTGCGGTCAGCGCGAGCCCGCGGGCGGCGAGCTTGGCGAACTCCGGATGCACCGAGCCATCGCGCTCCTGCGCGTGCACCAGTTCGCTCGGCGAGATGCGGGCGATCTCATCGCCAAGCGCGCCAATCGGACACGACAACACGCTGAACGCGCCGGTGGAAATTTCGATGGAGGCGATGTGCGCCTCGGTGGCGTCGAGCAAGACCGCCGCAACCCGATTGCACGCGCCACTGTCGAGCAGCGCCTCGTCGATGAGCGTTCCGGGCGTGAGTACGCGCGTGACCGCGCGTTCAACCACGCCCTTCGCGTCCTTCGGATCCTGCATCTGTTCGCAGACCGCCACCCGATGGCCCATCGCAACAAGCCTGCGGATGTAGCCCTCGGCGGCGTGGTAGGGCACGCCCGCCATCGGCAGCCCTTTGGTGCGTTGAGTCAGCGTGATCGACAGCAGACGATGGGCGAGCACGGCGTCGCGGTCGAACATCTCATAGAAGTCGCCCATCCTGAAGAAGAGAATGCAGTCGGGGTGTTCGGTCTTGGCACGGCCGTATTGGCGCATCGCCGGGGTGGCGAAATGCGGGTTCAGCGCAGGGTCAACCCAGGACACATCTACGCAATGATCGGGTGAGTCGGGAATGACGGGCGCGTCGGGCACACCTGCAGAATACAGGCAGGCGCCACTTTCTCGCGGAAACTCCTTTGAGGCGTT
>QWPT01000032.1:17361-18577 GCA_003671075.1 Planctomycetota bacterium
ACGACCCCGCGTGAGCAGGGCCGTTTGCGTTCATATGGAGTGGATGAGGATCGAACTCACAACCTCCTCGATGCGACCGAGGCGCTCTCCCAATTGAGCTACCACCCCTGAGAGGGTGCGGACTATAGCAGGGATGTCTGTGCCTGCAAACGGTTGCATCTTTGAAATCACGCGGCTTCGTCCGCTATCCTTCGCACCCCATGTCGATTCTTTCCATCCTCGGGCAAGAGGCTTCGGCCGCAGGATTCGCCGGGCTTTCGCCAGCCTGGCAGCTTGGGGTGTATTCCGTTGCCGTCGGAATCGCATCGCTCGCGGGCGGAGCGTTTACTGCTTCGCTCAGGCTGAGCCACCGCAAGTTGCAAATCGCGTTGAGTTTTGTCGGCGGAACCATGCTCGGCGTTGGCGTGTTGCACTTGCTGCCCCACGCGATCATTCTGGCGTTGGAGTCGAGCGAAGGCGGCGGCGCATCTTCGCACGGCGCGCTTCACGCATCGATCGATGGCGTGGTGTTGTCGGTGGTGGTTGGGTTCATGGTGATGTTCCTCCTCGAGAGGTTCTTCCAGTTTCATCAGCACGAAACGCCTGAACACGCTGGTCACCACGACTGTTGCGACGATGGTTGCGGCGGGCATGACGAAGGCGCGAAGAAATCGGCGAAGCCAACGCCTGCATCCGCGCATCGCAGTGGACATGCGAAACAGGTCAGCGAACTCGGCTGGGTTGGCGCGGCAATCGGTCTCACCTTGCACAGCATTCTTGAAGGAGTTGCGTTGGCGGCGGCGGTGCTCGCGGGAGCGACGCACGACAAGATTGTCGCGCTCGCAGGCTTCTCAACCTTTGTCGTGATCCTCTTGCACAAGCCGTTCGACGGATTGACCGTGACCACGCTGGTGCGCGCGGCCGGGCGTCCTGCGGCCTTTGCTCATGCGGTGAACGCGCTGTTTGCGCTGGTGGTTCCCGTCGGCGCGGCCATGCTTTGGTTTGGCGTTTCGGAGAACGGCGCGGACATCCTGCCTTACGCACTGGCGTTTAGCGCGGGAACATTCATCTGCATCGCCACGAGCGACCTGCTGCCTGAATTGCAGTTTCATCGCCACGATCGGCTTGGACTTTCGGCGGCGCTGCTGCTTGGTCTTGGTTTGGCCGCGGCGATCGCGCGCATCGAGTCAAGCGTGGTGCAGTCGGGGGAACATGCGGGCCACGACCATTCGGGCCA